>CACXIV010000015.1 GCA_902767845.1 uncultured Ruminococcus sp. | reverse complement strand
CATTCTCTTTTAATCTAATTTCTGCCATCTATCTTCCCTCCCATCTGCCATATGGCATGGGTACTTTGCATAATTTGCAATAGCTATTATACAATATGTCGTTAAAAAAGTCAATAGGAATGTAGAATTATAGAAAAAATTTTGATTTCAGCTCAATTTATGGCTTAACAACCAGATTAACAAGCTTTTTGGGAACAACGATTTCTTTGATAATATTCATTCCTTCGACTGCTGCGAGCACCTTTTCGTCAGCCTTGGCAAGCTCCAAAAGCTGCTCCTTTGAGGCGTCAACGGGAACGTTGAGCTTAGCCTTGATCCTGCCGTTGACCTGAACTACGATCTCGACCGTTTCGTCAACGCACTTGCTCTCGTCATATTCCGGCCACAACGCTTCGGCAAGGATGCCGTCGCCGAGGCCGCACGCCTCGTAAACCTCCTCCGTAACATGGGGCGCGAAGGGGTTGAGCAGGATCGAGAACACCCTAAGCTCCTCTTTGTTGATCGACTTCGTGTTGGAAATATCGTTGATGAGCGCCATCAAAGCGGCGATCGCGGTGTTGAACTTGATATTCTCGATATCCTCGCCGACCTTTTTGATCGTCTTGTGGAACGCGCTCTCGAGCTCGGGACGGATCTTGTCGCCGTCGATAAGGTTGTTCTGCAGGTTCCAGTAACGCTCAACAAATCTGCGGCAGCCGCGGATGCTCGCCTGGCTCCATGGAGCTGCCTTCTCAAAGTCGCCGATGAACATCTCGTAAAGGCGCATTGTGTCGGCGCCGTACTCGTTAACGATATCGTCGGGATTTACGACGTTGCCTCTTGACTTACTCATCTTCTCGCCGTTCTCGCCGAGGATCATACCGTGAGATGTGCGCTTGGCGTAGGGCTCTTTGGTGGGAACAACGCCGATATCATAGAGGAACTTGTGCCAGAAACGGCTGTAGAGCAGGTGGAGCGTAGTGTGCTCCATGCCGCCGTTATACCAGTCTACGGGCGACCAGTAATCAAGGGCTTCCCTGGAAGCCAAAGCCTCGCTGTTGTGAGGATCCATATATCTGAGGAAGTACCACGACGAACCTGCCCACTGAGGCATGGTGTCGGTCTCTCTGTAAGCCCTGCCGCCGCACTTGGGACAGGTAGTGGTGATCCAGTCGGTCATCTTGGCAAGCGGAGACTCGCCGTTGTCGGTGGGCTCGTACGACTCTACCATCGGGAGTCTGAGCGGAAGCTCGCTCTCGTCGATCGGAACGTAGCCGCACTTGTCACAGTGAACGATCGGGATAGGCTCGCCCCAGTAACGCTGGCGCGAGAACACCCAGTCGCGGAGCTTGTAGTTGACCTTAGCGTGACCCTTGCCCTCGCTTGTGAGCCAGTCGATGATCTTGACCTTGGCTTCGTCCACCGAAAGGCCGTCGAGCATTCCGGAATTGACCATGATTCCCGTGGCGCAGTCCGTGAAAGCCTCCTCCTCAACGTTGCCGCCCTTTACGACCTCTATGATGGGAAGGCCGAACTTCTTGGCGAACTCCCAGTCTCGTGTATCGTGAGCCGGTACAGCCATGATCGCTCCGGTTCCGTAGGATACGAGAACGTAGTCGGAGATAAAGATCGGGATCTCGGTGTTGTTTACGGGGTTGATCGCCCTTACGCCGTCGAGCAGAACGCCGGTCTTATCCTTGGCAACCTCTGTGCGCTCAAAGTCGGACTTGCGCGCAGCCGCCTCCTGATAAGCCCTGATCTCGTCCATGTTGCCGAGCTTGTCCGCCCACTTTTCGATAAGCGGATGCTCGGGAGAGATTACCATATATGTAGCGCCGTAAAGTGTGTCGGCTCTGGTGGTGTAGATGGTGAGTGTGTCGCCCGTCGTGGTGGTGAAATCCACCTCAGCGCCGGTGCTCCTGCCGATCCAGTTCTTCTGCTGCGCTTTTACTCTGTCGGGATAATCCACAAGATCGAGGTCGTTGATAAGCCTGTCGGCATACTCTGTGATCTTGAGCATCCACTGCGATTTTACCTTGTGGACGACCTCCGCGCCGCAGCGCTCGCACACGCCGTTGACGACTTCCTCGTTGGCGAGCACGCATTTGCACGAGGTACACCAGTTTACGTTCATCTCTTTTTTATAGGCGAGGCCGTGCTTAAAGAGCTGAATGAATATCCACTGAGTCCACTTGTAGTAATCGGGATCGGTGGTGTTGATCTCGCGGCTCCAGTCAAAGGATATACCGAGCGACTGTATCTGCTTTTTGAATCGCGCGATGTTGTTTTTTGTTACGATCTCGGGGTGAATGTGATTCTTGATAGCGTAGTTTTCCGTAGGCAGTCCGAAGGCGTCCCAGCCGATCGGATAAAGCACGTTGTAGCCCTGGAGCCTGCGCTTTCTCGCGACCGTGTCAAGCGCGGTGTAAGGACGGGGATGTCCTACGTGGAGTCCCTGACCCGACGGATAAGGGAACTCGATAAGGGCGTAGAACTTTTCCTTATCGCTTTTTTCATCAGCGTGGAAAACGCCTTTTTCCTCCCAGATTTGCTGCCATTTAGGCTCTACTGTCTTGTGATTATATTTCAATTTTATCCCTCCAAGAGAATGTTTACTTAATCAATGATGCCCGTAAGGTCAACGGGCTTGCCGTCCTGCCAGAGTCGGTCAAGGTCGTAGAACTCCCTTGCCTCTTCCGAAAAGACGTTTACGATAACGTCGATATAATCGAGCAGGATCCAGCTGTTTGAGCGGTAGCCCTCGATATGGCTGACCGAAACGCCTGCCTTGTCAAGCTGATACTCCACCTCGTCGGCAAGCGCCTTGACGTGAGTCGAGCTGTTACCGGTGGCGATCACCATATAGTCGGCGATAACGGAGATATCGCCGATCTCGATGACCTGTATATCAAGTCCGATCTTGCCGCTTATAGCCTTTGCCGCGGCGATCGCGGTTTCATATGAAGTCATAATTTATTCCTTTCCGTTTCTGTTCAGAACAATGTCGTTATATCCGAATATCTCATCGGGATGTATCGCGCTTTTAAGCGACGACAGCTTGTTCAGCGTGAACTGATAGCTGAATATCATCGCGTCCTCAAGGCTCCTGCGCGACAGCTCCCTCATTACCTCTACCCCGTTGTAATCTCTGCCCTTCGCGGTGTAATCCGCGGTGTAGATGATCTTTTCGAGCAGGCTCATTTTCGCCCTGCCGGTCGTATGGTACCTGACGGCGTTGATTATATCGCTGTCGGTGATCCCGAGCTCGGTTTGGATATAAACGCTTCCGCTTATCGCGTGCCAGAGCTTGGGAGCCTGTTTTTGAACGTCGTCTAAGATTATACCACCGTCAGTGATAATTTGCAACTGCCTGTCCTTGGGGATCTCCTTTGTTATATCGTGCAGGATCCCTGCGGTATACGCCCTGTCGACATCTCCGCTGTATAATTCGGCGAGTTTTACCGCTTCGTCGGCGACGTTTACGCTGTGCTCATAGCGGTAATCGCCCATAAGCTCTCTTATTATGCTTTTGTAATCGGGATTTCCCATCATTTCACTTCCGATACAGATTATTCTCGGTAATATACCCGTAAACCTCGGGTCTTATCATATCCGCTATCTTATGGTAATCGTCAATATTATCCCTGACAAAGGTCGATGACGCGGCGTCAAAAACCGTGTGCGAAAGCATGAACACCCTCGCGCCCATGGGGATTATGACATCAGAGGCGTACTTTTCCATCCTATCGTAATCGGAGCCGACCCTCGGCACGCCGATTATCCCGGCATTCTCAAAAATTATCCCGGGCTCCTTCCAACGGTCAAGGGTAAGGAACATATCCGCGCCGGTTATCAAAAACAGCTCGTCGCCGGGATACATTTTTTTGAGCTCGAGCAGGGTCTGATACGTGTAGCTTTTGCCCTCGCGCCTGAGCTCGATATCGGAAGCCTCCATATTGTCGCAGTCCTTCAGGGCAAGCTCGATCATCTTTAGCCTGTCCGATCCGCTCGCGAGGTCTTTGTCCGATTTATGCGGCGGCGTGTTGTCGGGGATATAAATGATCCTGTCGAGCTTAAGGTCGTTCAGAACCATCTGACCGAGCCTTACGTGCCCTAAGTGGATGGGGTTGAAGGTGCCGCCGAAAATACCTGTTTTTCTCATTTCTTTTTTACCTTGGGCAGAGTGATCTTGGGTTCGTCGGGGTTCATGCGGTAAAGCACAAACTTTGAGCCGATCACCTGAACCACGTCCGCGCCGCATTTTTCAGCTATGATATCCGCCGCCTCGCGCGAGGAGTACGCGCTTGTTTCAAGCGTTTTTGCCTTGATAAGCTCTCTCGCGGTGAGCGCGGTGTCAGCCTGCATTATTATATTGTCGGTGATCTCGCCCTTGCCGATGATCAAAATAGTTTCCATCGTATTCGCAAGGCCTCTGAGATACGCGCGCTGTTTTCCGGTCAACATATTATCACCTCATAAAGAAAATTCTTCTTCAAGCTCGCGCTTTAGCGCTCTGAGCGCCTTTCCGCGGTGACTTACCTTGTCCTTTTCCTCGGCGGTAAGCTGAGCGAAGGTCTTGTCGCCCTGCATAAATATCGGGTCGTAGCCAAAGCCGCCGTCGCCGATAAAGCTGTAGCCGATTTTGCCCTCGCAGATCTCCTCGATCTCGATCCTCTTTCCGTCCGGCAAAATGCAGCAGATGGCGCAGGTGTAATGCGCGGTACGCTTTTCATCGGGAACTCCCTCGAGCTCCTCGAGTATCTTTGCGGTGCGGTCCTCGTCGGTAAAGCAGTCCTCGGGGCTGTAACGCGCCGAGAATATTCCCGGTCTCCCGTCCAGAGCGTCTACGCAGATGCCGCTGTCGTCGGCTACCGCAGGCATCCCGGTCTTTTGGAAAGCGGCGTTCGCCTTTATATACGCGTTCTCAAAAAATGTTTTTCCTGTTTCATCGACATCGTCGAGAACGACACCGGCCTCCTTTGCGGAAACCGCCTCGATGCCGAGCGGATTAAGTATTCTTTCAAGCTCAACGAGCTTTTTTTCGTTATTTGTCGCAATTATAAATTTCATCAGATCACTCCGTCTTGGCAAAAAGCGCCTTTGCAAAATCCTGGGCGCTGAAGGGCTGCAGGTCGTCGATTTGCTCGCCTACGCCGATGTACTTTACGGGGATACCGAGCCCGTCCTTTATAGCGAGAACTACGCCGCCCTTGGCGGTGCCGTCAAGCTTTGTAAGCACGATACCCGTGATTCCCGTCGCCTGTCTGAACTGTTCCGCCTGATTGACGGCGTTCTGACCCGTGGTGGCGTCAAGAACGAGCAGCTTTTCCTTCGCCGCGTCGGGAAGCTCGCGGTCGATGACCCTGTTGATCTTCGCGAGCTCGTCCATCAGGTGCTTTTTATTGTGAAGTCTGCCGGCGGTATCGCAGATGATAACGTCCGCTCTCCTCGCCTTTGCCGCGGCGATAGCGTCGAAGATAACGGCGGCGGGATCGCTTCCCTCGCCCTGCTTGATGATCTCGCATCCGCTGCGCTGAGCCCATATGTCGAGCTGGTCGATAGCCGCCGCGCGGAAGGTGTCAGCAGCGGCGAGGATGACCCTCTTGCCCTGATTTGAAAGCTGCTTTGCCAGCTTCCCGATCGTGGTAGTCTTGCCGACGCCGTTGACCCCGATAACAAGGATGATCGACGGAGATGTGGAAATATCGAGCTCTTCACCGCCGGAGAGCATCTCTGTGATGATCTCCTCAAGCAGTCCGCTGATCTCGGCGGGATCGGTGATGCCCGCCTTTTTTACTCTTGTTCTGAGCTCGCCGCAGATCTTTTCCGCGGTAACAACGCCGACGTCGCCCATTACAAGGAGTTCCTCGAGCTCCTCAAAAAGCTCCTCGTCGATTTTTGTAAAGGACTTTAGCATTGAGTCGATCTGACCCATTACCGCGTCGCGCGTCTTTTTTAATCCCTCTTTGATTTTACTGAATAATCCCATAGTAATGTTCCTTTACTTAGTTTCTATTCCGAGCTTTGCCGCTACCTCTGACGAGCGCAGCTCAAGCAGCTTGGAGATTCCCTCGTCCTGCATCGTGACTCCGTAGAGCACGTCCGCCTCCTCCATGGTTCCGCGCCTGTGGGTGATGAGGATAAACTGCGTTTTGCCGGTCATGCGGCGAAGATAGCTTGCGAACCGAAATACGTTGACGTCGTCAAGCGCAGCCTCGATCTCGTCCATTACGCAGAACGGAGCCGGTCTTACCTTCATGATCGCGAAGTACAGCGCGATAGCTACAAGCGCTTTTTCTCCTCCCGACAGCGCGTCGAGGTGAACTACGATCTTTCCCGGCGGATGAACGAGGATATCTATTCCGCTGGTGAGGATGTTTTCGGGGTCGGACAGCGAAAGCGAAGCCGTACCGCCTCCGAAAAGCTCCTTGAAGGTGCGTGTGAAGTTGTTGTTTATTTGATCGAAGCTCTCGACAAACACCTCTTTCATCTGTTTAGTGAGGCTTGTGATAAGCTTCTCGATCTCGCTCTTGGATTTTTCAACGTCGGATACCTGAGCGCTCATGAACTCATAGCGCTCGGAAACCTCCTTGTACTCCTCAATAGCGCTGACATTAACGCTTCCGAGAGCCTTTATGCTGCGCTTTAGCTCGCTGAGCCTTGACTGAGCCTTGGAGTTGTCCTCGATCTCGACGGCGACCTTCTCTGCCTCTCGCCGTGTGAGCTCGTACTCGTCCCAGAGCTTTGAGATGATGTTGTCGTATTCCTTCTGAATATTGATCTTTCGCTCCTCGAGTCTCGCGAGCTCTCTGCCCGATACCTCGCGCTCATTGTTCTTGTCGCGCTCGGCGTTCCTTATCTCAACAGAGCGCTTCTCGAGCAGCTCGCGCTGAGCGCCGATCGCCTCTATTCTCTCAAGAACTGATTTTTGAGTGTTCTCAAGGCTTTCTATATCCTTATGATACCGGTCGATATCATTGTTAATACCTTCAATTGTCTTTTTGATATCCTCTATCTGCGAGAGCATCATCGCCTTGCGCTTGTCGCTGCCCGAGCCTGCGTTCCTCGCGAAAACTATCTCGGAATTAAGAACGTCGATATCCTTCTGGGCGGTGACTATCTCAAGGCGGATATTTTGCAGCCTTAAACTGAGCTCCTCGCGCTTTTTGGTAAGCTCGGCGCGGTTGCCCGTGACCGAATTGACCTTATCCTCGATCTGCGCGATCTTTACATTAAGCTCGGCAAGCTGTGCTTTGGCATTTTTCTGTCCCTCTTTGAGGTTCTCTGTCTTTTCCTCGCACTCGCCGATCTCGCGTTCGGCGCTTTCAACGGCTAAGCGCGTGTTGTTTATCTCGTTGTCGCAGGCGCGCTTTTCGGCTTCAAGCCTTACAAGCTCCTGCTGCTTGTTAGAAAGATCGGCTCGGAAACCGAGAAGATCCGCCTCGACGGCGGCGCACTCGCGGTCGATCCTCTCGCTGAGCTTTTGAGCGGCGTCCGCCTCGGAGCTGAGCTTTTCGGTCTGAGCTTTGAGCTTTTTTATCTCGGACTGACGGCTCAGAACGCCTGTGCTCCTGAGCTGAGAACCGCCCGTAAGCGATCCGCCGGCGTTCACTACCTGACCGTCAAGGGTAACTACCTTGAAGCGGTAGGAGTACCTTTTGGCGATAGACGCGGCGCTGTTAAGATCCTCCGCGATCACGATCTTTCCGAGCAGAGAGCCGAGGATATTTGAATATTTATTATCGCACGAGCATAGCTCCGCGGCGACTCCGATAAAGCCGTAGCAGTCGTCAAGCCCGTTTTCCCTAAGCTCGCGCGGCTTGATGGTGTTGATGGGCAAAAATGTCGCGCGTCCTCCGTCGGTGCTTTTGAGAAAGCGGATAGCCTGCTTTGCGTCCTCGTCGGTCTCGACGACGATATTCTGCATGGCGGCGCCCAAGGCGGTCTCGACCGCCACGGCGTATTCCGACGGAACGGATATCACCCTCGACACGGGACCGCAGATACCTTTAAGCCTGCCGGATTTTGAGGCGTTGACCACGGACTTTACGCTTTTTGAGAAGCCCTCGAGGTTGCGCTCCATGTTTTCGAGAAAATCGATCTTCCTCTGATGCTCGCGAAGGTCGAGCCCGAGCTTTTCGCTCTCCGCTTTAAGCTCTCCGCGCTTTTTATCCTTTGCCGCGAGCTTTATCGTCAGACCCTCGATCGAGTTTTCAAACGATTTAATTTCATCTCTCGCGGAATTTATATCCTTTTCATACTGCCCCTGCAAATCGACAAGCTCGTTGAGCACGATCGTCTTTTCCCTGGCGGTATTGCCGAGACTGTCTATCCTCGATTCAAGCTCGGAGATACCGGTGTCGGCTGTCATGTCGATCACTCTGGCGTCCGCCGACATGGATGTCAGTGACGAAAGCTCGGCGGTCAGGCTCTGGAGCTCGTCTCCGCTTTTGCTTGAATCCATGTTTATTTCATTGAGCTCCTCGGAGACCTCGGCATACAGCTTTTGTCTGCCCGTGATCTCGGCGTCGAGAGCGGTTATCTTAGTCTGCTTGTCCGCTATCGACTTTTCGAGCTTTGACCGATCGTCGTCCGCACGGTCTATCTCACCCTTGATACGCTCGATATTCTCATTATGGTGGAGGATATCGTTTTCCGCGACGGAAATCAGCGAGCGCTTTTGAGCCGCCTCGGAATCAAGGCTTGATATTTCGTTCCTGAGCGATTCCGCTTTGGCGGACAGCTCGCCGTTTTTTTGATATATCTCCTCGGTCTCACGCTGGATCTCGGCAAGCGATCGCTCCGCGTCGTCGTACTGGGAGCGCGCGATGGAAATTTTTTCGTCCTGAGTTTTAAGATCGTCGCGGCTTTTATCGAGAGAGATAAGCCAAAGCGCGATCTCGAGCCCGCGTTTTTCTTCGGAATAGGTCAAAAACTGCTGAGCCTTTTCGCTCTGCTTTTTCAGCGGACCGACGCGCTCCTCGAGCTCGGTAACGATATCCCTGAGCCTGAGCAGATTGTCCTCGGTATTTTTCAGTTTTCTTTCGGCCTCTATCTTGCGGTAGCGGTAGCGCGAAATTCCCGCGGCCTCCTCAAAGATTTCGCGTCTGTCCTCGCTTTTTGAGGACACGATGCTGTCGATTTTACCCTGACCGATCATGGAATAACCGTCTCTGCCGAGTCCGGTGTCCATAAACAGCTCGTTAATATCCTTTAGCCTGACAGCCGCCTTGTTGATAAGATACTCGCTTTCTCCGCTGCGATAATAGCGGCGTGTAACGGCGATCTCGTCGCCGTCAAAGTCAAGAAAGCGGTCGGCGTTGTCGATATTTAATGTAACCTCGGCATAGCCCGTGCGTTTTCTGGTATCGGTGCCGTTAAAAACAACGTCCTCCATCTTGGAGCAGCGAAGGCTTTTCGGCGACTGCTCGCCGAGCACCCAGCGGATAGCGTCGCTGATGTTGCTCTTGCCGGAACCGTTGGGACCTACGACAGAGGTTATTCCCTGTTCAAAGGATAATTTTGTTTTATCCGGAAAGGTTTTAAAACCCTGAACCTCCAGAGATTTTAATCTCATCTTATTTCCCCTATTTTTAACTCATACTTTGAAAGGTCGTTGTCAAAATCCACGGTGATGTCGTAACCCAGCTCGTTCAGCCTTTTTAGGTTAGACTTTTTTTGTCCCAAAAACTTTGACAGCGACTTTTGATTTATATAAACATCAAGTTTTTTTGACGATATATTTTTTGTTGATTCTATAAAAGAATTATAAAATATCTCGGACTCGCAAAGCTCCTTGAAGGCGGGATGATAGTTTCCGCCGAGGCTGTCTTTTACAAGGCTGTCAGAATAATGCAGCCCGAGCCTGATTATCCTTATGTTCTCACGCTCAAACATCACGATCAGCCTTGAGCAGAGAGCAACGCTCTTTTCAAGCGTGTACGGGATATACATTCCCGAGGCATAGTGATCGGCGAGCGCGGTACCCTTCATTATGACAGTCGGATAAATGCGCACGGTATCAGGCTTTAACGCGATAAAAGCCTCCGCGGTTTTGATATCCTTGTCAAAATCAGAGCCGTAGAGCCCTGTCATCATCTGAAGTCCGAGCGAAAAGCTGTAAGACTTGATAAGCTTTGAAGCGCTTATAACGTCCTCCGCGCTGTGTCCGCGGTTGTTTAATTCTAATACGGAATTATCCATAGACTGCGCGCCGAGCTCGATCGAGGTAACGCCGTGCTCTTTAAGCAGAGAAAGCACCTCGTCGTCGATACAGTCGGGACGGGTCGATATCCTTATCCCCGAGAACCTTCCGACATACGGCTTCGCCGCTCCGAGCAGCTCCAGCATATAATCCCTGTCGATAGCCGTAAAGCTGCCTCCGAAAAAAGCGATCTCGGTGTTCTCAGCTTTGCAGCCCAAATCATCTGCCGCTTTTGAAAGGGTGTCGGCGATATCGCGCGCGTTAGGCTGATACGCCTGACCGGTTATGCTCCTTTGATTGCAAAAGCTACACATATGCGGACAGCCGTTGTGCGGAATAAAGAAAGAAATATTAGCGTGTTTAATAGCCCATCAGCTCCAAGGCTTCCCTTGCCGCCTGCTGTTCAGCCTCTTTTTTGCTGCGTCCGCCGCCCTTGCCGATTACGTTGCTGTTTAGGTGCACCTCCACAACAAAGTGCT
Organism: uncultured Ruminococcus sp.; assembly: GCA_902767845.1. Classification (GTDB taxonomy): domain Bacteria; phylum Bacillota; class Clostridia; order Oscillospirales; family Acutalibacteraceae; genus Ruminococcoides. The sequence goes on along the minus strand of CACXIV010000015.1, from coordinate 21,821 downwards.
TGTTGTGATCGGGACCGCTCTCGTCGACAAGAACGTACTGCAGCTTTTCGCCGGGATTCTGCTGGACGATCTCCTGCAGAGTCGTTTTGTAATCCTTGACGCGCTGCTTCTTCTGATTTTTGATCGCGGGGATAACAAAGCTCAGAATGTGCATTGACGCCGGCTGGATGCCGCCGTCGATATAGATCGCGGCAATAAGCGCCTCGAAAGCGTCGGAAAGGATTGACGGTCTCTCGGCTCCGCCGTTATTGCGCTCGCCCTTGCTGAGCACAAGGTACTTTCCGAGGTCGATCTGCTTGGCGAACTCGAAAAGCGATTTTTCGCATACAAGCGAGGCGCGGAGCTTAGTCAGTCCTCCCTCGGGCATATCGGGGCAGTTTTTGAATATATAATCGCTTACGACGATAGACAGCACAGCGTCGCCCAAAAACTCGAGGCGTTCGTTGTACTTAACATGCTGAGCCTTATGCTCGTTGGCGTAGGATGAATGGGTCAGCGCCTCGTTCATAAGCTCGATATTGCGGAAGCGGTATCCGATTTTTGCTTCTAATTCTGTCATAACTGTATCTCCAATTTAAAGCGAGGATGATATTTCCTTTATCGCCTCGGCCTCTACATAATCCATGGAAAGCTTTACGGCGTTTTTAAGGGTAACTGCCTTTGAGTCGCCGTGAGCCTTGAATACGGGCTTTGAAGCTCCCAAAATCGGCGCACCGCCGTAGGCGTTGTAGTTGAACTTGGTCTTGAGCTCCTTTAGATCCTTCATAACAAGAGCCGCGGCAAGCTTTCCCTTTGTGCTGTCGGCAAACATATGCTTCATCTTCTTCATAAGGGTGATAGCCACGCCCTCGTAGGTTTTGAGGATGAGGTTGCCGGTAAAGCCGTCGCACACAACGACGTCGCAAACGCCCTTGGGGATATCTCTGCCCTCTACGTTGCCGACAAAATTGAGCTTGCTTTCACTGAGGAGCTTATAGGTATCCTGATAAAGCTCGTTGCCCTTGTGCTCCTCGGTGCCGACATTGGCGAGAGCGACCCGCGGTGAGCTTACCTTCATAACCTTTTCCATATATATGGAGCCCATAAGCGCGAACTGGTACAGCATTTCGGGACGGCAGTCGATATTGGCGCCGCCGTCGAGCAGCATGAAAAAGCCCGATTCGGACGGAAGCACCGGAGCGAACGCCGGGCGCTTGATTCCCCTGATCCTCCTGACGGCAAGGGTCGCGCCCATGCACAGCGCGCCGCTGTTGCCGGCGCTGATAAAGGCGTCGCCTCTGCCCTCGTTAAGCAGTCTGAAACCGACCGCCATCGAGCTGTCTTTTTTGGTCTTGAGGACGGCGTCCGCCTTGTCGTCCATAGTAATGACTTCGTTGCAGTCCTCGATCTCGATATTATTCAGTGAAATTCCGTTTTTCTCGGCGGTCTCGCGGATGATCTTTTCGTTACCCGTCAGAATGATATTCGCGCCGAGCTCCTCTACGGACAAAGCGCAGCCTTTGATGATTTCTAGCGGAGCGTTATCGCCGCCGAACGCGTCAACAATAATTTTCATATAAGTCACCAATACTCTCTAAATAGTTATTAAGCGATTCAAGCGCGCGAGCGGAATACGCGGCTCCCCTCTCTTTTTTATCTCTCGGTCTGTTTTCAAGCTCCGGCAGGACTCCGAAGTTGGCGCCCATCGGCTGAAATTTTTTAACGGTGGCGTCGGCGATATAAGCCGACAACGCGCCGATCATGGTATCGGGCGGCAAAATCAGGGTAGGCTTGCCGCTCAGTACCCGGCACGCGTTTATGCCTGCCATGATCCCTGAAGCAGCGCTCTCCATATAGCCCTCCACCCCGGTGATCTGACCCGCGAAGAAAAGGTTTTTATTTTCTTTTACGGAAAAATCAGAATCGAGCACCTTGGGCGAGCAGATGAACGTGTTGCGGTGCATTACGCCGTAACGGACAAATTCAGCCCTGTGCAGGGCAGGTATCATTGAGAAAACCCGCTTTTGCTCGGGGAATTTCAGATTGGTCTGAAAGCCCACGAGGTTGTACATAGTACCGGCGGAATTTTCTTTTCTGAGCTGTAATACCGCCCACGGTCTGTGACCCGTTTTGGGATCGACAAGGCCGACGGGCTTCATCGGTCCGAACCTGAGCGTGCCCTCGCCGCGCTGAGCCATAACCTCAACGGGCATGCAGCCCTCGTAGACCTTGGGGTTGTTTACGTCGAAGTCGTGAAGCGGCGCGCGCTCCGCCGACAGCAAGGCATTGTAGAACCGCTCGTACTCCTCCTTGTTCATCGGACAATTGATGTAATCGTCATCTCCGCCGCGGTCATAGCGCGAGGCGGTAAAGGAGTATTCGGGATCGACGCTCTCCGCGGTCACGATAGGAGCCGCCGCGTCAAAGAAAGACAGCGAGCCTCCGAACCGCCTTTCGATATCCTCGGCGAGCGGATCGGACGTGAGCGGTCCCGTTGCGATTATCGTTATACCGTCGTCGGGTATCCTCGTCAGTTCTTCGTTTATTACTTTAATATTCGGTTCGGCGTTTATTCCGTCCGTAACAAGCCGCGCGAACTTCTCCCTGTCGACAGCGAGCGCTCCTCCCGCGGGTACCGCGCAGAGGTCGGCGCACTTGATCAAAAAGGAATCGAGTACCCTCATTTCCTCCTTCAACAAGCCGGCGGCGCTTTCGAGCCGCATAGCCTTTAGGGAGTTGGAACAGACAAGCTCGCCGAACAGGTCGGATTTATGCGCGGGAGTTTTTTTCCGGGGCTTCATCTCGTAAAGACGGACTTCTATGCCGCGCTTGGCGATCTGCAAAGCCGCCTCGCACCCGGCGAGACCCGCGCCGATAACATTTATATACATTACTTATCTTCCGTTTTCTGTGACCGGGTATAGCCGCAGCCCTCTTTGGCGCAGAACAGCACGGGCTTTTTGCCCTTCTTCTTGTAGAGCACCTCTCCGCACTGCGGACACCTCTCGTTGGTGGGCTCGTTCCAGCTTACAAAATCACACTGAGGATAATTTGAGCAGCCGTAGAACACCCTCTTGGACTTGGTGTGCTTTACAATTATATCTCCGCCGCACTTGGGACAAACGGTACCTGTTTTTTCTACGAATTTCTTAATATTCTTGCAGTCGGGATATCCGGGACAAGCGATGAACTTGCCGTATCTGCCGACCTTGACTACCATTTTACGTCCGCATTTTTCGCAGACGATATCGGTTTCGTCCTCCTTGAGCTTTAGCTTAACGCCCTCCATGTCGGACTTAGCGTCCTTTAGGGTCTGCTCAAAGTCCGAATAGAACTCCGCGAGGAGCTCATCCCAACGGACGTCTCCGCTTTCTACGCTGTCAAGCTCCTCCTCCATCTGGGCGGTAAACTTGACGTTGACTATATTCGGGAACCTCTCCTTCATCAGCTTTGTGATGACCTCTCCCAGCTCAGTGGGCACGAGCGTCTTTGCCTCGCGCTTGACATACTCGCGGCTTGTCAGGGTAGTGATGGTCGCGGCGTAGGTTGAAGGTCTGCCGATACCGTACTCCTCGAGCGTTTTGATCAGCGAGGCCTCGGTATAGCGCGCCGGCGGCTGGGTGAAGTGCTGATTCTTTTTGAGCTCTTTGAGCCTTACCGGCATATCCTTTTCGAGCTCGGGAAGCTGAGAGGATTTCTCCTCCGCCTCGTCCTTGCCCTCTACATAAAGGGCGGTAAAGCCCGGGAAAGAAACATAATATCCGGAAGCCTTGAAGGTGTAGCCGTTCGCCTCGATATCCGCCTGAGTGGTTTTCTGAACGCACTCCGCCATCTGCGAGGCGGTAAAGCGGCTCCAGATAAGCTTGTACAGCTTGTACTGGTCTGAGGTGAGGCTTGATTTTATTTTATCCGGCTCAAGACTCGGCATTGAGGGTCTGATCGCCTCGTGGCCGTCCTGAGCGTTCTTGCGCGATTTGAAGAATCGGGGCTTGTCGGGCAGATAATCGCTGCCGTAAGCCTGCTCGATATACTTAGTGACCTCGGCGATAGCTACGTTGGAGATCCTCAGCGAGTCGGTTCTCATATAGGTGATAAGACCCGTTGCGCCCATACCTTCGATATCGACGCCCTCGTAGAGCTCCTGCGCTACCTTCATGGTGCGCCTTGACTGGAAGCCGAGCTTGCGCGACGCCTCCTGCTGCAAGGTTGAGGTGATGAATGGCGGAGCCGGAGATTTTTTTCGGGTGCCGTGCTTGACCTTTGTAACAACGTACTGAGCGCCCTCCAAATCGGCCTCGATCTTATCCGCCTGCTCGGCGTTTTGGATCTTTAGCTTGCCGTTTTTATCAGAATACAGGGTCGCGGAGAAGGATTTTCTGCTGCCCTTGGGGATGAACTTAGCGTCGACAGTCCAGTATTCTTCGGGCTTGAACTTTCTGATCTCATTCTCCCTGTCGACAATGATCCTGAGCGCTACCGACTGGACGCGTCCCGCGGAAAGACCCCTGCGGATCTTTTGAGATATAAACGGGCTGAGCTTGTAGCCCACAAGACGGTCGAGGATCCTCCTCGCCTGCTGGGCGTTGACAAGGTCGGTATTGATGGAACGGGGATTTGACATTCCGTTCTGAACGCCGGTTTTAGTGATCTCGTTGAACTCAACGCGGCGGCAGTAGTCCTCGGGAAGTCCGAGGATGTACGCCAGATGCCACGAAATAGCCTCTCCCTCGCGGTCGGGGTCGGTCGCGAGATAGACGCTGTCGCTTTTATCGGCGAGGGCTTTGAGCTCCTTGACGAGCTTTTCCTTGCCCTTTATTATATCGTATTTCGGCGCGAAGTTGTTTTTGATGTCAACGCTCAGTCTTGCCTTGGGCAGGTCTCTGACATGTCCCATTGAGGCAACGACCTCGTAATCCTTGCCGAGATACTTCTTTATAGTCTTTGCTTTGGCGGGTGACTCCACAATTACCAAATCTGACATTATTTTCCTCCTGATTATTTAAGAAAAAATTTTCTGCCGGGCTCAACGCCGACGAGCCCCATTATCTGGAGCTGGGTCAGAGCTACCGAGACCCTGAACACGGGAAGCATAAGCCTTGCCGCGATCGCGTCGATGTGCACCGGTTCGGCAGATAAATCCTCATATACCTTTTTAAGATCGCCCTTTAGCTTTAAGTCCCGTTTATGTACGGGCTCCGGAGCGGGCTCAGGCTCAGCCTGCCTCGTTTTCTCCGGCAAAGTTTTTGACGGCTTTCCGCCCTTTACCGGGATAGCCTCGATATCCGCGAGGCTGATATTATCTATGTCCCTGACCTCAGTATCGTAATATCTGTTGTCAAAGGCGACCAAAATATCCATAAAATCCGTAACGGGAACAGCCGTGCCCTCTTTGATCCTGGCGTTAGAGCCCTCGTTTTGAGGGCTGTTGTTGCCGAGCAGGGCAAAAAGCTCCTTTCCCATTTCAAGCGCGTAATTCGCCGTGATAAGCGAACCGCTCTTTATGCCCGACTCAATGATCAGAACACCGTCTGACAATGCGGCGATCAGCCTGTTTCGCGCGGGAAACTGATAGCCGAGCGGAGGAGTATCGGGCGGATACTCCGAGATAACGGCGCCGTCCTTTGTTATGGAGTCGCGCATATCCTTGTTTTGCGGCAGATAATCATAATTGATACCGCAGCCGAGAACGCAGACGGTAACGCCCTTTGCCGCGAGCGAGCCGCGGTGAGAGGCGCAGTCAACTCCGAGCGCGCCGCCGCTCACGGTGATAACTCCGCATTTTGAAAGGGCGTAGGCGAACTTATAGGCGTTGCGCGTCCCGTAGTCCGACGCCCTGCGTGTGCCGACAATACCGACAGACAAAATATTGTCGATATCGGGCAGCTTTCCGCTTACATACAGCACAGCCGGAGAAGCGTAAATATTGCGCAGGCAGTCGGGATAAAGCGGATCGTCAATGCTTATGATCGAATATCCGAGCTGTTCGCAGCGCAGCATGATCCTGTCCGCCTCGTGAATTTTGATATTCCTGAACTTTTCAAGCTCCGCCGGGGTGAAAATACCGCAAAAGCGGCGCTCCCTTTCACCGCCGGCACAAAACTCGGCGATGTCGGGATAAAGCTCGTAAAGGCGGTTGATCTTATTGTTATTATATCCGAGTACGATTGTGATCCATATCCAGAAACGGGCGTTTGAAGAAATCATTTTATCATTTCCCAAATAATGATCGACGCGGCTGCCGAGGCATTGAGCGACTCCGCTCTTCCGCGCATAGGAATAGTAATTTTATGATCGCAGGCGCAGATCGTCTTTACTGTCAGGCCGTTGCCCTCGTTGCCGATCACCGCGACCGAGCAGTCGTCAAACCGAATATCGGTCAGCTTTTCGGCGCTGCCGCCTACAACGGCGGCGTATGAGGTGAGCCGGGGATTGTTCCGCAAGAACTCGGGGATATCCTCGGCGACAATGAACGGCAGCCTGAATACCGCGCCCATGCTGCCGCGAACCACCTTGGGATTGTAGATATCGCAGCAGTCGGCGGACAAAATAACTCCCGAAACGCCGAACGCCTCGGCTGTCCTCAAGACCGTGCCGAGATTGTTGGGATCCTGCATGTTTTCAAGCGCAAGGAATTTTCCGCCATTCTTTATTTTATCAAACTCAGTGACTTTGTCAAGTGTTTTTATTACGCAAAGCACTCCCTGAGGGGTCTGAGTGTCGCTTATCTGACTGAAAATATCATCCGTCACGACAAACGATCTGTCGGCTGCTTCGCATAATTCCTCGATTTTACCGGGGTGCCTTGAAAGCGCGTCACCGGTGACAAAAACGCTGTCTATCCCGGCGCCGCTGAGCAGCGCGTCATAGCAAACGCGAAGTCCCTCGGCGATAAAAAGACCGGTTTTGCGCCTGAATTTAGCGCTGTTTTTAAGCTTTATGGCATTTTTGATATTGATATTATCTCTGCTTGACAGTGTGATCATAAAACTCTCCGTAATACAGTAAAAGCGTTTGGGAGTCCCAAACGCTCATACGTTTTCAATTATTAAGCATTTTTTGCCTGTTCAACAAGCGCTGTAAAAGCAGCGGGATCTGAAATAGCGATTTCAGAAAGCATCTTACGGTTAAGAGTGACGCCGGCCTTCTTGAGACCGTTCATGAATGTTGAATAGTTTGTGCCGTTAGCCTTGCAGGCAGCGGAGATACGAGTGATCCAAAGACGACGGAAATCTCTCTTTCTCTGCTTACGGCCGATATATGCGTAATTGCCGGATTTCATTACGGCCTGTTTGGCCATCTTAAAGTGCTTGGATTTCGCACCCCAGTAACCCTTGGCAAGCTTTAATACTTTTTTTCTTCTCTTGCGAGTCATCATCGCACCTTTTACTCGTGCCATTATATATTACCTCCGATATTTTGAATTTAAGGATTAAGCGTTACCGATTATTTATAAGGAATAAGGCGCTTAATCTGCGGTGTGTTTGTTCTGTCAGCAACAGTTGTCTGACGCAAACCTCTTTTACGCTTTCTTGTCTTTTTGTTCAAGATATGGCTTTTGTTAGCGTGAGCACGAATAACCTTTCCGTTCTTGGAAAGTTTAAAGCGCTTTTTTGCACCGCTGTGAGTTTTGATTTTAGGCATTTTTATATCCTCCCTTGAATTGATTACTTATTCGGCTTTGGCGCAAGAAACATAAGCATATTGCGGCCTTCAAGCTTAGCGGGCTTTTCGACAACCGCGACCTCCGAGCATGCCTCGGCAAAACGCTTCATGGTCTCAAGTCCGATTTCGGGATGTCCCATTTCCCTTCCGCGGAAGCGGATGGAAACCTTTACCTTATCGCCGTGCTTGATGAACTTTAGGGCGTTGTTCAGCTTAGTGTTAAAATCATGCGTATCGATATTGAGCGAAAGGCGAACTTCCTTTATATCGACGATATGCTGATTTTTTCTGGCTTCCTTTTCCCTTTTTGACTGTTCAAAGCGATATTTTCCGTAGTCCATGATCTTGCACACGGGCGGCTTGCTCTGCGGAGCGATCTTGACCAGGTCAAGATTTTTCTGCTCTGATATCTCGAGAGCTTGTTTCGCGGACATGATACCGAGCTGTTGGCCGTCGGAACCGATTACTCTCAGCTCCGCGTCACGGATTTCTTCGTTGATCTGAATGTTGTTATCCTTCTTGCCGATTGTTAAGCACCTCCAAAGCACTGAATGAAAAATAATAATGCGGACAGAAATACTCCGTCCGCATAACAATACACTAATAGCTTAGTCCGTATTGACCCGTGCAGACGGTACCCCACAGGTGAAAGCATTTCTGCTTTGCTTTATTTTACCGGTTAATTATATATCAGAATCAAAACAATGTCAAGTGTTTTTTATTTTTTTCTGAGATTATCGTAAATCAGACTGACCACCCTGTCGGTAGACTTGCCGTCGCGGTAATCAAAGAACATATCCGCAAAGGGACCTATACGCTCTGTACAGTAGTCCTCTTTGTTTATCGCGTCGATGAGCTGCTCGATAGAGTAAACGATCTTACCGGGAGCATAAAGCTTGAAGTCGAAGTAGAAGTCGCGCTCATTGATGTATTTTTCGAGGTCGAATACATAGAAGATCATGGGGATGTCGATCAGCGACGCCTCGAAAACAAGCGACGAATAGTCGGTGATGATGACGTCGGTGACAAAGAGCAGATCGTTGAGCTCGTTGTCCGCGGAGAGGTCGATCACCCTGTCGGAGTATTTTTCGGGGATAGGCTGGACATCCTGAACAAAGGGATGATGCTTTATGATTATCGCGTAATCGTCGGGGATCTTTGAGCAGACCTCGTTTATGTCGAACATCTCGGTCGGGTAGAAGGCGGTCTCCTTGACCATGCCTCTGAACGTCGGCGCGAAGAGGATTATCTTCTTGCCGTAGAACTCGGGATGCTCCTCAAAGAACTTGTCGCGCGCCTTCTGCTTGTAATCCTCGTCAAAGAACACGTCGGTTCTCGGGATACCGGTAGCCACTACCCTGTCGGTAGCGATACCGAAGCCCTCGGAATGACATTTTTTACAGTAGGTCGAGCTGACGGTAACGTAGTCGTAGCTGCGGTGATTCCTTGTGGGCTGAGGCGAACCCTTTGGCTTTGAAAGACGGGTGAAGCCGAAGGTCTTGAACGCTCCGCACGCGTGCCAGAGCTGGAACAAAGTCGTTCCCCTGCGCAGGTTTATATAATGAATCTGAGGCGTGAACTCGTCGAGGATAACGACCTTGCTGGTCGCGCACGCCTTGGTGAACTGCCTGATCTCCTTAAACGACATCTCGGTGATGGTGTGGTCGTTAAGGATGAAGTTGATATCGAGGCTTTTGTCGTCCTTTAGCTTGTCGTAAACAAAGGCAAAGTTTCCCGAAAGATCGTCGCGTCTGAGCGAAATAAAGGTGATCCGGTTGTTTTTGACCTTGAATATCTTATAAAAATCATAGCAGCGGCAGAAGATATACCTCTTGACCTTCCACAGAGCGAGATCGGTGGTGGAAACCCTTGAAAAGCGCCAGAAAACATAAGCGATATAACGCTTAATGACGCTTTCGTCATTGAATCTCGCGGGAAGGATCAGCACTCCCGTGACCCTGAGCAGCGCCTCTAAAATAAACAGCGGCAGCATTACTACGGCAAATATAAACTCGATCGTTTTTACTATTCCGTTAAAAAGACCCACAAAAAATCTCGCTGCCGGAGAATGAACGATCTTTCTTCTGTCGGGATAGAACTCGTAGTAATTGCCCCTTATCTTGAGCCTGTAGTTTTTATCATCGGTCTCCAAAAGCTCCGGAGTGAGGTCGACGTTGATCTTCTCCTCATAAAAATCCGCGAAGCTCAGGTTGAAATACATATTAAACGGCTTGTAGCTGTTGCGCGTTTTCCAGAACAGGAAATTCAGCGAATAAACATACATGCCCGAGAAAAACACCTTGCCGTCGATATGAGTTACGTTAGAGAGAACGAACGGGATACGCCTGTCCTCCTTGCCGTTGTCAAAGTGCATAATGAGCTTGGGGTTCGACAAAAAGTGAGAATTGATGCTCGGATCAGCGATCGAACCCATAACGGTAAGGGTCATTTTATTCTTTTCAATAATAAGTTCTTTTACCTGGATTTGGTATTCCACAAAAACACCTCGGTATAAATGAGTTTACTCAACAAGTTTATTCATGCGCGCGACGCTTTCCTCGAGCTCAAGCCCCTTTTGATAGAGCGAGGAGGAACCGGCAACGAACATATCCGCGCCGCATTCGCGCATCTGCCTGCAAAGATCCCAGCTGACATGACCGTCGACCTCGAGCAGGAGCCCGGGGGCGTTTTCATCTATCAGCCTGCGGACCGCCGCGAGCTTTTCAAGGCTGCCCTCTACGATAGGCCGTCCGGCGAACCCCGGATAAACAGTCATTACGAGCACGCCGTCGATCATATCGAGATAATCGAGCAGCACCTCGGGCTTGGTATCGGGGCTGATGGCGATAAACGGCGAAGCGTTCCTTTTGCGGATCTCGGCGATCACATCAGCAAGATCGGGGCACGCCTCATAGTGTACCGCGACGATATCGCCGGCACCGATGTCCATTCGGTCAAAATACTGAACCGGCTCATATGCCATGATGTGGATATCGCGTTTCATATTTTTGAGCACGCCCTTTACAGACTTTATAAGGTTTGCGTCAAGCGTGATATTCGGAACAAACTTGTTGTCCATAAAATCAAGGTGGATATAATCTACGCCTAAATTATCCAGAGCCTCAAGCTCTGACTGAAGATTGAGCGCGTCAGCGCACATCAAAGACGGAGACAGCATTCCTCTCATAGTCTTGCTCCTTAGTCGTTAACTACCATGATCTTTGCGAAGAACTCGGTATTGTCCCTCATTATCTCGAGTCCCCTGTCCATGGTCTCAAGGTCAAATTTATGTGTGATAAGCTTTTTAACGTCGATCTTTCCGCTTGCCATGGCGTCAACTACCATGTTCCAGTCACTCTTGTGGGTATCGCTGTAGCTTGAATTCCACGTGCCGAAGATCCTGAGCTGTTTTCTGAGTATCTGCCAGTAAGTGTTCTGGGGGAAGGTGAAATCTCCGTGGGGATTGCCTACAAAGATCACCTTGCCGCCGCTTGCCGCGGCCTCAAGACAATTGCATGCGGTAAGCGCTATGCCAACCGCTTCTATGGCTATATCCGCTCCGACTCCGCCGGTCATTTCCTTTACCCACGCGATGGCATCCTCGTGAGAGGAATTGCAGTATTCGGTAAAGCCGAGGCTCTCTATAAAGTCCCAGTTATTCGCGTCGGTGCCGACGAGCAGAACCCTTGCTCCCCACGCTCTCGCCCACTGAGCGATAAGCATGCCGATGGTTCCGGGTCCGAAGATTACGACGTTGTCGCCTACCTCGATCTGAGCGCGTCTGAGCGCGTGGAGAGCGACCGCGGCGGGCTCGGTCATGGCGGCCTCCTCAAAGCTGAGACCGTCGGGAATGGGAACAAGGTTCCACACCGGTACCCTTACATATTCAGCGAAGGCTCCGTCGCTGCGCGAGCCGAGGTAGTCGTAGGATTTGCACATCTCATAGTCGCCGTTGTTGCAGTTCTCGCACTCTTTGCAGGGGATCAGCGGAAAAACGGCGGCTCTTGTGCCGATAAGCTCTTTATTTTTATCATCGCCTACACCGACGACCTCCCCGGAAAACTCGTGACCGGGGATCGTGGGAAAGTGATATGTTCCGTTAACAAAGATCCTGGGGATATCCGAGCCGCAGATACCGCACGCCCTGACCTTAAAAAGCACCTCGTCGGGCTTTACCTCGGGCATGGGATAATCGCAGAACTCGAGCTCTCCGACTTTTCTTAAAACTCTTGCCTTCATAGTGTCCATCACGCATCACCTTTCAAAATGGTTTCAAAGGTCTCAAGATCCTCTATCGTAGTGATTTTCAGGTTGCGCTCGCTTCCCTTTACCATGCGGACTTCCATGCCGTGGCGGTAAGCGATCTCGGAGCTGCCGGCGGTGGAGCCGATCTCCTCGTCCGTGACCTGATTATGTATGTCAAAGTATTTTCTGAATTTAAAGCTCTCGGGAGCCTGACCCGCGAAAAGCTCGCTTCTTTTGAGCAGACATCCGATCTCCTGACCGTCCTTGCTCTGATACACGGTGTCCTTAACGGAGATAACGGGCATAGCGCCGTCGTAATCGGTCGCGCCCTTGATGCAGTCGGAGATTATTCGGTCGGATACGAGCGGACGCGCCGCGTCGTGGACGATAACGATGTCGGTGTCGGGGACGTTTTTATCAATGCACTTCAAGCCGTTATAGATCGAGTGCTGGCGCGACTGACCCGCGGGAGCGTAACCCATTATCTTGGTAACGCCGCACTTTTCGGCGTACTCCTCAACAAAGTCCTGCCACTGCTCGCTGACTACAACGACAATGCCGTCGATCTCCTCATGCTTTTGAAAAATATCAAGGCAGTAAGAGATGATAGGCTTGTCCTGAACCATCAAAAACTGCTTTGGTCTGTCCACTCCCATCCGGCTGCCTACGCCGCCTGCGAGTATAATAGCTGTATTCATAAAAAACTCCTGTAAAATGCCGAAAAAATATAGTCGTACACAGTAAATATAATATCATATTATCGGTTAAAATGTCAACCAAAACACAATAGATTGTGGTTTTGATGAAAAATATCACCGAATTTAAAGATTCACTGTTTATATTAAACTAACGATACCGCTCCTCAAGCACTTTTACCGCTCTTTTTATGCCCTCGTTAAGATCAACGCGGGGCACCCAGCCGAGCTTTTTAAGCCTTGTGCTGTCGAGTATCTCGGGCTCAGCAGAGAGCGGAGTTTTGAGCGTTTCGGGCTCGCGCTCATCATCCGGATTTTGAAAGCGGAGGTCAATTTTCCTGTCGGGGAACGCCTCGCACGCCGCCCTCGCGAAGCCCCTTATCGTGGTGTCGGACTTTTCGTAAGCGATATTGTACGGAAAACCGTTTTCTCCGCGCAAAAGCACGCAGAGCATCGCAGCCGCCGTATCGGTCACATAGCAGAACGAGCGGTTGGCGGCACCGTTTGATTTGAGAAGGATATCCTCCCTTTTTACCACGTTCGCGATAAACTGAGCCCAGACCCTGTCGTCGTCAAGAGAGCTCGCGCCGTAGATGTACGCCGGACGGCAGAGCTTCACGTTCATTCCGTATTCCTTAATATAGCTCGCGGCAAGCGTTTCAGAGGCGCGCTTGCCCATGGCGTAGCAGTTCCTGTACGAGGTGAAGTCGAGGTAGCCCTCGTCCTCCTCCGAAAGAAAGCCCTTGCTGCCGTAGACCTGTCCGTAGACCTTCAGGCTCGACACGACAAGAGTTGACTTGGCGTTTGAACGGCGCGCGAAATCAAGCGCCCTCGCGGTGCCCGTGAGGTTCGCGCTTATGGTTCCGACCGGGTCGGTCTCGAACTGTATATTGCTCGCCTGGCTGGCAGCGTGGATGACATAATCCGCCCTGTCCGCCCCGATAGGATCGGAAACATCCTGAACGCAGAGTTCAAGATCGTCCCTGAGAAGGAGAGCTCCGAATTTTTCTTCCGCCCTGTCCCTGTTGCGGACAAGGGCGATGACCTTTATTCCGTCGCCGTACAGATCGTTGCGCAAAAGCATGGAAAGCACGATATGCGAGCTGATAAAGCCGTTCGCACCCGTGATCAGTACGGTTTGGTTTTTAAGCAAGTCCCAATCGACAAACTCCGCCCCTGCGAGCTCGAGCACGTCCGAATAAACCGAGCTCAAAATATTGTCCTTGACCTTATAATCCATACTTCAACTCTTCCTTAGCGAATTTTTTGTAGTTCTCATAGTAAAACTGCGATCTCAGCGTGATAAGATCCTCGGGGGTCGTGACCTTGATATTGAACCTCTCTCCCCTGAAAATATGGACGCTCTCGCCCAGCTCGATAAACAGCTCGCTCGAGGATATGGGGTTGGTGATACCGCGCTTTTCCGCCTCGTCATGCGCCCAGAGTATCTTTTCCATAGTATAGCCCTGCGGAGCCTGAGTTATATACATCGTATTTCTGTCGTAGCTTTTGCGGCAGGTGGAGCCGTCTGTGCTGTACAAAAGCGAATCTATGCTCGGCGTTACCGGCACCGCCGACCCGAATTTACGGGTCTCCCCGACGCAGTCGGTTATAAGCTTTTCGGAGAGCATCGGGCGGACACCGTCGCATATCAGGATGATATCCCCCGGATCCTTTGAAAACTGAGCGGTGGCAACAACTCCGTTGTGGATAGACGCAAAGCCGGTCTCGCCGCCGGGCACGATAGCCCTGACCTTTTTTATGCCGAAATCCTTTACAAGCTCCACAAGGTAATCTATCCAGTCCTCCTTGCAGGCGACCACTATGCCGTCAACAAGATAATGCTTTGAAAAATGCTCCATGGTATGGACTATGATAGGCTTTCCGCCGACCTCCAAGAACTGCTTGGGCAGGTCGGACGACTTCATTCTGGCGCCGATACCTCCGGCAAATAGCATAGCGGTTACCATATAATTATCCTCCGAAAACAAAATCACACACTTATTCAATTTCACAATACCACCAAACCCCGCTTTTGTCAATTTACATTCTTGTAACGGTTAATTTGTATTGCAAAACACAATATATTGTGTTAAAATATAGTTTAAGTAATCTTTTGCCGCTCAGCCGCGGCAATAATCGGAAGTGATAATATGTACGGCAACATGCCTGCTCAACCTCAGTATTACCCTGCTCCCGGGAACGCTCCGGCCGATCCGCTGCAAGGGATAAAGTACAACGAGCGGAGAATGATAAAAAAAGCCTCAAACGGGGTCGGCTTTTATTTGCTCGCGTACTTTTTGCTGATGCAGATCTCCGCGGTCATAGTATATATAGTATTCGATGCCGCGAACATCAAGACAAAGGATCCGTTCTTTGAATACATGTTCGACATTTTTCTGAGCGTTGCGTCTCCGCTGATACCTGCGCTGCTGTATCTTCTTATCTCACGGTTCAGGCTCGGAGAAGCGTTCAAAAAGACCTTTGTCGCGCCTACCGTGCTAATTCCCCTCGTGTTCATCGGCATGGGAATGGCAATGGTGTCTAATGTAGCGGCTCAGATCTTTGACGACAACATCTCGCTCTTCGGTCTGCAAAACACCGTCTCGATGACGAACGAATATTCTCTCAACACCATAGAGACCGTTATATACGTGATAGCCGTATCGGTAGTACCTGCGCTCGCCGAGGAATTTGCTTTCCGCGGCATTGTGATGGGAAGGCTGAAAAAATACGGCAACGCTTTCGCGATCATAGCCTCGGCGGTGTTGTTCGGCGCCATGCACGGCAACACAACTCAGGTGATCTTCGCGTTCATACTCGGACTTATCTTCGGATATATCGACTGCGTGACCGATTCGATCATCCCGTCGGTAATCGTGCATTTTGTTAACAACTTCTACGCCGTCGTTTTTGACGTGCTCGAGACAAACACCGGTATCTCCGAAACCGGTCTGCTTATCCTCCAGCTCGCCGTCGTGCTGATATTCTGCATAGGAGGCCTGCTGTCGTTCATCTATCTCGCAGGAAGAGACAAGAGCTTTTTCAAGCTCAGCTCAAAGGATAAGTCGGACGACGAATACGCCGACCTGCTGACCTTTAAGGAAAAGCTCAAGTCGTTTTTCTTCACGCCTGGAGTTATCATCGCGCTTGTGATGTTCTTCCTGACGGTGCTGATCAACCTTATTCCGATGTCATGAACAGATATATGAATGAAGCCGTTTTGATGGCTAAGGAAGCGTTTGACGACGGCGAGGTGCCGGTCGGCGCGGTCATAGTAAGGGACGGCGAGATAATTGCCAAGGGCAGGAACCGCCGCGAAAAATCCAAAAACGCCCTGCTCCACGCCGAGATCGACGCGATCAATAACGCGTGTAAAAAACTCGGAGGCTGGCGGCTGTGGAACTGCGAGATATACGTGACGCTTGAGCCCTGCCCAATGTGCGCAGGAGCGATAATCAACGCCCATATCCCAAAGGTGTATTTCGGCGCTTACGATTTCAAAAACGGCTCGTGCGGAACGATAACCAACCTCTTTGAGATGCCCTACAATTTTAAGCCCGAGTGCCTCGGCGGTATCATGGAGGACGAATGCGCCGCGCTGCTAAAGGATTTTTTCAAAACATTAAGATAAACAAAAACGCTGTCGTTACAACGAGCTCCGGATCGAAGCTCCCGACTGTAACGGCAGCGATTTTTATTTGGTTTTTCTTCTGCGGTGCATTTTCTCGCCCTTGGGTATGCACCTGACCTTGAACACGATCAGATATCCCGCGACCAGCGCGAGGAAGGTCGTCTGGGTGTAGAAAAACACGCCCTGCTCCTCTGTCATATAATTCGAGTGATCCTTCAGCGAGCTGTCGGGCGAGGTCGTGAACAGAGGAACGAAATCCCCGTCCTGAGTGATAACCGAATCATTATCGGGCGCTTCCTCGGCAGCTGCCGACGGCATAAAGCAAAGCAGCGTCAGCGCCGAGATCAGCGTTACTATTATCCTTTTTATCATAGCGCCACCTATTCCCCTGTCAGCTTTACGACCGTCATTGTGTGCTTGGTATAGGGCAGGAACACGTTTATCAGGTCGTTTGTTCTGATTTTAAGGCTCGAGGTATTCACGCACGGGTGACAGCCGATGTACTCGTCCTTCAACAAATCCTCGTCGGCAAGGAAGCGCACGTTGTTTTCCCTGTCGTTTTTCAGTCCCATAACGCTGACCGCGCCGGGATTGATGTCGAGATACTCGAGCATTTTTTCGGCAGGAGCGAACGAAAGCCTCGCCGAGCCTATCTGAGATGAAAGCTCCTTGGTCTTGAAGGGCTTGTCTGCAGGCATTATCAGCAGATAAAACATGGTCTGCTGTCTGTTGCAAAGAAAAAGATTTTTGCACATCACCGCGCCGAGCGCCTTGTCGACCGCCTTGCAGTCCTCCATTGTCATGGCGACCTCATGGTCTACCCTGCGATATTCTATATTGAGCGAATCGAGGCAGTCGTATACCTCGATCTCCCTTTTCTCTCTGCCCGAAGCGTCGGCAGGACGTCCGTTAAATAACTCCATAATTACCTCTTGATGATTTTTTAACCATTATATATCAAAAGAGAAAAAATATCAACCGCTTAATCCTTTTTGAGCCTCCTGACCTTTTTATATTCGCCAAGCAGCGCCTTTGGGCGTGTGATCGCGCCCTTGATCGGACGGTAAACGATAAGCGCGGGATACAAAACCCTGTGCTTATATACAAACGGATAATTCTGCTTTAGCTTTTCGCCCGAGATAAAAAATCTGCCGCGAAAATACTTCCGCTTCGATCTGTTGCTCACGTCATTATCCATCGCGCGCAAATATTTGTTCAGCTCAGCGAACTCCTCGTTGCCGTACACCGCCGAACACACATAATAATAAAGCTCGTTTTCCTCACTGTCGGTCAGCGCGGAACCGGTAAAGACCTTTTCCGAAAGTGAGCTCGCCATTCGCTCAAAATCAACAAGCCCGAGTTTTTCAAGCTCGGAGCCGACATATTCCCTGTCAAGACCGTCGCCGGTCTTTTTGAGGAATACATATATATCCGCGAGCGACCTCAGCCCGGTTCCCCTGTTGCTGTAATGCTTGTACATATGAGCGATAAGGTATATGTAAAAATCCTCGTCGGTCAGCTTGCAACCGAACTCAAACTCCCGAACGAGCCTATCCTCTATATTCTTGTAATAATCATATAACAGCACGGTCTTTTTTTCATTAAAAAGGGAGCGGTGTATCTCAAAAACTATAGTCGGCGGTTTTTCATAAACATCCTCATACGAATCATAAAGGCGCTCAAAGCTGTAACCGCGGCGCTTCATAATAGGAATGACGTCATCGATCCTTTCGGGATCACAAAATATATCGTTGTCCGACATCTCGCGCATAGCGGTTTTGGGGTAGTATTCACCGAGCACAATCCCCTTAAGCGGAAGATACCATATCCCGGCCTTTTCAAGCTCGCCGAACACCGCCGACCGCTCTATCTCAAACAAAGACAGCTTGCGGATAGCCTTTTTCTTAGCCTGGTCAAACTCACGCGGTAGCTCCATAACCTGTTCGAGAGCATACGCGGCGGCTGACGCGAGATAATGCATCGAGGCAAGGCGGTACACGTTCGGCAAGTTCATCTTTTTGCACCTGTCAGCGCTCGGGACTTCCTCGTTAAACACGCAGCAAAGCAAATAAATCAAGTCATCGGCCGTTTTTTTTATTTTGATTTTTACTTCCTGTGAATTATCCATTTCCGGTTTTTTCATTAAATATTCCTTTTACATAAGATATGGGCTGACCGAAATCAGCCCATATTATCAGGGGTTATCAATAATTATGTGTTCATATTCCTCATTACGATAACTTGAAGTGGTAATTACATCCTCTATATCAAATTTGGTAATGATCAATTCGGTGCGTTCATATTTTTCCATAAAAGTACCTCCTTCATCATCCAAAATACTCTTTTGCCGCTTGGTTATACCAGTAAAGCGCGGTTCCGAGATTTTTTTCAGGATCTGTTTTTGTCTGCATCAAGGCAGCGTATTCAAGAGCAGAGAAATAATGCTCATCATCTCCGACCCTGAAAGTCTTTTTCTGATCGAGCTCATACGCGGGAATATCTGTAACCTCAAGGTAGTGATACGATCCGTTTTCTATAAAATCAGCCTTATTTGTAAGCTCATTGAATTTTTCCCAATCGGTAACCTTGTAATACAGCCTCAGCGTACTTTTCGACAGGAACACAAGGCTTGTTCCGACATTTTTTAATCCGTGAGTATTTAGAATTGCATCGGATCTTTTTGAAGGTTTATCAATTACGATATCATGCTCCTGCATGGTGTATCCGGCGTTTTCGTTCGCGAAAGGAATAAGTGTTCCGTTTTTGTTCTTGGTGCGATCAAACAGAACCTGAGCCTTCGCGCCGTAGTCGAGCATCTTTTTTGCGAGGTCTACAAGATCTTTATGCTTTGCGCCGTATGTGCCAGAGGGAGAACTGATGATTTTTTCACCGTATTCTTTTACGCTGTAATCATCAGTTTGTCCTTCTCCTGTTTGGGCTACTCCGTCAACATACGCTACGGCATGAATATTGTAAGCCATTTCCGCCGCGGCAACGTTGCATCTCGCGACAAACATGCCGGATTCATTGTCATAATCGAGGTCGCCCTGTCTTAATTTATACTCGCCTTTTTTATCGTACCAGCTGAACTTTACCGAAAAATCATGTCCGCCGTTATTCTTTCCTTTTTGTATATCTTCATAAGTGACATTTACAACCGGAGGATCGACAAAGAAGTTTACGCCTATATCTCCGCTGAGTGTCAGCGAATGTCCCGCGAACAGCTTACGCGGAATAGCGGTATATTGAGCGGTGTATATGTAATTTCCATTGGAATCGGTCTCACGATTACTCCAACCGCTGAACGCGTAGTCATACTGATTGTCATGAGGACGAACGATCGGCGCGCCTGTGTATTCGGGTGTATCGTTCTTATTTATCTTCTGGACAAGAATATCCGTTCCGTCATAATCTTTCCAGTAAACATTACAGAAATTACTCGCGTCCGTTTCAGCTTCCATCGTAGAATCATCGCCGTATACGCTGAATAATACAGCGTAATCCATTGTAGTTTTGGCGGGAATATCCCCTACATCCCAGTAATAAGATATACCCGAGTCTCTTTTTGTTCCTCCTTCATATGTTCCCGTAAATTGCGAAACACCGTCATTTGGTTCAAAGATACGACGAGGAATAAGAAGCTTGGTATAGACTCCTGTTGCTGAAGTTCCTACTTGGTTAGTTGTCGTACCGTAGAAAAATGTGGCATTTGGACTCGTTGTCGATAAGCCCAAATCAACATTCTTCGCAACAAAGCCGAGAGTCGCATGATGATGACCACTTGCATCCAAATCATATTCCTTGTTTGAGCTCATATCGAATCCGATCTGATTACCATTGGGATTATCAGATGTAACTCCGGAAATTTCACTTTGATTTTCAGGCAGGATAGGGTTGATTGTAGCTTCATCGTCTGCACCGATTTTTATATCGCCCGTACCGCCGAGCTGAACATCGGAAATTGCATTGTTTTTGTCTGTATTTGTAAGATGATAAATCATCTTTACGGTGTTTGTTCCGATGTATTCATATGATATTTGAAGCTTCAAAGTAGGATGAGCTTCCCCCAATGAAGTCAATTGCTCGGTAAGATTAGCAAAACCGGTTGCTTTTTTTAATTCTCGTGAATAGTTATTTGTGTGGATATAGTAGTCATAACCATTATTATTCTTTATTCTTACAGCGCTTACAAAGCCGTTATTACCGTGGGTAACGGATTTTTGCTTGCCGGAAAACGTGCCGACAACAACAAACGGAGCTGCTCCGCAAAAGATATTACTGTGCTCGGTTCCTATGTACGCCTTGATATTTCTCTGGATACCGTCATCCATATGGACTTGATCGGCGTCAAGATTAGCCTCAAACGTGATTTTCTTACCGCTGTATCGACCGTTAAGAGTATCAACGATCGAAGAATATTCGGGTCTGATATGGCAGGTCACCTGATTTTTGAACTCACCTGCCTGTAAATTCCAAGATAATGTATCAGGGTTTCCATAAAAATCTATATCCTTTATATTTGTATTCTTGAACGCGTTGGAGCCTATACTTGTAACATTCTGAGGTATGGCGAGCTTAGTAAGCTTGTTCTGATTTTCAAACACGTTATTTCCGATGGTAGTAAGCGAGGCAGGCAGGTCAACGTTATAAGTCTGAACAAACATTCCGTAAAGCGAAGGAATATAAAACGCGTAATTGCCGATCGATGTGATACCGCGCTCTACGGCAATTTTTGAGCTGTTTATTCCGGCAAATACATCTTTAACATACCACTCTGCGGTAGGATCACCGTTAGCAGCAGGCTGACAATCTTTGATTTTGCCCGAACCGAAAAACGCCATAGAACCGTCCTTAAACAAATTCCACTGAACATCTGTCAGGTTTGGGTCACCGCAGTTTCCGTTCGCATATGTAGGAACATCCTCTGCCGCGACCGTAAACGGCGCTGCAGCAAATATTCCCGCGACTAAAGCGATCACAAGGAACAAACTCAAAAACCTTATACGAAAACTTCTTCATAATTGACCTCCGTAAAAATCACGCGTATTTCAAAACTCCAAAAATAAATACACGACATAATTTTAATTAATTAAGTATAGCATATTATAAGGTGGTTTTCAACAAATATTATTGACATATTGGCGTGATTTGTTGTTTTTACAACAAGTAAACGAGATATTGTACATTTTGAAGTAAAAGTCAAGCACAAATGCTCACCGTAGCGGCAGGCGCCCCCGGCGGAAAAACAAAAAACAAGGCACGCCGAAGGGAGGCACTTCGTAAGGAAGTTGCCTCTCTTTGGCTTTTGTAAAACAGTCGGATAGTTGGATTTGTAGGATATAATCTGAAAATTACGGAGGTTTTACAAATGAAGGAGACAAAATATCACGTCTACATAAACAGCGAAGAAAGGCGACTGTTGATTAGCAGCCTGAATGATTTGAGAAACAAGTTGATTGATGAGGGCAGATATACTGACCTTGTTGATGAGGTATTAATTAAATTTGCCAACGCAAAAATCAAAAAAATCAAGGTGGTCAGCAAATGCCCGTAAACAGTATTTTTGTGGTTTTTGAAAGTGGTAATGATAATACCTTAACCCCCTC
>CACXIV010000014.1 GCA_902767845.1 uncultured Ruminococcus sp. | reverse complement strand
CTCGTAACGCATTACCCTTGCAAGAGGACATACAGAGGTTTCGTAAATATCCGCAACCTCAAATGCAGCCGCGTTTACTTTGTTTCCCGCGCCCATTGAACTGATTATCGGCGTTTCTGACGCTTTTGAGTTCATCACAAGCTCCAGCTTACCCTTGACGGTATCGATTGCGTCTACAATATAATCGTATTCGGTAAAATCAAACAGATCCTTTGTATCGGGCATATAAAAGGTTTTGTGCGTAATCACTTTACAATCGGGATTAATTGAGCGAATCCTCTTTTCGGCAACATCAACCTTGTGTTGACCGACGGTATCGCGCGTCGCAAAAAGCTGACGATTAAGATTTGTCAAACAAATCCTGTCATCATCAATCAAATCTATAGCACCTATCCCGGAACGCACAAGCGCTTCTGCCGTATAGCTTCCTACGCCACCAATGCCGAAAACAGCAACACGTGCTTGCGAAAGCTTTTCCATCGCTTCTATTCCAAATATCAACCTTGTTCTTGAAAACTGATTAAGCATACATCTACCTCATACGTAAATAAAGACGACTATAAAATGCCGCAGATTAAAAATCCTATCTAACCTATCAGTAAAATAGATTAATTATATATTATCAATGTTAAATTGTCAAGTGACATAGAAATACAAATCAATTTTCGCCAAAAAAATTAACCGTTGCAATTAAGTCATATAACTTTTTTGCACTACGGTCATTATCCGAGAAGGTGTCCTATACTAAAATGAAATAGTCAATTATCCAGTGTTGTTTTTGGGTATTTGTTTTCCCTAATATAACGTGCAAAATCCTGTATAGGTTTTTTATCGGGTACGACTGCAAACCTTTTCTTATTGCGAAACAAGCCAAAATTTAGCGGTTTATATTATTACAAGTCTTTTGCTATTGCGCTCTGCAAAACGCTTTGCTTCATATGCTCCGCCGTAGTTGCGGAGGGTGTAAATTAGGACAATATCGCTGTTGTTTATTATCCAACGGTTTCGGGCTTTAATGGCGGCTTTCGGATGGATGTCGGCTAACTCATCCGGAATTATTATGTCATCATATAGGGCGGCGTAATAATCCCTGTCGGTATTGATGTCATTGGTGAAGTACGGCTTTACGCAAATGAGTTTGATATTTGGATAAACCTTCTTTGCTTTGCGGACGGCGGACGAAAACAAGCTGTCAAATTCACCCATAGCACCCGTATAGAAAATCACACACCCCTGCCCGGCGGCGCTCTTTACCGCCATATACAACTTATCCTTTATATTCTCAAATACATTCCTATGCCCAAACCCGCAGCAAGCCTTCATATTCAATCACCACATCTAATCAAAATATATATCCGAATATATTATATCTATTATAATCGGATAGGTCAATGATAATTGCTGATTAAAGTGGATATAATACAGCTGAGTGTATAGTAAAATTATACACAAGGTGGTGATTGACTTGAATAAGCAGGAGTTTTCCGAGAGGCTGTCTAATCTGCGAATCAACAAAGGTGTTTCGGCAAGAGATATGAGTTTATCTATCGGTCAAAGCGCGGGGTATATCAATAACATTGAGAACGGTGTAAATTATCCGTCGATGCAGGTGTTCTTTTATATCTGTGAGTATTTAGAAATATCGCCTCAGGAATTCTTTGACGTAGATAAAGTCAATCCTACGATGATTTCAGAGCTGACCGAGGTATCGAAAGGACTTAGTAATGAACAACTTCAAAATCTAATCAATCTTGCGAAAGGATTGAAATAATATGGCTGAAAAGAGTTTATCTATACGAATCGATGAGGAAATGCTGAACAAGCTGCACGTCGTAGCGGACTATGAAGGTCGCTCGGCGAATAGTCAGATATTGATTTTGATCCGTGATGCGATTGAGAAATACGAGGAAAAGCACGGTAAAATTGAGTTGTAACAATAGATATTAACAGGGCGGTGAAAATCGCTCTGTTTTTTGTGGCTGTATTTTGAAGTATTTCTTGACAAATTATAAAAAGTACTGTATAATATCAGTTAGCGGTGACTAACTGATATTGATTTCGTCCATGAGTTAGCATTGGCTAACCATTCAAAAAGATAGTGGCAGTTAGTTAATCACAGCTTTAACTGATGAAAATTACAGATTGAAAGGAAGATGTTTTATATGAAAACAGCAATTGTATTTTGGAGCGGCACGGGTAACACCGAGGCTATGGCTCAGGCTGTAGCGGAGGGCGCTAAAGCCGCAGGAGCTCAGGTCGATGTACTGACCTGCGACAAGTTCAACGAAAGTATGACAGACGATTATGATTCTATTGCCTTCGGCTGTCCCTCAATGGGAGCGGAGCAGCTTGAAGAAGATGAATTTGAGCCGATGTTCAGCGCCTGCGCTCCTAAGCTGAGCGGAAAGAAAATCGCGCTGTTCGGCTCCTACGGCTGGGGCGACGGCGAATGGATGCGCAACTGGCAGGAGGAATGTGAAGGCATAGGCGCGGTATTGACATCCGAGCCGGTGATTTGCAACGACGCTCCCAATGACGAAGCGGTCGCCGCATGTGAAGCGCTCGGCAAATCGCTGATTAATTAGTTTTCATTTTTCACCATTGATTTATCCCATAGAAAAACGCGGTCGTCGGGCAGCTCAAAGAGCTCGGCTTTGACAATATCGTTATGATGACGGGCGACAGCAAGCACACAGCGAAAGCTATCGCCGAGAGAGTTGTTGTTGACCGCTTCTACGCGGAGGTTTTGCCCGAGGAAAAAGCGCATTTTGTTATGAACGAAAAGGCTAATGGCAATACGGTGGTAATGATCGGTGACGGCGTGAACGATTCGCCCGAGCTTTCATCAGCAGATGTGGGTATCGCCATTTCCAACGGCGCGCCGATAGCAAGAGAGATAGCGGACATCACGATTTCCGAGAACGATTTGGGCAGCATTGTCACACAGAGAAAGCTCAGCACGGCGAAGATAAAACTGAAAACGCTATGCAGTCGCCGCAATATTACCTTTCCGACGGCAACAAAACTCTGACGATATATCTGTTTACGACCGCCGCATCCGGGTCGGACAGCAGCTTGCAGGGCGGCAGGATGACCTTTATCAGCAAGCAGTTCCATGTAAACAAAATAACAAACGAGTTAGCCTCCGTCAAGCTTCCCGGTCTGATGGATCCGATCTTTGACGAGATGAAAAGCAATGAGGAGTTATGCGCGGACGACGTTCTGTTTGACCAAGATGAGCTTGCCAAAAAACGCAGTGAGCTGGGATTGTCCGAGGATGACTTTACTACGATCGACTACAAAGGCAACCGCATTTATTGTCAGGCGGAGCAAAAGGCGTTCGAGCTTCCCTTTACCATCAGCTACGACCTCAACTACCGCACCGACAAATTTATCGAAAAAGACCTCAGCGCGGAGAGCGCTCCCGAGGTCGTTGTAAAAAACACACGGAACACAAAGATGACCGTTTCTCCGTTCAGTATCTATCTGTCAGGAGAGTGCGACGCAGATAATCCCGATTCTCCCGGTGAGGACAGACTTGATAAGTGCTTCATGCTCCCGGAATGGGACGATTCCTGCAAGGTCACCCTTACCGACGGCACGGTGTATTATCTGTTCGCCAACGAGGGCGGAGAACACCGCACGGATGAAAACGGCGTATATCATACGACGCTTCATCTCAAATACTCCACGGTGATCGGACCGCCTCTCGAACCCGAAAACATCTTTGTCAATATCAAGGATATAGAGTCCGTTGTCATCAACGGCGATACGGTTTACCGGAAGTAAACTTCTTTTGTAATTGTGTTATAAACAATAATTATACAAGGCGCAAGTCCTAATTAATCGGACTTGCGCCTTTTTTGCTGTTTACATTGAAATGGTGATTTTGACCGCCCTTATGCCTGTTTTTTTACTTATCAGTCATCGTAATCGGATTTTTTATCATAATTTTCTCCCGAACGGGAACCGCCGCGCTCATATCTCATAATAATTTCCGAGGAAGCTAAATTCGGGGATTTCCTCGCTGAGTTTGCAAAGCAGGCTTGTTACGCCCTCGCTTTTGACGCTTCCCGAAAAATCCAGATAGAAAAGATACTCAAAATCCTTGTCGGGGATCGGCCTGGATTCGATTTTGGTTAAGTTGAGGCCGAGGGAATCAAACCTCTTCAGCATATGGAAAAGCGCTCCCGTTACGTGAGGCAGCGAAAAGCACAGACTGACCTTGTTGGCGTTTTCGTTGATATACAGCTTTTTGGAGATCACGATAAACCGCGTCTTGTTGTTTTTATTGTCCTGCAAATGGTTGTCGAGGACTTTCAGCCCGTATTCCTCGGCAGCCTTGTAAGAGCACACTGCGGCGAGGTTGAGGCGCTTTTCACGGGCGGTATCTTTCGCGGCGACGGCGGTGTTGGAGCAGGCGGTCGCCTCAAAGCCCATACTGCTGATATACTGTTCGCACTGCGACAGAGCCTGCGGATGAGATATGACCTTTTCGATATCGCCGAGGGTCGATTGCCTGAGTCCTGCAAGGCAATAGTCGATCGACATATCCAAAGCGCCGACGATATAAAAACGGTAGCGCAGTATCAGGTCGTAAACCGCCGCGACCGAGCCTGCCGTAGAATTTTCCACCGGCAGAACGCCGTAGCCGCACTCGCCGTTTTCCACCGCCTTGAAAACATCCTCAAAGCTTTTGTATGCCGTAAGGTCGCTTTCGGGGAACAGCCTTTGCGCCGCCTCATATGAATTTGCTCCCTTGATGCCCTGATAGGCGATCTTTTCTTCACCGGTAACAACGACCGGCTCCGCGCGGCGGATCTCGTCACTCAAAATGTTATATGAACTCATTTTAACGCCTCCTTAAGCGCGAGTATTTTTTCGGCTGTTTTTTTGAACTGCCCTGGCGTGAGCGACTGGGCACCGTCCGACAGCGCGTGAGGCGGATCGTTGTGAACCTCTATCATCAGTCCGTCCGCTCCTGCAGCGACAGCCGCCATTGCCAAAGGCTCAACAAGCCGGCTTTTTCCCGAGGCATGGCTGGGATCGACCACGACGGGAAGGTGGGACAATTCTTTTATTATCGGGATCGCCGAGACATCAAGGGTGTTTCTGGTATAGGTCTCAAAGGTGCGGATCCCGCGTTCGCAGAGGATCACGTTATCGTTGCCGCCTGCCATGATATACTCGGCGCTCATCAGCCATTCCTCGATCGTCGCGGAGAGTCCGCGCTTCAAAAGCACGGGCTTTTTTGTCTTGCCAAGCTCCTTGAGCAGATCGAAATTCTGCATGTTTCTGGCTCCCACCTGAATGATATCGACATTCTCGAACATATCTATATGCTCCGTGCGCATGATCTCGGTGACGATGGGAAGCCCCGTTTCCTTGCGTGCTATCTTCAAAAGATCAAGTCCCTCGGACTTGAGCCCCTGGAAGGAGTACGGAGAAGTCCTCGGCTTGAACGCGCCGCCGCGAAGCAGGGTAGCGCCGGATTCCTTTATGCTTTTAGCTATTTCAACTATCTGCTCCTCGCTCTCGACCGAGCAGGGACCCGCCATGATGTGCAGGCTTCCGTCGCCGATACTCACCCCGTCGCTGATTTTGATAACGGTGTTTTCGGGATGGAATTTGCGGTTTGCCTTTTTGTAGGGCTCCTGAACGCGCTTGACGCTCTCGACGATGTCCTGCGCGTCGATATACTCGATATCGACCGTGTGCGTGTCTCCGATCAAGCCCAGGACGGTTGAGTGTACGCCGTCCCAGCGGTTTACCTTTACCTCGTAATCGCTGCAAAGCTTATCGGTGAAACGCCTGATCTGCTCCGGCGGTGTTGACGGTTTTAAAACGATGATCATGATAATTACTCCTTTTGAATAAAAAATAAATAGGGTGTGACACTCGGTTAAAGTGCCACACCCTATGTGTTTACTTTGATAACTAACACATTTTCAGCATAGCAAATTAACCCTACCGCTTGTAAAGACGGTAAAGCTAAATGTAAAGCTGAAGTTGTTTCTAAGGTTAAGCGATGTATCCATAACTGCTCCCCTGAAAAATGTGTTAAAGCTTTTATGTCATTATATAGCCTTTTTTATCGGTTGTCAATACAAAATTTTTTAAACTCGGCGCAAAAGCGACAATAACAAAAAATTTTAGCTTAATAAAAGCCTTAATTATCGACCGCCGTTACGCTTTTCTTTATGCTCTCGTACTCAGCCGCAGCCCTTTCCGCGTAGCGCGCGCCGGGGTCGGTCAGCTTGCCGATCTGATAATTCAATATTTCCGTCTCGCCGTAAAACGCCTTCATCTCATTGAGGACGCGCAGACCTGCTTCTCTGAGCGTTTCTTCTCCGTTTATCAACGTGCTGTCGATGTCGAACAGCGCGGCGTTTTTTAGATTTTCAACCGCGCGGATCTGGTCGTTTATGGAAAGCCTGTCCCTGTAATTCGCGAAAAGCCAGAGAATCAGCAGCTCCAAAAAACGCAAATCACGGACGTCCAGACCCGAGGGAGAAAACGGATTGAGGTCGATATTGCGCAGCTCGATATGATTTACTCCGTTCTGCACAAGATTGTTAAGGCGGTTTGCTCCCTTCGGCTTTAGGCGAACGGGATAATACAGTTCGCCTACTCCCGCGAGCGTGCCGCTGTTGAGGTATCTCTGTATACTGCCGGCGTAGACTAAAATGTCGTCATAAAACAAGATCGGCGTAAAGGTGTTCCAGTAGCCCTCTTTTCCGCAGCGAACGGAAGCGTATTTTGTAAGTACCGTTTCTCCGATCCTCTCCGGGCTGAAATATGAGCCGTCGCATACGGGCGAAGCGGACAGCAAAAGGTTGACAAGCCAGCCGTATTCCGTCAAGCCCTGCGCCAGCCGCAGATAAGTTTGGTTTTTGAATCTGCCAAAATCTCCGCGCGAGGAGTACGGAAAGCCGTATCTCAGCATTTCCTCCGACAGCGAGTAGTTCACATGGATCCCCGACAGCGTCATTTTATATTTTCCGTATTTTTCGGCAAGATACAGACGGTAGCTGTGCTTGCCCTGCTGATCGCCCTCGTAAACGGCGACGGGAATATCGTCCGCGTTCTTAACAGCCGGCGGATTTGAGTACAGCCAAAGCCTTTCTCCGCGTTTTTTTATTTCTTTGATCAGGCGCTTAGAAAGCTCCGAAAGCTCGTCGATCGCCCCCTGAGCGGAATCGTGAACGCCTGTGTTGATCTCCGCCTGATTCTCGCAGAAATCCTTGACGATCTGCGGATCGTTCGGGAACGGGTGCGGCGTATGTGCCATACCTCCCTCGGCAGTCACTCGCAGGGTCTCGCGCTCCAGCCCGAAGGTGCCGCCCAAAAGCCGCACATTTTTTAAATTTAATATTATTGACATCATTTCACCTACAGACACGCGTATTCTCTGACGATCTTTTTGATATCGTTTTGCCGCAGCAGCCGCCTCGATGGGGAGCTCAGGGTCTTTGCCCTTTCAAACAGCGGAGATAAATATATCTCCTCGGAATAGCCGCGCTCCCTGAGTCCGTCCCTGCACAGGCTCAAAACGTCGGTCAGCAGCGCTTTTAATTTTTCCTCATCGACTGTGGAAAGCCGATCCGCGCGGTTCATTTTTTGACGAATCTGAGCAGGGGATCCGTTTTCCCGATACAAAAAGGAGTTTTTCAGCAGAGCGATCAGTTCTTTTGTCTGACCCTTCAGGCCGAGATGGAACGCCGCCACCGTCATAGCCTCTCCGAGAGGCTGGGTACAGGCGGAGCGAAATTCCAGCGTTCCGCGTGAAGTGAGGTCGATTTGCTTGTACGTCCTGAGATACGCGATATCCTCCGCCTCAGGCGCGAAGGAACAGGCGTGATATTCGCCGTCGTAGTATTCTCCCCCGACTGTATCGAGCCCGAGATATTCGTCAAACGGTATCGGATAGAAGAACAGATATTTTCCGTCGCGCTCCGTGCAAAAGATACTCGCCTTGCTCAGATAATCCGTGACCTCCCCTACCGTTTTCGGCAAGGGCTCAAAGAATCCGACGTTTTTCGGATTGATACCGTGCGGACTGCGCTCCCAAAAATAATCCCTCGCGCAGAGCAGTTCGGGCTTTTCGGGCAAATAGGAGTTGGCGAACAGCACAGCCTTAAGCGGTTCGACGAGCGAGAACGCCTCGATGGTCTCGCAGAGGTCATCCTCGGTCACGTCAAGCTGTACCTGAGACGCGCTCGAAAACGTGCCGAAACCGAAAAACGGGTGGAACGGACCGTTCCAGATCCTGCACTTTTTAAGATATCCTTCCAGCATGCGGTAACGAGGAGAAGGGACAAAGTTGTAATCGTTGATTTTGTAATTGGGATTGACTCCCAAGCCCGTAAGCGTATGATTATTCTTTGAAAGAATATTATTTATGAAGCCGACATAATCTCTGAACCGCGCCTGAGCCTCGTGAAGCGTGCGCACGCGCCCGAGTGAGATCTCAAAGTTGTTATACGAGCAGTCGAACGAGAAAACGTCGCCCGTATCGTCGCATATCGCTTCGTGGCAAACGCCGTCGTCATCAAATTTTCGGGGCATAAAGCCAAAACGCTCCGTCGCCCGAGCGAACGCGTCGGTACAGACCGCTTTGTCGGTTTTTCCGTTCAGGTTGACGAGCGGCATTTCGATCTCAATTCCGATATAGTTGCACCGTTTCTTTTTCAGCGGCGCGATAAAGCGTTCAAAAATGATTTCCC
Source organism: uncultured Ruminococcus sp. (assembly GCA_902767845.1). Classification (GTDB taxonomy): domain Bacteria; phylum Bacillota; class Clostridia; order Oscillospirales; family Acutalibacteraceae; genus Ruminococcoides. The sequence continues at coordinate 29,076 of CACXIV010000014.1, read as the reverse complement.
GTGAGTTCATAATGATTCTCCTTACAGACCCGAGTAAGCCATGTACAGCGGCTTATACGCGGACGGGTCAAAGAAATATTCGTTGCCGTGATTTGTTCCCGTGTACAAAAGCTCGCCGTTTTTGCAGCCGAGAAGGGTAGTAAACGGAACGCTGTTCCAACCCCCCTCCGCAAGTGGCCGGGTAGAAAAGGTCAGACCGCTTTTGTTCCTGCGAAAGTAGAGCGAATCCCGAAAATTCGTGTGAGCGTAAAGGACAGCGCCGTCGTAGATCAATAAATTCAGCTTGTTCTTCGGAGAACTGCCGCGGATGATCTCATCCAAAATCTCAAAGCGCTCCGCCTCGGTCGGGAAGCGCCTGAACAGCCTTATCGCCTCGTTCATTCGGTCAATGATGTAGAGCAGGATACGTTCGCTGTCTGTCTCTCCCTTTTGCAGAAAAATATATTTGTTCAGCCTGTCGCACTCAAACACCGTGCCGTTGTGGATAAGCGTCCACGTCCTACCGCTGTTGTCCGCCGCCGTAAAGGGATGGCAGTTGTCCTGCTCGACATTTCCGATCGTCGCCAAACGGATATGCGCCAGCGCGGTTTTTGATTTGATCGGAGCGCCGAGCTTTTCTTTCAGGAATCCGCTTCTGTCGGCTCGGCAAACCTCCTTGAATATTTCGGTTTTTTCTTCGTCAAGCAGCGCAAGTCCCCAGCCGTTCGGATGGTCGGCGGAATGGGAGTAAAACTCGCGCAGATCTTTATTCAGTTTCATTTTTCGGTTGCCCGAGAAGCCGTATATTTCGCACATAAATAAACTCCTATATAGAAAAAGAGGCGTTCCCGCGCCTCACAATAAACGTATATCGTTCGTCAATTGACCGAGGCTTTTTTAAACACGCAAAACAAGGCAGCATACAGATGCCGCCCGTCATTATCTTGGAACTGACGATTTTTTTCATAACGATCAACCTCAAATATACTATTCCTATCTATATAGTAGGTTAATTATATCCCATTTATTGGTATTTGTCAAGTGCTTTGATCGTTTTTTTGCCCGGACTGCCGGCGACCGTTCAACGCGGTCAGATAAAAAGGGCAATATTTTATTTTTTTATTGCCATACCTCCGTATATTTGATATAATCATATATACGAAATATACGATGGCTCTAAACGGTTTAAAACGAAGCTTTACAAGCAGCGATAAGCAAGCCGCTCGGAACTTGTCGGCATTAAAAATGTTATGATCTAAAACGATCAGGGAGAAAATTATGAAGCATTTTTTGATAGTTGTCGATATGCAGAAGGATTTTGTCGACGGCGCGCTCGGAACAAAGGAAGCCGTCGCTATTGTGCCGGCAGTGGTAAAAAAATAGAAAGCTTTGACGGCGATATCTTTGCCACCCTCGACACCCACCGTGACGATTATTTACAGACCTCCGAGGGAAAGCGTCTTCCCGTTCCGCACTGCATAAAAGGTACTGACGGCTGGAAACCGGATCGCGCAGTAGCAGCCGCACTTGAGAAAAAGGGCTTTACCGCAGTTGAAAAGCCGACCTTTGGCTCAATCGAACTGCCGAAGCTCATCAGCGAGACCTGCGGCGAGGAAAAATTCACGCTCGAGGTCATTGGGCTTTGCACCGATATCTGCGTTGTCAGCAACGCTCTGCTGCTAAAAGCGGCGTTCCCCGAAGCTCCCATTACAGTTGACTCGGCATGCTGCGCAGGCGTTACTCCCGAAAAGCACGAAGCAGCTCTTGAGACCATGAGAAGCAGCCAGATCGAAGTGATATAAAGGAGATCTGTATAAAACTGTATTATTTTACCGGACGGCGGTCCCGGCAAGCTCAATAAAGCGCGCCGAACCGCCACGCCCGGTGTTCGGATCATTTTAAGGGCTCAGCGGCGTTTCGCCTTGACATAGAAAAAACAAACAGAACGGAGAAAAACTATGAGAAGAGATTTGGTTTACTACTACGAAGCTCCGCTGACAGCGGTTCAGGACGCTTTTATTCAGGCGGCAAAGGGTAAATTCGGAAAAGACTGTACAATTGACAGCGGTAAAAGCATCAGCTTCGCGCTCAACTTTACTTTTAAATACAACATGAACGGCGGTAAGCTGACGATCCACTTTATGCCGTATCAAAGCGGCACCGCGGTAAACCTGAGATACACTATCGTTCAGGCTTACGGCGCGCGCTACAAGGCTCACGCCAGAGATCTGACCGTATTCGTAAACGGACTGCTGCATGTTCAGGGCGTTATCACAAAGGTCGACGTAAACCTGTTTTTGCAGTATGAAAACAACGTCACCTCTCAGGAGATCAGCGCAGGCATGGCGAGTCCGACGACCGTTAATCAGCCGCAACCAAATCAGGCGCCTCCGCAGTATAACCAGCCAAGACCCAACCAGGCGCCACCGCAGTACAATCAGCAAAGACCCAACCAGGCGCCTCCGCAGTACAATCAGCCCCAGCCCAACCAGGCGCCTCCGCAGTACAATCAGCCAAGACCCAACCAGGCGCCTCCGCAGTACAATCAGCCCCAGCCCAACCAGGCGCCACCGCAGTACAATCAGCAAAGACCCAACCAGGCGCCTCTGCAGTACAATCAGCCAAGGCCCAATCAAGTTCCTCCGCAGTACAATCAGCCAAGACCCAATCAAGTTCCTCCGCAGAATACTCAGGCTCCGCGCTTTTGCACTGCATGCGGAGCTCCGCTCCTGCCCGACGCGTTTTTCTGCACCAAATGCGGCAAAAAAATACAGTAAAACCGATAAAAAGCTCAACAAAAAAGCCGTTGCCCGAAAGCAACGGTTTTTTCTTATTTAGAAATTTAATCACGCAGAGCGTCAAGCTCGTCGCGCATTGAAAGGAGCTCTGAGACCAGCGGAGTGTAGTCCATCTTCGTCCTCGCCCGTAAAAGCTCGGTGATCTCCGAGCATTTATTGTACATGCGGTCAAGCGAAAGATTGCCGAGCACGCCCTTGAGCGCGTGGGCTGCCTCAAAAGCGGCGTTCAGATCGCCCTCTGCCACAGCAGTCTTTAGATTGACAAAGCCCTTTTCATCCGGGATCATATTGACCAGCTTAATGTAAAACTGCTCGCTGCCCATGCAGCGCGAGATCCCTTCGTCGGTATTCGCCCCAAGCTTATTTAAATCTTCAATAGTAATCACAATACTCATCCCCCAAAGTAATTATTGATATTTTGCTGTGCAGGATCCTTCGGCAATATCGGCGATCACCGAGCCGGCGCGTTCAAACCATACTTCCGGATCAATGGTTTTGTCCACCTTTTCGTATACGCCCGCCTTCAGCGCAAAGTCCCCGAATTGTTCGGAGACGGCGCGCCGGGTATTTCCGATCAAATCCTCATAGTCGTCCCTGTGATTGCAGTAGGCGAAAAATACGCCGCTGCCCGAATAACATCCCATCCACTTTGAAACCGAGACCTCGGCTTTTATGGAGTCCGCGATTTTTCTGAGCATCAGGTTTGTCTTTTCTGTTCCGATGGTTTTTTCGATATCCTTAAAGCCTTCTACCCTTAAAACAACAGCGTCTCTCCTCCGCCTCGAATTGGTTTCCATTCTTCGGATATAGGCAAAGAAGAAATCCTCTTTATAAAGCCCGGTAAGCTTATCTTTTTCGAGATCGCGGATCAGCGCGCGTTCCTCGCTGAGCTCAATGATCCGCTCGCACCTTGCCAAAATGACCTCAGGCATCCTGTACGGCTTGGTGATAAAGTCGTCCGCGCCCAGCTTGATGCTGCGAACCTCCGCGCTTTTTTCGGACGTCATTACGATGATCGGTATTTTGGCGAGCTCTTCGTCTTCCTTGCACGCCTCAAGCACCTGAAAGCCGCTCATTACCGGCATTAGCAGGTCGAGCAGCAGCAGCGAGTACGGCTCCTCGGCGGCGCGGAGCATATCCATAGCCTCCTTGCCGTTTACCGCGCTGTCAACATCATAGTTAAAAGATAAAATGGCCTCGAGCAGCTCGCGGTTTATCTGCTCGTCGTCGACCATCAAAACCCTTCGTTTTTTTCTGCTTGATCTTACAAAATTATCCATAGAATACTCCTTGGCTTATTATTGTAACGCCGGAACGCCCGTGAGCGTCCGCTCAGCGTTTTGTAACTTTTTCGATCGTCCTGAACAACACCTCCGGATCGTAGGGTTTTCCGACATGAGCGTTCATTCCCGCGTCGGCGGCTTCGGCTCGGTCGGACTCAAATGTATTTGCGGTGATCGCGATGATCGGGATCAGCGACCTTTCGTCCCCGAGCGCGCGGATCTCCTTAGCGGCGTCATAGCCGTTCATTACGGGCATTTGGATATCCATAAGGATAACGCTGTATTTATCCGGCTCGGAGTCCTTGATGATATCGACCGCCTCCCTGCCGTTCTCCGCGGAATCAACCTCAAAGCCGCCGCGTCTGAGGATCTCCAGCGCGATCTCGCGGTTGATGGGATTGTCCTCAACAAGAAGAACTCTTTGACCTTCAAAATTGTGAGCGCATTTATTATTGACCTCTTCCGGCTTGACAACGCTGTCGGCGTCGGTAAGCGGAAGCTGCAAATACACCGTGAACTTTGTGCCCTTGTTCTGTTCGGTCTCGACCATGATCCTGCCGCCCATCAGCTCAACAAGAGTTTTGGAGATAGTCATGCCCAGACCGGTTCCCTGCACCTTGCTCATTGTCTGCGTGCGTTCGCGCTCAAAGGCGACAAATAGCTTCTCGGAAAACTCCGGGCTCATGCCGATACCCGTATCGGCGACGCTTAGCTCATAGCAGCCCTTTCCGTTTTCGGTGCCGTTTTGCCTGAGGACAACGTCGATCCTGCCGCCCGAGGGAGTGAACTTGTACGCGTTTGACACAAGATTGAGCAATATCCTGCTCACACGGTTTTTGTCGCAGATGATATATCTGTCCGAAACGCCGCCGTAGTCCACATTACACTCTATTCCCTTTGTTTTCATCTGGGTAGCGAACAATCCTACGGTCTCGTCGACGATATCGTAAAAATCAGACGGTTCGTTTCTAAGCTCGACCTTTCCGCTTTCGATCTGTGTCATGTCGAGTATATCGTTTATCAGCGACAAAAGGTGCTTGCCGCTGTAGTCTATTTTTTCAAGGTAATCGCGGATATTGTCGGGAAGGTTCTCCTCCTCAAGGGCGAGCGCCGTGTATCCGGTCACGGCGTTGAGCGGCGTTCTGATGTCGTGACTCATATTTGAGAGGAAAACGGTCTTTGCCCTGTTCTTTTCCTCCGCGGCGAGCCTTTCGGCGTCCATCTTTCTCTCGCGCTTTTTGGTAATCCCGAAAATGCTGAATAGTATTCCGAGCGAACAGAGGATCAGTCCGTCCTGGATATAGATATTTTTCCTGATTGCGCTCGCCATCTCATTGATCCGCAGCATGATATAGTCGTCGCGGACATCCTGTTCCGAGTCTATTCCCTTTTCCTCGAGCAGCGCCGAATAATGCGCCTCTATGTCGGAGGTGGTGTCTACGGTCTGATCGACCGTGGTCTGATGGATCCACGTTATGGACACTATCATTATAAGCAGGAAAAGTATCATCAGCACTGCCTGGCTGTTGCCGAAGCGCCGAGCTTTGTCGCGCTTGATGATGAACCTGAACGCGAGTAAACCGAGAACGCTCCACACGATCAAAACAAGGATAGAGGTCGCGGCGAGCTTGCCCCTCGCGTTTATGTCCGGAACCAAAAAGTACATGGCGAACGCGAGCGAGATGGCGGCTCCGGTGATACCGAAAACCTGCCGCGAGATATTCTTTTCCTCTCTGCCGAGCTTAAAGGCGCTGATGGAAATATACGCGAATACTATGACAGCACAGACGGTGGTGATGTCGACAATCCAGCCGATAGCCGTTCTGCCTAAAAGCGGGATCACGCACGATAATCCCATTACGCAAACCACCGCTACCCACGGGACTCCGTCTTTATTCTTCTTTAAAAACGCCTTTGGCATAATATCGTCGTCCGACATAGCGTATATCAGGCGCGAAACCGCGGTAACATTACCTATTACGCCCGTTGATATACCGCAAAACGCCGATATGCCGAGCAGATATATCCCGGGCTTTCCCATTGCCTGCTCAGCCGCGTTGAAGGTCGGAAGCCGGTTGATACCGTCGAAGTTTCCAAGCGACTTGATGTAGTCGATCCAGCTTGAGTAACCGTCGGGCGTAGCCATTGACGCGCAGAAAACAAGCATTATGTAGGCAAGCGCCGAGGCGGCTATCGCGAAGATGATAACCGGCAGCACCTTTTTTGAAGAAAAACCAAATTCTCCCGAGGAATGAGAGATAGACTCAAAGCCGAGATACGCCCACGGTCCGAGGATCACTATCCCGAAAACCTGGATCGCCGGAGAGCTCCCGTCTTTGAACGGAGGGTTGATACCGCTAAGTCCGCCGCGGTGGATTGTCACGGCGATAAAACACAGCGCGATCCCGACAAACATAACGAGTGCCATGACGATCTGGAACCACTTGACCGCCTTTTTGCGGACGGCGCAGATAAGAGTCATTACCGCCAACAGCGCGAAGGACAAAAGCACCTCGCCGAAATAAACGGTGTACCCCGCGAAGTTATATGAAAAGCCGAAGCAGAAAACATTTCCGAAAACACATCTGACGATCAGCGACAGCGCGGTGGCGTTCGCCCAAATAACGGCGGTGTAGGTCAGCAGGAGCATCCACGCGCAGATAAAGCCGTGATCGCTGCCGAGCAGCTTTGAGGCGAAGGTGTACGAGCCTCCGGGTCCGGGATATTTTGCCATGAGCGCGGAGTAGTTCACTCCGATGATTATCATTATAAGCGCGCAGACAACAAGTCCGATCGCCGATCCCAGCGGACCCGCGACGGGCAGGAAGTTTGTTCCGGGCATTACGAACGCGCCCCATCCTACCGCGCAGCCAAACGAGAGCGCCCACGCCGCCAACGGAGACAGATACTTTGACATGGGAGTATCATCCCTTAATTTATTTACTATGATTCTCAAAACTCTCCCCTCCGTCCCTCAGCGCAAAGAATGATTTTTCGGTCACGAACTAACTATATAAACATTTCTACATTTTATATTATAATACAAAATAAAATAAAACACAACAAAAAAATGTAAGTATTATAAAATATTTTATACTTTTTTATTCAGTCCGTAAAACATGCAAAAAAGTCCGGCAAGCAAAGCCTGCCGGACGGTCAAGTGTTACGCCTGTTTGCCTCTTCTCTCTTTTTTGCGGCGTTTGGAAACCGCCTTGTCGAGATTATCGGCATACTTTCTGGTTTTTTTGAAAGCGTCCTTCCACGAGCTCGAGGCGTTGAACACGCCGCCGATGATCGGGATATCGGACTTATTGATCCTGTGGACGGAGTGCTTGATCGTTTCGATCGTGGAGAAGTCGCTCCTTACGATGAACAGAGCCGCGTCGGAAATGTCGTTGAGCCTGAGCACCTCCGCGTCGGAGCCGACGGGAGCGGCGTCGATAAGCACATAGTCATAGCCCTTCATAACGTCAGCCAGCGCGCCGAGCATGGCGTCGTTGAAGTTCTCGGGCACCTTCTCAAGAATGACCGGCAAAATGTCAAGGCAGCCGTTAACATGCAAAACGGCGTCGAGCTTGTCGGAATCGCCCCTGTACAGGGCGTTGAGCGTCTGCTCGTACTTTAGGTCGTCAAAGAACATTGCGCCGAGCTGAGGGTTAGCCAGATCGCAGTCGATAAGCAGGGTCTTTTTTCCGAGCTGCGCCAGATAAAGCGCCACGTTGGCAACAACACATGTTCTTCCCTCCATGCGCGAGGGCGAGGTTATATAGATCTTATTGTAGCCGTATCTGTCCATGCGGTTTATCAGCATATGCGACAGCGATTTGAGGTCGTCGCTGATCGGCGAGTCGCTGTCGGGGAACTGCTTGGAGTACGCGAACCGCTTATCATACGGCAGCGTCGCGAGCAGATCTATCTCGAAGATATCCTCTAAATCCGAGCTGTTTATCATTGTCGCGCCGAACACGAACCTGATCAGGCAGAAAAGCAAGCCTGCGATAAAACCAACCAGAGCCGCGTAGAACCACGTTGTAATACCGATATTTCCGCCGACGATAAAGCTCGCCTTTGGCTGGTCTATCACGTTGATCCTGCCTATCCTCATGGTTTCGAGCAGGAGGGAATCTGAGCTTTTGTTGATCGCCTCCATGATTTGCAAACCCTCGCGCTCGCTGCGCCAAAGCAGCGACAGCTCTATGATCTCGGTATCGCCGTACCTGCTCAGGGAGAGGTTGCTTGAGATCATTCCGGGAGAAACTCCCTTGAGGTCGAGCGAGTCGATAACCCTCTCCATGTTCTTTTGGCTCTTGATTATATATTTCGCGTCCTCGGCGATATCTCTGGCAATATCAACGTCGGTTTTGTAGGGAACGTTGGTTTTTGACGAGAACTGATCCTTCTCGTTGAGCGCCACTACAACTACCGAGGAGGTGATCTTGTATTCCTTCGCCATCTCTCCGCGGATATATCCGGCGCCGATCGCAACGACGCCCAGCATGAATCCCAGCACGGTAAACAGCAGGATTATACGCCAGCCTTTAAGGAGATGGTAAATTATATCACTCTTTTTCAATACTGTCTTTTTGCTGTGCATTAGCCTTCTTCTTTCTTCTGTAACGGATCAACCGTATTATCATGAATACGACAATAGCAAATAGTACTACCGAAGCGATCACAAGGATCGTATCCCATAGCGTCCAAATATATGTTTCGGATCTTTGCATCTGGGCGGTATCCTTGACGTCTATCTTTGTTCTGTCGGATTCGTTGTCTCCGACGACAAGGTAATACGGACCGGGAACCAGTCCCTCGATCACCCTCTCTTCTCCGTAGGCGTTCCATACGTCAGCCTCGGCGTCCCTGGAATCATACAAGGTAAGATCAACGCCGGAAATGCTGTTTTTGAAGATGATGTCCTTGACGTCGACCGAAAGCCTCGTCATGTATGCCGTCTGCTCATATACCGGGCTTGACTCGCCGCTGATCAGTCCGTCCTTATCGACAGAGAAGCTCAGCGCGTCGGCAGAGATCATGTACGGCTCGGGAACGCTCTCAAGCTTGACGGTATAGGTTTTATCCTTATCGAGGTCGGTTATGACTATGTTGCCGTTTTCGCCGGTCGTCATGCTCTCCTTGTCGGTGACGCTGTAAACCGCGCCCTTGACGGGATTGCCGGAGTATTCGTCGGTGAGCCTGAACTCAGCCCTTGTCTTGTTGCACTGAACGATTATCGCCTCGTTCTCGTTATTAGTCAGCTTGACCTCGGCGTCGATCCGCGACAGATAGCGCGCGTAATACGGCGCGGTGACCGTCTGCGACAGGTAATACTTGCCCAAATACAGCTTTTCGCTCGCGCCGAAGCCGTTTGCGTCGCAGGTGATGGTGCCGACCTTCTGACCGCTCTTGTAGCGCATGGTGCCGTCGAGGGTGACAATGTTCTCCGCGGCGAAAACATCATACGCCTGAGCCGGGATCTTCTCCTTGGTATCGGCGTCGACGCAGCGGATATAGATCCTGTTCTTGCTGGGCGACAGCGGGATCTTTACAAGGAACGGATCAGGCCAGTCGAGCGATTCGTTGACCTCAAAGTCAAAGTTCTCGGCAAGTCCGTAGCCCTCGGGCGCGACAAGGTTGTGGAAGGAATACCAGCCCCTCGGGATCTTCTCGGGCAGGTAAAAGGTTCCGTTCTTTGTCGTCTGGTACTGCTTATATTCAACTTTATCGGGATAGTAGGTGTGCAGTGTCTGCAGTCCGCCTACAGCGTTTTTGTCGGCGTAAAGCTCAAACAGGATGCCTTCCTTTTTAATGACGTTGCCGGTCTCCTCGTCGACCACGGTAACGAACACCGCGGTCTTGTCGTGACCCTCGTCCTCCTTGCCGGTGTCGGGATTATCCTCGCCGGGATTCGGCACTCCGCCTCCGCCTCCGCTGCTGTCGCGGTAGGGGTGATCGGAATCCGTGCCGTCGTTATTATCAAGGTATGTGGTGGGCTGGGTCTCGTTGACTCCGTTGAACGTATCGAGCGTATCGTATGTATTCATATACGTCGATTCGCCCTGATGTATCTGCGAGAGATACAGCAGCAGGAGCATCACGATCAGCAATATTACAAGCAGCACGCCCGCCATTACGTCGGTAGAGGTTTTCCAGTAGCTTTCCTCGCCGTAACTCCGTTTATTTTTTCTCATAATAAAGCGTTACTCATTTTGATCTGTATTTCATTAGTTTTTCGTATTCTTCAAGCGACATCTCGGAGTAGAGATGCGGTCCGCGTCCGTTAGTGCAGCCGTAGCGCTTAACGTCGGCAAGAAGCTTCGCCGAGGATATGCCCTCGCAGGTCATGTTCAGCTTGGCGTTCATCGCCTGGGTAAAGATGCTCTCGATCTCGCTGTCGTCGTCAAGCGCGCCGAGGTCAAGACAGATCTCGTCCGCGTCGGTCTCGCCGAGCTTTACAAGGTTTCCGCTGAAGTTGGCGATGGTTACCTTGTAGCCGCTCGAGATAAACTTCTTCTCCGCCTTCTTTGCCTCCTCGTGGCAGATAGCGTAGGCGGATTCGTCGATAGCGACCTCGATATACCTCGGCTCAAGCTCGAGCTCCTCCGCGAGCTCGCGGATATTCTCGTACACGTCGAGCGCGAGAAGGTCGGTTTTGCGGATATTCAGCACAACGGGAACGGGATGCGCTCCGTTGTCGAGCCAGTCGCGTACGGTTTCGCAGATCTGCTCCCAGATATACTGGTCGAGCTTCGCGATAAATCCGTCCGACTCAACGATCGGCATATATACCGACGGCTGAACCGTGCCAAGAACCGGGTGGTTCCATTGCAACTTGGTCTCCGCCTTGATGATCCCGCGGTCGGCAAGGCTGCATACCGGCTCAAGCACGAATGTGAACTCGCCGTGGCGCATACCGGACAGGATATCTATCATCATCCTCTGCTCCTGAGCCGGATCGTTTGTTCCGCGGCTCAGGCTGAGGCTGCTGTTCGCGCGGAGCACCTCGAGATTCTGGATCATCTTCTCGGTATTCAGGTACTGGTTCGCCCTGATCTGCTCATCCGCCGTCGGCTGGATATACAGATGGAACTTCTCGTTGAACAGCGAACATTCCCTGAGCATTATGTTCCATACAAGGCGGTATGCGATATTGAACATGATAGACAGGATTACGCCGGCGATAGAGGTGTAGAACGCTGTCGAAATACCCGCGAGCAGGTTTTCGATGCTCTCCATAGTCGCCTCCGCCGATGTGAAGGTTACCGAGCTGATACCGGTGACGAGTCCCATAAAGGTGCCGAGCAGTCCCAGCGCCGTTAATATGCCCGCGACCTGGATCACGGCTCCGCGCCAGCTGTAGATCGCGAGGATATCGTCGTTGATAACGTCCTCGATATCGCTTATTACAACTCCCTTTTCCTCCTGATCCTTGACGTTCTCAAGGTAGGCGTCAAACAGTGAGTCGAGCTTTTTTTGTCTGAAAAAAGGTTTTACGCTCGTTACGGCCGTCCACACGTTGTCCGCGTGAACCTCGCGCACGCGTTCAATGCTCTCCTGACCCTCCCTCAGTCCGGCGCAGAACATAAGGTTCGGTATCAGTCCGAAAACAAAGCCCGCGGTAATTATCAGCGTCATCACCGCCACGACTATCATTGACAGATAATCCGGCGAGATCACCGCCAGCAGCGCGCACACCATGGCGAAAACCGTACACAGTATTATTATGATCTTTCTCATTTTTCCTCCTGACAAGCACGGAAACGAACATGCAGCCGATCGTTTCAGGCTTTAGAGCGAATGATTATATACATTTTTATTATACAAAAGCCTGCTTAACTATGTCAATAGTATTTTTATTTCCGGCTGCGGCACGACATATCCTTTAACCTTACGGCACCCCACCTCATCGTATTCCACTCAAACTGCTTGTTATCTTCGGTTATCTCAAAGTAAAACGCCTCGGGGATTATATCTATTTCGCGAACCGAGCCGAAATCGTTTGAGATGAACAGAACCATCTCGGTGCGGTAGCTCCCCCCGACAAGTCCGTCAAAGCACGCGTCGAGCACGAGCTCGTTTTTGCCCTGGCCGATATCTCCGATATCCACGCAGAACGACGACGCCGCCTTGCGCTCATAAATATCGTTGTAACCGAAGCGGATCTTGGCGTCCTTATATTCAAGCTCGGATTCAATGATTATCCTGACCGACACCGTCTCGCTGTTTTTGAACAGGTTTTCCTTTCTGCCGAGAAACTCCACCGACACAAAGGACGCCGGACGAACAAGCCTTACGCTGCGGTAGCGCTTTGCTTTTCTGAGATCCGTGAACGAGGCGATATCGCCCCTCTTTATGTCCGCGTAGATAGAGATAGCCTCTTCCACTTCGCCGTCATAAATAAGCTTGCCGCGGTCGAGCACTATGCACCTGTCGCAGAGCTGACGGATAGTCTCCATGTTATGGCTGACATAGAGCACCGTCTTGCCCTCATCCTGAGAAACGTCGCTCATTTTCCCGAGGCATTTCTGCTGGAATTTTACGTCGCCGACCGCGAGCACCTCGTCCATTACAAGAATATCAGAGTCAAGGAACGCCGAGATCGCGAACGCGAGCTTTACCGTCATTCCCGAGGAATATCTTTTTACCGGGGTGTCAATGAACCTTCTGCACTCCGAGAACTCGATGATGTCTTCGATCTTTCTGTCGATCTCGGCGCGCGTCATGCCCAGGATCGCGCCGTTTAAATATACGTTCTCCCTGCCGGTGAGCTCCTCGTGGAAGCCCGTTCCGACCTCGAGCATCGACGAAACGCGTCCGTCGACGTAGATCTTGCCCTCGGTGGGAGCCGTTACCCGGGAGAATATCTTTAGCAGCGTCGATTTGCCGGCGCCGTTGCGCCCGATTATGCCGAGGCGCTCTCCCTTTTTTATTACCAGGTTGATATCGTCGAGCGCCCAAAAGCTCTCGTTGGTATCGACCGCGTCCCTTCCGATCTGCACGTTAGGGTCTTCTTTTCCGCGCTTTTTGGCGAACCAGCTCTGGATCTCTCCTCCGAGGGTCCTGCCGCCGATAACGCCGAGGCGATATTTCTTTTTAAGGTGAACTATCTTGACCGCAATATCTTTTTCGTCCATGCTGCCTCCGTTATACCGTATCCATAAACGTCTTTTCTATCCTGTTGAACAGAATTGTGCCCAGCAAAAACACCGCTATCGACACAACCCAGCTTATTCCCCAGAACAAAAACGGCGTCGTTCCCGAGCCGAGCCAGCCGCTGCGGAAAAGCTCTATCGCCGGGGATACGGGGTTGAGCATCATCAACACATATGTTTTTTCGGAAAGCGAGGAGCCGGATACGATGACCGGAGAAAGGTACATCCAGATCATAACGCCGAAGCTCACCATCACCTGAAGGTCGCGGTACTTTGTTGTCAGCGCGGAAATAACGATACCGCAGCCTACGCCGAGGATCGCCGTTTGCAGCACGATCAGCGGAGTCAGCGCCGCGATCCATGTGATATGAACGTTAGCGCCGCGGATGATAAAAAACAAAATGAAGCCGAGGAACATCAAAAACTGGATCCCGAAGTTTATCAGCGACGAGATCGCCGTGGCGATCGGCGTAGTGAGCCTCGGGAAATACACCTTTCCGAAGAGCCTCGCGTTGCCCCTAAAGGTGTTCGACGTGCTCGTCAGGCAGGTCGAAAAGTAAAGCCAAAGCACGTTGCCGCCCATATAAAACAGCACCTGCGGCAGTCCGTCGGTCGAAAGCCCGGCGACATTGCCGAAGATAAAGGTCTGAGCGATCGTGATAAACAGCGGCTGTATCAAAAACCACAGCGGTCCGAGAATGGTCTGCTTGTAGCGCGTTGTAAAATCGCGCTTTACAAAAAGCCAGATGAGGTCGCGGTACCGCCACACCTCGTTCAGTTTAAGATCCACAATTTTTTTCGGCGGTTCGATTATCGCCGTCCATTTTTTTGCCAAGATTATTCCTCCGTTAGGTTTGTCATCTTACGGTTCCGTAAAGCCTGAGCGCGAAACCGGGAAGCCGTTTTAAGATCCTTCCCCTGAACGCCAGGCTTTTTTGCCGTCTGAGCGTTTTTTGGTAAAAACTTTTTCCGCTTTGCGGCATTACAGGCTCAAAATCATACTTTTCAAGCTCGTTTTTTCGGCGTTCGTACGCCTCAATATAATACTCATTATTTAGGATTTTGTCAATTTCCTCCGACTTTTGCGGGTCGGATCCGGCGGTGTTCATTATCTTTTCGATCATCCACAGAGCGGAAATAAAAATCCTTCCGTCGATTTCCGTCAAAAGCTCTTCTGTCATCAGACCGTGAGCCTCGGAAAAGTCGCGTATGTAGTTGTTTATCCTGATCAGCCTGTCAAAAGCGTCGCTGCCGCTGTATGATGTGACAGACCGGGTTTGATACTTTATATAGTGATAATCGACGTCGTCGATCAGCACGACCGACCGCGCCCTTTCAAGGTACTGAAACACGAACATCGTGTCGGATCCCTGCTTAACATCCTTCTCAACGCCGATCTGTTTAAGGATATCGGAGCGGAACGCCTTTGCGTAAAGGTAATTAAGCCTTCGGTCGCGCAGCAAAACGGGAAGCGCTTTTTTTATCTCATCCTTTTTGATGAGCGTTACGCCTTTTTCCGGATGGACCGCAACGGGCTTTTGACCGATCTCGTCGATATACTCCACCCTTGAGATCGACAGATCGGCGTTGTATTTTTCAAGTGCCCGAACAAGATGGGACAGGTAATCGTCCTCAAAATAATCGTCGCCGTCGGCAAAGGCGGTCAGCGGAGTATCTATATGGCTGATGCCGATGTTCCTCGCCTGCGAGATACCGACGTGCTCAACGGGCACTATAACTATTCTGTCGTCATTTTCGGCGAACCGCCTGCATATTTCAAGCGAATCGTCGGTCGAGCCGTCGTCGATTATCAGCAGGCTGTAATCGTCAAACGACTGGTTTTTCATACATTCAAAAAAGCGGGGCAGGTATTCAGCGATATTGTAAACCGTTATCAAAACGGTCAGCTTGTGTTTCACCGGAGTCATCTCCCTTCAACGAACAGGAACGCCGCTGTAAAACGCCGTATCGTTTCAAGACCCGTCAATGATTTTTTTTATCTTTTCCAAATATTTACTCTCGTCAAAAAATGTCTTTCTTTGCTTTGCGATGTTTTTGTATTTATTCAGCGAGCCGGGATCGTTCACGAGCTTTAGCATGCCCTCGTATATCCCCTCGGCGCTGTTTTCCGTTATCATTCCGTATTTTCCGTCGTCAAGTATCTCCCGCGGTCCGCTGCAGTCGGTGCTGAGCACGGGGAGCCCGAGAACAAGCGCTTCAGCGACCGTAAGGTTGTAGCCCTCAAAATGCGACGAGCAGACATACAGATCGGCGCTTCTCATGTATTTATACGGATTCTCCTGCTGACCCAAAAGCGTCAGCTTGTCATATTGGAGCTCAGCCGCGAGCGCTTTCAATTTTTCTTCCTGATCTCCGCCGCCGATCAGCACAAGCCTTGTTTTGCGGATCTTATCCAGCCTCGCGCAGGCTCGGAGCAGGCGGTCGTAGCCCTTGACGGCGTGCAGTCTGCCGACCGACATCACCGTAAAGCAGTCCTTTTTGAAATCGCAGGGCATTTTTGATTTTTCGGTTATCTCCGCGGCATTGACAAAATTGCGAAGCGTAACGGTTCTTTCGCTCAGCCCGATCACCTTGCCGAATGAACTTTCCGCCTGATTTGAAACGCAGATTATCCGGTCAAAAGCCCCGTACGCCTTTTTGACCGCGTCCATGCTTTTGAAATTCCCGGCTATGCCCTCGCAGCGTTCAAAGTCGCTGTGTACCCACGCGAGCTTTTTTGAATCGGGATCATCGGAGCCGCTGATTATCTTTACCGAACGTCCGCGGAAAAACGCTATCTCAACGTCGAACTTCTCACCGCCCACGTAATAGCGGTAAAGCTGCTTTGCCGAGGCGCGGGTCTCCCAAAGACCGTAATCGTAAAACTTGTGGCGGATATACGGGATCTTTTTGCCGAGCTTTGGCTTTGGCGGCATGTAGATCAGCCTTACGCCGTCGTCGAGCTCGGCTTTAAGATCAAAAAACGGGTTATAGATCACAACCGTTACATCATATCCGTTTTTCGACAGCAGGTTAGACAGCGCGACGAGCATTTTTTCCTGACCGCCCATGCTGAGCGACGGAGATACAAATAGTATTTTTTTCACTGTTTTCATCTTCTTATTTTTCCGCGTATCTTATCGAGATAAAAGCCGTAGGCGCTGTCCCTGAGCTCTCCCGAGCGGATGTCGCGCATCAGTCCGGACGCGTCGCCGTCGAGTATCCGCCGCTTTGTCCTTTGGGATCTTTTGTCCGGCGCGAGCGAGGATCCGGCGCGGCCGACGATGTAATCATCCGAGATGACTTTTTTTACATATTCCTTTTTTTCGCGGCGGCCGAGCGCCCAGTACGGGTTGCGGTAATACCCGGCGTCGCGATATACCGAGCTGAAAAACCATCTGTCGGCAAGCTCGCGGTCAGCGCCGGAGTATCTGCCGAAATCTCTCAGTATATTTTCTAAATAAGAATTATATCCGACGTCGATCTTATAAGAATCTCTCGGAAACTTTTTCCAAACCCTGCCCTTATTGTTCTGCCTAAAGCAATACAGCGGCTCCGGCAGTGCACAAAGGCTGTTTACGCGGCGAAAATACTCGCCGTTGAAAAGCGCGTCCTGAGTTCTTCGGACGTCTGGAAACTTTATGTCGTTTTTTTCGATAATACTTTTTTTGTATACCTTGTTCCACGGCTGGTTGAGCATAGCGTCAAAGACGAGTCCGCAGTACCGCGCGCGGCAGTCCGCGGCGGTATGCAGGTCGAGCCGCTCGGGGAGGCGTTCGTTCCTGCTTTTCTCTTTGCCCGATTCGGAATAAAAAATCTCTTCGTAGCCGAATATCAGCAGATCCGGGTCTTTCTCTTTCATTACCTTCATCGCCTTGGCGAACATATCGGGAGCCGCGGTATCGTCCGAATCGAGGAACATCAAATACTCCGCCCGGGCATGAGCGGCGCCCTTGTTGCGCGCGGCGCCGGCGCCCAGATTTTTTTGCGTCAATACTCTGACGCGGCTGTCCGCCGCCTCGTACCGCCGGCATATCTCGAGGCTGTTGTCCGTTGAGCCGTCGTCGACCGCGATAAGCTCAAAATCCCGAAAGGTCTGGCGAAGCACCGAGCTGATGCTCTCCTCCAGAAACTCCGACGTATTGTACACAGGCATTATCACGCTGAGCCTCGGAGCTCCGTTATCTTTTGAATCAGCTTTCAAAATAACCCTCCAGCTTATCCATTATTCTGTCCTCGCTCAAAAAATCCTTTCTTTCATCCGCCTTTTTAAGATAATGAGCGTACAGGCTTTTGTCGGTGATCAGTTTTTTCATGCCGTCACGCAAGCCCTCGGCGGAATTATCGACGACAATTCCGTATTCGCTGTCGCCGAGCATCTCTCTCGCGCCGGAAACATCCGTGGAGATCATCGGAGTGCCGAGAATGACCGCCTCCATCATCACCATGCTGAACCCCTCGTAATACGAGGAGCACAAATAGACGTCCGCGCTTTTGATATATACATACGGGTTTCCCTGCCTGCCGAACAGCTTTACGTTCGTCAGACCGAGTTCATCCACCCTGTTTTTTACGTTTTCATAGTCCTCGCCGTCGCCGACGATCCATAAGCTGTATTTCAAGCCTTCATCATTCAGCTGCCTGCAAACGTCCAGCAATCTGAAAAGGCCCTTTTGCCTGTCGCAGATCCTTGCGACCGTCACAAATGTGAACACGCCGTTTTTATCAACGGAATACTCCGCCGACCTTTTTCTTATCAGCTTTGTATCGTTGGGATTGTTCACCACATAAACGCCGTTTACTCTGCCGAACACCCTCGCGAGCTCATCCTTGCCCTTGTCCGACACGCAGATCAGCTTGCCGATCCCGGCGTACGCTTTTTTCGCGTTTTCCAAATTCCCGAGCGCGGCGATATAGCTCTCGACGTTCACGCTGTGTATCCAGCCGAACGAGTTTTTGTTTTTTGAGCCGCTTATTATCTTTATTGCCTCGCTGCCGAAAAACGCGATCTCTATATCATATTTTTCAGTAATATATTTTTTGTAAAGATATTCGGGCGAGTGGAATTTTATCCACCTGCCCCAGGGCAAAAATCTTTTCTTACCCTTGAGCAAGCCCCTTGGCGATGAATGGAATACGCTTTGTACGGGATTGTAGTTTTTTATATATTCGACCTTTTCGCTCAGATCGGCGACGATCGAAGGCTCGTCGTACGTGAAGTTGAGCAAGGTCACGCGGTAGCCCCTGCGTGCGAACAGGTTGGCGTAGTTTACGCAGACCCTCTCCATTCCTCCCATACCGAGCGAAGGGACTAAAATCACAACAGATTTCAAATTTCCATCCCCTTTACAAGACGTTCTTTATATACTCCTTTGCCCTGAAGCCCGGCGGAAGATAAAACGGCTTGCAAAACTCACGCCTTATTCTTTCATCTGTCTCAACCTTTTCGGGGGTTACTATAAGCTCTTTGTCCGAGAGCTCCGCGGCAAAAAAGTCGTCTTTTTTTGATTTGTCTGTATCGTGAGTGCCGCTGCCGTCGCGGCCTATCGACTGAATGAGCGACTGTGCCGGAATGATATTATACATGCCGTTTTTGAACATGGCGTAATCAAAGCGGATCGCCCATGAATCTATCGCGCCGTTCATTTGATTATCGAGCATGCCCGCGCGGTCGCTGCCCCAGAGGTTGAACCGCCTGCGCAGGGAATGATCCCTTTTAAAAGCTCCGTAATCGCCTACCTCCCAGTCGATCTTTTCCCAGCGATCCTTCCATGTAGCCCACGCGTAGCTTGACGAGCGCTGAGTTTTGATAACGCTGTATACATAATCCTCCGGCAGCTCCATCGGAACGGTGTATCCGCCGACCGACCATATCTCGGGATCGTTCTCGTAAAAATCAAGCGCGTCGTTCATAAAGCTCAAAAAGCCCTTTGCGGAAACGGAATCGTCCTCTATTACGATCGCCCGTCCGTATTTTTCGATTATCTCCGAGACTCCGCCGATGACGGATCTTGCCAAGCCCTTGTTTTTTTCACAAGCCGAGATATTCAGGCTATTAAAAGAGCCTTCAAAGCTTTTTGCTACGTTTATAACCTCTGTCTGAACGGGCTTTCCGCCTTCGTTTTTCGGGCCGTCGACAAACACGAACAGCTCCGTTTTATCCGCTCCGCGGTTTTCCGCCAACGCCGAAAGCGTGCGGCGAAGATGCTCCGGGCGGTTATAGGCGAAAACTACTGTAGGTGCGCTCATATATCTCTCCGTAATACGCTTTTGTAAATATCGATCATCGTGCTGTTTATCATATCGGCGCCGTGCGCTTCGATCATATCTTTTTTCCCGTTTTCCGATAGTTTTATCGCGAGCTTTTCATCGGAAAACACCTTGTCGATCATATGAGCCAAAACATCGTGCTCTCCAAAGCGGTACAAAAGTCCGTTTTCTCCGTTACGCACAAATTCGGGCACCTCACCGACCGCGGATGCGACGGACGGCACGCCGACGGTCATAGCCTCGATCAGAGAGCTCGACTGGTTCTCCGCCGCCGAGCAAAGAACAAAAACGCTTTTTTTCGCAAGCTCCGCGGCAAGCTCCTCGTGGGTGAGCCTTCCGAGCCACACCACGTTGTCTTTAATATTCAGAGCGCCGATCAGCCGCTCGATGTATTTTGTATATCCCCTTTTGCGGACAAGCCACTGCAGCGAGCCGTCGCTGACCATTGGTTCTCCGGGCACGTAAAGCTTTATGCCGGGGTATTTGTCCTTTAGCAGGGCGACCGCCCTGAGCAAAACGTGGAGCCCTTTCAAAGAGTAGCCGGAGGCGTTGCAGATTATCGAACGCAGCTCAGCGGTTTTTTCGCTCCAGGAATACTTTTGGAACACGCCGCTGATGCTGAGCGGACAAAAGCAGACCTTCGCGTTTGGGTGGCTCGCCTTTATCACCGATTCTCCCCAGCCGTTTTGACAGATGACTCTGCCCGAAAGCTCGATCATCTCCGACTCCTTTTTCGCGGCTTCAAAGTATTTTTTCTGCTGTTGTACAATGCTGTCGCGCTTGACGACGTCGCGGAAGGTCACGCTTCTCCTCAGCTCCCCCGGGGTCATACCGGCGAGGTAGTGCCGGGCGATAACGCTGAGGTAGCCCTGCATCCTGACTATCGAGGGGATACCGCCGCAGGCTCTGAGCGCGCAGAGCCCGTGAGTGAACTCCGTTCCCCACAGCTCGATAAGGTCGGGCTTTTCGAGCTCGAAAAGCTCCTTCCACGCCCTGATGTTGCTCTCCTTGTTCTCGTCGTAGAGAGCCGGAGGCCGGTCGGGGAGCGCGTAGTATTTTACTCCGTTTTTCTCCGCCGATACCGTTTTGGCGACCGCTGCCGAGGTCGCTACGACAAACTCAAACCCCTCCGAGCCCGAGATACCCTCAAGAAACGCGCTCATCCACAGGCCGTTGACCGGCTTTTGATTTAATTTTAAGCTGATCGGTTCCAGCGCCGTATTTACGATCCAAAGCACTTTCATTCTTTTTTTCAACTCCAAATATCGTGATCAGCAGTATCGGGGCAAAGAGGCAAAGGTTGTCAAGCCACATCCCCGGGTTCAGCGCCGACAATACGATCGGCTGAACAAAAAGCCATGTCACAAAGCCGAATCCCATTATATTCGCCAACGGCTTATAAAACATCTTGAATATCTGCTTATACATAAAAAACATGAGCGTTATCCCGATTACTCCGTACTTTGCGAGATTATCGAGAATAAACGAATGACCGCCGATCTTTGACTTGAAGTTGCCGTCCGTAAAGCACCCGAAAAGCGGGTTTTTCAGGAAGGTCTCAACAGAGGTCATGTAGCGCACCATGCGGCGATCCTCCATAGCCTCCATCGCTTCCCTGCCGCTGAATACCGAGCTCATTTTTTCCGCCATGATCTTGTTGCCGATCAAATTACCGATATGATCCATCAGCACCGCTACAAGGCTGCTGAAGGTTATGACCACCACAAGTCCGGCCACAGAGATGATGATGAACTGCTTTGGCGTGAGATCCCTCGGAAGAAGGAACATCAGCGAGCTGAAAAGAATAAGCATCAGCGAGATCGTGTACTCGGTATTGACGGCGAGCACGAACTCGGCGACCGCGAACAGTATAACGAAAAACAGCGGTATCTTTTTTTGCTTAAAGCCGAGCACAACAAGCGGATACAGCAGGGTGCAAGAATATACAAAGGAGAAGCCTCCGATGTTTTGCCAATTGAATTTTACCGCGGTGGAATCCTGCGAGGTGGCAGTCGTCGCGAGCAGGCGAGCCGCGTTAGGATTGTTGATACAGCCGATGACCGTGGTTACAACAGTCACGGAAAAGGCGAGGATGATAAACGCGGAGAATACCTTTAGGTTCCCCCTTCCGTTCTTTTCCGAATTTCTTATTATATAAAACCCGAGGCAGACCGGCAGCATGAACAAAAGTATCTGATAGCCGAGCAGCAGCATCCTTTCGGCGTCGGAGGTGATCATCTCCAGCGCCTGGAACAGCACGAACGGCGCAAGCAGAAAAACAAAGTCCTTGATATCCTTTAGTCCGCATGTTATGAAGGTGAACGCGACGGTTATCACGGCTATCACCATATAAAAATATGTGGTCAAAAAGCTGCTTGTCGCCTGCTTGATGAACGGCGAGATCGTGAACACGATGATATACACGCCGATAACAAGCCTGATATTAACTTTTTTTATTGTTTCTTTTATTTTCGGCTGAATCATTTATCCTGCTCGTTTCAGACAAAAAGTCGGTTATTTTTTTAGCCTGCGCTGTATTTGATTTGTTTTTAAGCACAAACTCCCGGGCGCGTTCTCCCATCGTCCGTCGTTCCGCGGGACTGAGCGCGAGGATCCGTTTAAGCTCCGCGCAGATCCCCCCGGCGGAATGATCCTCAAGAATAAACACGTACGGATAATACTCCCCCGGCATGCCGGGCAGCGCCGTTGTCAGCAGCGGAGTGCCCGAAGCCATGTATTCCATGTTTTTGGACGGGAACGAATACCTTGTGTATTCCGGCTCCGGGGGACGCGGATTCACAAGCAAAGACGCCTTTTGCTCCTGACGGACGATCTCGGCGTTGTCGGCGACGCCCATGTACTTTACTCTGCTGTCAATTTCACAGAGCGCCTCGAGCTCCGGCAGAAAATCGCCGCTGCCGTAGATCCTGAGCTCGGAATCGGCTATATTCGCCTGCAAAAAACCGTTTACAAGGCTTTGGATGCCGTAGATCTTCTTTATGCTTCCGGCGTAAAGGATCGTCTTTTTCCCGTTGATCTCCTCGTATTTGAGCTGTTCCCCGGGAAGCGGGGCGTCGCTGTCGACGTGACCCTCGAGCACGATATACGGCATGTCCTTTTTATTTACACGCTCGTTCATCTGCTCCGTCAGCAAAATAAACGAGTCGGTCATTTTAAAAATACTGTTGTTGATCCGCCTTACAAAGGAGCTGTTGTGCTCCATCTCCGGCAGGTCGGTCACGATCGCGGCTGTTTTTATCCTTCTGATCTTGCAGCCGAATATCATACCGAGAGCGCAGGCGATGTTAAGTGAGTCGAAAACCGCGAAGGTCTCCTTGTCCTTTTTCAGCCTCAGCACGCCGAAAAGCGCTCCGAAAAATATCATGAGCTGCCTCAGTCCCGGCAGGTTCAGCGTTGTGATGTAGTGATACCCCACGTCGCTTTCGCGGTCATCCCGTTCGCGTATCAGCTTTTTGTCCGTTACGCCGCGGTTGACCGGGAGCCCGGAGATCACGCTTATGTCAACTCCGTTTGAAGTGAAGCCCCTGCTCAAAAGCAGATCGTATTTTTGGATAGCGTGACCCGAGCTGATCTTATATTTTTTTTCAAGCTCCTCAAACTTTCTCTGCGAACAGCCCGAGCAGCCAAAAATTATCCTCATATTATCACCGTGTTACGCGTTTTGTCCGATAGCCCTTTTCGCTGTTTCGCGGTATGAAAACGCCTTCATGCCCTTTTCCTCCGCCGATTTTTTCATAGCGGCTATGTTTTTTTTCGCCAGGGCGATCACGCGCGTATATTCTTCCTCGCTGTCGTTTTCAAAGAAAACGCAGTTTCCTCCCAGATCGACATGCTCAAAGCCCTTTATCCTCTTGAACGCGCAGGGCTTGCCCATTCCGGCCGCCTGCTCCCACAAAACGGAGTGAAGTCCCGGGAACGCGACAAGATCCGCCGCGGCAAAGTCGGAGTATATCTCCGCGGAGGAGCGCCAGCCGATATATTCGACACGGTCGCCGAGGCTTTTTTCAAAGTCCTGCCTGAGCATGTCTGAAACGCTGCCGAAAACTATCAGCCTTACGCTTTTGTCGGGCAGGCTGTTCACCGCCCTCATCAGCGAGATCACCTGTGGCTTGTTCTCGTCGATCTTGCCGCCGGTGACGATAACGAAATCGCTGTCCGACGCGCCGTATTCCCTTCTTCTTTCAGCCCTCACCCCGGGGGCGAGCGCCTTTTGCGCCTCGTCGTCGTCGACGCCCATCACCAGCAGTCCGCACTTGCTCTCGGGCAGACCGTAGATCTCTTTGAGGAAGTCCTCCCTCGCCGGCACAACGCCGTAGAATTTTTCCGCGAACGGCTCGATCATCCTCGCGCGGCTCTTCCAGAGGCGCTTGTGAAGAATGTTCTTTGAAAAAAAGTTTCGGGCGCTGTTGTTAAGATCGGCGTGATTGTCGACAAAAACCCGGATTTGCGGATGAGCGCCGAGATACTTCGCGACGATATCCATATCCGCGAACTGGCACCCGTGGATAAACATTATATCGGGCTTTGCCCTTTCAAGCGCCGGGTAAAGCCCCTTGTACCTTCTGAATATTTTTGACAGCTTTTTCGGCGGTCTGTACGGAATCCTGACAACCTCTATGCCGTTTTGATCGGTGTACTCAAGGTCTCCCCGATAATCGGCGTAATTGCCGCCGCTGTCGCGAACGAGCACGGAGGTGATTATCTCGACCTCGTGACCCGCCTTTTTGTGATATTTAGGCAGCAGGTTCTCCTGATACGAAAAGCCGTCGGTGTAGCTGCCCAGCAAAATAAGATGTAGTATTTTCATAGCTTAACGCGACTGTTTGATCAGCCTTTTTTGTATTGACGAGCAGTTGTCGCCGCAAACATTTATTCTCGGAAGATAATACGGCCGCTTTTTCAGCAGCTTTGCCGAGCATCTTGCCGATACGGTCGAAAACGAGTATTTGTAAAGCCCCTTTGCAAGCCTCGCCTTTTTTTCTCCGCAAGCGTAGAGCGAGCCGTAAGGGAACGCGAAATATTCGGCGCTTTTGCCGGTTATCCCGCTGAGCCTTGTCCGGACAAGCTCGTTTTTCGCTTCGTCGTCGCTCAGACCTCTGAGCATCTTGTGACCGGCGGAATGGAACCCGACGGTGCACAGAGCGCTCTGCGAAAGCTTATGTATCTGTTCGGGGGAAACATAGCCGTCCGCGCCGATAAAGCGATCGCTGATAAAAACGCAGTAAGGGATCTTCTTTTCCTCAAGGAGCGGCACCGCGTTCTCGTACGCGCTCAAAAACATATCGTCAAAGGTGATAACGACCGCGCCGCTTGAGGCGGCATCGCTGAGCCGGCTTACCAGAGCGAACCGAACGTCTCCGGCGATCAGCGCGTTAATAAAGCTCTCAAAAGCGGATGCGGTAACGGAAATGCTTTTGTCGCCGGGGATCTCGTTATCTCCGCAGACGTTATGGAACATCAGCACATACGCGCCGCCGCTTTGAAATCTTCCGAAAAGCTCGGTTATCTTTTGAATCAAAGACCAAAAATATCTTTTCATAATCACCCGTGAAGCTTTCTGTCGATTTTAAAAAGCAGATACGGAACGGCAAACATCACCCTCGCAATGAACTCGGTAAAACCGCCGTTCAGCTTTTTTTCGGGGACGAATATCCGCCCGAACCTGCACAGCGCGACAGCGAGCCTGTAAATCCAAGAGCATTTTCCCTTAAAGCCCGGTATCAGCTCGGCGCACTTGTCGTAAAATTCCACCCTCGCGTGGATCTGCACAGCGGCTCTTCTCGCCGCGTTGTTGCCGCGCATCCTGACCCTCGCGAGCACCTCGGGGATATAGAGCACCGGCTCGAGGTCAATGAGCCTTTCCCAAAAAATATCATCCTGTCCGTAGCGAAAGCCCTCGCAAAAGGTCAGCCCGTTATCGGTGATCAAAGATTTTTTCACGATCACCGTGGGGGTGCCGGTGTAGGGCGAGATGGTTTTGTACATCCCTTCCTTAGCTCCGCGTACCATGACCCTGCGCTCGGTCGCGACGGATTCGCCGAAAACCTCGAAGTCGGTATACGACCACGCCGCTCCGTATTCGCGCATTTTTTCCATCTGGCGCGACAGCTTTCCCTCTGTCCAAAGATCGTCCGAATCCAAAAAAGCAAGGTACTCTCCCGACGCTTCGGCAACGCTGCGGTTTCTCGCGGAGGCGCAGCCGCCGTTCTCTTTTTCAAAATATTTTATTTTATCGCCGTAGCGTTCCAAAAATCCGCTTACGTCTTCCTTTGAGCCGTCGTTGACTACGACGATCTCAAAGTTATCGTAATCCTGCGCAAGCACGCTGTCGACCGCCTCGCACAGCCATTCGGCGTTTGAGTAAAACGGGATAACGACGCTTACGCTCGCGCGGCAGCTTTTATTTTCCATAATATCTATTCCAATACCGATTCGATTACCTCGGCGTATTTGCTAAGGCTCAGCTTTTTATCGTATTTTTCACGCGAAAGCCGCTTTGCCCTGCTGCCCATAAGGTTTGTTTCTTCCATATGCTCAGACATATACTCAAGGTTCTTCACCAGCGAATCGACGTCGCCGACCTCCACGCAGAAGCCTATCTTTTCCGATACGACCTCCTTTGAGATGTAGGAGTCGGTCTCTCCTATCGAAATAACGGCGCTGCCCATGTTGAGGTAAGTATAATACTTGCTCGGCGCGCAGGTGCCCTTAAGCCCCTTTTCAAGGCTCACGACGCAGGCTGAGCTGACGGATATAGCCGCCTCGAATCTCTCGCCGTCAAGAAATTCCCAGAGCTCGATATTATCGAGATTGTTTTCGTCGATAAACTTTAGAGTCGGGAGGATCTTGTTGCCGTGACCGGCAAACAGGAACTGGATCTTTTTATTGCTCTTCAGCCTCTTTGCGGCCTCGAGCAGCGTATCCATGTCCTGACAGGTGCCCATATTGCCGAAATAAGAAACGACAAACTGGTTTTCATTATAATCCATTATCCTGTAGTTCTCCGGAACAGGGTTCCTGCTCAAATTCTCTGTAGCCCAGTTTGGGATCACCGTGATTTGATCAGCCGTGACTCCGGGTCTGCTTTCGGCGATAAAGTCCTTCATCTCATCCGTCAGCGCCACGACCTTATCGACGTTCTTATACGCCTTCATATTGATAAGGCGCATCATGCTGCTGAAACAGCCCTTTGGCTTTATGCTCTTTGTCGCGATCGCTATCTCGGGAAAAACATCATACGCAATGAAAACCACCTTTGTCCCGAAAAGCTTTTTCGCCAGAGTCGAGACTATCGGGAGGATCGGCGGATCGGATATAACCGCGACGCATTTGTAATTCCTTACGCGGAAAACATGGAACATGGAAAACATGGTGAACGACACGATGTTCAGGATCCTGCCCAAAAACCTGTTTCGCTTAACATGAAAATACCGGACCCTGCTGATGCTGACATTTTTGACCGTTTCGCTTCTCGGGCAGTCGTACTGAAAGGTGTATTCCTTGGGATATCCGCACAGCGCGCCTACGGTATGCCCCCGCTTTGCCAGATACTGGGCTATGTCGAACGGAAGCTTTGCGGAGGTAATGTACTCCGGATAAAAATATTGGCACAGAAACAGCACGTCATCTTTATTTTTTTTGCCCATTGCACACCCCTCCTTTTTTTGCTGAAAAATATTAAAACCAAAAAATTATAATAAATATCCATAATAAAATGTATATACTACTTTATTTTATCATACCATGACAATTTTGTCAATGAATTTCTTTTATTTTGCTGTTTTTTACAAAAAATCCTATTTAATTCTTCCTAATATTTGACATTTAACAAGATTTTGTGATAATATAACAGTAGAATATGATTGTAAATGAGGTGCGGACATGGATACTCATTTTGAAAAATTTTCTAAAAGTGATAAAAAAGAATTTCTCCGCCGCGAGATAACGGAAAAAGCTTTTTACAAGGGCGAGAGCCTTCCGCTGATCGGAGAAAAGCTCCGAAAAAAAAGGCTTGAGCCCGAGAAGTACGGAAATATGCCGATAATCAGCGCGAAGGAAGGCAAGCAGGCGCTTGTCAGGGCGGTCGAGGACGGAAAGCCGTTCATGGCAGGACGTTTCGGCACGACCGAGGGACTCGCACTGACAAACTGCGTCAAGACGTATTTCAAATACGGCATTGACCCCGAGCGCCTTGACCAAAAGCCGCTGGACGTCCTGTGCTTTAACGCAGGGTTCTTCCCCCATGACAAACAGGCGGCGTGGAAATGGTGCGAGCTGGAGGCGGAGGCGTGCAAATACGTCGATCTGCTGGGAATAATGTATTTTGTCAACGAAAGCTGGATATGTCAAAAGCTATGCCCTCAGGCGACGCTCACGCCAAACGGCGCTCTCGGCTCAGCGCGGGATCACTGGACCCATGTTTTGGAAGGAAAAAAGGTGCTGGTGGTTCACCCATTTACCGATACGATAGCAAAACAATATACTGAAAACAGGGAAAAAATATTCCCCGGCGCCAACACGCTGCCTGAATTTGACCTGAAATGCGTAAAGGCTGTACAGACCATAGCCGACGCGCAGGACAGCCGGTTCAAGACATGGTTTGACGCGATAGATTATATGACTGAGGAGATAGCCAAGCAGGATTTCGACGTTTGTCTGCTCGGATGCGGCGCGTACGGTTTTCAGCTTGCCGCGCGAATAAAGCAGATGGGCAAGATCGCAGTACATATGGGGGGATGTTTGCAAACGATGTTCGGGATACGAGGCTCGCGCTGGGACAAAAAATACTCATACTGGTATAACGACGCGTGGGTAACGGCATCCGAGGCGGAAAAACCCAAGGGCTACGAAAAAATCGAGGGCGGCTGCTACTGGTGAGCCGCAACAGACCGTTTTAGAAAAAATAGATATTGAATTATTCCGAATAATATAGTAAAATAGAATTTGGACGACCGCCCATGGCGCAGCTGGATAACGCAACGGATTCCGATTCCGGAGATCGGGGGTTCAAATCCCTTTGGGCGGGCCAAATAAATCAGGGTACCCACAAGGGTACCCTGATTTATTTAGTCCGCTAAGTATCCAAAGGGATTTGAAGGCGAGCGTTAAGAAAACGTGCCGGTGGCACGTTTTTAGCGAGAGAGATATACCGCGCTTTCCCATCACTCACGCCGCATAAGACGAGCTGATTATTTAATCCGCTAAGTATCCAAAGGGATTTGAAGCGAGCGTTAAGAAAACGTGCAACGTGACGTTGCATCCGATTCGCGCACCCTACATTGGCAAGAAACCTCTCCTTCTCACCCGTGTTTAAATGCGCCGTTAATCCGATTTGATGTTAAGCCGTACTATCCAAAGGCGCGCTGACAACCGCGGCACGCGGTCACGCCGCATAAGACGAGCTGGATTATTTAGTCCGCCAAGCATCCAAATGGATTAAATTCAATCTAAGAAAACTCTCTGTAAACCCGATAAAGCAAATCGAGTAGGAGGCTGCCCATTAGTTGAGCAGCCGACCTCTCACACCACCGTGCATACGGTTCCGTACACGGCGGTTCAATAGTTTGAGTGCAGTAC
>CACXIV010000013.1 GCA_902767845.1 uncultured Ruminococcus sp. | reverse complement strand
AGTAGCGCAAACCTGTGTGAACTGCTCGAAAGCCTCGGGGAATTTCTCTGCCATCTGAGCGATAGGCATAGGAGTACGAACGCCTGCAACAACGTCCTCGCCCTGTGCGTTTGTAAGGAACTCGCCCATGAGCTTCTTCTCGCCTGTAGCGGGGTCACGTGTGAAGGCAACGCCTGTACCGCAATCGTCGCCCATGTTACCGAACGCCATTGACTGAACGTTAACGGCTGTACCCCATGAATAGGGGATATCGTTATCGCGGCGATAAACATTCGCGCGCGGGTTGTCCCAGGAACGGAATACCGCCATAACGGCGCCCATAAGCTGCTCCTTGGGATCGTCGGGGAAGTCCTTGCCGATCTTAGCCTTGTACTCAGCCTTGAACTGTGTAGCGAGCTCCTTAAGATCGTCGGCGTCAAGCTCTACGTCCTGAGTAACGCCCTTCTTCGCCTTCATCTGGTCGATAAGCTCCTCAAAGTATTTCTTACCGACTTCCATAACTACGTCAGAATACATCTGGATAAATCTGCGGTAGCAGTCCCAAGCCCAACGGGCGTTGCCGGACATCTCGGCAATTGTGTTAACAACAGTCTCGTTAAGACCGAGGTTAAGGATTGTATCCATCATACCGGGCATTGAAGCTCTCGCGCCTGAACGAACCGATACGAGAAGGGGATTCTCCTTATCGCCGAACTTTTTGCCGGTGATCTCTTCCATCTTTACGATGTACTCGTTGATCTGATCCTGGATCTCGTCGTTGATCTTTCTGCCGTCCTCATAATACTGAGTACAAGCCTCTGTTGTAATGGTGAAGCCCTGAGGTACGGGGAGACCCATGCTTGTCATTTCCGCAAGGTTAGCGCCCTTACCGCCGAGGAGTTCACGCATGTTCGCGTTACCCTCTGAAAAAAGGTAAACCCATTTTTTTGCCATTTTGACAGTCCTCCTATTATATAATAATACGGCTGCAGCAAAGCAAAAGAGAAATCGCCGCTTTGCCTACATGTATAAGCCTAAACCATATTATAACAAATTTTGCCGAAAATAGCTACATTTTTTTGAAATTTTTTCTTCTAAAAAATGGATATAAATTTTATTAATATTGTATAAAACGTTTAAATTAAAAACTTTGCTTCTTTTTTCTTATTTGGACTTAAAATTTGATTATAATGTGCAATAATAGTAGCGTCCGCAGGAGTGCACATAAAGCGCTTTTTGACGGCGCCCGCCCGCGGACATGTACAATTTTTGTTAGGTAGGTAGCTTATGAGCAACTGCGCTGTTATCCTCGCCGGCGGCGAGGGTAAAAGAATGAAGTCAAATAAGCCCAAGACCCTGTCGCCGGTACTCGGCAAGCCGATGCTCCTCTGGGTGATCTCGGCGCTCAAAAAGGCGGGGATCGACGATATCTGCGTTGTAAAGGGCTTTAAGAAAGAGGACGTCGAGGAGTTTCTCGATACCCTTGATTTTAAGATCGAAAGCGTTTTTCAGGCGGAACGTTTGGGCACCGGTCACGCTGTGATGATGGCAAAGGATTTTCTCTCGGGTCACAGCGGCAACGTGGTTATACTTAACGGCGACGCTCCGTTTATGACGGCTCAGACCATCAAAAACTCGCTTGAACAGCACACCTCGACCGGCTGCGCCGCGACCGTTATCTCCGCAAGGGTAGACGATCCGCACGGCTACGGCAGGATAGTAAGGGATACCGACGGCGGACTAAAGGCGATCGTTGAGCATAAGGACGCCGACGAACAGACCCTAAAGATCGACGAGGTCAACTCGGGCGGATACTGGTTTGACTGCCAAAAGCTTTTGAGCGTGCTCGACAGGATCAGATCCGACAACGCCGCCGGCGAGTATTATCTCCCCGACGCGATCGGACTTTTGCTCTCGGACGGGCAAAAGGTCGGAGCCTACACCGCTGAGTGCAGCGACGCCGTGCTCGGCGCCAACGATCCGGCTCAGCTTGAGGAGCTTAATCAAATCGCCCTTCAAAAGGGTTACGAATGTTAACAGGCAGTAATCAATTTACATATCACATACAAAGAGGATTATAGGGAAAAGGAGTTTTACAATGAATTTTCACGGCAAGGACATTAAAATTTTCGCGGGTAATTCTAATGTGGACGTCGCCCAGGGCATCGCGGGATGTCTCGGACTTCCCCTCGGCAAGAGCGACTGCACGCATTTCTCCGACGGCGAGATAGCGGTTTCGCTTCACGAGTCGGTAAGAGGCAGCGACTGCTTTATCGTTCAGTCCACCTGCACGCCCGTAAACGACAATCTTATGGAAATGCTGATCATGATCGACGCCATGAAGCGCGCTTCCGCCGCGAGGATCACAGCGGTAATGCCCTACTTCGGCTATGCCAGACAGGACAGAAAAGCCAAGGCGAGAGATCCGATCTCGGCTAAGCTCTGCGCGGATATCATCACCACCGCGGGCGCTGACCGCGTGCTCACAATGGATCTTCACGCAAACCAGATCCAGGGCTTCTTTAATATCCCCGTTGACCACCTCCACGGCGCGGGAATACTCGCTAACCACATCAAGGAGAAGATCGGCGGAAACTTTGACGATTATATCGTTGTTTCTCCCGACCTCGGTTCGGTAACCCGCTCAAGGAACTTCGCGTCAAAGATCGGCACGAGCCTTGCTATCATCGACAAGCGCAGACCCAAGGCGAACGTCTGCGAGGTAATGAACATCATCGGCGACGCCAGAGGCAAAAAGGTCATCCTCGTTGACGATATGATCGACACTGCCGGAACCCTCTGCAACGCCGCGAACGCGATCGTTGAAAAGGGCGGCGCCACAGAGGTTTACGCCTGCGCGACTCACGCGGTGCTCTCGGGTCCCGCGGTAGAGAGGATCCAGAACAGCGCTATCAAGGAGGTCATCCTGCTCGATACGATCCCCGTTCCCGAGGAGAAGATGATCGAAAAATTCACTATCCTTCCCACGGCTCCCATCTTTGCCGAGGCTATCGCCAGGATCTACAACGACAAGCCCTTTACACCGGCTTTCAACTGATAATCAGATCAATGCCGCCGAGCTTTTTCGGCGGCATTTTTGTTTTTTGTATCCAATATCATAACTTTTCATAAAAAAACAGAAAAAATATATTGAAAATCCCGATTATTTTTGGTATATTATATATATTATAATGTGAAAGTGAGTGGGATTATGAAACAGAAAAAATTACCCGGAATACTATCGCTTGTTTCGGTAGGGATCGCGTTGCTGACGGGCGTCTTCAATGTCGTTATTGAGGTTATCGGTATCGTTCCTCATTTCGGACGTATCAGCCCCATGGAATATGTTTACCCCGCGCTTATCGTTCTTCCTATGTTTATCGCTCCTGCGCTTATGCTCGTAGGAGTATTGATCTCCCTAAAGGGAAAGGCAAACGTGTTGTTCCCGATTGGTGCGATAGTGTTTATGATCTCGTTTATCGCGAACGTAATCACCTTTTCGCCGCTGAATTTCGTTATCGGAGTTGCCGTGATACTTCTCGGACTCGCTGCAGTCGCGGCGGACGGCTTTATTCGCCCGGGCACAAGGCTTATCGGGCTAATTGGTTCGGGACTGTATCTGGCAGGAGCCATCTATGTCTGCGTGCTGGATATCATGTCTTTATCGAGGATGTTTTTGTACGGGCTTAACGTGTGGGATATCATCAGAAGCGTCGGCGGTTCGATCGCGTACTGCGTGCTGATCGTATTTGTAGGCGCGGGTTCGCTGCTCTACGCCTTGTTCAGACAGCCGCGCAAAGCAGCCGTTCCCAAAAAACGCCCTGCGGCTCAGCCTCAGCGCAGCCAACCGCAGCGCAACCAGCCGCAGCCCAGCCGGCCAATGCCTAATCAGAATCAGAGATATCAAAGGCCGCAGAGCCAAACTCAGAGGTTCCAGCCTCCGCAGAACAGGCCTCAGGCAGAGCCTGCTCCGCAGAAGCAGCCCGAACCCAATCAGGCTCCGCAGAATCATACTCAGAGGTTCGCGCCTCAGCAGAGCAGACCTCAGGGCTATCAGCCTCAGCAGAACAGACCTCAGGGTTATCAGCCTCCGCAGAACCGTAACCAAGGTTATCAGCCTGCGCCGAATCAGAATCAAAGATATCAGGCTCCTCCGAGCGCCAATCATAAGTATCAGCCTCCCGTGGCTGAGACTCCTAAGTACGAGCCTCCTGTAGTTGAAGCTCCTAAGTATGAGCCTCCTGTAGTTGAGACTCCTAAGTATGAGCCTCCTGTAGTCGAAGCTCCTAAGTATGAGCCTCCTGTAGTCGAAGCTCCTAAGTATGAGCCTCCTGTAGTTGAGACTCCGAAGTACGAGCCTCCTGTAGTTGAGACTCCTAAGTATGAGCCTCCGGCAGTTGAAGCTCCTAAGTACGAGCCTCCCGTAGTCGAAACTCCTAAGTACGAGCCTCCTGTAGCAGAAGCTCCTAAGTACGAGCCTCCTGTAGTTGAGACTCCTAAATATGAGCCTTCTGTAGTTGAGACTCCTAAATACGAGCCTCCTGTAGTTGAGACTCCTAAGTACGAGCCTCCTGTAGTTGAGACTCCTAAGTACGAGCCACCTGTAGTTGAGACTCCTAAGTACGAGCCACCGGTAGTTGAAGCGCCTAAGTATGAGCCTCCCATAGTTGAGACTCCTAAGTATGAGCCTCCTGTAGTTGAGACTCCTAAGTATGAGCCTCCTGTAGTTGAAGCTCCTAAGTATGAGCCTCCGGTAGTTGAGACTCCTAAGTACGAGCCTCCTGTAGTTGAGACTCCGAAGTATGAGCCTCCCGTTGTCGAGGCGCCCAATTATCCGGCGCCGCCCAACAATAATCAGAAATATGAGCCTTACGTGCCGGAGGTTCCCAAGTACGAGCCTCCCGTTGAGGAAGCTCCCAAGTACGAAGAGCCTCGGTATGAGGCTACCCAAACCTATCAGTCTCCGGGCGACGAACTCGCTTCAAAGCTCATTGAGCTGAGAGAAAGATGGGACAAAGGCGTTATCACCCAGAGAGAATACGCCGCGGAAAAACAAAGATTACTGGACACATACCGGTGATCTGTGATATAATACAGTAAAATCAGGCGGGCTTTGAGGGCTTGCAGGGCATACGGCGCAAGAGATCATCGGCGCCGCATGCCGGGCAAGTCCCCGGTCCGTCCTTGTGCGCATATATTGTAATTTTAGGATGGAGTAAAATGTTTGGTATCAAAAAATTCGGCGGGTCGGTCGAATACATCGTTGTCGGGCTGGGAAACCCCGACAGAAAGTACGAGAACACACGCCACAATTGCGGCTGGCTCGCGCTTGACTATATCGCGGAAAAGTATTCCTGCCGCGTCAACCGCATAAAATTTAAAAGCTACTCGGGCGAGTGCGTGATAAACGGAAAAAAAGTGCTCATGCTAAAGCCGACTACCTATATGAACAACAGCGGTCAGGCGGTGGTCGAGGCGATGAGGTTCTACAAGGTACCGCCCGAGAAGGTAATAGTCATCTTTGACGACATCTCGCTCGACGTCGGCAGGATGAGGATCCGCCAAAAGGGCAGCGACGGCGGTCAAAAGGGAATGAGGAGCATAATCTATCTCAGCGGCAGCGAGGATTTCCCGAGGATAAAGATCGGCATTGGCGCCAAGCCGAATCCCGACTGGGATCTGGCGGACTGGGTGCTGTCAAAATTCTCGTCCGACGAGCAGAAAAAGCTTCGGCAGATGTTTGAAAACGCCGCCGACGCGGTCGGGCTGATAGTAGACGGCAAAATCGACCGCGCCATGAATATGTTTAACTGATATGAAAAAAATAAATCTCGAAAACCGCTACAACCTGATCGACGCCCTGAGGGGCTTTTCGCTTATCAACATGGCGGCGTTCCACTTTTTGTACGACATCTTCATGGTGTACGGGCTCGACCAAAGATGGGCGTTCCTGCCGGCTGTGATCGCGTGGGAAAGGTTCATCTGCATTTCGTTCATCATGATATCCGGCGTGTCGCTCCACTTTTCAAAGCATGCCTACCGCCGCGGAATAATAATCAACCTCTGCGGCTTTCTGATCACCGCGGTCACTTTTTTCGTCATGCCCGAACAGGCGGTGTGGTTCGGAGTGCTGAACCTTATCGGCTGTTCAATGATGATCTGCAACGCGCTCAGACCGTACCTCGACAGGTTCAATCCCTGCCTCGGCGCGGGGCTGTCTCTTTTGTGCTTTGCCGTGTTCTACGGAGTGCCCGAGCGGTATATCGGCTTTTTCAATTTCAGGCTCATCACGGTGCCGGACTTCTTCTACAAATTCAAGTATCTGGCGTTCATCGGGTTCCCCGACAGCGGCTTCAGGTCGTCGGATTATTTCCCGATAATCACGTGGATCTTTGTTTACATGATGGGATATTTCCTCTGGAGAATAATAAAAGCGTGCAAAAAAGACGGGGTTTTCAGGCAAAGGGTATATGTCCTTGATTTTTTGGGCAGACACTCGCTGCCGATATATCTGCTCCATCAGCCGCTGCTGATCGGGATTTGTTTCCTGATTTTCGGATATATTTGATTTCCGCGTTGCGTTCCGGGCTTCGGCGAAGGAGCGCGATAAAAAATACGATTTCGGACAATAATTGATATGGATCACAAAATGGATTTTTTGCTCGGCGCGCTGAACGGAAGCCCTCCGTTCAACACGCTGAAAAAGAGCGTTAAAAACGGAAGATCGCTCTGCGCGGCAGGGCTTTCCGCCGTAAACAAGGCAAGTTTAATATTCGCGCTGTGCCGCCAAAGAAAAACCGCGGCGCTGTGCATAGCCTCCGACGAAAAGGAGGCTCAGACCCTGTGCAACGATTTATGCTGCATGGGGATAAACGCGCTTGTGTACCCCGTGCGCGACTACAACTTTATCGACCTGCAAAGCCGTTCGCGCGAGTACGAGCACCGGCGGCTCAGGGCGCTTTTGAGGCTCAGCGAGGGCGAATGTGACGTTGTTGTCGCCTGCATAGACGCGGCGAGCCAGCTCACCGTGCCGCAGAGCGTGCTCAGGGAAACCTCGGTAGTGTTCGAGGAGGGCGCGGAGCTGCCGGTGGAAAAGGCGGTAAAAGCGCTGACCCTGCTCGGCTACGAGCGGTTCGACGCGGTGGACGGCAACGGCCAGTTCTCGCTCAGGGGCGGCATACTCGATTTCTTCATGCCGGATTCAAAGTATCCCGTCAGAGCCGAATTCTGGGGCGACGAGATAACCGACCTCAGTTATTTTGACATAGAGAGCCAGCGGCGGTTTGAAAAGGCGGGGAGGATCCGCCTGACTCCCTCCGCCGAGATGATAATAGGCGACAAAAACGCGCTGGCGGACGAGATAGTCCGCAAGGCGTCGCTGCTAAAGGGCAGAAATATAGTAAAGGCGAGGGAAAAGCTGTACGCCGAGGCGGAGCTTATCCGCTCCGGAGCGTCGATCCCGAACGCCGATAAATTCATAGGACAGATCTACGGCAAGCCCGAATGTCTTTTTGATTACTTCGGCCGCGATTCGCTGATATTTGTTTCGGAGTATTCAAAGGTGTGCGAGCGCGGAAAAATGATGGATTTCCAAAACACGGAAGCGCTCAAGCAGGGGCTTGCCGACGGAGTATTGTGCAGGGGCTTCGACCGTTTTTCGCTGACCATGAACGAGTGCAAAGAGCTGTTCGGGGCGCGCGGAGTGATCCTGCTCGAAAGCTTCGTCCACGGCAGCATCGACCTCAAACTGGGCGAGGTCGTCAGCTTCAACTTCAAGCAGCTCGGCTCGTGGAACGGCTCATATAAACAGCTCAGGGAGGACATCGACGGAATGTGCTCGGCAGGCTACAGCGGAGTTGTCCTCGCCGGGACAGACAAGGCGGCAAGAAAGCTGTTTGACACCCTTGCTTCCGACGGCTACAGCGCCGAATACGCCGAAAAGCTCAGCGCTGCCTCCGGCAAAAAGCTGTATGTCATGAACGGAGCGCTCAGCTCCGGCTTTGAGCTGCCCAACGAAAAATTCTTCCTGATAAGCTACGGTCAGGCGGCTTACCGCCCCGAAAGAAAACGAGTAAGGCGCAAAAAAGAGGGCAACGAGATATACAGCCTCTCGGAGCTCACGCCCGGCGATTACGTTGTTCACAACGTACACGGTATCGGAATTTTCAGCGGTATCCGCAAGATAGATACCCACGGGATAACAAAGGATTACATCAAGATCGACTACGCCAAGGGCGACGTTCTGTACGTCCCCGTAACGCAGCTCGACATGGTGGCAAAATACATCGGTCCGCGCGAGAACACGAGGATAAAGCTGAACCGTCTCGGTTCTCAGGAGTGGCAAAGGGCAAAGGCAAGGGTAAAGACCTCGGTAAAGGACATAGCCAAGGAGCTTATCGCGCTTTATTCCGCGCGAATGAAGGCTAAGGGCTACGCGTTTTCGCACGACGGCGAGTGGCAGCGCGACTTTGAGCTGGGCTTTGAGTACGAGGAAACGCCCGACCAGATCGTCTGTATTGAAGAGATAAAACGCGACATGGAGCGGCCTGTCCCGATGGACAGACTCCTCTGCGGCGACGTCGGCTTCGGCAAGACCGAGGTCGCGCTCAGGGCGGCGTTCAAGTGCGTTTCGGATTCAAAGCAGTGCGCCCTGCTCTGCCCGACGACTATACTCGCGTGGCAGCATTACCAGACGGTCACAAAGCGGTTTGAGGGCTATCCGGTCAGGATAGAGCTGCTTTCGCGCTTCCGCACCGCCGCTCAGCAAAAGGAGATCCTTCTTCGGCTAAAGCGCGGCGAGTTGGATATGGTGATCGGAACCCACCGCCTCGTCCAAAAGGATGTCGAGTTCCGCGACTTAGGGCTCGCGATAATCGACGAGGAGCAGCGCTTCGGAGTGGCTCAGAAGGAGCGCTTCAAGGAGCTTGTAAAGAACGTCGACGTGCTCACGCTCTCGGCTACGCCTATCCCGAGGACGCTAAACATGGCAATGAGCGGACTGCGCGACATGAGCGTGATCGAGGAGGCTCCGCTTAACCGCCAGCCGGTTCAGACATATGTGCTCGAGCATGACGACGCAGTTATCCGCGAGGCGATCAGGCGCGAGCTTCGCCGCGGAGGTCAGGTGTTCTACCTGCACAACAATGTCGAAACCATCGAAAGCTGCGCGGCAAGGATCCGCGAGGCGATCCCCGAGGCTAAGATAGCCGTCGGTCACGGCAAAATGAACGAGCAGCAGCTTTCCGAGGTTTGGAGGCTTATGCTCGGTCAGGAGATAGACATACTCGTCTGTACCACTATCATAGAAACCGGCGTCGACCTTCCGAACGCGAACACGCTCATCATAGAAAACGCCGACTGCATGGGACTTTCCCAGCTCCATCAGCTTCGCGGCAGGGTGGGCAGGAGCGCGAGGAGAGCCTACGCCTACTTCACCTTCAGGCGCAGCAAGGTGCTGACCGATATACAGCAAAAGCGGCTTGCCGCGATAAGGGAGTTCACCGAGTTCGGCAGCGGCTTCAAGATCGCCATGCGCGACCTCGAGCTGAGGGGCGCCGGAAATATCATGGGAGCTCAGCAGCACGGCCATATGGAGAGCGTCGGCTACGACATGTACCTCAGGCTGCTCGCGGAGGCGGTCGGCGAAGAACGCGGCGAGGAGCAAAAGACCGCCGACCTCGACTGCCTTATCGACATCTCTGTCGACGCCCATATCCCCGAATACTATGTGGAGAGCCTTACCCTGAGGCTCGACGTCTACCGCAGGATCGCCGATATCAGAAACGAAAGCGACGCCGCCGACGTCCGCGACGAGCTTCGCGACCGCTTCGGCGAGATCCCGGAGTCGGTCGAAGGGCTGATCGACATCGCGCTTATCCGCAACAAGGCGTACTCCATGGGCGTTTACGAGATCAGACAGAATGACTCTGCGATACTGCTTTACGTCAGGGAGATCAAGTCGCCCGCGGTCGCCGACCTGCTGATCGCCCTAAACGGAAAGGCTATGCTCAGCGCGGGATCAAAGCCGTATCTGTCGGTAAAATGCGGCAGCGGTGTTGATTCTGTCGAAGTATTAAAGCGGATTTTTAAAATATAGCGGTAATTTTTGATAAATTTTTAATAAAATGTAGACATCGCGAAAAAAATTGTGTATAATCATATTGTATGCACCCATGTCTAATGGGAATTTTTGCTTAAAGGATGGTATAAAAACATGAAACCCGCACTTAAAATCGGCTCCCTGATTTTGGCGGTCGCCATGGTATTCACGGCGATCTTTGCCTCGGGATGCAGCCTTGGATCCCAGTGGTCTTACAAAACAAGCGAAAAAGAGCTTCCTATCGGCGTATATATCTACGCTCTCAGAAACGCCTACAACGCGGCTGAGACAAACGCCAAGAAGCTTGAGGATTATGACAGCACAAAGGACAGCTGGCTCGATATGGAGATCGAAACCGAGGACGGCGAAAAGGCAGTCGCCCGCGAGTGGATCCTGAAAGAGGCTGAGGAGACCTGCCTCAAGTACCTCGCGGTCGAGAAGGATCTCGCGGACAAGGGCGCTACTCCCGATTCCGCTTCGATCGAAAACGCCAGAGATCAGGCAAAGAATTACTGGGAGGTAGGTCCCTACGCTTCATACGGCTATATCCAGCCCATGAAGGATGAGTATGAGAAGTACGGCGTTTCGTATGACAGCTATGAATACTGCACAGCGGATTATTCCGTAAATTACAGCACACTGTTCGCGGCGCTCTATGCCGAGGGCGGCACACAGGCGGTTCCCGACAGCGAGCTCACGAAGTACGTTGAGGACAACTACGCAGACTACAGCTACTTCACTGTTGCCCTTTATGAATCGCAGCAGCAGGAGGGCTCCGATCAGTCTGTCAACGTCGCTCTCTCCGACGATAAGAAGAAGGAGATCAGCGATCAGCTCAACGGCTATGTTACCGCCATCAACGACGGCAAGGCTTATGACGACGTCATTTCCGAATACATGACCGCAAACTCGCTTACAGAGAGTCCATCCAAGGACAACATCGAGTTCAAGGACGAATTTTCGGCGGGCGACGAGGTCAAAAACGCTTATGATAAGCTCGAAAACGGCAAGGCAGCGGTAGTTACCGTAGGCGAGGGCGACAGCGCCACGATGTACCTTGTTTACAAAAAGGATATCAAGACGGATTCCGCAAAATATGTCAGCGAGAACCGCGCGGCTGTGCTCAACAAGGCAAAAACAGACGATTTTGACGCTTATCTCAAGGGAATTATCGAAAAGCTCGATTACGAGAAAAGCTCTGATGTAGATAAATACGATCCCAAGATGTTCTTCGTGCCGGTTGAACCAACAACAGCGGCAGAGGAGAGCAGCGACGATTCATCCGAGGAAGACGGCGCCGCTGATGACGCGGAAAGCAGCGCCGAGGAATAATTAAAGCCTTGAGGGAAAGAACAATACAAACTACTTATTGTCAGAGGTGATTTGTATGAAATTGTATTCAAAGGTTACCGCCGCGTTTCTCGCGGTATTGATGTGCCTCAGCTTATGCGCGTTCAGCGCCTTCGCGGAGGGCGAGGACGAGGTTTCCGACGGCTCGAGCGTTGTTGACGACGGCGGCGCCGGCGGCGGTGGCGGCGAAGAAGACGGCCAGTCGAGCGAGGATCCGTATTATCCCCCCGAAAACAACGACGACGGCGCAGAAAGCTCCAACGGAGACGACACTTACAGCAATTCGGTCGACAACGGCGAGGGACAGAATGACGGCGGCTATGACGGCGGCTACGAATCCTCGGAGGATACCGAGGACAACGGCGGCGGATATGTGTATTACGACGGCGACGGCAACAGCTACTCAAACACCGACGACGTTTATGTCGGCGGCGGTCAGAGCTATCAGCCTCCCGTAAGCACGGCTCCTCCGGCGGCTCTTTACGAGACCGACTCAAAGATAGACGTTAACGAGCTTTCAAAGAACGACTGGGGAGATATCGCCAATCTTCTTAAAAATACCGGCGGCGCGGAAAGCGACGGCGACGACTTCGCGTTTATCCAGAAGAACACCAGCAAGGCCGACAACGGTCACTGGATCATTATCGGCGGTCTTGTCTGCATCCTGCTCAGCATCACGGGCTTCATCTATCTGATCGCTTCAAAGATCAGCAAGCGCAGAAAGATCAAGGCAGGCAACATCACAAAGTCCACTCCTCAGAAGAACAGCGCTCCGGCCCGCGCGAACGACGACTATAACGACGGCTACGGCGCCGTCAGGCAGTCGAAGCAGAGCAAATCCGCTTCTCACTACAGCGGCGGAAAATCCGGCAAATCCGGCAAGGGCGGAAAGAGATACA
This sequence comes from uncultured Ruminococcus sp., assembly GCA_902767845.1. Classification (GTDB taxonomy): domain Bacteria; phylum Bacillota; class Clostridia; order Oscillospirales; family Acutalibacteraceae; genus Ruminococcoides. The sequence goes on along the minus strand of CACXIV010000013.1, from coordinate 53,833 downwards.
GATAATATTAAAGGCTCCGGTTTTCGGAGCCTTTTTATTTTGCAGGGATTCGTGTCTTGACCGACCCGCTGATGACCGCAAAGTTTCCTTTAGTATCGTAGGGGAGCACCCGTGTGTGCTCCCGAGGGAGTTTAACCCAAGTTTGACGTTATATCAGATTTTTCCGCGTGAACATACGTTGGCTTTTGCGTGCGGACACACGGATCCGTCCCTGCAAAAATGCAATACCATTGTGCAAAGCTGACAAAACGGCGATCGTATTTTTGGATTGCGAAACTCCTTATAATGTGGTATGACAAAAGAGACCGCAGTTACAAGTTGATATTTTTATAATCGGTGAGTTACAGTTCGGCGGACGCGCAATCCATGCCCCTGCAACTGTCGGGGGAATGTTGGCGTGATGCCGCGAAAATGCGCAAAATAAAACGATAAAGCTCGAAACGACAGAGTAAAACACGGTTATTATTCTAATACGTAATAATGATCGTGTTTTTTTTGGTTATTTTTTATAAAAAATACACTAAAAATTAGTTTGAAAATTTTTGAATTTGCTTGAAATTGCCATAAATTTTTGGTATTATATATATTAGATATAAGTATTATTATGCAGTAATAGTTTTCGGCGCCGAAAACGACGCCGGATCGATTGTATTTTAATTTGGCTTTAGGAGTTGGATTTATGAATTACAGCTTCAGCGAGGAACGCAGCCTGCCCAAGCGTTTTTTTGAGGGCGACGCCGCGACTGCCTATGAATATTTCGGCGCTCACCTCGCGAGCCGCGGCGGAAAAGAGGGCGCGCTTTTCAGAGTATGGGCGCCGAACGCCCTCAGCGTTTCGGTGGTGGGCAGCTTTAACAACTGGAATAAAAACGAAAATTACATGAGCAAGACCGAGGAGGGCGTCTGGGAGCTGTTTATCGAGGGCTCCCTTGAGGGCGAAACGTACAAATACTGTATCGAGACCCCTTGGTTTGAAAAAATAATGAAGTCCGATCCCTTTGCGTTTTACGCGGAGAAAAGGCCGGACAACGCCTCCGTCGTGCACGGGCTCTCGGGTCACGAATGGCAGGACGGCGAGTGGCTCAACCGCAGAAAAACCACGGATTCCCTAAAGGCTCCGATGAATATTTACGAGGTTCACGCCGGCTCGTGGAAGCGCCGCCCTGACGGCAGCTTTTACACCTATCGTCAGCTCGCGGACGAGCTTGTCGATTATCTGACCGACATGCACTACACCCACGTGCAGTTCATGCCGCTAATGGAGCACCCCTTTGACGGAAGCTGGGGATACCAGACCACGGGTTATTACGCCGCGACCTCGCGCTACGGAACTCCGCAGGATCTGATGTTTTTGATCGATAAGCTCCATCAGGCTGGTATCGGGGTCATCATGGACTGGGTGCCCTCGAATTTCCCGAAGGACAGTTTCGCGCTCGAGCGCTTTGACGGAACTCCGCTTTTCGAGAGCGAGGATCCCAAGCTCGGCGAGCGCCCGTCGTGGGACACCTGCCTGTTCGACTTCACAAAGCCCGAGGTCATCAGCTTTCTCGTATCCTGCGCGGTGTTCTGGATCAACACCTACCACATCGACGGACTCAGGGTTGGCGCGCTGTCGTCAATGCTGTACCTCGACTACGGCAAGAAAAAGGGCGAGTGGTCGCCAAACAAGTTCGGCGGCAAGGAGAATCTTGAGGCTATCGACTTTGTAAAGCGCCTCAACACCGCGGTGCACATGTTCTGCGAGGGAGCGCTGATGTTCGCCGAGGAAACGACCTCGTGGCCTAAGCTGACCCACAAGATCGAGGACGGCGGTCTCGGCTTTGATTACAAGTGGAACCGCGGCTGGATGAACGACATGCTCAATTACATGACGCTCGATCCCCAGTGGCGCCCGTTCAACCACGACAACCTCACGTTCAGCTTTTTCTACGCTTTTTCCGAGCACTTTGTCCTGCCGGTTTCTCACGACGAGGTTTCTCCCGGCAAGGGCTCAATTCTAAGCAAAATGCCCGGCAACGACGGCGACAGGCTCGCCGGACTCAGGGCGTTCATCACCTACATGTTCGCTCATCCCGGCAAAAAGCTCATCTTTATGGGCACCGAGATCGGCCAGCTTGAGGAATGGGACGTCGACGGTATCGTCGACTGGGAGTTCCTCGACAGCAAGAATCACGCCCAGCTTCAGGTCTTTTTCAGAACGCTAAACAAGTTCTATGTCGACAACAGCCCGTTTTACGAGCGCGACGCAATCTGGAAGGGCTTTGACTGGATCCATCACGACGACTACACAAACAGCGTGATCGCGTTCAAGCGTACCGACGAGAGCGGCAACGAGATCATCGCGGTCTGCAATTTCAGACCCGTAAAGCATGAGAAATACCTGATCGGCGTGCCGGTGTTCGGCATTTACGACGAGGTATTCAACTCCGACGACGTCGACTTCGGCGGCTCGGGGGTCACTAACGGAGAGGGCATAAAGCCCACTCTGATGAAAATTCACGGCTGCAATCAGGGGCTTTCGCTCACCCTGCCGCCTATGGGTGTTATTTACCTAAAGTGCAGGCAGGCGGTAACGGACGAATAAGCCGCCTGAATAAATACAGAAAGAATAAATTTATTATATTGGAGGTATTTGCATGCAAATGTTCCCAAAACAGGAAGTAGTGGCAATGCTGCTTGCAGGCGGTCAGGGCTCGCGCCTCGGCGTGCTGACCAAGAAGCTTGCCAAGCCCGCCGTGCCGTTTGGAGGAAAGTACCGCATTATCGACTTTCCGCTTTCAAACTGCGTTAATTCGGGCATCGAGGCAGTTGGTATCCTGACTCAGTACCAGCCGCTTATCTTAAACGAGTACATCGGAAACGGCCAGCCGTGGGATCTGGACGGAATGCACTCCGGAGTTAACTGCCTTAGCCCTTATCAGGCTATTCAGGGCGCAGACTGGTATTCGGGCACCGCTAACGCGATCTACCAGAATATCAACTATATCGAGCGCTACGATCCCGACTATGTTGTAATTCTTTCGGGCGACCACATCTACAAGATGGACTACAACAAGATGCTTGAGTATCACAAGGAAAAGAACGCTGCCTGCACCATCGCCGTTATCGACGTGCCGATGGAGGAGGCGTCGAGGTTCGGTATCCTCAATACCTACGAAAACGGCGAGATCTACGAGTTTGATGAAAAGCCCGAGCATCCCAAGAGCACCAACGCTTCAATGGGTATCTACATTTTCAGCTGGAAGGAGCTCAGAAAGTACCTGACCGAGGACGCGGAGCTTGAAGGCTCGAGCCACGACTTCGGCAAGGACGTTCTTCCCGCGATGCTCAATGCCGGCGAGAGAATGTTCGCTTATCCGTTTGAGGGCTACTGGAAGGACGTCGGAACCATCGACAGCCTCTGGGAAGCAAACATGGATCTGCTCGATCCCAAGGTAACGCTTGACCTCAAAGACATTTATTCGCGCAATCCCATGATGCCGCCTCACTATGTTTCACCCGACGCGAACATCCAAAATTCGCTTGTCGCCGACGGCTGCAACGTTGAGGGTAACCTTGAGTTTTCTATTCTTTTCTCGGGCGTTACGGTAGGCAAGGGCGCAACGGTCAATTCCTCGATCATTATGCCCGGCGCGGTAATTGAGGACGGAGCCAACGTTCAGTTCGCGATCGTCGCCGAAAACACCGTTATCGGCAAGAACGCGAAGATCGGTCAAAGACCCGAGGAGGTCGAGAACCGTGACAACTGGGGCATCGCGGTTATCGGAGAAAACACCGTTATCGCGGACGGCGCGGTTGTCAAAGCAAAAGAAATGATAGACAGCGAGGAGGTTGCAGGTAATGAGAAGTAATGATGTACTTGGTTTGGTTTTTGCCGATACAATGAGCGACAAAATTCCGGAGCTTTCCGCTTCGCGCACGGTTGCCAGTATCCCCATCGGCGGTAAATACAGGCTGATCGACTTTGTTCTTTCCAATATGTCAAACTCCGGCGTAAACAACGTCGGCATCATCGCAAAGAGCAACTTCCTGTCGCTTACCGACCATGTCGGTTCGGGCAGCGCTTACGATCTTTCAAAGAGAAGAAGCAACCTTACTCTGCTCACCCCCTACGACGGAAAGAACTTCTCAAATTACATTGAGACGATCTATAACATGCACGGCTATATAGATCACTGCCGCGAGGAATATGTGCTTATCTCTCCCGGCAACGTAGTAACGAACTTCGATTACAACGCACTGTTTGATTTCCATTCAAAGAACGACGCCGACGTTACCTTTGTTTACAGACGCGGAGTCGTTCCCGCGGGCTACGACCGTCCGCTCACCGTCGAGACCGACGACAGCGGCAAGGTAACTCAGGTCAGGATCACCCCCGAGATCGGCGACGTCGAGGTAAATCAGGTTTACGGCTCGATGCTCATCAAAAAGTCGGTGCTCATGGAGGAGATCCGCAACGCGCTCAGCGTAAATCAGCTCGACGCAAAGCGTCACATCCAGATGTCGCTTGATAAATACAAGGTCTTCGCTTACGAGAACACGGGCTACACCGCGGTCGTTTCCTCGATCAATTCCTACTTCGATTTCAATATGGACTTGATGAAGAAGGATGTTAGAGACGCTCTGTTCAATCCCAAGCGCCCGATCTACACCAAGGTAAGAGACGACGCTCCCTCGCGCTACGGACTCGACAGCAGAGTTAAGAACTCGATCATCGCTCAGGGCTGCGTGATCGACGGCGAGGTCGAGAACTGCGTTATTTCCAAGGGCGTTTACGTCGGCAAGGGCGCGAAGCTTTCAAACTGCATTATCATGCAGGACACAAAGATCGGCAAGGATACGAAGCTCAACTATGTTATCATCGACAAGGACGTCACCGTAAAGGACGAGCGTTCGCTGATGGGCTTTGACTCATATCCGATTTATATAGCTAAAAAATCTGTTGTTTAACAGTGTGAGTTTAGGAGGAAAAGAAAATGAGAATATTATACTGCGCGTCAGAGGCTAATCCTTTCTGCGGCAGCGGCGGACTTGCCGATGTTGCGGGCAGCCTTCCGCACACACTATGCAGAAAAGGTCAGGATTGCCGAATCGTTGTTCCGCTCTACGGTACGATCCCCCAGGACCTTAAAAACCAGATGAATTTCATCACCAACTTCACCGTACCCGTAGCGTGGCGTCACCAGTACTGCGGACTCTTCTGGGCTCGCTGGAACGACTGTACCTACTACTTTATCGACAACGAGTATTACTTCAAGCGCGGCACCCTGTACGGCCATTATGACGACGCCGAGAGATTCGCTTTCTTCTCGCGCGCTATCCTCGAGATGCTTCCGTATATCGACTTCCATCCCGATATCATCCATGCCAACGACTGGCAGACAGCTCTTGTTCCCACTTACTACTATCTGTTCTATTCGCACAGACCGTGGTACTACAACATCAAGAGCCTGTTCACTATCCACAACATCCAGTATCAGGGCGAGTACGGCTGGGAGGTCAACACCGAGTGCGTTGGTATCCCCGCGAGCGAGACAAAGATCCTCGAGATGAACGGCAAGCTCAACATGATGAAGGGCGCTATCGAGACCTCTACAAGAGTTTCGACCGTATCTCCGAGCTACGCCGCCGAGATCAAGGATCCGTGGTACAGCTGGGGACTCCATGACGAGCTCAATCTCCGTCATTACAAGCTCTGCGGTATCAAGAACGGAATCGACCTGGCAAGCTACGATCCCGCCACCGACTACCAGATCTACCGCAACTACACCAAAGAGGATATGAGCGGCAAGGGCGAGTGCAAGCGCGCGCTTCAGGAAAGACTTACTCTTGAGGTCAACTGGAGTATTCCGCTTGTCGCGATGGTTACCCGTCTTGTTTCTCACAAGGGTCTTGACCTTGTTCGTATGGGTCTTGAGGAGCTCATGAACACCGAGAACATGCAGTTCGTAATTCTCGGCTCGGGCGATAAGGAGTACGAGGACTTCTTCAACTATATGCAGGCAAAATACCCCGGCAGACTCATTTTCTGCCACGGCTTTGTTCCCGAGCTTGCCCGTAAGATCTACTCCGGCGCGGATATCTTCCTCATGCCTTCCGCTCAGGAGCCCTGCGGCCTTTCTCAGATGATCGCTCTGCGCTACGGCACTATCCCCGTAGTACGCGAGGTTGGCGGTCTTAAGGACTCTGTATTCGATTCAGCCGATAACTACGGCAACGGCTTCACCTTCAAGAACTACTACACAGCCGACATGCAGCACGCTGTTCGCCGCGCCCTCTGGGGTATTCAGGACGATCAGGGCTGGCACCAGCTCATGTGGCGCGCCATGATGAGCGACAACAGCTGGGAGCGTTCCGCTCAGGACTACATCAACGTCTACAGCGACACACTCAACTGGAACTGATTTCGGTTTTCTGCGGAATGACCTTCGCGGTCAAAAACGCGGTCAGTAAAAAAATACAGTAGCTATTATTAAAAGCGCCCCGATCCTTCGGTTTGGATCGGGGCGCTTATTAAATTTGTATTAAAGTACGGCTCTGTCAAAAGTTTGATTGAGCCCGAAAAAATTAGGGTTTGTCAAAGCATTAAGATCATTCGCTTTCTTTCGGCTTGATGATCGAGCAGATGATGTAGTAGACCGGGATGGCGAGGAACACGATCCAGCCGTACGCCCATCCGCCGCACACATTGAAGTAGCCGAAGATTATGTACGCCGCCGCGCAGAGCACGGGGAACGCGAAGTGGCACGGGTTGCGCTTGAAGATCGCGTCAACAACCGAGTAGTAGATCGGTATGCTCAAAAAGCATATCCACGAGAGCGACCAGCCGAAGAGAACTCCGCTGAACCCCCATGCCAAAAATGCCGCCAGCGCGATCGCCCAAAACGGGAAGCGGTTGAACGCCTTGTGCCTCGGACTCTCGGAATATGTGGTTTTTAGCTTTTCGTCAACCATTACGTGGCCGTTCTCGTCGGTGTAAACGCGCTCCTTTCCGTTTTCCTCAACATGGATGCCGTCCCAGCCGACGTGAACCTTGTTGCCGTCCTTTGAGTCTACGTTTATTCCGTTTTTGCGGTTGATGTGAACATGGTCGCCGTCCTTGCTGTCGACATGGATACCGTTTTTGAACGACACCCTGTCCTCGCGGACAAAGTTGGTTTGTTCATCGGCAGCTTCGTCTGAGCTTTCGGGCTCGGAAGTTTCCGCGGCGCTTTCGGTATTGTCCTCGGCGTGGTCGGATGATTCCTGTTTCCCTTTTAAAAGCTCGTCAAGGCTTACGCCGTATACCTCGGCAAGGCTTATAAGGTTATCGGTGTCGGGCGACGCCTCGCTCCGCTCCCATTTTGACACCGCCTGACGGCTTACGCCGATCTTTTCGGCAAGCTCCTCCTGGCTGAGGTTGTGTTGTTTTCTGTATTGAAGAAGTCTGTTGGCTGTTTCGATATTCATGATTGTACCTCCGTTGTTTTTGTGCCCTAATTATACACGCAACTGCCCGAGTTGCGCCATATATTCCGCTTTACATCTCCGCAACCACGGGTTGCGTCAGCTCAAAAACCGCATAAAACAGCGGATTTTTGAGCAGAGCCTGAAAAATACCGGCTTTGATTTTTATATCTCCCTGTTTTTCTTCGCGTCAAGATAATCCTGAAGAATGATCACGGCGGCGACGGCGTCGACCGTGTTTTTCCGCTTTTTTCCGCGGGTGTTGGTGGCGTTGAGGTAGTTGTGAGCGGTCACGGTCGTGCCCCTCTCGTCCTGCATGACGGTTTTTGTACCGGTCAGCCCGCCGAGCTCTTCGGCAAAGGCTCGCGCGTTAAGAGCGCTTTCGCCCTCGGTGCCGTCCATGTTCTTCGGCAGGCCAACAACGATAAGCTCCGCTCCGGTGTCTTTAGCAGCCTGAGCGACCTTTTCTTTAAGCCGTTTCGGGGATTTCTCAAAAATAACGGTGTACGGCGACGCCAAAAACTCGCTTTTGTCGCACACGGCTATGCCCGTTCTCGCTTTTCCCAAGTCAACCGACATTATTATCATAATAAAAATCCTTTCGCATTAATATATACATTATAATCTAAAAGCTTCGGTTTTACAATAAAACAATCTAAAAATATTCATCCTCACAGCGACAAATCCGTCGGCGCGTCCGCAATATAATATACTCAGAACAAAATGAAGGATGTAAAAAATGACAAACGCAAAAACAATGCGGCGCGCACGCGCCGTTCAAACGGATTTTATAAGAAACGCCGGACAGAATGTTTTGTATTTTGCCTGCGGAACGCTGATCACAAGGGGAGCCGTCCTCGGCGACATGGCGCCGTTCGGAGCCTCGTACGCGGCTTCGGTGCCGAAGCAGAGGCTGCTGCCCTCGCTGCTCGGAGCGGCGCTGGGATATATCCTGCTCAAGCCCTCCGACAGCTTTCGTTATATAGCGGTTATCATCGCGATCGGCTGCGCAAGGTGGCTGCTGAGCGATCTAAAGATAAGCTCGGGCAAGCTGTTCGCGCCTGTCTGCGCCTTTGTGCCGACCGCGGCGACCGGGGTCGCCCTCGCTTTGGGCGGAGTCGGAACGATGGAGACGGTCACCGGCAGCTTTATAGAGGCCGCGCTGGCGGCGGTGGCGGCGTACTTTATCGCCTACACCGTGCGGCTTTCGTACGGCAAGCGGAGCATCGGAGCGTATACGGCTCAGGAGACCGCCTGCGTGGTGATGACGGGCTGCGTGCTGATGCTCTCGCTCGGGTCGGTCGCGATAGAGAACATCTCGCTGGGCAGGATAATCGCGGTCATCGCGGTTTTGCTCTGCGCGCGCTACGGAGGAGTCAACGGCGGAGCTGTCAGCGGAGCGGCTACGGGCGCGGTGTTCAGCCTCGCCTCGTTTGAGCAGGGCTATATCTGCGGAGGCTACTCCTTCGGCGGACTGATGGCAGGGCTGTTCGCTCCGCTCGGGAAAATCGGTGTCGCTTTGTCGTTCGTCACCGCCGATTTCCTTATGAGCCTTGCCTTCGGCGGAGAAAAAATGCCCGCGGGAACGCTCGTGGAGGGCGCTGTCGGAGCGGCGATTTTTTTGATATTGCCAAAAAGCGTCGGCGGATTTATCTCGCCCGTGTTCAACAGGGAGCGCGATCCCTCGCTGGGCGAGGCGCTTCGCAAAAACCTTATCGCGCGGCTGGGCTTTGCCTCGTCCGCGATACGCAACGTAAAAAACGACGTTGAGAGCGTGTCCGAAAAAATGGGCGAGATGTACTCCCCAACCTTTGACTGGGTGTGCAGGAACGTGGCAGACGAGGTGTGCTCGGGCTGCGGACTGAAAATGTACTGCTACGAGCACAAGGGCGGAGTCACAAAGGACGACTTCTTCCGCCTTGAGGAGGAGCTCGGCTCCAAGGGAAGCATCAGCGCCGGGGAGGTCGAGGCGGCGTTTATAAAGAACTGCTGCAAAAAGAGCGAGATCGCCGCGAGCATGACCGAGAATTACAAAAAGCTCCAGTCGCTGCAGGAGGCGGAGCGCAGGGTAGGCGAGATCCGCGGAGTAGTAGCCGGGCAGTTCGCCGGGGTCAGCGACATACTAAGCGATCTTTCAAAGGAATTTGCGGCGGTGAAAAACAGCGACAGCGACGCTGCCGGCAGGATAATCAGCGAGCTCACCACGCTGGGAGCCGCGCCGATAGAGTGTTCATGCCTTGAAGGAGAAAACGGCAGGATGAGCGTTGAGCTGATACTCGGAGCGAAAGGCAGGGAGCTCAAGCGCGGTCAGCTTTCGAGGGTAGTTTCAAAGTGCTGCCAAAGGCGGTTCGACCTGCCCACGATCACCTGCGAGAGCGGAAGGATCAGAGCCGCGCTGTGCGAGCTTCCGAATTACGACGTCGAGATCGGCACCGATCAGCACATAGCTGACTGCGGCAAGCTGTGCGGCGACTGCATAGATTACTTCAACGACGGCCGCGGAAACACCTACGCCCTTGTCTGCGACGGCATGGGAACAGGCGGCAGGGCTGCCGTTGACGGAAACATGGCGGCGTCGGTAATGGGAAGGCTGCTTCGCTCAGGACTGAGCGCGGACAGCTCGCTGCAAATAGTCAACTCGGCGTTGATGATAAAGAGCGACGACGAGAGTCTGTCCACCGTCGATCTGGCAGGCATTGATCTTTACACGGGCACGGTGACTCTTAAAAAGGCAGGCGGAGCCGCGACGTTTATAAAGAAGGGCGGCAGGGTGATAAAGAAAGAAATGCCCTCCATGCCCGCGGGAATACTGAACAATATCAAGGTCGGAGATATGGTGGTTATGGTTTCAGACGGCGCCGTAACAGGCGATGACAAGTGGCTTGAAAAGCTGATAAAGACGTGGAACAAGGGCAGCACTCAGGAGCTTGCCCGAGCGGTGGTCGAGGAGGCGATCAGGCGCAGAGCCGAGAGCAGGGATGACGATATCACGGCTGTGGCCATGCGCATAACCGAGAACTAAAAAACAACAGGGCAGTCGCTGACTGCCCTGAATCGCTTTTTATATCAGTTTTCGTAAACTCCCATATACACGGGGATGTTGCTCTCGTTGTCTATGAGCATGAAGATGAACGGCCGCGAAAACTCGAGCTTTTTGCTCTCCGAGCCGGAAGCCGTCCGGCCGCCGGACTCAGCCGCGGGAGCGGAAACGATCTTCTCCGCGTCCGAGGCGAACACGCCGTATCGGTTCAGCGTAAAGCCCGGCTGAACGTCGTAAAGCTCGTTCAGCGCGGCGCTGTCGGAGTGCGCGAGGTTGCCGAAATTCGCCTTGTCGGAAAACAGCGTGTACAGTCCCGCGCTTTTCAGCACGCCGGACATAGCCGTCGGTTTTTCGGGACGGGGGATATTGACGGCAGGGATATATGCGTTCACCCTCTCGGTCACGGAAAAGCTGTCGAGCAGCTTTGAGTATTCCACGCTGTCAAAGGTCTTTGCGTAGTCACGGATATCAACGCCCTCGCCGGGCATGATAAGGACAAGCTTGAGCGGATTTTTCGCGGTGTATTTGATAACTCCCTCCGCGGTATCCGAGCGTATGTAGTTCTCGTCGGACACAAGGAACTGCGCCGGCTTGCCGCAGAAGGCCGAATCCGCGACGTCGTTTTCTCCGTAAGGAGTGAGCCAGTAATCGCTCAGAGAAGCCGAGCCCACGGCGCATATCGAGCCGTTTCCGGAGGGCTCGAGCCCGTCAAAGACCGGAGCGCCGATCAGGTTATCGACCTTTTCTTTATTGCTTTTGTCCCCGAAGTCGAACCTCGCGATATCCGCTCCGTAAAAATCGGCGTTGGTCTGCAAAAACGAGGAGCGCACGTCGGTGTTGCCGTTGACGAGCATAAAACTGCCGAGCCGAACCTCCGCCGCGCTGTCATTCGCGGACTGCCCGTCGTCCTTTGCGCCGGATTTGCTGACGGATTCCATTCTGCTTTTGAAGTAGGACGAGCAGGCGTTAAGCTCGTCTGTCGACAGGTCGGAGCCGAGCGCGAGCATGATCTCAGCCTGAGTATCGCCCTTCGCGCCGTTCGCGAGCAGCGACAGCCCGAGAGCGTTCAGCACCGGGGAAAAGGCGAACGATCCGCCCTGAGCCGCCATATTCCTGAAAAGCTTTAGCTCGTAGCCGGTTATCAGGTTGGCGTATGAGTTGTAGGAGGTCGGAGTCTCCGAAGCTCCGTCGGCGTAATTGTATGTTACCGCGGCGTCGCTGTTGCGAGTGTAGCCCGAGGACAGCAGCTCTCCGTTTGAAAAACTGCCGGGGTCGGAGCAGGCGCAAAGCGTTGCCGCAAGTATGGCGGCGCTGAGCGCCGCCGAAATGATTTTCTTTATTATCATATGTTTATTCCTTGCCGCAAAGCTTTTTCGCGAGGTTGAAAATATCCTCGGCGGCGTTCGGCAGAGCCAGCTTTTTGCAGCTTTCCTTCATCTCGTTTAGCTTTTCGGGGGAGTGGAGCAGCTCGATGATCTCATTCGCGCCGTCCTTTTTGTCGATAAGTACAGCGGCTTTTTGTTTTATCAGGAAGTCGACGTTTTCCTTTTCCTGACCGGGATACGCACTGTAGATAGCCATAGGCAGGTGACAGGCAATACTCTCGGTGACGGTCAGACCGCCCGGCTTTGTAACGATCAGGTCGGCGATGTGCATATAGTCCTCAACATTATCGACAAAGTAGAGGAGCTTTGTGTTGTGCGAGGTGTCAAGCTCCTGGATCTTTTTGTCGAAGTGATCGAACAGGCGGATGTTCCTGCCAGTGATAACGACCATCTGTATCTTTTCACCGGTTTTAGCGAGCTGCTCGTAAAAATCGAGCACTCCGGTAACGCCGAACGAGCCTGCCATAAGGAGCACGATCGGGATATTCGGATCGAGCCTTTCGCGGTTGCAGATCTCTTGTTTTGTTTCGGTTTTTGAAAAGCTGTCAAAGGTCGGTATGCCGAGCGGATATATTCTGTCCTTCGGTACGCCGTACTCGACCTCAAGCTTATTTGCCATCTGCGGCTCGGGAAGCACGAACGCTTCGATATAATGAGAAACATAGGTGCGGTGAGCGTCGTAGTCGGTAATAAGGCTGATCGCCTTTGTCTTGAGCTTGCCCTTTTCCTTTAGGCGCGACACCATGTTCGTTATGAACGCGTGGCAGATAATGATGATATCGGGATCGTTTTCCTCTATCGTTTCGAGCAGCTTTTTGGCGTACATCTCGTTTGACTTCATGACTGCCTTGGCGGCGGGTTCCTTTTCGTCGGTGATCTTGTAAAGCTTTCCGTAGAACTCAGGGGTTTTTGTCGCCATGATATGATAGCCCTTGGTGACCGCCTTGTTGTAAACCTTTCCGATAGCTGCCATTCCGTCGATGATCGTAACTTCGGTATCCGGACTCAAAGCGCTTATTTTTGCCTTTATCGCGGCAGCGGCGCGCTTGTGACCGCCGCCGGTTGAGGCTGTAAATATCAGAATTTTCATATATTTTCCTTGCCTTTCCGCTAAATTCAAAACATTCAAAATTATATACATTATTATTATACTTTGAAAACAAAATAATTTCAACAATTATTTTATACTTCTTCGCCCAAATATAGCAAAAATTCTTTTATGACAACTTTATAACAAAAGTTACACAAAAATTATTTAAAAAAATCCGATTATATTTGTGTTTTACCACTTTATTTTTGCGATTTTTTATAGTAGAATAATTATGACCATTGAATAATGGTGGAAAAGGGTAATAACATATTTATATATATTTCGGTTTTCACGTTTTATGGGGTGAATTATGAAAGACAACAGGAATTACAGCGCAGCGGTTTCAGAAGGATTCGTTGACATCTCCTCGGGATTCCCCGGCGATTCTTCGGGCGCGCGTTACAATCAGGGTTCCGGTAACAAAAACAAAAAAAGGGTTATTATCATCGTCAGCATCGCTCTCGCCGTAGCGGCGGCTTTGGGCGTTGCGGGATTCTGCATTTTCAACGGAATGAGCAAAGAGGAAAAGGCTGATGAGAATCTTCCCTTTACCTTTACCGACAAAACCGTTATTTCGGGTATCGACGTAACGGGCAAGACGCTTGAGCAGGCTAAGCAGACGCTTGAGCAGAACAAAAATAAGCTCAACAAGCCGATCGAGATCTCGGTCAACCTTGACGGTACGGTAAAAAGCCTTAATCAGGACAATTTCACCTATACCTACAACATTGATGATGTTCTCAGGCAGGCATATAAGGACGCGCTGGATCCCAATAAAAAGATAGATAAGGACGAGGTAAGAAGCTATACCGTTACCTCGACGGTCGAGGATAAATCCATCACCGACAACGTCGCCGCGATCACAAAAGAGGTCGACGTTGAGCCTAAGGACGCTTACGTGTCGAAATTCCATCCGTTTGAGGATAGCAGATTTGAATATACCGATGAGATCAACGGCCGAAAGCTTGACGGAGATGATCTTGCCGCAAAGCTCAAAAGCTCGTTATCAAACGGAGGCAATTTCTGCAAGATCGACGCCGATATCGAGCAGCTTCCCGCCGAAGTTACGGCTGACTATCTGAAAAACAATCTGGTGGAGCTTGCCTCTTACGAAACATACTCGACAAATACCGAGAACGGAACGACAAACATGACCGTCGCGCTCAACGCCTGCAACGGCTCGGTTATCAATCCCGGCGACGATATCTGGTCGTTCAATAGTTGCACGGGAGATTCCAATAAGGCCGAGAACGGCTACAAGCCGGCGCATGTTATCTCCGAGGGCAAGCTGATCGACGGCATCGGCGGCGGCATTTGTCAGGCGAGCTCGACTATATATAACGCGGCTCTGCGCGCCGACCTTGAAATCGAGGAGCGCTACTGCCACCAGTGGGCGTCAGCGTATGTTCCCACCGGCCTTGACGCAACGATCGACTATCCAAATCTTGATCTGAAGCTTTCAAACCGTTACAACACTCAGGTGTTCCTTGAATGCAGGGTGGTCGACAATACGCTTCACGCGGCGTTCTGGGGCGTTAAACACGGAAACTATGATGAGATCAAAACACACAATGAGATATCCGATACCGGAAAGTCAAGCTACACCGTAAGAGCTTGGAGAGTTTACCTCATGGACGGCAGCGAGGTTCAGCGCGAGGAGCTTTTCAAATCGACCTACGACATGGATTACGGCGTTGTCTTTATTGACGCCGACTACGATTCGGGCGTCGTCTACAGAGAGACCACCGCTTCTTCTGATGATTCGGAGGATACCGACGACGATGACGACGAGGACTCGCAGTCCTCGGAGTATGATGATGACAGCGGCTCTGAAAATCCCGATCAAAGCTCGCAGTCTTCCGTTCCCGAATCCTCTCAGGAGGATCCGCCGACCGAATCCTCAGCCGAAGAAACTCAGGGAGAATAGAATAAAAATCAACCGCCCGGTTTTGCCGGGCGGTCGTTTTTGTCCGAGATAACGATAAACGGTATGATCGCTAAAGCTGTCTGTAGTAATACAGACCCTGAAAAAAGCTCATGTCACCGTCAGCTTGCCTCCGCATTTGGCGCAGCGGTAGCGCTCGGGGTGCTTGACGAGCGGCGAGAGCTTTTGCCTCGGCAGTTCAAGTCCGCAGCCCCGGCATCTTACGATGTATTTCGGCTTAGGCAGCATGTCCTCAGGTATACTGTCCTCATCCGCGGTACGCGCCACGCTAAAGCCGAACGCGTCGTTTACTCTCTGCGCCAGGAGCTTCCACCTTCCGGTGTGCTTCATGCAGCCGTAGCAGGTGTGGAGCTGCTCGTGGAGTATGGTTTCGATCAGAGTTTGCTCGCTTGTTCGCTCGTCGAGCAGCTTTGACGATATCTCAACGGTATAGCGGCCGCCCTGCTTTTTGCACAGCCCGAGCCGCGACTGAGCGCGCCGGTTGACGGTGTAGCGGATATTTTTTGAGTATTTGATTTTGAGCGCGTCGAGCAGCGCCTCACATTCGCGCGCGTATTTCAATAAATCTCTCATATTTTTGTTTTGATAATAATATAATAGATCGGTCGGGTAAATTTTTCTTGACAACAGGGATTAATAATGATATAATAATCACCGTTGATACGGCGACATAGCCAAGTGGTAAGGCACGAGTCTGCAAAACTCTGATGCGGCGGTTCAAATCCGCCTGTCGCCTCCAGACAGCGCACTCCTTTTTGGGGTGCGCTTTATTATATCACGGAGGATTTGATATGTCAAAAAGGATCTACCTCGCCTCGCCGTTCTTTGACGAGTTCGAGCTTGATTGTGTAAGGCGAGCGGAGGATATTCTCACAAAACGAGGCTTTGAGCTGTTCAGCCCGAGGCTTAACGAGGTCGAAAGGGATAAAGCTGAGGAGCCCGGGCTCTGGTCGGCCGAGACCTTTGAAAACGACAGGAGGAACATCGACCTTTCCGACGTCGTCGTAATGCTGTACCACGGCGGCTACAGCGACAGCGGAACGGCGTGGGAATGCGGTTACGCGTACGCGAAGGGCTTGCCGGTCGTGGTCGTCCACGTCAGAGAGGACGCGGATTCAAATCTGATGGTAAGTCAGGGCTGCCGCGCCAACGTCACGCTTGAGGAGCTCGAAAGCTACGATTTTGACGGGTTGCCGAAAAAGTCATTTGGCGGAAAGATTTTTTAAATGCGGTTCGGTATTGATTTTTCACCGCGAAACGCTTATAATGGTAATGAAATTTTTATTTGCGTTTTTTGCTGTTTTGCAAAAACGCGCCGGAGGAAAAATGAAAACAAAAGTATTGATAAAAAAATCAGTCGCGTTGATCATCTGCCTGTCCGTAGCCGTATGCTCATTGTGCTTCGCGCCGACAGCGCTGGCGGCTGAGGAGTATCAGGGCGAAAACCTCGACGTTCCTCAGATCAGGGTCACTACCGAAAACGGCAACGGCTGCGAGCTCCAGAAGGAGGACGGCTATGTCAGCGCCTCGATCTCGATCAAGGATACCGACGGCAAGGAACTCACCGACGCCGTATCGTTCAAGGTAAGGGGCAACACGACCGCGCTTTCGTGGGTCAACAAGAAGGCGTTTACCTTTAAGTTCGCCAAGAAAAAGAACGTCCTCGGAATGGGCAGCGGCAAAAAGTGGTTTCTGATCGCCAACGCGTTCGACCCCACTCTGCTCAGGAACTACACCGCGTTTGAGCTGGCGCGCGAGCTCGGGCTTGAATACACCTCGAACCAAAAGTTCTGCGAGCTTTGGGTCGACGGAAGCTTCAGAGGCTGTTACGTGCTGTACGAGCCCGTTCAGGAGGGCAAGGACAGGGTCAATATCGACATCGAGTCAAACGGCGGCAAAAAGGATTTCCTGCTTGAGCTTGAGGCGGTCACGCAGGAGGACGACGTCACCTACCTAAAGACCGATAATAACAAGATAAGGTTCGCGTTCAAGGATCCCGAGGAGCCGAACGAGGAACAGCAGGCGTATGTTCAGGAAATCATGGACGACATAGTCGAGAGGATAAAGAGCGGAGTCAGGGAGGATATCGAGGAAAAGGTCGACCTGCAATCCTTCGCTAAGTATTATCTGCTCAACGAGTACCTCAAGACCTTTGATTTTGAGAGGACCTCGGTTTATTTCTATTACAAAGACGGCAAGCTTTATGCCGGACCCGCGTGGGATTACGACCTGAGCACCGGCAACGAGCGCGCCGAGTTCAGCTACCGCTCGCTGAAGGCGAGCGAGACCGACGGTATATTTGCCAATAAGAATCTGTTTGTCTACCTTGCGCAGTACGGCTGGTTCAACAATATGGTTTCGGATACGTACAAGGAGCATTACGCGTTTTTTGATGATATCGCGGCGGACAACGGATTCCTTGACAGCACATACGAGCAGTACAGGGCTGTGTTCGACCGAAACTACAACGAGGCGGGCTGGAACATTTCAAAATGGTGGGTCAACCACATAAGAAAGCCGTCCCCGACCTACGCCGAAAATTACGATTACCTCAAAAACTGGTGCGCCGAGCGACAGACGTGGATGACCGAGTACTTCAAGCCGTTCGGTGAAAAGTACATCCTCGGAGACGCGGACAACAACGGCGTCGTGACCGTTTCCGACGTTACCCGAATCCAGCGGATAATCGCCGAGATCGAAACGGACGACGACAACACGGCGGTGCGCGGAATAATATCCGGCAACAAGCTCGACGCCGATGACGCGCTTGATATCCAAAAGTACATCGCAAAGTATAAAAACAACAAAAATATCGGCTGTGAGCTGAGATATTGATAAAAAGGGGCTGTCGCAATAAGCCTGTAATACCAAAACCGTCACTCCGACCGCGCTCGGGACGACAATGGTATTTTGGTTTATCGCGACAGCTCTTTTTTTACTTTATTCCGAATAATCTTTTTGCGTTGTTGCACATCAGGTCTTCATACTCGCCGGGAGTTATCATGTCCTTTAGCTCGTTGAAATATTCCTGATACAGCGAGCGGTCGCCGGTTTTGTTGTGCAGCAGCGTGTCTTTGCCGTCTATCGGGTTGTCGGTGCCGAAAAGCATCTTTTTGCTGCCGTAACGCCTTATCGCCTCAACGGTGGTATTTACCGGCACCCATGTGGTGTCGCCGTACAGGTTCGGCAGCTTGCCGAGCAGACCGAGCGCCTCGGAGTTATCCGTGCCCAAGTCCATATGAACCATGACAAAGCTCAGCTCGGGGTGCTTTTTGGCGGCGTTGTAAAGGCGGAGCGACATCGCTTCCTCTCGTCCGCCGGTGTGTGAAACGATCGGCAGGCTGTATTTTGCGGCAATCCTGTAAAGAGGCTCGAGCCGTTCGTCGTCCGGCGCGACGTGCGAGTGGAACGGGTGAAGCTTTATCCCGTAGATCACGTCGCGGTTTTCGGCGATCAGCCGCTCAAATTCCGCGTCGGGAGTTTCGCCGTAGATCTTGCACCACACAAGCACGCCCAGCCTGTCGGGAGCCTTTCGCGCCTCCGCGACAGATTTTATCAGCAGTTTGTTCTGCGGCTTTGACATAAAGAACGGGACCTTGAAGCCTTTGTGTCCAAATTCCGCCGCCTCGATATTGCTGAACAGGGTGAAGTCTATCCCGTACTTATCCATAGAATATAGGATGTCCTCGGTCGTCATATTAAAGTTGAGCATCTTTCCGATATGCGCGTGGGTGTCGATGATCACAAAAATCGCCTCCGTAGCTGTTATAAAATAATAATAGCACAAATCGGAGCGGCTGAAAACAGAAAAATCAAAAAAAGCAAATATCGCAACAAAGCGCAATATTTGTAAAAACCGCTTGAATATCGCCGGAAAATGTGTATAATGATATTTGATACTGCGCGATAGCGCGGCAAAAATTAAATAGGAGAGATAAAAAATGGAAAAGAGAGGTATGTGGAGCTCGCGCGTCACATTCATTCTTGCTGCCGTAGGCTCGGCGGTAGGCTTGGGAAACGCCTGGCGTTTTCCGGGACTGGCGGCAAAGCACGGCGGCGGTACATTCCTTGTAGTGTACCTGTTCGCGATGCTCGCTATGGGTATTCCGCTTTTGATGATGGAGATAGCGATAGCGAGAAAATTCCGCAAGGGCGCGATCGAGTCAATGCGCGGAATCGGTAAAAAGTGGGAGCCTGTCGGATGGGCGGCGACCTCAAACGCGTTTGTAATCGTTTGCTACTACTCGGTGGTGTTCGCGTGGGTCATCCTTATGTTTGTCAATTCGTGGCAGTTTGCCGGAATGACGCACGACAACGAGGCGGCAAGCGGCTTGTTCATGAACCTGACGGAATCGACCGCGGCTATCGAGGGAAGCTCTATCCCGGGCGTCGTTCTGCTCTGCCTTTTGGTGGCGTGGGGGCTGATATTCTTCTGCATCCGCAACGGCGCAAAGTCTGTCGGCAAGGTAGTTAAGTTCACGGTATTCGCGCCGGTAATCCTGCTTGTGATCATGGCGATAAAGGGCTGCACCATGCCCGGAGCCATGGACGGTATCAAGATCCTTTTCGTTCCCGACATTTCGGCGTTTTCCGACGCTACGCTTTGGGTAGACGCTATCGGTCAGGTGTTCTACAGCCTGTCGATCATGATGGCGATCATGTTTGCTTACGGCTCGTATGTAGGCGACGACGCGGATATCGCCGCGGACGCCATGATAATCGCGTTCTCGGATATGGCTATCAGCGTTCTTTCGGGCGTTGTAATGTTTTCGACGATGGGCGGCACAGGCATGCTCGATCAGATCACCGCGAGCGGCATCGGCACAGCGTTCTTCGTATATCCGCAGGCTATAGTAAACCTTACCGACATTGGCTGGTTCAACGCGGTGTTCGGCGCTGTATTCTACCTTATGCTCATCACCCTGGCTATCGACTCGGCGTTCTCTATCGTAGAGGGAATCTCTGCCTCGGTAGCCGATAAGTTCCATCTCAAGCCAAAGACGGTCACGATCGCTGTTTGCGCCATAAGCGGACTTATTTCGATAGTTTTCGTAACTCAGGCAGGTCTTGCTTGGCTCGACATCGTTGATAACTGGGCGAATTCGGTCAATCTTATCATTGTCGGCGTGCTCGAGTGTATCGCCATCGGCTGGACATTCAACCTCAGAAAGGTGCTCAAAGAGGTCAACAGGAACGCCAAGCGTTTTGTTACGCCTTACTGGTGGTTCGCCGGCTCGATCAAGTTTATCGCGCCTGTTCTGCTCGCGGGAATGTTCGTATGGAATATGGTAACGCTCTTTGTTAAGAACGGCGGCAGCTACGGCGGATATCCCATCTGGGCGCAGATCGTCGCGGGCTGGGCTGTTTCCGTGCTGGTATTCGTCAGCGGATTCATCGCGAAGCTCGTTGTTAACAAGAAAAAGAAAGAGGGCTTTATCGAGGACGAGGTCGTCTGGGAGGACGACTGATAACGCCTTCAATTAAAAACAAGGATCGGATATTGGCTTATCCGATCCTTGTTGCGTATATCTTTAGACGTTCTTCAGATTCGCGGCCTATAATAAAGCCGCGAAATATCATGAGGAGGAAATATTATGAAACGCGTTTTGATTTTTATTTCGGCGATAATACCGGCGCTGATTTTTTCGTCGTGCGGCACCCCGGCTCCTGACAATACGGAAACGACCGCTCAGGCTTCGGCAAGCGATATGCAGACTCAGCTTGAGGAGATGATGAAGGAGCAAAAGTTCAACGGCGTTGTCCGCGTCAGCAAAAACGGCGTGGTCGTATGCGAGGCGGCGAGCGTTCACAACAACCCGGGCGGTGGCGCGCTCTCCGTTGACGATCAGTTCGCTGTCGGCTCGGTGACAAAGCAGTTTACCGCCGCGTGCGTAATGCTCCTAAAGGAGGAGAATAAGCTCAGCGTTGACGATACCGTTGACAAGTATTATCCGGAATATAAATACGGCGATAAAATAACCGTCAAAAACCTTCTTACAATGCGCTCGGGGATCCGCGACTATGTAAACGATCCCGATTCCGAGGAGGAGTTCATGAACCGCTACGACGCGGACGGCTCCGAGGAGGCAAACCGCAAGGCTACGCGCGACTGGATATTCTCAAAGGAGCTTGATTTTGAACCCGACTCACGGTACGCATATTCAAACTCGAATTACTTTATGCTCGCCGAGATAGTCGAGAAGGCGTCGGGCGAGAGGTACCGCGATTTCCTAAGGGAGCGGATCCTTGCTCCGCTCGGCATGAACGACACGGGCGTAGCCGAGGAGCTGCATGATTCCGACAGGCTCGCTCCGCGCGACGACAGCTCGGGGGATTTCAGCGAGCTTGAAATCCGGGGCGCGGCCTTCGGCGACGGCGGAATAATCTCGACCGCTGCCGACATGGACAAGTGGTTGACCTCCCTGCGCGAAAATACGATACTTTCAGCAGAGAGCTTTATGGAAATGACCGCCGATTACTCCCCGGAATCAAAGCACTACGGCTACGGAGTATTTGTAAATAATAACGGCGCCGTCTACCACGGGGGACAGGTCGATACATACGTGACCATGGTGTTCACCGTTCCTTCGGAAGGCTATAATCTGTCGGCGTTCTCTAACAAAAACGAATTTGGCAAGCTGGAAACGCTCGCGTCAAAGGTCAAGGCGCTCACAAGGTAATGCTTTGCGCCCGTCGCGCCGGCTGTCAATATCGTTCACACATTTTTTAGCCGTTTTATTTTGTTATCAGCGCCACGCACTCGATATGATTTGTGTGGGGGAACATGTCCACCGGCTGGATCTTTTTGACCCTGTATCTGCTGTGCCCTTCAAGATAGCGCAGGTCGCGCGCCATAGTCTCGGGGTTGCAGCTTACATATACCACGGTCTTGGGCGACATCTTTATCAGCGAATCCAAAAACACCTCGCTGCTGCCCGCTCTCGGCGGATCCATGAATACGACGTCGGGGCGTTCGTCCTCCCCGGCAGCGGCGCGCATAAAGTCGCCGGCGTCGCCCTTGAAAAAGCGAATGTTTGTCAGACCGTTCATTTTTGCGTTTACTATCGCGTCGCGCACGGCGTCACCGTTCAGCTCGACGCCGATCACCCTTCCTGCGCCGTTTTGGGCGGCGATAATGCCGATCGTGCCGATACCGCAGTAGGTGTCGAGCACGGTCTCATCACCCTTCAAACCGGCGTATTTTATCGCGGTCGAGTACAGGATCTCGGTCTGAACGGGGTTGATCTGGTAAAAGCTCTTGGGCGATATCCTGAACCTGCATCGGCAGAGGATGTCCTCGATATATCCCTTGCCATACAGCACGTTTTCCCTGTCGCCGAGCACAAGATTCGTCTGATACGGATTTATGTTCTGGACTATCGTGGTGATCTCGGGGAATTTTTCGCGTATGGCTCTTACAAAGTTGTTTTTAGACGGGAACATTGGCTTGCCCGTGACGAGCACCAGCATCACCTGATTTGTCGCGAAGCCGCGCTTTACGAGTATATGGCGCAGAAATCCGCGGCGCGCGTCCTCGTTATAGGTCGTCATTTTGAACGAGGGCATAAGCTTTCTGACTGCGACGATTATCCTGTCGGCGAGCTCGTCCTCGATCATACAGCTGTCGATCCCGACAATATTGTGGCTGCCCGACTGGTAAACGCCCGAGATTATCTTTCCGTTGCGGCTCGTGTAAAACGCCGCCTGCACCTTGTTGCGGTAGTGGCAGGGGTTCTCCATGCCGATTATCGGCAGCACCCTGCCGTAGCGTTTTAAATATCGCTCCGCCTTGTTTTGCTTATATTTGAGCTGTTCGGGATAGCTCATATTCTGGAGCTGGCACCCTCCGCATTTTTTGTAGACGGGGCAGATGTTTTTGTTTGTGATAACAGCCTTGCTCATACGCTTTCCTCCGATAGTTATACAGATATTTTAACATTAATCAAAGCGGATTGCAATTATAAAATAAGCGGAGCGTTCTGCGCGGTTATGTTCACAAATCTGTATGCGATTTTTTGATTTGCGCGATTATCCCCCGTGAAAATATGTTATGGATTGGCTGACCCCGAGCTTTTTTGAGGTGTGATATTTGAATTTCCGCAATAATATCCAAAAAAACGTCGCGAACGGCTCAAAAGACCGTTCAAATCAATATTGACAAAAACCGTTAAAAAGAATATACTAACCAATGAAAACAGCAAAGGCGCTGTAAGCACAAGGCTTACAGTGCCTCTATTTTTAGAAATCACACAGGAGAGATATTATGGTTAAGGTTCCCGAAATGTTCGGATGCAAGGTTTTCAACGACCAAAAAATGCAGGAGAGACTCCCGAAATCGACCTACAAGGCGCTCAAAAAGACCGTTCAGGACGGCGAGCCGCTCGATCTGAGCGTGGCGAACGTCGTCGCCTCGGCGATGAAGGATTGGGCGATCGAGCTGGGCTGCACCCACTACACCCACTGGTTCCAGCCCATGACGGGCGTAACGGCGGAAAAGCACGACAGCTTTATCTCGCCCAGCGGCGAGGGTCAGGTCATCATGGAGTTTTCGGGCAAGGAGCTCATCAAGGGCGAGCCCGACGCTTCGTCGTTCCCCAGCGGAGGTATCCGCGCTACCTTTGAGGCGAGAGGCTACACGACATGGGATCCCACCTCTCCGGCGTTCGTAAAGGACGGCTCGCTTTATATCCCCACGGCGTTCTGCTCCTATACGGGCGAGGTTCTTGATAAAAAGACTCCTCTTCTCCGCTCGATGGAGAGGATCAGCACCGAGGCGGTAAAGATACTCGGACTGTTCGGCAAAACCGACGTTACAAGGGTCGTCACCACCGTCGGACCCGAGCAGGAGTATTTCCTTATCGACCGCGATCTTTATAATCAGCGAGAGGATCTTAAGCTCACCGGCAGGACGCTTTTCGGCGCGAAGGCTCCCAAGGGACAGGAGCTTGACGACCACTATTTCGGAGCCATCAAAACAAGGGTCGCCGAGTATATGCGCGATCTCGACACCGAGCTTTGGGAGCTGGGCGTTTACGCAAAGACAAAGCACAACGAGGTCGCTCCCTCGCAGCATGAGCTCGCGCCCATCTTTACCACATCAAATATCGCGAACGACCACAACGAGCTCACAATGGAGATCATGAAAAAGACCGCGGAAAAGCACGGTCTTGTATGTCTCCTTCATGAAAAGCCCTTTGCCGGCGTAAACGGCTCGGGCAAGCACAACAACTGGTCGATCTCCACAAATACGGGCGAAAACCTGCTCTCACCCGGCAAGCACCCCGAGAACAACCTGCAGTTCCAGCTTTTCCTCGCGGCGGTCGTAAAGGCTGTCGACGAGTATCAGGATCTTCTCAGGATCACCGTCGCCTCAGCGGGCAACGATCACCGTCTCGGCGCTAACGAGGCGCCTCCGGCCATCATCTCGATGTACCTCGGCGACGACCTCGGAGCCATGGTAGAGGCAATTATCGAGGACGAGGAATATGTCAGCCGCGGCAAGGAAAGAGTCCAGACGGGCGTAGACGTTCTCGCCGACTTCAAAAAGGACACCTCAGACCGTAACCGCACCTCTCCCTTTGCTTTTACGGGCAACAAGTTCGAGTTCAGGGCTCTCGGCTCATCGCTCAACATCGGCTGCCCCAACTATATGCTCAACACAATGGTCGCAGAGGAGCTTTCTCAGTTCTATGAAGAGCTCAAAGACGCGACGGATTTTGACTCCGCTGTAAAGGCTCTCGTAAAAAGAGTGTTCACCGAGCATCGCAGAATCATCTTCAACGGCGACAACTATGCCGACGAGTGGGTAGAGGAGGCTCAGAGAAGGGGACTTCTCAACCTCAAATCGCTTCCCGAAGCGTTCGCTCACTTTATGGATCAGAAGAACATCGACCTCTTTGTAAAGAACAATATCTGCACCGAGGCTGAGTTCAGGGCGAGATACGAGATCGAGCTCGAATCGTACTCAAAGCAGATCAACATCGAGGCTCTTACCATGATCGACATGGCCAAGAAGAACATCACTCCGGCGGTGTCATCCTTCGTGCGCGAGCTTACCGAGACCGCTCTCGCCAAGAAGGCTCTCTCCGACGCTATCCCGACCTCGGTCGAGGAGGAGCTTATTATGAGCCTTTCGACAAAGCTCGTTTGCTTCGTTAAAAAGACTGCCGAGCTCGAGGAGGCCGTTATGGGCGCCAGCGAGTACAGCGACGACGGACTCGCCTACGCGACCTACTACCGCGAGTCGGTATTTTCAAAAATGCAGGAGCTCAGGGCGATCGGCGATTCCATGGAGACGGAAACCTCGTCCGATTACTGGCCGTATCCGTCCTACAGCGAACTCCTCTTCGGCGAATAAGCCGCCGTTGCGACGGTTCGCAATCCGGGCAGACAGCCCGGCTTAATAGGGCAACTCGGTTTCCCGACCTAAAACATCTGCCGAAAACCGCGTTTACTCCGTGGCGACGGCGCGATCCGGGCAGACGCCCCGGCGTGAATGGGTAACTTCGTTTCCCGACCGAAAACATCTGCCGAAAACCGCGTTTACTCCGTGGCGACGGTTCGCGATCCGGGCAGACAGCCCGGCGTGAATGGGTAACACCGTTTCCCGACGGCAAAACTGCCGTTTATATAAAGAATAATAACGCTGTCATTTTGAGCGTCAGCAAAGGATCTCTCCGTGCCTGCGACGGCGCAAGTCAACGGGGAACGTGATCCTTCGGCAACCCTCATTATGACGGCGTTTTCTGTTTTAAACAAAATCCTGCGCTCAAAACAGCGGATTTAGTCAAGCTCTGAAAAACTTGCTTTAATTCCATAAAGTAAATTATAAAGCGCCCGAATCCTGTACAATATTATGATGAAGAAAGTCTGTGCGGTGGTGATAGCGTGAAAAGAGTATTGCTTGTTTCAAACTCGGAGCAAAGCGCCGCCTCACTGTCACAACTGCTCAGGAGCGAGGGGTATGTAAAGATCACCACCTCGTTTTCCGCGTACAGCGCCCGTGACATCGCCGAACAGGGCGACGAGGAGTACGATCTTATCTGTATCAACGCTCCGCTGCCCGACGAAAACGGTATCGAGCTCTCTCGGGAGTTCGCGGCGACAACGCGCTCGAGCGTAGTTATTATCGTTCCGCAAAAGAACGCCGACGAGGTCAACGACCTCCTTACCGAGCATGGCGTGCTTGTGATCGCCAAGCCGATCAACAGGCACCTGCTCCATCATTACCTGCAGTTCACTGACTGCTTCCGCACACGCATACTCAGGGTCGAACGCGAAAACCAGCGGCTCAAGAACATGGTCGAGGATATAAAGATAATCGACCGCGCCAAGCTGCTGCTCGTCACCTGCCTGAATATGAGCGAGAGCCAGGCGCACAAATACCTTGAAAAACAGGCGATGGATCTGCGCACAAGTAAATTGTCGGTAGCCAAGCAGGTTATCTCAACATATGAAAACTGACACTTTAAGATAAGAAAAACATGGAAAGGATTGTTAATATGAGTCGTGCTGCTTATTTGGTACTCGAAAACGGAACCGTTTTTGAGGGCAAGGCATTCGGTGCCGAAAAGGAAACAACGGGAGAGCTTGTCTTTACAACAGCTATGACAGGTTATCTTGAAACACTCACCGACCCCAGCTATTTCGGTCAGGTGGTCATTCAGACATTTCCGCTTATCGGCAACTACGGTGTGATCCCCGCTGATTTTGAGAGCGAGTCGCCCGAATTAAAAGGTTATATCGTAAGAGAATGGTGCCAAGCGCCCTCTAACTTCCGCAGTGAGGGTGATCTTGACACCTTTTTAAAAAATTCCGGAGTCCCCGGTATCTGCGGACTTGACACCCGCGCGCTGACAAGGATCGTCCGCGAATACGGCGTGCTCAACTGCAGGATCCAGTACACCCCCGAGGTCACCGACGCCGAGCTTGAAGAGCTCAGGGCGTACAGGGTCGTCAACGCCGTCGAGAGCACCACGATCAGCGAGCCCCAGCATTACGACGCTCAGGAGCCGCAGCTCAGGGTAGTGCTGATGGACTTCGGCGCCAAGCACAACATCGACCGCGAGCTTCTTAAAAGAGGCTGCGACCTGACGGTCGTTCCGGCTTCAACAAGCGCGGAGGATATCATCGCCATGGAGCCCGACGGAATAATGCTTTCAAACGGACCGGGAGATCCCGCGGAAAACACCGCGGTGATCGCCGAGATCAAAAAGCTCAACGACAAAAAGATCCCCATGTTCGGTATCTGCCTCGGCCATCAGCTTCTGGCGCTCGCGCAGGGCGGCAAGACCGAAAAGCTCAAGTACGGTCACCGCGGAGCCAATCAGCCCGTAAAGGAGCTTGAAACAGGC
Organism: uncultured Ruminococcus sp.; assembly: GCA_902767845.1. Classification (GTDB taxonomy): domain Bacteria; phylum Bacillota; class Clostridia; order Oscillospirales; family Acutalibacteraceae; genus Ruminococcoides. The sequence goes on along the minus strand of CACXIV010000013.1, from coordinate 26,574 downwards.
AGAGTATACATAACCTCACAGAACCACGGCTACGCGGTGGTTTCGGACAGCCTCCCCGAAAACGGCGTCGTAAGCTTCACGAACGGCAACGACAACACCTGCGAGGGAGTCAATTACACGGACATGCCGGCGTTCTCGGTACAGTTCCACCCCGAGGCTTGCGGCGGACCGCTCGACACCGCGTTTTTATTCGACCGCTTTGTAAACATGATGAAGGAAAACAAGAACTGATAACGAAATCTTAAAGGTAAGGATTGATAATATGCCACTGAAAAAAGATATTAAAAAAGTAATGGTAATCGGCTCGGGTCCGATCGTTATCGGTCAGGCAGCCGAGTTTGACTACGCGGGTACCCAGGCGTGCCGCGCGCTTAAAGAGGAAGGACTCGAGGTCATCCTCGTAAACTCCAACCCCGCTACTATCATGACAGACAACGCTATGGCGGACAAGGTTTATATCGAGCCTCTTACGCTCACCACGGTAAAGAGGATCATCCGCAAGGAACGTCCCGACAGCCTGCTTTCAACTCTGGGCGGTCAGACCGGACTTACGCTCTCGATGCAGCTCGCAAAGGAGGGCTTCCTCGATAAATACGGCGTAAAGCTTCTCGGCGCGAAGCCCGAGACCATAGATCAGGCGGAGGACAGGCAGCTCTTCAAGGACGCCATGATGGAGATCAACCAGCCCGTTATCCCCTCAACGGTAGTAAACGACGTTGAGTCGGCGGTAAGATTCGCCGACGAGATCGGCTATCCCGTTATCATCCGTCCTGCCTTTACCCTCGGCGGCACAGGCGGCGGTATCGTAAACAACGAGGAGGAGCTCAGGGAGATCACCTCAAACGGTCTTGAGCTTTCGCCCATCACCCAGGTGCTTGTCGAGAAATGTATCTCCGGCTGGAAGGAGATCGAGTTCGAGGTAATGCGCGACAGCGAGGGCAACGTCATCACCATCTGCTCGATGGAGAACTTCGACCCCGTCGGCGTTCACACCGGCGACTCAATCGTTATCGCCCCGACGGTAACGCTTTCGGACAAGGAATATCAAATGCTCCGCTCGGCAGCGCTCAGCATCATATCAAAGCTAAAGGTAGAGGGCGGCTGCAACTGCCAGTTCGCGCTCGATCCCGAGACCTTCGAGTACGCCGTTATCGAGGTAAATCCCCGTGTATCGCGTTCATCGGCGCTGGCTTCCAAGGCTACCGGTTATCCGATCGCCAAGGTCGCCGCGAAGATCGCCATCGGCTACACCCTTAACGAGATCAAAAACGCCGTGACCGGCACGACATACGCCTGCTTCGAGCCGGCAATCGACTACGTGGTAGTCAAGTTCCCCAAGTGGCCGTTCGATAAGTTCGTATACGCAAAGCGCACGCTCGGCACACAGATGAAGGCTACGGGCGAGGTAATGGCTATCGCTCCTACCTTTGAGCAGGCGATCATGAAGGCTGTCAGAGGCGCGGAGATTTCTCACGACACGCTCGACGACAAGGAGTACGCGAAGCTCAGCAACGCCTCGCTCATAGATCAGCTCAGCGTTTGCGACGACAGGCGTATCTTCTGCGTATACGAGGCGCTCAAGCGCGGAGTATCCGTTGACATGATCCACAGGATCACAATGATCGACGAGTGGTTCCTCGAAAAATTAAAGAACATCATCGCCGTCGGCGACGCCCTCAAAAGCGGGGAGCTTACCGACGAGCTGTACTCAACGGCAAAGCACACCGGCTTCCTCGACAAGACTATCGAGGAGCTCAGCGGACAGAAGATCAATGCTCCGCTCGTGCCCGTTTATAAAATGGTAGACACCTGCGCCGCGGAGTTCGCCGCGGAAACGCCGTATTTCTACTCCACCTTTGACAAGGAGAACGAGGCGGCGGAGTTTATAGAGGAGCGCAAAAGCGACAAAAAGACCGTCATCGTATTCGGCTCGGGTCCTATCAGGATCGGTCAGGGAATCGAGTTCGACTACGCCTCGGTACACTGCGTATGGGCGCTCAAAAAGGCGGGCTACGACGTTGTTATCGTCAACAACAACCCCGAGACGGTTTCGACCGACTTTGACACCGCCGACAGACTTTACTTTGAGCCGCTTACAAATGAGGACGTAATGGGCATTATCAAGACCGAGAAGCCCTACGGCGTAGTTGTTGCCTTCGGCGGACAGACCGCTATCAAGCTCACAAAGTTTATGAGCGACAACGGCGTTAATATCCTCGGCACCTCGTACGACGCTATCGACATGGCGGAGGACAGAGAGCGCTTTGACGAGCTCCTTGAAAAGTACCACATCAAGCGCCCGAGAGGCGTTACCGTCATGACTACCGAGGAAGCCCTCAGAGTCGCGGAAAAGATCGGTTATCCTGTCCTGCTCCGTCCGTCCTACGTGCTCGGCGGTCAGAATATGATAATCGCCTTCAATGAGGACGACGTAAAGGAATATATGGCGATCATCCTCGCTCAGAATATCGAGAACCCGATTTTGATCGACAAGTATCTTCAGGGCACCGAGATCGAGGTCGACGCGATCTGCGACGGAGAGGATATCCTTATCCCCGGTATCATGGAGCACGTCGAGCGCGCCGGCGTTCACTCGGGCGACTCGATCGCGGTTTATCCCGCTTGGAATATTTCCGACAGGATGACGGATATAATAGTAGAGAGCTCGCGCAACCTCGCGATCGAGCTTAAGACAAAGGGTCTTGTAAATATCCAGTACCTTATCTACGAAAACGAGCTTTACGTTATCGAGGTAAATCCGCGTTCCTCGCGTACGATCCCGTACATAAGCAAGGTAACGGGCGTTCCCATGGTAGACCTCGCGACAAGAGCCATGCTCGGCGAGAACCTCAGGGATATGGGCTACGGCACCGGTCTTTACCGCAAGAGCCCCTACATCGCCGTAAAGGTTCCCGTGTTCAGCTTTGAAAAGCTTATAAACGTCGATAACCACCTCGGACCCGAGATGAAGTCCACCGGCGAGGTGCTCGGTATCGCGGGCTCGCTCGAGGAGGCGCTCTACAAGGGACTTATCGCCGCGGGCTACAAGATGAAGAAAAACGGCGGCGTATTCATCACCGTCCGTGATTCGGACAAGGCGGAGATCGGCGAGATCGCCAAGAAGTACGCCGACCTCGGCTTCAATATCTACGCTACCGAGGGCACCGCGAAGGTTCTCACAAAGTACGGCATAGACGCTGTTGCCGTAAAGAAAATACATGAATCGGAGGCAAACAACACGCTCACCCTGATCGAGTCCGGCAAGGTCAACTACGTTATCTCGACCTCGGCAAAGGGCAGGATCCCGTCGAGGGATTCGGTAAAGATCCGCCGCAAGACTGTCGAGAGAAACATTCCGTGCCTTACCTCTCTCGATACGGCCAACGCTCTTGCGGACTGTCTCAAGAGCCGCTTCTCGTCGCACAGCACCGAGCTTGTTGATATCAATAATATGAGAGAGACAAAGCAAAAGCTCCGCTTTACAAAAATGCAGGGCATAGGCAACGACTACATCTATTTCTCGACCTTTGAGCAGTGGATCAACAATCCCGAGGCGCTTGCCGTCCGTCTTTCCGACCGTCATTTCAGCATCGGCGGCGACGGAGTTATCCTCGTAGCTCCCTCAAAGGTAGCGGACGCTAAGATGAAGATGTACAACCGCGACGGTTCAGAGGGAAAGATGTGCGGCAACGGTATCCGCTGCGTGGGCAAGTTCCTCTATGACCACGGCATGATCGACATCAAAGAGAAGGACGAGATCACGATCGAGACCCTCAGCGGAATCAAGTCGCTCAAGGCGTATACTCAGGACGGCGTAGTTACCCGTCTCAGAGTCGACATGGGCAAGGCTATCCTCGATCCTCGCGAGATCCCCGTCGCGCTCGACGGCGACAAGGTCGTTAACAGGACCGTAACGATCGCCGGCAGGGAGTACAACATCACCTGTGTATCAATGGGCAACCCCCACTGCGTTGTGTTTACGGACGGCGATATCGACCATCTCGACCTTGAAAAGATCGGTCCCGAATTTGAGTTCGACAAGATCTTCCCCGAAAGAGTCAACACCGAGTTCGTTACGGTGCTCAACGACAACACCGTAAAGATGAGGGTATGGGAGCGCGGTTCCGGCGAGACATGGGCGTGCGGAACGGGCGCCTGCGCCGTTGCCGTGGCAGCCTGTGAAAACGGCTACTGCAAAAAGGGCGACGACATCAAGGTCAAGCTCATCGGCGGCGACCTCATCATCAACTACACCGACGACACCGTCTATATGACCGGTAACGCCGAGAAGGTATTTGAGGGCGAGATCGAGATCTGATCAAAACTAAAATCAAAGAATAATAATCGCAGGGGCGTGCATTGTCCGCCCGCGGAAAAATAACCTTTTGTTATCCGCGGACGGTCGGTGACCGCCCCTGCGGCGCTTGAAAAATTGATTGTATTGGTGTATAATAAATAATATATAACTTTGCAGAGGTGTTTTTCGTGGATATAAAGGTAAACGATAAATTGGAAATGAAAAAGCAGCACCCCTGCGGCGGAAGGAGCTTTACCGTTTTGCGCGCGGGAATGGATTTTAAAATTCGCTGCGACAAGTGCGGGCGCGAGGTAATGGTTCCGCGCAAAAAGCTTGAGAAAAACATTAAATCAATTACGGAGTAAGCGATGTTTGAAAAAATAGAGATTTTTGACAAGAGGTATTCCGAGCTGAACTCCCGGCTATACGAGCCGTCGGTCGCGTCAGATCCGGACGAATATCAAAAGATAATGAAGGAGATCAAGTCGATCGAGGAGCTTGTGCAGACCTACCGCGAGTATAAATCGGCGATCGAGTCCGAGCGCGAAAGCCTTGAGATCCTCGAGGAGGGCGCCGATCCCGAGCTAAAGGAGCTCGCGCAGTCCGAGCTTGACGAGGCTAAGGAAAATATCGAAAGGCTGTCGGAGCAGCTCAAGATCCTGCTTCTTCCCAAGGATCCCAACGACGAGCGAAACGTCATCATAGAGATCCGCGGCGGCGCCGGCGGAGAGGAAAGCGCGCTGTTCTCGGCGGTGCTGTTCAGGATGTACTCCATGTACTCGGAAAAGCGCGGCTACCGCGTAGAGGTAATAAACGCGAACGAGACCGAACTCGGCGGCTACAAGGAGATATCGTTCATGGTCGAGGGCGAGGGCGCGTATTCGCGGTTTAAGTTTGAAAGCGGAGTCCACCGCGTTCAGCGCGTTCCCGAGACCGAGAGCCAGGGGCGCGTACACACCTCCACCACCACCGTGGCGGTGCTTCCCGAGGCGGAGGACGTCGAGCTTGAGATCGACCCCAAGGATCTTAAAATAGACACCTTCCGTTCAAGCGGCGCGGGCGGTCAGCACATCAACAAAACAAGCTCCGCCATACGGATCACCCATCTGCCCACGGGCACGGTTGTGGAATGTCAGGACGAGCGCAGCCAGTACAAGAACAAGGACAAGGCGCTCAAGGTGCTGAAAAGCCGCCTGCTCAAGGAGAAGCAGGACAAACAGGCGAACGAGATCGCAGAAAACAGAAAATCGCAGGTCGGCACCGGCGACCGCAGCGAGCGTATAAGGACGTACAACTATCCGCAGGGAAGGCTGACCGATCACAGGATCGGACTCACCCTGTACAAGCTCGAGGATATCCTGAACGGGAACCTCGACGAGGTCATAGACGCGCTGATCACCGCCGACAGGGCGGAAAAGCTGAAGGAGAGCATGGAACAAAAATAAAATGAAAACGCAAATACTTAGCAACACACCTGAAAACATAAACACTGCGGCAAGGCTCCTCGCTTGCGGAGCGCTCGTCGCGATACCGACGGAAACGGTCTACGGACTCGCCGCGGACGCGCTCAACGGCTCGGCGGTGGCGAAGATCTTTGAGGCAAAGGGCAGACCCGCGGACAATCCTCTGATCGTCCACGTGGCTGAGTTCGGGGACATCGAGCGGTTCAAGCTCGTAAGGGAGATTCCCGAAGCCGCGGTAAAGCTGGCAAAAACCTTCTGGCCGGGACCGCTCACAATGATAATGAAAAAGGGCGACGTGATCCCCGACGAGGTGTCGGCAGGGCTCGACACGGTGGCGATACGCCTTCCGAGCCATCCGTCGGCGCGCGCTATAATCAGCGCGGCAAACACGCCTCTGGCGGCTCCGTCGGCAAATCTTTCGGGCTCGCCCAGCCCGACATCCGCTCAGCATGTTATAAATGATATGGACGGCAGGATCGACGCCGTGTTCGACGGCGGCGACTGCTCCGTAGGAGTAGAAAGCACCGTTATCACTCTCGCGGAGGGCACTCCGAGGCTCCTTCGCCCGGGCAGGGTGACGCTTGAACAGCTGCGGAATGTTTTGGGAGAGGTCGCGCTTGACTCCGCTGTCCTCAACAAGCTAAAGGAAGGGCAAAAAGCGTCGAGCCCCGGCATGAAGTACAAACACTACGCGCCCAAGGCGAACGTGGTGCTGCTAAAGTGCGGCGACGAGGCTTTTATCGACTACGTCAACCGCTGCGGCGGCAGGGGAGTCGCGGCGCTTTGCTGCGACGAGGACGTCGAAGCCCTGAATGTAAAGCACATCTCTCTCGGAAAAAGAAACGATTACGAGGCTCACGCGCACAGGCTGTTTGACAGCCTGCGCAGGATCGACGGCTACGGCGACATCGTCACGGTGTACACCCGTCTGCCGTCCACCGAGGGCGTCGGCTTAGCGGTATACAACCGCCTTATCCGCGCCGCGGGATTTGAGGTGATCGACCTTGAAAAGAGTTAAACTTATAGGCCTGACGGGTCAGACCGGCTCAGGAAAAAGCACCGTCGCCGGGTATTTTGAGCAAAGCGGCTTTGCGGTAATAAACGCCGACGCCCTTGTAAAAAGGGTGTATGAAAAGGGCGGCTCCTGCCTTGCGGCGGTATCGGCAAACTTCGGCGAGGATATTTTGAATCCCGACGGCACGCTAAACAGACCCGCGCTCGCAAAAAAAGCCTTTGCTTCAAAGGAAGCGACAAGGGCTTTGAATGAACTCGTCCATCCGTTTGTTTTACGCGAGCTGCTGAAGGATCTGAAAAATGTCAAGGGCTGTGCCGTATTCGACGCTCCCCAGCTTTTTGAGAGCGGAATAGACGTGCTCTGCGACGTTATTGTGAGCGTAGTCGCCGACGAGGAAGTCAGGCTCAAAAGGATAATCAGCCGCGACGGTATAGACGAGGCTCAGGCCCGCGAGAGGATCAACGCCCAGCTCAGCGAGGGATTTTTCAGGAGCAATTCCGATTTTATCATAGAAAACAACACCGAAGGTGATTTGGAAAATACAGCGCTTAAAGTGATACCGCTCGTTTCCGAAGCCTTAAAAAACAGTTCGAGGTGATGTAATGGCGCAGAGAACACGCCGTACAAATAAACACAGCGCGAAAAAGCAGGGGAAAAAGGCAAGGGTATTCATAATCTCCGCGGCGGCGGTACTGCTCGCGGTAGGCGTTGTGATTTTCGCGGTCAACTTTTATAAAAGCACCGAAAATAGCTTTGAAAAGGCGGTTTATCCGCTTGAATACACAGAGCTCGTCGAAAAGGCGGCAAAGGATTATAACCTCGAGCCCGCGCTGATCTACGGCGTGATACATACCGAGAGCCGCTTTGACCCCAACGCCGGCTCGTCGGTCGGAGCGAGGGGGCTGATGCAGCTCATGCCCGAGACCTTTGAATGGATAGCGGAAAAGCGAGATCAGGCTGACCGGTATACCGCCGACGATCTTTACACGCCCGAGGTCAATATCGACTACGGCTGCTGGCTGCTCAGGTATTTTCTCGATTACTACGGCAACGAGCAGTGCGCCGTAGCGGCGTATAACGCCGGATTTGTCGTGTCCGACTGGCTTGAGGATCCCAACTGCAGCTCCGACGGGATCACGCTCGACACGATCCCGTATCCAGAAACGAGCGAGTACGTTGACAAGGTCGAGAACGCCAAGAAAAAGTATAATGAATTATATTTTTCATAACATATATTTGAAAGGAAGATTATTATGGCAGAGGAAAAAACCAAGACTCAGCTCCTCAGAGAGAGCCTGATGATGGAGGAAAACAAGCAGAAAAAGCTTACGGCGGAGGTCGTTGCCGAGGCTGACAAGTTCTGCGAGGGCTACAAGACCTTTCTTGACAAGTCGCCCGTAGAGCGCGAGGCGGTCGGTTATTCGCTCGAGCTCGCAAAGAGCAGGGGTTTTGTTGAATTTGATCCCGAGGCGACCTACGCCCCCGGCGACAGGGTTTATTACGTAAACCGCGGAAAGGCGATCGCTCTCGCGGTGATCGGCAAAAACGGCGTCAAAAACGGCGCGCGCATGGCTATCGCCCATATCGACTCCCCGAGAATTGATTTAAAGCCCAATCCGCTTTATGAGAGCAACAACCTCGCTCTCTTTAAAACCCACTACTACGGCGGTCTCAAAAAGTACCAGTGGACGGCGATACCGCTGACGCTCCACGGCAGGATAGTCAGGCTCGACGGCAGCACGGTAGACGTTATCTGGGGCGACGAAGCGGACGAAAGCTGCTTCTGCGTCACCGACCTTCTTCCGCACCTTGCTCAGGAGCAGGCGACAAAGCCCATGTCAAAGGCGTTCACCGGAGAGGATCTAAACGTGCTCGCCGGCTCGCTTCCGCTTGACGGGGCCGACGACGAAAAGGAGCTTGTAAAGCTCAACGTAATGAGGATCCTGAACGAAAAATACGGTATTACCGAAAACGACTTTTTGTCTGCCGAGCTCTGCCTTGTCCCGAGCTTCAAGTCAAAGGACATCGGCTTTGACAGAAGCATGATCGGCGGCTACGGTCACGACGACAAGGTCTGCGCTTATCCCGCGCTCATGGCGGCTCTCGATACGGACATCCCCGAGAACACCTGCATCACCTACCTGACCGATAAGGAGGAGATAGGCAGCGAGGGCAACACCGGTATGCAGAGCGATTTCCTGCGCTACTTCATTTATGACCTCGCCGCTCAGGATGGAATAGAGGGTTACCGCGCCATGTCAAAGAGCACCTGCCTTTCGGCGGACGTCAACGCGGCGTTCGACCCCACCTACGCCTCCGCTTTTGAGGCGAATAACAGCTGCTTTATCAACGGCGGCGTAGTGATCTCGAAGTACACGGGTCACGGCGGAAAGTACGACACCTCCGACGCCTCCGCAGAGTATATGGGCAAGGTGAGAGCCCTGCTCGAGAACAACGGCATCATCTGGCAGATCGGCGAGCTCGGAAGGGTTGACCTCGGCGGCGGCGGAACGATCGCCAAGTACGTCGCTAACATGAACGTCGACGTTATCGACCTCGGAGTGCCCGTGCTCAGCATGCACGCTCCGTTTGAGATCGTATCAAAGACGGACGTTTACATGGCGTACCGCGCTTTTTACGAGTATTTCAAGGCGTGATTTGACCAAACAGCAAAAAAATAAAGCCATAACGGACGAGCGCCGTTATGGCTTTTTGCTTATTGTCAGTATTTTTGGAGCGCGGCGATCGCCTTAGCGGCGTCCTCCGCCCTGAACACGGCTGTTCCGGCAACGCAGACGTCAACGCCTGCGTCCGCGCACTGCGCTATGGTAGCCTCGCCGATGCCGCCGTCGGCCTCTATCGTAATGTCGAGCCCTCTGCGGTTCGCCTCGTCCCTGATCGCCTTGACCTTGGGCATCATGTCCGCCATAAAGCTCTGACCGCCGAAGCCCGGTTCGACCGTCATAACGAGCACAAGGTCGATCTTATCGAGATATTCAAAGACCGCCTCCGCGGGGGTCTTGGGTTTGATAACAAGCCCTGCCTTGATTCCGCGCGACTTGATTTTCTCAATCGTCTTGTCGATGTCGGAATCGCACTCAATGTGGAAGGTGATTATATCCGCGCCTGAGTCGGCGAAATCGTCGATATACTTGAGCGGATCGGTGATCATCAGGTGAACGTCGAACGGCTTGTCCGTGTATTTTCTGACGCATTTTATGACCGGAGCGCCGAAGGTGATGTTCGGAACAAAGTGACCGTCCATTATATCGAGGTGCATCCAGTCGGCGCCTGCCTTGTCCATTCGTTCGATTTCCTGCCCCATAACGGAAAAATCACAGGATAAAAGCGAAGGTGCTATCTTCATAATGTTTCCTCCATAAAACAAACTCTCAACTCATAACTCATTTACGGCTTTTGTATCGCGGGAGCGACGATCGCCGCCGCCGTCCAGAACAGCGCGTAGATCAAAACCTCGAGCGAGCCCATTACCTCGACCCCGGCGTAGAGCGAGAGCGTTGAGGCGATGAGTATTCCGAGGATTATCGCCGCCAACTGAATGATGATCGCGAGAGATATGTTGCTTTTTATCCTCACGCTGCCGGAAACCGCCCTCGCGAGCGAGGAAGCCTTGCCGTGAGTGATAAGGTACGAGCGCGAGGATTCCTCCCTGACGCTCTGAGCCTCCTTGAGCACGTTGCCCAGTCCCGTGGGCAGCACCTTGATGCTGCGGTAGAACAGGTTGTAAAGCTTGGCAATAAGCTCGTCGGTTATATTGTAATCGGTGGTTCTAATCAGGAAGCTGATGCCGTTTGATTCGGCGCGCTGCAGCTCGGCCTTGAGCTCGGGATCGGCGTGGTACTTTGTAACGATCATCGCCACGAGCCTGCCTGCGCGCGAAAGATATGTTACCTGACTGCCCTTGGAGGTGTACTTTTCCTCGTAATCAAGCCCCGGAGCGTCGACCCTGTACTTTTCTATAAGGTTGCGCGAGCCGACAAGGATACGCTCGCCGTTGATCCAGCCGACCAGTCCGAGCTCGTCCTCGTAAAGCACGCTCTCCACCTCGGGGAGCTTTTCCTTTGTCTCGTTTATTACCGAGTCAAACGCGTTTGCGAGCGGATTTTGAGCCTCCTTTAGGATGGCTATTCCGCACAGCAGCGACTCGTCGACGTTGAAATCCTCAAAGCTCTTGATACCCTCAAGGTCGATCGACTCGGCAGGGAACACCTCGTTGGCGTCCATCATTACAGCCGTGCTGTCGCAGAACTGCTTGATCGACGGATAACCTGCCAGCATGGCTCCGTAGCCGTTTAGGTTCTTGCAGAGCAGCTTTACGGGCAGATTGACCGCCAGCAGGGTCGCGACCGGTATTGCCAGCGCGGTTATCAGCGACAGCGTGTTGACCGCGTCTGAGAAAGAGAGCTTTACAACGCCGTAAAGCGAGGCGATTATTATTGCCGCGACAGAGGTGATCGGCGCTAATTTTGAAGCCAGATCCTCGCTGGGATCGGGCGCGTAGGATATCTTTAAGAAGTTAGACGGGAAGTCGGTCTTATGCTGATAGGCGATCAGCGTTTTGTCCGACGCGGTGCCGCTCAGCATTTTGTTCGCGACAGCCTCGTTGTTGTAGATCTTTGCGGCGTATCGCTGTCCCTTGGCGGTGATAAATCGGAAATTCTCCTTGACCCTGAGCACCATTATCAGCTTTCCGAGGTTGTTTGTGAACAGCGCCGCGAATACGATAACGACGTAGTAGTTAACATTGAAGCCCGACATATCGCCGAGGCAGAAGAACGAAACTATCGTCTGTATCACCGCGCTGATGCACGCCACCGAAACCGCGGTGTCGGAATTGCCCTTGAAGCGCACGAGAGGCGTCAGGCCGTTCATCAGAGCAACGCGGTTGACAAAAACCGATACTCCCAAAAGCAGGAAGTTGAATACCGCGTACGCCGCCGGCGCAAAGGGTATAGTGCCTACGATCGCGTCGGGGATGGTCCTTGTCAGCACGGTCAAAACTATTGAAACAAAAACGATAACGCCGGTGACAAGGCTGCGAATAAACAGCTTTTTGATGTTGTGGTTAAGCTCGTATTTGATGCTTTTTTCGTCATCCTCGCCGGTGTAGTCCTCGATCGGGGCAGCCTTTTCCTCAACGACGTCCTCGTCGTCGGACTCGTCCTTAGAGAAAAATCCGACTACCGCGGAAACGACCTTTTCCTGAGCGGTGCGGTCGTCCTCGGGCTTGTCCTCGTCCTCCTCGATACGCTTTGGCTCGGGTCTGATGACGTGGGCGATCACCGAGGGGTTCTTTGAGCGGACGTACTCGTCATACTCGCGCTCGACGACCTCTGAGAACCTGCCTGCCTTGATGTTGAGCGTGTTCCTCGGCTCATCGGGGCGGTAGACCGGGACCTTTGAGACCACCTTTTTGGGCGGCTTGCCGTCGGGAGCGTTTTTGATCTTGAAAAGCTCCTCGTAACGGCTCTTTTCCTCGGCTTCCTTCTGCTCCTGAGCCTTCTTGTATTCCTCGCCGTCGACGTCGATATCTATTGTATTAAAGCTTTCGATAGCGTTGTTTTCCCTAAAGGTGTCGACCTCTCCGAGCACCTCGCCCGAGAACTGAGTGTCCTCGTCGTACTCGGGAGCAAGGGTCACTATCTTTTCCTCCTCGGCCTTCTTGGCGGCTTCCTCGGCGGCTTTCTTTGCCGCCTCCTCGGCCTCCTTTTCAAGCTGTTCGGGAGTTTTGATGTCCTCCTTGCTGCCGTCCATGATAAGCTCCGTCTGCATGGTGGCGGCGGTTTTGTCGTCTACGATCGCGTTGCTTTCGTCGGGCTTTTCTTTGTCGAGATCAAGCGGATTATCGTTTTTGAGTCTCGGCTTTTTGTCCGCGTTGCTGAAAATGTCCGCCATCTTCGGTTTGGCGCGGTACTTGTCGGCGATCTTCTTCATCTTCTCGTCATCGGCGAGCTGATGAGTTTCGTCAAGTATGCTCTGAATTTCAAGCTCCTTGAGCAGGTCGTTTTTCTTTTCCTGCTCCCTGTTAAGCTCAGACAAGCTTTTCACATCCTTTCGTTATTTTTTAGGGCGCTGCCTGTCCTTCGCCGCGTGGTACATCAGTATTCCGGCGGCTACGGAGGCGTTGAGCGAGTTGATCTTTCCCTTCATCGGAAGCGAAACGATCACGTCGCATTTTTGGCGTACAAGCCTTGAGATACCCTTGCCCTCGTTGCCTATAACTATCGCGCAGGCTCCGGACAGATCGCATGTTGTGTAGTCGGCGCCGTTCATATCGGCTCCGTAGATCCAAACCCCGCGCTCCTTTAATTCTTCTAAAAGAACGGCTATATTGGTGACTCTCGCCACGCGCATGTACTCTATCGCTCCGGCGGAGGCTTTGCCTACTGCGTAGCTGAGTCCGGCGCTGCGGCGCTTTGGGATGATAACTCCGTGGACTCCGGCGCACTCGGCGGTGCGGATGATCGCGCCGAGATTGTGCGGATCCTCTATTTCGTCGAGCACAACGATGAACGGAGGCTCGTTAAGATCATTTGCGTGATCGAATATATCGTCTACCGTGCAGTAATCCTTGACCGCCGCGAACGCCGCGATCCCCTGGTGGACAGACGAGCCGGTGATATAATCGAGCTTTACGCGGTCGACCTCCTTGACGGGGATCTTTTTGTCCCTCGCCTTTGCGAGTATCCCGACTACCGCGCCGCTTTTTTCGCCGCGCGCCACAAGGATCCTGTCGATCGGTCTGCCAGAGCGGATGGCTTCGCTCACGGGGTTCCTGCCTGATATCACGTCAGATCTGACTTCGCTGTTATTATCCTTCAAATCAATCACCCGATAACTCATATTCCCCAATATTATAACACATATTTTCGGATTTTAACAGGGTTTTGAGCAAATAAAGTCATGAAAAATAATATAATGTATCCAACGCCGCCGCGCCGAGGTCGATGTGCCTCGGAATAATGCCGTACAGCCCCGTTTTGGGATCGAGAAAAATTATGTTTTTCGGAGGAAACGGCGTAAAGCTGAAATATATCGCCCAAAATAAAAACAGCAGAAATACCGACGGCGGAAAAAGCGCGGAGAAGTCAGGCTTTGAACAGTAGAGCAGAAACGACAGCGCGAACGCCGCGGCGGAACAGACTACCGCCGTTATCGCGCTCTGATGTTCGTACCCGAAAAAAAGCCGCGCGCAGATATATGACAGTCCCAGAAAATATAGCGAGAGCGTCTTTACCGCGGTAAACCTGCGCATATGCGGCGACAGGCTCAGAAGCTCGATCAGCGACCATAAAAGGTAGGGGAGGAGCAGCAGCTTGCAGCTTTCCCACACGCTATGGTTAACGCTTCCGAACATGACGCCGACAAGGTTTTTACCGCTCAGCTCGTAAAGGCGCGACATAAAAAGCGAGCACGCGGATACAAAAAATATTCCGCATATCTCGCAGATCAAAAGAGCTTTTTTGGATTTCAACAACATCCGACACCTCGTTACAACTATTACAATAATGTATTATTTTTTGACGGAATTAAAACCGCGGCATTATAATTCTTTGCCTGAAAATATACTTTCTGTATATTTCTTTATTTTCAATAAAATGTTGAAAACTATGTTGAAAGTGTTAAACCCGGTTGATATCCACCGCCTAAATACCGCGATTTTTAAGCCGATTATCCAATATATAGATTTTTTAATGATTTCCACATAGATTTCAACATAAATCAAACGGAAATTATCAAATACAAAAAGTAATAATTCGTTGTCAATGACATTTTTTGAGTTAATTTATTACAAAACGCTTTAGTGCGCAAAAATTCATCACTGATTCCCGTAAAAGAACAGGTTTACCGTGATAACGCTCATAATCGCGGCGGTCAGATCGGCGGCGACGGCGGCTACCAATGTGTGGCGGATATTTTTGATACGGACGCACCCGTAGTACATGGCGGTTGCGTAAAACGTGGTTTCGCTCGAGCCTGCCAAAACGCTTGCCACCCTGCCGGCAAAGCTGTCGGGACCGCTGTCCTGAAACACCTGAACAAGCAGCGCGGTCGCTCCGCTGCCCGACACCGGACGGAGCAGAGCCATCGGCACAAGCTCCTCGGGGAAGCCCAAAAAATCGGCGGCGGGCTTCAGCGCGGAGCAGATAACGTCGACCGCTCCGCTCGTTTTCAATAGGCTCACCGCGAACACGAGCCCCAAAACGGAAGGAGCGATCGTATAGAGCGTTCCCAAGCCCTCCTTGGCGCCCTCCGTGAACTCATCAAACACGCGCACCCTTTTTATAAGCCCGAAAATCAGTATCACCGCGGCGAAAGCCGGCATTACAAGCTCCAAATCATCACCCCAACCTGCGCTTGAGTTTATTTCCCGTGCAGGCGATCATCAGCGCCACCGCCAGCGCGCAGCCCGAGCTTATCCATACCGGCGCGATTATCTCAAACGGAGCGCTGCTTCCGCTGCTTTGGCGCAGAGTCGCGAGCATGGTCGGGATAAGCTGCATCGAGGCGGTGTTCATGACGACGAAGATCACCATTTCGTCGCTCGCCGTATCGCCGTATCCGTTCAGCCTTTGAAGCTCGCGCATCGCCTTTAGCCCGAGCGGAGTCGCGGTGTTGCCGAGTCCGAGCAGGTTAGCGGTCAGGTTCATCGTAATACAGCCGAACGCCTCGCTTTCCCTGTCAAGGCGCGGGAATATCGGTTTCAGCAAAGGTGAGAACAGCCTTGCGAACACCGCGGTCAGGCCGCTTTTCGCGGCTATCCTCATTATCCCCGACCAAAGGCAGATAACTCCCGCGAGCGTGATTATCAGGTTTACCGCCGAAGCGGCGCTGTCGATGAACGCCGACGAAAGGCTCTCGGTGTTCCCCAGAAAAATCGAACAGATAACGCTTAATATGACAATAATGCTCCAAATGTAGTTTATCATAGGCACCTCGCCCTGCAAAATAAGAAAAATATAGGTAAAAATAATAAAATTATACAAAGTTTTCGTATATAATTGACAAATGTGCAGAAAAATGTTATTATATATATGAATAGGATCATACATTGATCGGTATACCTTCCGCGTTCTTGCGGACATAACGGATCAGGGTCAGACTATACAGAAAGGGTGAGAGTATGAGTTTTACATATTTCAGAGAAATCGACAGGCTTGGAAGAGTTGTTATCCCTATGGATATCAGGAAAAGTCTTACCATCAACGCGGGCGACGTACTAAAGATCAATGCCGTCGATAACCGTATTACCCTTCAAAAAGCAGAGGACAGGTGCGTCTTTTGCGACGGCGCGAACGATTTGACAGAGCTGGACGGCAAGTTTATCTGCCGCGACTGCATAGAAAAGCTCGTCAAATAACTCTTGTCTAATAGATTATATAGAAAAGCGGATAAAAATATGAGGCTTTACCTTGCGAGTATTTCCGATGTCAAACCCGCTCACATTAAAATGATCCGACCCGAACGCAAAAAAAAGGCCGAGCGCTACAGGCGCGAGGACGATCAAAAGCGATGCGTGCTCGGAGGTCTGTTAATGCGGGATTTTTTAGGCGACGTCAGAGTATTTGAAAATGAAAACGGCAAGCCCGTAGCCGAAAACGGCGCTTGCTTCAATCTTTCGCACAGCGGAGATTACGTGCTTTTCGCGATCGGCGAGTTTCAGGTCGGCTGCGATATAGAGAGGCTGAAAGCCGTTCCCTGCGAGAAGATGGGCAGGGTGGTTTTTTGCGAAAACGAGATGAACAAAATAAAAAACTCCCCCGACAAAACGGGAGAGTTTTTTAGACTCTGGACAAAAAAGGAAGCCCTGCTAAAGTGCATGGGCGAGGGTTTTCACCGGCCTGCCAAAAGCGTCGACGTCAGCGGCGATCGCTTTGAGGAAAACGGGCTTGTCTACCGGCTGAAAACATATGAGTTTTCGGATTATATTATTTCGGTTTGCACGCTCGGCGGCGAATTTGCCGATGAGCTCGAATTTATCAGATACTGACAAAGCGCCCCGGTTTTTTATCGGGGCGCTTTTTGTCCGCTCGGCACAACGGCAAAAAATATCAGGTCGCCGTCGCTGTCGTTTATCATGCCGTGGCTGTGTCCGGCGGGGCAGTAGTGGCAAACGCCTGCCTCGACCGGCTCTTTTTTTCCGTCGTAAAGCATATGGCCGCTGCCGCTCAAAAAATAGATTATCTCGCTGTCGGTCTCGTGCGTATGCACGCCGATAGTCGCTCCGGGAACGAGCCTGCCGTGCAGGATCTTGTTCATGCCGTCGTCGCGGATCTTGGCGCGAAATTCTTTTTCTCCGCCCTTAAAGCTCGGGATAATCGCCTCAGCCTCGTTTTTTAAGTCAAAGATCATCTCCGGTCACCTCTTTCACACACATTTTACCATATTAGCGGCGTTATTTCAAACAAAAATTGTAAGTGCCGCCGAATCGGGGAAAAACTCGGATTTGCACTTGTTTTTTGCCGAAGTTTGTTTTATAATACTGCATGGAGTTTAATAACTTATCAAGAGCGACTGAGGGACAGGCCCTGTGAAGTCCGGCAACCTGCGCGCGCAAGGTGCCAAATCCTGCGGTATTACCGAAAGATGAGTAAACAGATCACGCCTTTCGGTCAAGGCGTGTTTTTTATTTTCGATCATGGAGTTGATAATATGGCTAAGAGATTATTTACATCCGAGTCCGTAACGGAAGGACATCCCGATAAGGTTTGCGACTGCGTATCCGACGCGGTTCTCGACAGCATACTCGCTCAGGACAAAAACGCTCACGTAGCGTGCGAGACCACGGCTACGACAGGCGTGGTTCATATCATGGGAGAGATCTCGGCGAACGCCGACGTTGACGTTGAGGCGATCGCGAGGAAGGTCATCAAGGATATAGGCTACGACAACCCCGAGTGCGGCTTTGACGGCAACACCTGCAAGATCATCGTTTCGCTTGACAAGCAGTCGCCCGATATCGCTATGGGCGTCAACGAGAGCTTTGAGCTCAAGGACGGCGAGACCGACGCGGACAACCGGATCGGCGCAGGGGATCAGGGAATGATGTTCGGCTACGCCACCGACGAGACCCCCGAGCTCATGCCTCTGCCCATCTCGCTCGCTCACAAGCTTTCAAAAAGGCTGACCGACGTCAGAAAGGACGGCACGCTCACTTATCTCCGTCCCGACGGAAAGACTCAGGTCACTGTAGAGTATGACGACGACAGGGCGGTAAGGGTAGACACCGTTGTAGTATCGACCCAGCACGACGAGGATATCCCCCTTGAGCAGATCAGAGAGGATATAATCAATTTCGTGATCAAGCCCGTTATCCCCGAAAACCTGCTCGACGACAGCACAAAGATCTTTGTCAATCCCACCGGCAGATTTGTTATCGGCGGACCGGTCGGCGACGCGGGACTTACCGGCAGAAAGATAATCGTAGACACCTACGGCGGATTCTCGCGCCACGGCGGCGGAGCGTTCAGCGGCAAGGATCCCACAAAGGTTGACCGCAGCGCGGCGTATTACGCGCGGTATATCGCCAAGAATATCGTGGCGGCGGGACTCGCCAAAAAAGCGGAGGTTCAGCTCGCCTACGCTATCGGCGTGGCAAAGCCCGTTTCGATCATGGTCGATACCTTCGGCACCTCAAAATACTCCGACGATCAGATCGTCGGCGCGGTAGAAAAGGTGTTTGACTGCCGCCCGAACTCGATCATCAGACAGCTCAGGCTCACCGAGACAAAGTATCTTCCGGTCGCGGCTTACGGCCATATCGGCAGAGAGGATCTCGGCGTAAAGTGGGAGGAGACCGACAAGGCAGAGGAGCTCCTAAAGGCCATCGGATAACAGCATAAAATAAATAACGCAGGATCACGCTTTTGCGTGACCCTGCGTTTTTGCGTTTACGAAGCGGAATACGAGCTTGTCTGTTCCGCTCCCAGTCCGAAGGAGATCGAGATCGCGTTGTCCACGGCGTTCATCGCGTTTTGGTCGATCGCGCCCATCTTTTCCTTCAGCCTGCGCTTGTCGATCGTTCTGACCTGCTCGAGCAGCACGACGCTGTCCTTGGCGAGTCCCGATGTACCTCCGTTCAGCGGAATATGCGTGGGCAGATTCGCCTTTGACTGACGGCTTGTTATCGCCGCCGCTATAACGGTCGGGCTGAAACGGTTGCCCACATTGTTCTGAACTATCAAAACTGGTCTTATACCGCCCTGCTCGGAACCGACAACAGGGCTCAAATCTGCGTAGTAAATATCTCCGCGGCGTATATTCAAGGCTTTCACGCTCCAATTTTTTTATCTACTGATATTTTTGACTTTTTGCCAAATTATATTCAGCCTAATATATATTATTTTTGGACGTGAAATCTGTTCCGCTATCCCGATCCCTTTATGTTCTTAAATTCGATCTCGAACTCGCCCGGCGATGCGATCCTCGTTATTCGGCCTTCTTCGTCTATATCTATCGCGAATGATCTTCCGCCGCTCTCGAGCTCATGTCTGCCGCTTCCGAAGCCCTCGGGATCGCTGTTGACCGGCAGCAGCGCGGACTTTATCAGCGAGGTAAAGCAGCCGTCGGGCAGATACGCCTCGTCTGCGGTGCAGATCAAGCCGTCTCTTTTAAGCTCTGCTTCGCCGTTTTTGTAAGCTATCATCACGCCGCTGAGATCATCCGGAAAAGTAAGCTCAACGCTCAAAAGTCCCCTTCGGTCGGCGCTAAGCCTTCCTTTTAGCTCCATATCCATGTAATTCGCGGTAAAATCAGCCGAAAAGTCAGTGACCGCAGGGCGACCCGTTGAGCCGCAGCCGCAAAGGGTAAAAATAAAAAAGACACATAACGCGGTCAAAACCCGTTTAGCCATATGGCACCTCCGTTTAGGTTTTGTACATTATATGTCCTTTATCGTTATTTTAATCCGCAGCCCAAAAGCGCGTTCGGAATATAGCTGATGATGTCGCTCGGAAGCATTGAGAGCCTGCCGAGCCTTTCCGCCGCGAGATCGCCTGCTGTTCCGTGAAGATACACTGCGGCGGCGGCGCAGTCAAATGCGTCTTTACCCTGAGCGAGCAGAGCCGCGGCCATGCCGGCAAGCACGTCTCCGCTGCCGCCGGTCGCCATACCGCTGTTGCCGGTGGCGTTGAGCAGCGCCCTGCCTTTTGGTGAGGCGATTATAGTTCCGGCGCCCTTGAGCACCGTGATCACGCCGTAGTTTTCGGCAAAGCTCTGCGCCGTTTTAGCGCGGTCATGGTTGACCTCCTTCGCGGTTGAGCCGCAAAGCCGCGCCATCTCTCCGGGGTGGGGAGTGATGATGATATCGGCTTTTCGCCGTTTAAGGATCTCCGGATCGCCGGCTATGCAGTTGAGCGCGTCGGCGTCGAGAACCATCGGCGTTTCGCAGCTTTCGATAAAGCTTTGCACAAGCTCCCTTGTGTCGCCGCAGACGGACAGTCCGCAGCCGATCAAAACGGCTGTGGCTTTTTTTGCCTCGGACAGCAAAAACGGGATGTTTGAGCGGCTTATCCTGCCGTCGCTGTTTTCCTCAAGCGGAAGAAAAACGCTCTCCAAAACGCACTGAGCCGCAATCGGGTAAATGCTGTTTGGCACAGCGAGCTTTTCAAGCCCGATCCCGCACCTGAGCGCCGCTTTTCCGGCAAGGATCGCCGCGCCGGCCATTGAGTAGCTGCCGCATATACAAAGCAGGGTGCCGGCAACGCCCTTGTGGGCGTCGTCAGGACGTTTTGGAACGGCTCTTTTGACCGTGTTTTTATCCGTTCGCTCCATTGTTATACGTCCTTGTTGTAAAACAGCCTGAGAACGATCCTTTTATCGAGCTTCGGCTTCATGCCCTCGAGTATCTGTTCGTTGGGGTCGAACACGAGCAGACACTTGCCGTAGGCGGGATCGTTGAACAGGGCGTAGTAGCTTTCGCCCTTGGAGTTGATGTCCCTCGCCGCGAAAAATGTTTTCAGCACTCTTACGCTGTTGATCTTTTCCTCGTCGCGCGTGAGCTCGGTTATCTCGCTGATCGGCACGCGGCAGATCTTTTTCCTCTTGCGCAAAGAGATTATCTTGGCGATGTCAAGGTCGTTTCCCGTGACCGAATATTCGTACTCGACCTTCTGGCAGCTAAAGGTGTACCAAACGCCGTAGATTCCGCCGAGAAATACGAACAAGCCCACCCACATGATGTAGGCGATGCCCGTTGCCACCGTCAAAACCGCGGCGATCACCGGCACCATCAGCAGGATAAGCACCGCCGAGATCTTGATGACAAGCTGTTTGGTTCCGTTTTTTCTTTTTACGACCTGTTCAATAAAGCCTTGGTTTTCCATAAATCAAGCTCCTTTGTTTTAATCCAAATACAATAATATCACATAAAAAGTCTTTTTTCAAGAGAAAACGCCGCCGCGTCACGCGGCAGCGTCGGTGGTTTTCTTTGGCTTTTTATTTCGCTTGACGATAAGCATAGTTATTGAGAAAACAAAAAGTATTATGCTTATCCACTGCGAGGTCGAAAGGCCGAAAAAGATTCCGCGGTAGGTATCTCCTCTCAAAAACTCGAGCGAGAAGCGCACTACCGGATAGATCAGCATGTAAACGTAGATCAGCTTGTCCTTCATGATGTTCTTTTTGAACAAATAAAGAAGCGCGAGGAAGATCAGTACGTTGCAGCCTGCCTCCACAAGCTGGACGGGGAATCGGTTGACGTCGTTGATCAGCGGATTGAGCGTGTTGTTGTGAACGGTGAATCCGAAATCCGACTCGATACCGTAGCAGCAGCCGCCCAAAAAGCAGCCGATCCTTCCGAAGGTGTGGAACAGAGGGATGAGCACCGCGTAAATATCGAGGAACTCGTTTGTGTTAAGCGATTTGTCTATCTTTTTGCAGTAGACTATCACGCCCAGCGCGCCTCCGATAAATCCTCCGTAAAAGACCATTCCGCCGAAGCACTCCCCCAGAAGGGTGATAAACTGGATAAAGGTGAGCTTGCCGATGTTTTGAATTATCGCGGCGAGCTTTGGTATATTTGAAATACCGTAAACAATGTGGCTGACTACCAGAATACCGATCAAAGCGGCGATCATAACAAGCGCCATGTCCATCCATGTGATGCCGAACTTCTTTATCAAAAAGTATCCGACCAATACGCAGAACGCCGCGCCAATGATCGTCATAACTCCGTACATTCCGATCTCTTTACCGAAAATCTCAAATGTCGGGAACATTAAATCCTCTCCTATATAACAATACAGCCAGCCAACAGGCTGACTGTACGGTTAGTTAATTCTTGATTCAAATCAGCTGAGCGATGAAAAAGCAGAGTTCAGAGCATCTGAGAACTGGTTAACGTCAGATGTTGAGAGATTATTAGCTGCTGTTCCGGTTGCGCAGAGGCAGATAGCGCACAGTGTGCATGAGAAGAAGAAGATAGCTGAAAGAACTGTACCAACGATTGCAAGAATAAGCGCGATCTTGGGAAGAGGAGAAGCCTCGCCGGCCCCCTCAAAGCTCTTTTTAGCCTTAATAGCAAGAACGATACCAACAATACCGGCGGCTAAACCAACGATGTTAGCGTAAATAATGAAAGAAAAAACGATCGCTACAGCGCCGCAAACGATACCGATGATAGCAAGTGTCTTGTTACCCTGATTGTTCATAAGTAATTTCCTCCTGTTAATATTATTTGTGATTGTATCCCATCACACCAATATTATAGATTAAAAGTTTTTTCATGTCAATATCAAATGTGTTTTTTGTATAAAACTTACATATATAACCGATACAATGCGATAAAATGCACATTATTAATTACAAAGTGATACTTTTATAAATTTCTCTTTGTCGAAAATAATCAGTATTTGTAAGAAAAGTTACATAAATTTAACCATAATAATACCAGTCAAAAACGCCCGGCGATCCGACCGTCAGAGAATAACGATCCAAGCCGGTCTTAACCCGATAATCCGCCTTTAAACAAAAAAAGCGTACCGTACGGTACACTTTCTTTTTGGTGGGAGTGGGAGAAGGTGGATTCGAACCACCGAAGCGAAGCGCAACAGATTTACAGTCTGCCCCCTTTGGCCACTCGGGAATTCTCCCATATGTAAAGCCTACCGATTATAAAGTAGGCTTCTTGGAGCTGGTGGACGGACTTGAACCCCCGACCTGCTGATTACAAATCAGCTGCTCTACCAACTGAGCTACACCAGCGTATAGCATTTTCGTGCCTAATTAATATACCATAAACTCAGGGTATTGTCAACACTTTTTTGCAAAAAATTCATCTTGTGATTTTGTTTTTTATCCGACGCGTATTATTGCGCAGTTTATGATAAAAATAATAAAAAAACGGAGGGATCATATGACAGCAAATCAAAAAAACGCGCGCGTAAGGCGCGATCCGATATCGCCCTCGGGCGCCAAAAAAGGCTTTAGCTTTTATGAGAAGATGGCGTTCCTGTACTTTCTTAATCTGATCGACTGGCTCTGCACCGAATCGCTTTTGCTCACCGGCAGGTTTTACGAGGCGAACCCCATCATGAGCGGAGTCATTACGGGCTTTTGGCAGACCCTGCTGATCAAGGGCGTGCTGCCGCTGGCGCTCGTCGTTCTCTGCTCGGTCATCTACAGACTGTCGGGCGAGGGCGAGAGCCGTTTTGCCGATATAATGATATATATAGGTATAGTCCTTTACGCGCTGGTCAACCTATGGCATATTTTCAATTTTGTATTGCTCTTTTTCGTATTTTAGGGTAAAATACTATTTGGAAATCAATTATGGGGGTGAGCGAATGCCGTCCTTGTCAGTCAGAAATCTTGAAGTGACCTTTGTTGAAAGGACTCTGTTTTCAAACGTGTCGTTTGATGTTGAATCGCGCGACAAAATGGGCTTTATCGGAGCTAACGGAGTCGGCAAGACCACGCTGTTCAGAGTGCTGAGCGGCGAGCTTGCGCCCACCGGCGGCACGGTAGCGTTTGAGAAAAACACGCGCGTCGGTTATATGGAGCAACATTCATGCAGGGATCCCGAGGTCAGCGTGTTTGACGAGCTCGTTTCGGTATTCGGTTATCTGAAGGATATCGAGAGGGAGACCTCCGTCGTCACCGCGGATATCGAGAACAAAAACGGCGACATCAACGCCCTTGTCGAGCGCCAGACCGCGCTGATCGAGGAGTACGAAAAAAGGGGAGGCCTGACCTACAAAAGCCGCACCCGTTCCGCTCTGCTCGGTCTCGGCTTTGCCGAAAGTGATTTTGACATGAGAGTCGGCAACCTCAGCGGAGGTCAGCGCTCCAAGCTCTGCCTTGCCAAGCTGCTCCTTTCGGAGAGCAATTTTCTCCTCCTTGACGAGCCGACAAACCACCTCGACATCAAGTCGGTGGGCTGGCTCGAGGACTTTTTGCGCGATTTCAAGGGCGCTATGATAATCATAAGCCACGACCGCTACTTCCTTGACAACGTCACTAACAAGACCGTCGAGCTTGAGCATCAAAAGGCGATGTGCTACAAGGGCTCCTACTCGGAGTTCATCAAGAAAAAGCAGGCGTACAACGAGTCGCTGAAAAATAAATATGAAAACGACATCAAGGAGATCAAACGCATAGAGGGTATCGTCGAGCAGCAAAAGCGCTGGGGAAGAGAGCGAAACTTCATCACCGCCGCCAGCAGGCAAAAGGAGGCGGACAGGATCAAGGCTCAGCTTGTCGTCCCCGAAAGCGAGCTCGAAACAATGCGCATGCGCTTTGAGCCTAAGTTTGAAAGCGGCAACGATGTCCTGATCTGCCGCGGCGTCGAAAAATCCTTTGGAGAAAAGCTGCTGTTTTCCAACGTCAATATACATATCCGCAAGGGCGAGAGGGTGTTTATCCTCGGCGAAAACGGCTGCGGAAAAACCACGCTTTTCCGTATCCTGACCGGCAAAACTCCCCAGGACAGGGGCGAGTTCGAGTACGGCGCCAACGTAATGCCGGGCTACTTTGACCAGATGCAGCAGAACCTTGACCTCGGCAAAACGGCGATCGACGAGGTGTGGGACAGGTTCCCCAACCTCACTCAGACCGAAGTCCGCTCGGCGCTGGCGGCGTTTTTGTTCAAGGGCGACGACGTTTTTCAGCCGCTTTCCAAAATGAGCGGAGGCGAGCGCGCCAGGATATCGCTCCTGAAGCTGATGCTCCAGGGAAGCAATTTTCTCCTGCTTGACGAGCCGACCAACCATCTCGACGCCGCCTCGCGCGAGGAGCTTGAAAAAAATCTGCTCGAATACGGCGGAACGCTGCTGATAATCAGCCACGACCGGTATTTTATCAACAAGCTCGCCGACAGGATCCTAACGCTTGACAAAAACGGCGTCAGGGAGTACCTCGGCAATTACGATTACTACCGGGATCACGTCAGGGAGGAACAGACCTCTCAGGCTGAGGTCAAGGCTGAAAAGCAAAAGCCCGTCAATGAGTATTTCCTCAACAAGCAGCGCGCCAGCGAGGAGCGCAAGCGTCAAACCAGACTAAAAAGGACCGAGGCGGAGATCGAACGGCTCGATTCCGAGATCGCCGAGGTCGAGGCGTTGCTTGCGACCGGCGAGGTATCGAGCGACTACGAAAGACTCATAGAGCTTACGAACACGCTGGAACAGCTCAATTCCGAGCTCGAAAAGCAGTATGAGATATGGGAAGAATTATCCGATTGAGCGAAAAAATTGTTTTTGCGCTGTCGGCATATTAGCGGAAAAGTGCATTAGAATATTTATAGCCGAAAGAAATTTTTGTTAAAAAAGATAAAAAATTGTTGATAATCTCGATTTATTATGGTAATATAAAAGAGCAGAATTGCATTAGGAGGTTATTCTATGAAAAAAGTTATGGCATTTGCTCTTTTGATTGTAATCGTATTGTCCGTAACAGCCTGTTCGTCAAAGCAGGATCCGCAGCCCACAGAGCCCGCGGTCACTGACGCGGTTACTGAGGCGGTTACGGAAACCGTAGCTGTACCCGAGACCGAGCCCGTTACCGAACAGCAGGCCGATCTCTCGTCCGACGCTGTTTCCACCATTGACACCGACTATGTTGTAAACGTAGACGGCTTGCTCAAGGTCGAGGCGGAAGACGACTACAAGGTACGCATAGTCGACAAGGCCATCAGAACCGGTGTTTATTCCTTCAACGCGGCTTCCGGCGAGGACGAGCTGGTGTTCCTGATCAAGAACTACGACGACAAGGTCGTAAGAGATCTGGTCATCTGCGTTTTGGCGCATGACAACAGAAACATCGCCAGAGCCATCAAGTCCGACGAGCTTGTTCCCACTACTACCGACAAATACATAGTTCGTTTTTCGAGCCCCGTCACCATCCAGCCCGGAGCCTCGGAGCAGGTCGCTCTCAGAACGAGCGTAGGCGATATCGTTGATTTCAACGGCATCGTGCTCACCTGCAAGAGAGACGGCTCTGACTACGAGAACGTCAACGTTCCCTCATGGTACAACACAGCGTATATCGGCAAAACCGCTGTTTGCGACTGACATTGATCAAATAACGACCGCCCTGCCTTCGGAGCCATCCGATCGCGGGGCGGTTTTTGGTTTGCCCGGAATGGGTAGTAACTCGGTGGTGAAAGTCCACTACACGCTTGGCAGTAGGAAGTGTTAGCTGAGGGCAAGGGTGTCCGTCGTGAGGCGGAATCTGAAGTAAGTCTAAAGCAAACTCTCGGTCTGACGAACAGGAATCGCATATAAGGCATATACGGGGCGGACGAGTCTGCCAAATAAGACAAAGTCCAATACTGCCCGAAC
>CACXIV010000012.1 GCA_902767845.1 uncultured Ruminococcus sp. | reverse complement strand
CGACGGACACCCTTGCCCTCAGCTATCACTTCCTACTGCCAAGCGTGTAGTGGACTTTCACCACCGAGTTACTACCCATTCCGGGCAAACCAAAAAAGCACTATTGACCGTCAAACGTCAATAGTGCTTTTTGATTACATCGGATGTATCATATTCTTTTTATCGAGCTTTTCGCCGTTGATGCCGACCTTGGCGTTGCGCCTTTTTTCAAAGAAATCAAGCGCTACCTTGGGGAACTGGGCGTATGAGAGCACGTCCTCCTCCTGCTCGATCCACTCTGAGATCTCGGCTCTCAGCTTGTCAAGCTCCGGCTCGAGCCTGTCGGCGGGTCTGCCGTGGATGATCTCCATATCGCCGCAGATCTTCTTGCGGAACTCGGGGTCGATCGGCATCGGAGTTGTGCCGTATTCGCCGGCGACCATGCCCTTGAACTCCTGAGTACACATGCTGTAGCGGCTGCCGGTGATAACATTGAACACCGCCTGAGTGCCGACGATCTGTGATGTGGGCGTTACGAGCGGCGGATATCCCGAATCCTCGCGCACCCTCGGAACTTCCTCGAGCACCTCCTCGAGCTTATCCTCCTTGCCTGCCTGCTTTAACTGAGAAAGCAGGTTAGACAGCATTCCGCCCGGGACCTGATAGATGAGCGCCTTGGCGTCGGTCGCGAGCATTTTGGGGTCGAGCAGTCCGCTTTCGATATACTTCTCGCGCAGGGTCATGAAGTAGGCGCGGATATCGGCGAGCTTCCTTATGCTGAGTCCCGTGTCGAACTCGGTGCCCTCAAGCGCCGCTACCATCGACTCGGTGGGAGCGTGAGAGGTTCCCAGCGCGAGCGGACTGATCGCGGTGTCTATGGCGTCGGCTCCTGCCTCTACCGCCTTGAGCAGGCACATCGAGGCGAGGCCGGAGGTGTAGTGGGTGTGGATCTGGAGCGGCATCTCGGGCAGAGCGGTCTTGATCGCCTTTACAAGGCTCTCTGTCCTGCTCGGAGTGAGCAGCGCCGCCATATCCTTGATGCAGATAGAATCCGCGCCGGCGTCGGCGATCCTCTTTGCGTACTCCACGTAGTATTCGTCGGTGAACACGGGTCCCGTGGTGTAGCTTACCGCGACCTGAGCGTGGCCGCCCTCCCTGTTTGCCGCGGAGATGGCGGTCTTTAGATTTTTTATATCGTTGAGCGCGTCAAATATCCTGATAATGTCGATACCGTTGGCGATCGAGCGCTGCACGAGATACTCAACGCAGTCGTCCGCGTAGTGGCGGTAGCCGAGCATGTTTTGACCCCTGAACAGCATTTGCAGCTTGGTGTTGGGGCAGTGCTCCTTGATAGTGCGGAGCCTCTGCCACGGATCCTCGTTCAAAAAGCGAAGGCAGGCGTCGTATGTCGCTCCGCCCCAACATTCGAGCGAGTAATAGCCGATCTTATCGAGCTTGTCAAGAATCGGCAGCATATCCTCAGTCGTCATTCTTGTGGCGATAAGGGACTGGTGCGCGTCGCGCAGAGCGGTCTCTGTGATCTTTATTTTTTTTGCCATTTTGATTTCCCCTTAGTTAAGCGTTACAAGTACCTTGCCTGAGTCGACCGCCTCGCCCTTGGCGACCTCTACGGTAACCACTGTGCCGTCCTGAGGAGCCTTTACGGGAGTTTCCATCTTCATCGCCTCGATAAACACAAGGTCGTCGCCGGATTTTACCGCCTGACCGGGATCTACAACTACGTTTACGACCGTGCCGGGCATAGGAGCCTTGATCTCGACTCCGCCCTTCTTGCCTGCCGGAGCAGCGGGCTTTGCCGCCGGAGCTGCCTTTGCGGGAGCAGGTGCAGCCGCGGGAGCCGCGGACTCGCCGAGTTCCTCTACCTGTACATCGTACGCTGTGCCGTTTACTGTGATTCTTAAATTCTTCATAGCTAATAATTACCCCTTTATGTTAAATCAGATTGTGCTGTGCTTTTTTGCAACTGTGGGAACCCTCTTGCCGGCGAGCATATCGAGCGCGGAAAGCAGGGCGTCCCTGAGCTCTTCCTCTGCAAACACGCCGTCTACATAGCCGTTTTGAGCCGCGTTGAACGCCGAGAGATTTTCCTCAGCGAACCTGTCGGCAGCCGCCTTTTGCTCGGGAACCGGTACGTTCATTGAGTCGGGAGACATGATGAACGCCGCAGCCTCGGTATTCACCGGTGAGATCACCGCGCCGGGCAGCGCGTAAACGACGTCGGCGTTCGCGCCCGTTCCGGCGAGCGCTATGTACGCGGAGCCGATCGCCTTGCCTACGACCACGGAGATCTTGACCGTGGTGGCCTCGGCGTAAGCCGCCGTGAGCTTTGACGCCGAGCTGAGGCACTCGAAGCCCTCGCAGTCAGCGAAGGTGATCACGGGGATCGAGAACGCGTCGCAAAAGCGGACGAACTTTGCCGCCTTTCTTGCGGACTTGCAGTCGAGCTTGCCGCCTGTGGTGCGGACGATACCGACCACCTGACCGCCGAGCCTTGCGAGCCTTACGCGCGCGTTATCTCCGAAGCCCTCGAACAGCCTCAGCTTTGT
This sequence comes from uncultured Ruminococcus sp., assembly GCA_902767845.1. Taxonomy (GTDB): domain Bacteria; phylum Bacillota; class Clostridia; order Oscillospirales; family Acutalibacteraceae; genus Ruminococcoides. Next base: position 82,354 of record CACXIV010000012.1, on the reverse strand, counting down.
GCCGCCGTCAACCAGCTTGCTGACTATGCACTTTCCGCCGATACCGTCGGGCTCTTCGGGCTCGGACTCTGCAGCGGGAACGAGGTTGTTTGACGGAAGATACAAAACCAGCTCCCTCGCCTTGTCGATCGCCTGAGCGGTATCCTCGGCGAGCTCCGCTACGTTGCCGTGCTCAAAATTATATTTAGGATCGGCGTTTTTGCCGGTCACGTCAAGGCTGAGCTGAGCCTTTTCGCTCATTATAACAAAATCCGCGCTTACCGCGCCGAGCGCGTTGGTGCCGAGGCAGTCGCCGAGCACCACCGAAACCTGAGGTACCGCTCCAGAAGCCTTTGAAGCGAGCCTTAACACCTCGCCGCAGCCCGCGAGCAGATCGGTGCCCTCTGTCAGCCTGCCGCCGACGCTGCTGTAAAAGCCGAATACCGGAGCGCCCGTTTTGAGCGCGAGCGAATACAGCTTTTTAAGCTTTTTGCCCTGAGCGGCGCTGAGCGCGCCTCCGCAGATATCGCTGTTCTGAGCGAACGCGTATACGGGCAAGCCCTCTACGGTGCCGAACCCTGCCGTGACCTCGGCGAAGCCTGAACCCGATTTTACAAAAGCGTCGAGCTCGGTAAAGCTGCCCTCGTCAAAAAAATCGGTCAGAGTCCTGTACGCGGAAGTCGAAGCTATCTGCTCCCTCGCGGCATTGATTTTTTCAATACTCATTTTTATTCCTCCATAAAGCCAAACTTCTCATAATACTTTTATATTATAACTCAAATCCTTTCAAAGTACAAGAAGTAAATAAAAAAAGACGTCCAAAAAATGAACGCCTTTGTTCGTTAAATCACTCTTCCGTTTACTATGGGGTTGGCGGTGAGGTTCTTTACCTCTTTTTCGGTCAGGTCGCGCCAGTCGCCCTGCTTGAGCATGCCCATCTTTACGCCGCCGATCTGGGTGCGCTTGAGCCTTGCCACCTCAAGCCCGACCGCCTCGCACATTCTGCGTATCTCGCGGTTCTTGCCCTCGTGGAGTATCATCTCGAGCACCACCCTGCCAGGCTCCTTGTGGATGACATGGACGATCGCGGGCGCGGTTTTCCTGCCGTCGAGCTCGATACCCGTTTCGAGCTTGACAAGCTGTTCCTCGTCGATGTCGGGGCGCACCGTTACGCGGTATATTTTATATATGCTGTTGCGCGGGTGCATTATCTTGTTGGCGAACTCGCCGTCGTTTGTGAATATCAGCATGCCCTCGGAATCCTTGTCCAGCCTGCCGATCGGGTACACCCTCTCGCCCACGCCGCCGACAAGCTCCGCGACGCATTTTCTGCCGCGCTCGTCGCTCATTGTGGTGATAAATCCGCGCGGCTTGTTGAGCATTATGTAACGGAAGCTTTTGCGCGGAATAACCACGCGCCTGCCGTTAACATAGACCTTGTCCTTGTCCGTGACCTTGTCGCCGAGGACGGCAGTCTTGCCGTTTATTTTCACCTTTCCCTGCAAAATAAGCTCCTCAGCCTTTCGGCGCGAAGCCACTCCGCACTGGGAAATAAACTTTTGAAGTCGTATCGGTTCTTTTTTATCCATTAAACAATTCCTTTATTTTTTCAAGCAGACCCTTTGAGCGCCGCTTGTATTCGACCGAATCCAGCGAGATTATGTTCTCTCTGCGCAGTATTTTACCGTCGAGGCTGTACTCGATCACTCCGACAATATCGCCGCGGTTTACAGGTGCGAACAAAAAGCTGTCGAGCCTGACCGTTCGCCTGACATCTCCCAGCTTTTCCCTCGGAACGATCAGCTCGCCGCCCTCCGAGCCGACCCTGAGTGTGTCGCTCTCCCCACCCATTACGGGGATATCCGCGGAAAAATCACTGTCGCCGCGGCAGGCAAGCACCGAAAATCCGTAGTCGTACAGCGAGATATGGTCGTTCCAGTCGTTTTTATCGTCGAGCGTCACGCAGATCAGCGTAAGACCGTCGCGCTTCGCGGCAGTGACAAGGCACCTGCCGGCGGCGGTGGTGTAGCCCGTCTTGCCGCCGATACAATCGGGGTACATCGACAAAAGCCTGTTGTGGTTTGTGTAGGTCATGTGCTTGTTCGACGGGCTGATAAAATTCACGGTCGCGCTTTTTTGCGAGATCAAAGCGGACATACGCTCGTTTTTAAGACACTCCGCCATCAGCAGCGCCATATCCTCGGCGCAGCTGTAGTGATCGTCGTCGTCGAGTCCGCTGGGGGTCACAAAATGCGTGTTCCTCATGCCTATGCTTTGGGCGCGGCTGTTCATCAGCCTTGAAAAGCCCTCAAAGCTGCCCGATAACGCGATCGCCGCTGCGTTGGCAGCGTCGTTGCCCGAGCACATCATCATGCCTGCCGCAAGGTCGGTCAGCTTGAGCGAATCGCCGTATTCGAGGTACATAGAGCTGCCCTCGGCGGTCATTTTCTCGGTAAACGTCACCGTTTCGTTGCACGACGCCGACCGCTCAAGAGTGATCAGCGTTGTCATCAGCTTGGTCGTGCTCGCAGGCTTTTTATGCTCGTCTTTATTCTTTGAAAGAATCATGCTGCCGTTTTGAGGGCAGTAGAGCGCATACGCCGACGCGGATACCGACGGAGCCTCTCCGCTTTTTGCGGAGGCGGCAAACGCCGGGCATAACGCGATCAGGACGCAGACAAGCGCGGTTATTGTTTTTTTCATAAACACACCCCCTATACTATATTCCGGGAGCGCGTTTTGTATTCGTTATCAGATGTCGAGATCGTCTACGGTGATCTCAGAGAAATCGTCTTCTTCCTTCTGAGCCTTTTTTGCCTTGCGTGACTTTATGACATCCTTGACCTTGTCAACGACATCGGGAACCATGCCGATGATCTGGTCAAAGCCGTTTCCGCCTCCGTCTACCGTGATGAGCTTGACGTCGCCCTGATAAACGGTGAGGAAGCCCACGGGCTGGATCGTAACGCCGGCGCCGGAACCGCCGCCGAAGCAGTCCTTGTTCTCCTTCTTTGTGGGGAGGTCGGAACCGCCCGAGGCAAAGCCGTAGCTCACCTTTGACACGGGGATGATCAGCGTTCCGTCAGCGGAGGTGATGGGCTCGCCGATGATAGTGTTGACGTCGACCATCTCCTTGATCTTTTCCATTGTGATGTTCATTAAGTTGCCGATAGGATGCTCCATGTTTATATCTCCTTTACAATAGTCCGTCTCGGACATATATTTTTTCAAATCTGAGTTTTTTCCGCTCCTGAGGCTCAAAAGGAGCTTCAGCGCCTTGACGCCGTGCCTGAGCACAAGCGCAACGACCCAAAATACCCTTATCCGAAGCGACGCCTCGACCGAGTATACGGATTCGGCGCCCTCCTCAAAGTTCGGGGCTATATCTACCCCGTATTTTTTGCATTTGGCAACGCTTGCCAAAATACTCACCGCGGGATATACCGACAGGCAGAAGTAGCCGTATTTTACGGCGGTGTCCTCGGCGTTCTCGCCCGCGTAGGTTATGCTGATGTTCAGCTTTTTTATAACAAGATGCCTGAAAAAGTCCCTGAGCATTCCGCCCGCGATCGTAGCCGCCTGACGGATCACCTCGATAAGCCAGTCGATACCCTTTTCCTTGATTATATTGGTCTTTTTCTCCTTTGGCTTTTCTTCTTCCTGCTTTGGCTTTTCTTTTTTCTTCTTTTCTTTTTTAGGCTTTTTCGGCCTTGGCGGATATAGGGTTATCGGCACGAAGGCGATTTTCAGCTTTGCCGATAAATCCTTTTCAAAGCTCGCGTCAATCCCGACGGGGATAATCAGAATAAGCGCGATAAAAAGGATTATTCCGATCAAAATGTACCAGCCAACCACGGCTTATCCCCTCCTGAATCAGTAAGCTTTACTCGTCAAATACGGACATTTGGACGTCCTCGTCCTTAGAACCGGCATCTTGGGCTTCCTGTGCGTCGCCGGATTTTTCGCCGTCCTCCGGAAGCGGCGGAAGCTCGTCTATGTCTGAAATATTGAAGCAGCGCAGAAAATGCTCCGTAGTGCCGTAGAGCAGCGGCCTGCCGGGAAGCTCGAGCCTGCCCTTTTCCTCAATAAGCCCCTTCGCGGTCAGACTGCCGATAACTCCGCTGCAGTCGACTCCCCTGACCTGCTCGACAAACGCCTTGGTCACGGGCTGGTTGTACGCCACGACCGCGAGCACCTCGAGCGCCGCCTGAGAAAGCGGAGTGTTCCTGCGAAGATCCATGACCGTGCGTATCTGCGGTGCGTAAGCCTTGGCCGCGGTCATCTGATACGCCGTTCCGAGCCTTATTATTGTTATGCCCCTGTTTTGCGCTTTGTAATCATCAACGAGCCTGTCCGCGGCCTCGTCGACCTGATCGTCGGTAATACCGAGCGCCTGGGCGATCCTTGATTTTTCTACCGAGTCGCCGCTCGAAAACAATATCGCTTCGATCGCGGCGAAAATATTTATTTCTTCCATATTAATCCTCAATCATTCTTACTACGGCGTTTTCGCCTGTTCCGTCTATGCGGATACGCTTGCCCTTGACGAGCTCAAGAGTAGCGAGAAAGGTGGCGACAAGGTCGCTTTTGCCCTCGCACACCTCAAATATCTCGTGGTACTCCAGCTTTTTGCCGTGGCGGAGCCTGCGCATCAGGTGGATTATCTTTCCGTTTACGGAGACGATCTTGTGAGCCACTATCCCGGAAAACGCCTGCTCGGACGGCGGCAGCTTTCGCTTTCCCCTGCCGACCGCGCTGATGTACGCCGCGGCTATGTCGCCGCTCGGATGGGTGCGGTTGTAGGTCAGGTCGAACTCCACCGGAGACGGCGCCCTGAAAAACGTGTCAAAGTCGTAAACCGCGCCGAGCTTCGCCGCCATTTCGCGGCATACGGCGTATTCGAGAAGCTGCCCGGAGAGCTCCTTTTTAAGCTCCTCCGCCTCTTCCTCGTACTTCGGCAGCAGCATGACCGACTTGATATACACAAGGCGCGACGCCATTGTGAGAAATTCCGAGGCGATATCCATTTGATTCTCCTGCATTTGATTTATCTGCTCCATGTACTGGTCGAGCAGATCGGAGATTTGGATATCGTAAATATCTATTTTGTTTTTTGAAATAAGCGTTAACAGCAGATCGAGCGGTCCCTCAAAAACGGGCAGCTTGTATTGCAGCGCGGTATCCATACCGAACCCCTCAGCCGAAAAGCGCGAACGGCAGCGACGCCAGCCACGTCATGCCTCTGAGCAGTCCGTTCGACAAATAGCTCAGCAGTCCGCTCAGCGGTCCGAATGAGATCATCAAAAACAGCGCGATGAAGAAGAACATCTGGTATCTGTAGCAGAACTCGACCGCCTTGTCAGGCAAAAAGGTGAAGAGTATCTTTGAGCCGTCGAGCGGCGGTATTGGCAGAAGGTTGAACACCGCGAGGTTGACGTTTACGGTGATGTAGAACCTCAGGAAAACCGAGATAAACATTCCGACGGGGTTTGTGTACATAAACATAAACGCAGCCTTGTAAAGAATATTAAAGATAATGAGTCCCGCAAAGCCCGCGACAAGGTTGGCGACGGGTCCCATGAGCGCGGTTATCGCCATGCCGACCTTGGGGTTTTTGAACTTGCGCGGATCAACGGGAACGGGTCTTGCCCATCCGAAGCCGAAGAAGAGCATGCACAGAGCGCCGATCGGGTCGATGTGGCTGACGGGGTTGAACGACAGCCTGCCCCTTTGCTTTATACCCTTATCGCCCAAAAGCGAAGCCGTAAAGGCGTGCGCCCATTCGTGGAACGGAAGGATAAGAAGTATTATCACCAAAACCGCCAGGATCTCGGCGATTATGTCCTGCATCGTAAAATTGCCGCTTAAAAGTTGAGAGAGCATTTGCGCCTCCTGAAATGATAAAATTATACATATTAAATTATACTATACTTTGGCTTAAATTACAAGCGTAAAAAACAAGTTGAGAAATTTTGAAAAAACACTTGCTTTTTTCGGATTTTTCTGGTATTATAACAAAGTTAGGAATAGAATTTGATTTGACTAAGGAGGTGCAGACGCATGGCAAAATGTGAATTCTGCGGTAAGGATGTAAAGTTCGGCATCAAGGTTTCTCACTCACACAGACGTTCAAACAGAACCTGGAAGCCCAACGTACAGCGTGTCAAAGCTATCGTTGACGGTTCGCCCAAGCGTGTATATGCTTGCACCCGCTGCTTGCGTTCAGGTAAGGTAACAAGAGCTAACTAAGATTTTACATCTAAGGGAACGGCTTTGGCTGTTCCCTTTATTTTTTTAAGCTTTTTAATCGGTAAAAAAACAACAGGAGCAGTCGGCGACCGCCCCTGTAGGATATTATCGGATTTCGGTATCATGCCGCGATCAAGATAACGCTCTAATACATTATCTCTTTTTTGCGCATCACAAAGAGGATACTCGTCGATACGCAGATGATCGCGAGGGTTATGAACGCGTAAAGGACTCCGCCCGTGGGCACACTGCCCTGATTGGGCGGTTCTTTTTTTTGTTCGTCGTCGGCTTTGCCGATCTGCCGCGACGGGTAGGTGCTTTGGGTCGGAGCAGTTGAGGGGTGAGTTGCGGCGGTTGATTGAGCCTCCACAGTCTCCGAAGCCACTATCGAACCGCTTTCGTCGGTGACAAGGATAGTTCCGGACTGAGAAGGGGCCTCCGTCGCCTGAACAAAATTCGAGGCTGTAAGGGTGGTCATTTTTGTAAGGCGCTCCGTAAGAGGATCGATTTCGCCGATAATGATTGAATTATCAACGATCGGGATCTCGCTCTCTGAGTCGGAAAGACCGGTCGCGCTGTCTATATCTGATACGATAAGATCCTCAACGGTAAGATCTACCTTTGTTATGATCGGCTCGTCGGGATTAAGCGCATTTACATCAAACACGAGCTGAACAAATGGCATGTCCTGACTCGAAAAATCAAACAGACTCAGGCTCGTGGCGCAGTAGCCTATCCTTCCCTTTTCCGGAAGAGAGAGAACAGAATCATACGCTATCGACGAGCAAATGTTCGGCGGCGGGTTTTTTTCTTCGTTAAAGGTGAGAACCTCGGGATCGTACGCGAGATACCACTGAACGCTCAAAATATCCTTAGTCGAGCGAAGCCAGTAGGTCACGGTGATCTCCTGAGTTTTTACGTTGTATTCCGCGCTCGATTTTGGAAAAAAGTTTGAGATGGCGTTGACCGTCAGCGCCGGAAACTCCGCGGGAATGATGGGCTCCGTCGTAGACAGGACGGATACAGTGGACTCGGACGAATCGGTAGCTTCGGTAGGCTCGGAACCGAGCGGTTCCGCCGAGGGAGTCGACTCGAGCTCGTCGGCGTGAACGGTCATGCCCGCGGCAATAAACAAAAAAGCGGTGAGTATAACTGCAAAAGCCCTTGAAAAAGCAGCTTTGTTCATTATTCTCACCCCCGTGTTTTACACATATTTTTATTATTATACTACATTTATCGGTAAAAATCAATACAGCGGTTCAAGTTAGGCGCAATATGGCTTAGCTTCGCGCCGAAAGCGCGACACGCGGAAAACGCTTAAAAAAAAACACTTCCGACATCACTGCCGAAAGTGTTTTAATGTTGAATTAATTATTTGCTTGAACGTCTTTTGCGTACAAAGTAGAATACGCCGAGGCCTGCGATAGCAACTACGCCGATAAGAGCTGCGGCTGAGAAATCACCTGTAGCGATAGCACCGTTATTGTTGCCGGCAGAATCAGATGTAGAACCTGAATTTGATGTAGCGTCCTGGCTGGGATCGGGAACCTTTGTTGTGTTCTGCTGATTGTTTGAGGGAGCGTTTGTGGGAATCTCGGGAGCAGCTGTATTACCCCAGTACTTACCGGTAATGTTACCGAATACTACAAAGTTCCTCTTTGTCTTATTATCATAAGCGTCTGTATGCTCTCTTAAAACAAAGCCGGTCTTTTCGTCAACAGTCTCTTTGAAAGCGACATCGTTGCCGTTATCATCCTTCTTTGTGCCTTCGTATACAACATTGCCCTGATCGTCAACGGTGAGGCCTTCCTTCTCGATACACATAGCCTTTGTGGGCCAGATACCAAATTCGCCGTTACCGTAGTCGAAATAGAATCCGCCCGGGAAACCTGCCTTACCGGATACAGGAGAAACCTTGTCAGGATCAATATGATAGTCTGTTACAAATACCATATCGTCAAGATAATGATAAATACATTCGTCATCGGCATCATAGAAGAAGTTTTTAGCATAATCGCCGAATCCGGGAATCTGGAAGTTCGCGTTACCCTCAAAATCCTCTTGGTATGAATATACGAAATCCCAGAACTCGTTGGGGAAGTAGTTTGAGTCACCATCGTCCATATACTCGAGCTGGGTAAGATCTTCTGTCTGCATAGCAGCATTATACTCGGGATATTTAGTATCCATACCGCCGTCGATAAAGTTGCTGAAGATCATTGAAGCTGTGCCCTTGGGAACATCAGTTGAATAAAGGTTGGGAATAGAAGCATCCTTCTTCATCTTCCAACCGGGCCAACCGTGACCGGCAGCAGCTTCAGCGTCATTAGGATTATCCTTGCTGCCCCACCAGTACAGACCGGCAGCGCTGCCGTATTTTTCCCATGTCTTACGTGCGTCAGAGTTCTCTTCTCCAGTCCATGAACCGGGCATAGCAAATTTTAAATTATAAGTCTGAACTCCGTCTGAAGCTTTATACTCCGGAAGACGATTGGGGTCCGGCGGAGCAAGCTCAGCAGAAGAAGCGGTAATCATGCTTCCGGCGATAGCCGAGAAAGCGAGAGCGCCTGCAAGAGCAACGCCTAAAATTCTCTTTTTCATTTCTATTATTCCTCCAATTCATTTCCGATTATATCGGTTATAATAATTATATAACAATAATTTTAAAAATGCAATACAATATTTAAATTAAAATTTGGAAGTTACGACAAATTTTTATAAATTTTTTGACCGTATTGCACAAATACCGATCAATTCAGGAGATTATTCGTCGTCTGATTCTCCTGCCTCTTCCATTGCCTCCTGCTCGGCAACGGCGTCAAACTTGGGTTCATCAATATCATCATCGACATTAGCAGAAGACTTATTGCTCTTTTTGCGGGAAATAATAATAGCCACGGCGATCAGCGCGCCGATAACCGGAACAGCTATTGCTATAAATATCCACGGAGAACCTGAGTTTTTGGTTTCTGCGGAAACTGAGTTCTCGACATCCTCATAACGGGTGACTTCAACAACATCCTCCTGAATGGCGGTGGAGTGAGGCTTGCCGACGACCGACTCATGATTGCCCTTGTTTGGAGTATTTTCCTCTCCCTTGCCGTCGACATAGTTTATAAACTGCGCCTGGCGGTTGTTAAGGGTATCCTCGTCGTCCGTGATGGGAAGCACGCCGTCGGAAATAATGGATTCGTCGCCTTTTGTGATATCATACGTCCATGTGTAGGACTTGAGGTATGTCATATCATCGCCGTATAGCTCGGTCACAAAGTAGCTCATCTTTGCGTCGCCGCCGTCAAGAACATTGAACTCGCATGAGAAAAACGGCGTTTTTTCAGCGCAGTTCACCGGATTGTTAAAATCAGTCCAGTTGAGGGGGATCTTGCCGGATAACTCGTCATTATAAAAGAGAGTATCAAAGGTATCTGAGGTGACAGAGCCCTTGATAAGCTCGAGCTTTTCGGGATCATAAAATACTCTGAGTTCAAAACCGATCACGTCCTCGGTAGTGTCGGCAAGATTCAAAGTGAATTTGATTTTATCTCCCTTCTCCACTGTCTTTTCGGCGTCATTGATTTTAAGCGAATCCTCCGCAAAGGCAGTAGTGACCGAAGCAAGGATCACCAAAACAGCAATACAGATCGAACCAATTTTTGCGATGTAATGTTTCATATCGTCAGTCCTTTTACATTATTAATAATATTATATATCATTTAAGAAAATATTTCAACGTAAAAAATGGTTTTTTCATACAAAAATCATATGGAATCCGATTTTTTCCCCGATTCACTGCTTTTACCGCAGCGTAAAATAAAAGCGAATGAACGCTGTTATTATTATGGCTGCGGTTTTTCATTGTTACAGAGCTTAAATAGATGTCAACGCCTCACTTAATTTTGATTCAGAGCAAAAAGTGGCGCAAAAAAACACCCTCCGAAAAATCGGAGGGTGAAAAAACTTATTTTTTTATGAAGTCAATAGAACAACTCGAACGGATTATTTATCTTCTCTTCTCTTGCGAGCAAAGTAAATGCCGGCTGTTGCGGATACAAGTACAAGGAGGATGATAATTGCCATAGATGCACTACCGGTCTGTACTGCGCCGCTTGAATATGATGAACCGCTACCGCTGTCAGGTGTGGACTTGCCGTCACCGGCAGATGTTGTTCCGGTCTGATCTGTTGAAGATGTAGAATCTGTTGAAGATGTTACATCAGTCGAAGCTGTAGAGTCTGTTGCAGATGTTACATCAGTTGACTCTGTAGCTCCTGTGGGAGTTGTTACATCTGTGGGCTGCTCAGTTGTGGGCTGCTCAGTTGTGGGCTGCTCAGTTGTGGGCTGCTCAGTTGTGGGCTGCTCGGTTGTGGGCTGCGCTCAGTTGTGGGCTGCTCGGTTGTGGGCTGCTCGGTTGTGGGCTGCTCAGTTGTGGGCTGCTCGGTTGTGGGCTGCTCGGTTGTGGGCTGCTCAGTTGCGGGCTCCTCAGTTGTGGGCTCCTCAGTTTCAGGCTGCACGGTTGTGGGCTCCTCAGTTGTGGGCTGCTCAGTTGTGGGCTCCTCTGTTGTGGGCTCTTCGTCCTCGTGCTCCTCAAATACCTGAACATTGAGGTTAACCTCTGTATCTCCGCTCTCCAAAGCTGTGAATACGAAGTTAACGAATGTATCGCCGGCTACGTACTTCATGGGATCTGTAGCGTTAGAGGCAGCTCCTCTTACCTTGCCTGACTCGGTATTAAGTGAAACAAGATCCTCAACACCGGGTGTAGCGAGTCCTGTAAGCTGTAACTTAGTTTCATCGTATGTGAATGTCCACTGGAAGCTGTCGAGATCATAATTCTGATCGAATTTGTACTCTACATAAACAGTATCGTCAACCTTAACAACCTGAGTTGCTGTCGGGAACATGTTAGATGTAGATGTTACATTGAGGTCTGTGCCGGGAGCCTCAGTTGTGGGCTGCTCGGTTGTGGGCTGCTCAGTTGTGGGCTGCTCAGTTGTGGGCTGCTCAGTTGTGGGCTGCTCAGTTGTGGGCTGCTCGGTTGTGGGCTCTTCGTCCTCGTGCTCCTCAAATACGATAACCTTGAGATCAACAGTTGTCTCGCCGGGCTCGTAACCAACGAATGTGAAGGATGCGAACGGCTGAGTCTTGTCGATAGAAACAGGATTCGTAGCAAAGGAAGCTGCTCCTCTAACCATGCCGTTCTCTACGTTGTAAGAAGCGTCAGCGATCTGAGGCATGAAGCCGTCAGACTGATTGAGAGTGAGCATTTCGGGATCGTATGTCATTGTCCACTGTGTAGAATCGAGCTTAGTATTATCGTTGGGATAGTACTCAACAGTTACTGAACCACCGTTATCTGTAATCATAACATCATACTGGCTTCCTGCGAAGAAGTTAGATGTAGCTGTTACATGGAGCATATCGTCACCATCTGTTGAGGGCTGCTCTGTTGTGGGAGCTTCTGTTGTGGGCTCTTCTGTTGTGGGAGCTTCTGTTTCGTCAGTTGAAGGCTGGTTGCCCGCGGGCTCGATAACAGCGTTGAGTGTTGAAGGATCTCCGCCTGTTACAAAGTCGTAAGCTTCCTGCTGTAATCCGTATACGTTGTAGATGACGTAGTCTTCCTCAGTCTTCGGGTTAGTAAGTGCGCAAGCCGCTACCTTAGCGTCTACGTCTGTTACGCCCTTAGCGCCTTCCTTAACATCGAATGTTACTGTAGCGATCGGAACGAGCTCTCCGCTCTTTCTGAGCTTGAGACCATCCCACTTAGCAACCGCGAACAGGATTCTATTGTTCTCGGGCTGATAGTTAACGTCGCCAACGCCGTTAGCTACGGGGAATGCCTGGCTGTAGTCGTAATCCTCGATATCCTCGTCATATACGCCGTTCTTATCGGGATCGAATGAGAGATACTCGGGATCGTAGTTTACGCCGAACTGGATAGCCTGAAGCTGGAGCGCCTTATCAACGTCCATATAGTAGGTTACAGTTACTGTCTCGGGTACGCCTTCTTCTGAGTTGTAGTAGTATGTTGCCTGATCGGGTGTGAACAGGTTGGATGTAGCGTTTATTGTGAGGCTGTCGCCTGTAGGAGCAGGCTTAGTTGTGGGCTCTTCTGTTGTGGGAGCCTCAGTTGTGGGTGCCTCAGTTGTGGGAGCCTCAGTTGTGGGTGCCTCTGTTGTGGGCTCCTCGGTTGTGGGCTCCTCGGTTGTGGGCTCCTCTGTTGTGGGCTCAACAACAGGTGTATTGCCGGCAGGCTCGATAACAGCGTAGAGTGTTGAAGGATCTCCGCCTGTTACGAAGTCATAAGCTTCCTGCTGGAGGCCGTTTACGTTGTAAATTACGTAATCTTCCTCAGTCTTCGGATTTGTGAGTGAGCAAGCAGCTACCTTGCAGTCAACGTCTGTTACGCCCTTAGCGCCGTCAACAACATCGAATGTTACTGTAGCGATCGGAATGAGCTCGCCGCTCTTTCTGAGTTTGAGACCATCCCACTTAGCAACAGCGAACTTGATAACATTCTCATCAAGCTTGGGATTGACATCGCCAACACCGTTTGCAACGGGGAACATATCGCTGTAATCATAATCTTCAAGATCCTCATCATATACGCCGTTCTTTTCGGGATCGAATGTGAGGAACTCGGAATCGTAGCTGATACCGAACTGGATAGCCTGGAGCTGGAGCGCCTTGTCAACGTCCATGTAGTAGGTTACTGTTACAGTCTCAGGTACGCCTTCTTCTGATGTGTAGTAGTATGTAGCCTGATCGGGTGTAAAGAGGTTAGATGTAGCATTTACAGTAAGGCTGTCGCCGCCAACAGGACCGGGCTCGGTTACGGGCTCCTCTGTTGTGGGCTCCTCGGAAGGACCTTCTACTGTAATTGTCATCTTAGCGCCCTTCTTGGTCTTGAAGTCAAAGTCTCTGAGGTCAAGCTGGAGCTTAACTGTTGAGCCGTCTTCCTCTACCTCGAAGATGCAGTTCTTGCCGTTGTAAACAGCGTCAAGAGCTTCGCCTGTGGGATAAAGCTGCTCAACCTCTGAACCGAAGTTGTGCGCCCACGGATTGGATGTCGGGTTGCCTTCATCGTCGATCGAGTTGATGGCAAACTTGATGTTGTAGTTATCGAAGGCATAGATGTCTTCCATTGTCATTTCCCAGATACCATCGGATACTTCTGTAAGAGCGTTAGATGTATCTGAGGGATCCCAGTTAACGCCGTTGAGGTATGTATCCTCACCGTTGCCGACTGCGATTACGGAATAAACATCAAGAGATGTATCCTGGCTTACGCCTTCTCCTGTTACTGTTACTGTCTCTGTCGCGGGATCGAAGCTAACTGTTACGTCGCAGGCTGTGTCTACATTGAATGTGTAGTTGTCGCCTGTCTCCTTGTCGCCCCATGCTTCGTCCCAGCTGTGGTTCTTGAGAACCTTGAGCTGAATAGCTGCCTCGGGCTGTACGTCGGTATATGTGATAGTCCAGATACCGTCGTCGCCCTTAGTCATGTCGTTAGCTGCGTTTGTAGCATCCCATGTAGAACCGAAAATAGCTGCTGATGAACCGGCTACTGTGTAGACAGCGTCATCGGGTGTGGGCTCTGTTACGGGCTCCTCGGTTGTGGGAGCTTCTGTTGTGGGCTCCTCGGTTGTGGGAGCTTCTGTTGTGGGCTCCTCAGTTGTGGGCTCCTCGGTTGTGGGCTCCTCGGTTGTGGGCTCCTCAGTTGTGGGCTCCTCGGTTGTGGGCTCCTCGGTTGTGGGCTCCTCGGTTGTGGGCTCCTCGGTTGTGGGCTCCTCTGTTGTGGGCTCCTCGGTTGTGGGCTCCTCTGTTGTGGGCTCCTCGTTGTTAAGGCCGAGAACCTCTTTTACATAATCGGGAGCTGCGAGCTTCTTCTCAACGATCTGCTCCTGATCATTCTCTTCCATGTAACGATAGAAGGCGCAGGGAATCTTGCCATCGGGATCAGTCTCGGGATCGCCTGAGATCTTGTCGGCGTTGTCGAGCATATACTGATCATAAACCTGCTGAGGAGTTACTCCGAGCTGGCCGCAAAGCTTCATGTTGTTCTCGTACTGGAAAAACTGATTGTTAAAGGGGATTGTAAGATACTGCTTTAAGGCGTTTGAAAGCTGCTGCTGGGGAGGCTGGTTCTTGGGGAACATACCGGGCAGCAGGTTTCCGAGCGAGGAGATCGTAGCCTTAGGACCGCATGTGTCGCTGTTTATCTCCCAAGCGGCATAGTAGTCGACCTTGTTTGAGTCAGCCGCGTTCTCACGGGTCGCGATTGTCTGGCCTGATCTCTCATCGTAGTACGGCTTAATATACATCGTATCACCGATGCAGTCGGTTGTCATTGTAAGGTCGCAGGTCTGCTCCATACCATCGGCAGCTGTCGCGAAGATGATGCCGTAATCTGCGCCTTCCTCGATTCCGCCGTACTTGCTTGTGGAAAGGTCGAATGTGAACAACTTGCTTTCAGTAAGGCCGTTTCCTTCGTCTACCGCTAAGCACTGAGTTGTTCTCGTTTTCCATCCCAATGAATACTTGTGGGTGTTGCCGTAGATCGCGTAAGCATAGCAATATACGTTTGCCTTGCCGGTTCTTGAATTGATCTTCAAACCGCTCAGCTTCCACGTTCCATCACTGGGGAAACGGAAATTAACGTTTTGTCCGTCAGCAGCGCTTGCGGGGAAAACGGCGATTCCGGCAAATGTGGAAACCGCGAGCATCAGCGCGAGCAACAAACTAACGAACTTTGTTGACTTTTTCATGATAGAATAGTCCTCCTTTTCTAAAATAACTCATATTTTGAGTAATTACATTATATATCAAAAACAAAAGTATTACAAGTCTTTTTTTAGAAATTTTGTTGTGAATTTTTAACTGCGAACCGGCAATTTTAACAAAGATCATCTTTGACTTGACAACTCCGCGTTTTGAATGTAAAATTTCTATTGTATACTATTTAATATAGAAATGAGGCAGTTTTATGGAGAACTCCAAAAAGACAATGGAAAAGATCGTCGCGCTGTGCAAGGGCAGAGGCTTTGTTTACCCCGGCTCCGAGATTTACGGCGGCCTTGCCAACACATGGGACTACGGTCCGCTGGGCATGGCGCTCAAGAACAACATCAAGCAGGCGTGGCTCAAAAAGTTCGTTCAGGAGAACAAGTACAATGTCGGTCTTGATTCCGCTATCCTTATGAACCCCCAGACCTGGGTGGCTTCGGGACACCTCGGCGGTTTTTCCGACCCGCTGATGGACTGTAAGGAATGTAAGACGCGCCACCGCGCCGACAACCTTATCGAGGACTTTGACGGCACTAACGTCGCGGGCTGGAGCAACGAGCAGATGACCGGATACATCAACGAAAAGCAGATCCCCTGCCCCAACTGCGGCAAACACAATTTCACCGATATCCGCCAGTTCAACCTTATGTTCAAAACCTTTCAGGGCGTTACCGAGGACAGCAAAAACGAGCTTTACCTCCGCCCCGAGACCGCGCAGGGAATTTTTGTAAACTTCCAGAATATCCAGAGGACAACCCGCAAGAAGATCCCCTTCGGCGTTGCGCAGATCGGTAAATCGTTCAGAAACGAGATCACTCCCGGCAACTTTATCTTCCGCGTGCGCGAGTTTGAGCAGATGGAGCTCGAGTTCTTCTGCAAGCCCGGCACCGACCTTGAGTGGTTCGACTACTGGAGAAGCTTCTGCCGCGACTTCCTGTATTCGCTCGGGATCAAGGAGGAGAACCTCAGACTCCGCGACCACGATCAGGAGGAGCTCTGCTTCTACTCAAAGGCTACCACCGACTTTGAGTACCTGTTCCCCTTCGGCTGGGGCGAGCTTTGGGGCGTTGCCGACAGAACCGATTACGACCTTACCCAGCACAGCAAGACCTGCGGCAAGGATCTCGATTACTTTGATCCGACAACAAACGAGAGGTACATCCCCTACGTTATCGAGCCCTCGCTCGGCGTGGAAAGGCTTTTCCTCTCGATCGTCGTGGAAGCCTACGACGAGGAGCAGATCGACGAGAAGGATTCGCGCGTCGTAATGCGCTTCCATCCCGCCCTCGCGCCGTTCAAGGCCGCGGTGCTTCCGCTTTCAAAAAAGCTCAGCGACAAGGCGGCGGAGATCCAGGAAATGCTCTCAAAGGACTTTATGACAGACTTTGACGAGGCAGGCTCGATCGGCAAGCGTTACCGCCGTCAGGACGAGATCGGCACTCCGTTCTGCGTCACATACGACTTTGATTCAATTGAGGACGGCTGCGTGACCGTCCGCGACCGCGACACCATGCAGCAGGAGCGAGTTAAGATCAGCGAGCTCAACGCCTATATCGCGGAAAAAGTCAAATACTAAAAATTTCAGCGAAAGGAAACCGGATTTCCTTTCGCTGTTTTTATTTGCGTATGATGTTTTTTAACAGCCGCGGATTTTTGTCCGGGCTGTTTTTTGCAGTTGATCCGGGCAATTATCAACTGCCGAATACCCGCAGAAGCTCGTCCTTGTTCTTCATAACGCAGTCGTAGCCCTCCCTGATGGTGAGGTCGAAGTTTTCCATTGAAAAAATCGCGGTCTTGCTGTTTTTTATCTGGACGCAGTAATCCGCTTTTTTCATCGACTCGCGCGTTTTGTCGATAGAATAGAGGTCAAGCGCGCGCCAGACGACCTTCATCATGCCGTCGAGCCCGGTTTCGCGGTTGTACTCCGAGATATCGAACGCGAGCGCCAGCACCTTGCCCACGCCCATATCCTGAAGCACCTGAACGGGAAGGTTGTCCTTTGAGCCTCCGTCGATAAAATTATACTGCTTGTAGTCGCAGGTGGTGTATATCCCGGGGAAGGTCATGCTCGCCCTTACCGCCAGCTCAAGCGGAGCGCCGTGGATATAATGGATATGCTCGCGCTTTATATCCTCCTTCTCCGTCGTGAAAATACACTCGTCCATTGTGTGGGTGTCGTTGGTGCAGATGCAGAGGTTGATCGGCAGATCCTCAAAGCCCTTTATGCCCTTTGAATCCATAGCCTCTTTGATAACATTCGAGATGACCGCGCCGTCCTTCAGTCCGTCCTTTTCCGTTTTTTTATTGAATTTAAGCGAGGCGAGCTGGGTAACGATCGGTATCGGCCGGAAATCCGCCAATACCTCCCAGTAGCGCTCGGCGAACGCCGTCATTTCATCGGCGTTGCAGCCCATGGCGACAAGCGCCGCCATAGCCGAGCCCGAGCTCGTTCCCGAAACGTACTGAGGGCGTATCCCGAGCTCATGCAGAGCCCTTACCGCTCCGATATGGGCGATACCCTGCAGGCCGCCTCCCGAAAATGCGACTCCCACGGTGTTTTTTCTGTCGGACCTATCCATAATGACCCCCTTTCGTCATCGGTTTTATCTGTAAAATCTGTATACGTTGCAGTACGACTCGGTCTCAACAAAATAGTCGTACCAGTTGTAGAAATCCTCAAAGCTGCAGTCCTCCTGGATCAGCTCGTGATTCCTGAGCGGAGTATTCTTTGAGATGTAGTCTATGACCTTGTCGCGGTCCGCGAGGCGCGAGATATATACCGTGACCTCCTCGAGCGAATTAAGCTCCGAATCAGTCGAAAGCCTCGAAAGGCTGTCCGCGTCTGTTCCTTCAAAATTGCCGGTGTTCATGTAGGCGTCGGCAAAGGCGGTTATCTTGCCGTTTGTCACGACTCCGCGTTTCTCGGCGAAAGCCTCGAGCTCGGAAGCGAGCGTCGGCGACATATCGGTGGTCTGGACGATCATTGTGTCGTCGTAGAGCATAAACTTGTCGATGCACTTGTTCCACTCGAGCATGGCGGTTCCGACGAACACGCAGTTTTTAGTCTTAGGCTCGTAAAGATTCGTTTTGCCGTAAAGGTAGTACGGGGTGACGAAAACGAAGCCGAGCGCGCTCGCCAGCAAGACTGCCGCGGGAACCGCGAGCCTGACCTTTTCGTTACCGAAGATCCCAAATATCCTGATGAACGCGAAAACGAACATCATTGAGATCAGCGGAAGCGAAGCCATGACGTAGCGGTCGCTGTTGAAGGGCGAGAGCATTGAGATCGCGAAGAAGTAAACGAGCCCGGGGATAACGACAAAGAGCGATTTCGGCGGAAGCTTCCTTTTCTTTACAAAGCGGAAGAAGATCCCGAAGCCGACCGCGATAACGGTGCACGCCGCGAGCAGCCATACCTGACCGAGGAAAAGGTCTTTTGCCAAAATTTGGATATATGTGCCGAGCTTGTAAACGAAATATGTGACGATCGTTACCGTGTCGATCGAGAGGTCGAGCGAGCCGAGCCCGCGGTTGCCTCCGAGCACGTTTTCAATGATATACGGATAGATCAGCAGAGCGATCCCCGCGCCGATAAGCGCGGTCACTATGTAGAGCAAAACCGATTTTACCGCGCGCCTTTTTAGCTGCAAAATCAGGAACACGAGCCCGATCAGCCCGGCGCAGAGGATGAAGTAATACTGAGTGAGTATGCCAAAGATCACGATCGGCAGCACCGGCAAAAACTCGTAGAACTTAACATCCCTGCCTATGTCGAATATCCTCAGCGTAATATATAAAAACGCCAGCACGAACATGGTGAGCGTCGAGTACATCCTGAGGTAGATCGTCGTCGTAATGCAGGCTATGCTGAACGCGTACCCTCCCGTGGCAATAAGCGCGTAGAGGTTGTTGTTTGTGACGCGCTTTCCGATTTTGAACAGCAGTATCAGCGAGATCGTCATCATTATCACGTTGACGGAATAGGCAAGCCACTTGTTAAAGACGTTCGGGAAGAACGAGCATACCGTGTGCACGAGGGCGTAATAAAACGGCGGATGCGAGGCGTCAATGATCTGGTTTTGATAGACCTGCGCGTAGTCGAAGCGGTGCGCGTCGCTGACCGCGAGGTATTCGTTGAAATCCTCGGGAGAGTTCCAGCCGTCGGTGTTGAGCTGCTTTGATGAGTTCGCGAGGTTGTAGGTCAAAAGCTCGTCCTCGTGATAGCCCTGCTTTGTGAACTCGAAATATGTGCTCACGCAGAGGCTCAAAACGATTATTATCGCCAAAATAATATTCGCGGTTTTATTGCTCAGCTTCATAAAATCTTCCTTTGCGTCCATAGGATTATTGTACTACTCTAAATATAACATTACCCATTGACAATGTCAAGGATAATCGGTGAATTAGGCGCAAAAAATAGCGACCCAAACGGATCGCCGACGTGCTAAGGTTGCCGACGTGCTAAGAACGCCACTACAATGTTAAGGAAAGCAGGGCGCAAGCGGCAGAGACACCCCCTCAGCCATTTTGCCCGGCAAAATGAACGCTCCCCCGAAACAAGTGTCGGGGGAGCCGTATCTGTTATTTTTCTTGGATTTTACTCTGCCTTTGCTTCTTCCGCGGGAGCCTCGGCCTTAACCTCTTCAGCCTTTACCTCTTCGGTCTTGGGCTCTTCGGTCTTGGGCTCTTCGGTCTTGGGCTCCTCGGTCTTGGCTTCCTCAGCCTTAGCCTCGCTGACCTCGGCTGTCTCCTCCTTCTTCTTTCTGCCTCTCTTCTTGGGAATGGGCATAGCCTTTACAAGCTTGTAGTAGCAAACGCCGAGCGGAGGAAGCGTGAGCTCTACGTGATAATCAAGCTCGTGATCCTTCTCGTTCTTAGCCTTGATCTCGCCGGGATTGCCGATACCGGTACCGCCGAATTCCTCAGCCTCGGAGTTGAATACCTCCTCGTATACGCCGTATACGGGCACGCCTACGCGGTAATGCTCGCGGGTAACGGGCTGGAAGTTACATACGCAGAGGATCTCGCTGCCGTCCTCGGCGATACGTCTGAACGCGATAACGCTGTTCTGATAGTCGTCGAGCGCAACCCACTGGAAGCCGTTCCAGTCGTAGTCGTTCTCGTGCATGGCGGGTGTGTCGCGGTAGAACTTGTTGGCAGCCTTGAAGAAATCGTTGAGCTGACGGTGCTTGTCATAGCTGAGCAGGTTCCACTGGAGCTGCTCGTTGGCGTTCCACTCGTCGAACTGACCGATCTCCGAGCCCATGAACATGAGCTTCTTGCCGGGGTGAGCCATCATGTAAGCGATAAAGCCCCTTACGCCCTGAAACTTCTGATCGTAGCCGCCGGGCATTTTATTGATAAGAGAACCCTTGCCGTAAACTACCTCGTCGTGAGAGATGGGCAGCATGAAGTTCTCTGAGAACGCGTATACCATGCTGAAGGTAAGCGTGTCGTGGTGATAATTTCTCCACAGGGGATCGAGTGAAATATAGCTGAGCATATCGTTCATCCAGCCCATGTTCCACTTGTAGTCGAAGCCGAGTCCGAGTCCCTCGATGGGATAACGGGTAACGTTCGGCCACGCGGTGCTCTCCTCGGCAATCATCATTACGTCGGGATGGAACATGTGGACAACGTTGTTGAGCTTCTGGATAAAGTCAACTGCAACAAGGTTCTCGCGTCCGCCGTAGATGTTTGCTACCCACTCGCCGTCCTTGCGGTTGTAGTCAAGATAAAGCATTGAGGCGACAGCGTCTACGCGGATACCGTCGATGTGGTACTTCTCGATCCAGAACATGGCTGAGGATACGAGGAAGCTCGTTACCTCATAGCGACCGTAGTTGAAGATGTATGTTCCCCACTCCTTGTGCTCGCCGATCCTCCAGTCCTCATACTCATAGCAGCCGGTGCCGTCAAAGCGTCCGAGTCCGTGAGCGTCCTTGGGGAAGTGAGCCGGTACCCAGTCGAGGATAACGCCGATGCCCTCCTGGTGGCAGCGGTCGATAAGATACATAAGATCCTTGGGCTCGCCGTAGCGCGAGGTCGCGGCGAAGTAGCCTGTTACCTGATAGCCCCAGCTTCCGTCGAAGGGGTACTCGGTAAGGGGCATGAACTCGATATGGGTGTAGCCCATTTCCTTTACATAGGGCACGAGCTCGTCAGCCAGCTTGCGGTAGCTGAACTGATTGCCGTCCTCGAACTTGCGCCATGAGCCGGCGTTCATCTCGTAAACATTGATGGGCTGCTTGTGGTGGGGATGCTCCTTCTTATAGTCATACCACGCCGCGTCGTTCCACTCGTAGCCGTCGATGTAATAAACGCGCGAGGCGTTCTCGGGACGGGTCTGGCAGTGGAAGGCGTAGGGATCGGTTTTCATAAGGCGGTCGTTCCAAGGAGTCTCTACGCAATACTTGTAGCAGGCGAACTCCCAGACGCCCTCGATAAACAGCTCCCATACTCCGGAATCGGAAATACGGTACATATAGTTGGCGTCGGGGTTCCAGTCGTTAAAATCGCCGACTACGGAAACCGATTTGGCGTTAGGCGCCCATACTCTGAAAACAACGCCGCCGCGGTTGTCCCAGGTTACAAAGTGCGAGCCTAAAAACTCATAGGCTCTGGTGGACTCTCCCTGCAAAAACTGATCAAGGGGAGGCCTTGTGTCATTAAGTGAAAATGCCATACTATACCTCTTTTCTGAAAGTTTATAGGTAAATCTCTCTATTTAATTTCAAATATTATACCAATTATTTCAAATTAAATACTATTAATATTATTATAATACATTTTACCAAATATACAAGTGTAAATTTGAAATTTATGTAGATATTTTTGGCAGAATTTAAAATTTTTTAATTTTTTTCGTTATTTTGCACTATTTACCTTTATTATTTTTGTGAGGTAGTCGGCTCCGCAGGGTTTTATCTCTCCGTAACCGAGCGCCGCCGTATCCGTAGCGCGTATATCCGCCGCCAGCAGCGCCGCGGCGTCCTCCCCGAGACTCGCCGATTTTGATACCGAGGTAACGATCTCACCCGAGCACGAGCCGAGCATTTTCTCCCCCTCGGGGGTAAAGCCCAGAACGCGGACATGACCGATATTCAGGTTTTGAAGCTCCTCGGTTATCCCCAGCAGCGCGCAGGTTATTATCCTGCCGATGCGCGCGCGGGTGTAGCGCTTTGTCTTTACTTCATCAATCACTTCATCAACGGTCGCGCGCGAGCGCGCAGCGGATATGATCCTGTTTTCAAGCCCCTCCGAAACGTCCGGCAACAGCCTCAGCTCCTCCGGGGTCATGCTCCTGAGCCTGTACATCACCGCGGCGTTAAGGTTTTCGGGATATGTTATCTCACGCGGCGCTTCGGGCAGGAAGGCGCCGGCGTTTTCTCCGCTCCTGAGCAGCCTTCTGATATACGACGCGCTCGCGAACTCACCTTCCGCGCGGTCGGAATCATGCGCGGCTCCGCGTCGTTTGACCGGAAGCGGCTCGATACCGCTGCCGGAAAGCGCCCTTATGTACTCGCAGGCGAGGATATTGTTAGGCTTTGAAAGTATGTCGGCGGTTTCGTCTCCGAACACCTGCCTGACCGCGAAGTCGAGCGCCCGCGGGTAGTAGCTGCCGCCGCTCATCTCCCCGGCGATCAGCCTGTTTACCTCCGAATCGTCTCGGGCGAAAGCGGCTTTTTTAAGCAGGCCGAGATCGTCGTCCTCGCAGCCGAAGGCGAGATGATCGACGCAGCCGAACAGCCTTGCGGTTCCGACTCCGCCTCGGGCGAAGCGCTCCGCGCTCGATACCGCGTATGCCGCCGGCAGCTCCGCAACAAGATCCGCTCCGTTGTTCAGGGCTGCGCGCGCGCGGTCAAATTTTGAACACACCGCGAGCTCTCCGCGCTGGGTGAAGTCTCCGCTCATGACGGCGATCACTCCGCCGCCCGTTAGCCGCCTCGCCTCGCTCAGCAAAAAACGGTGCCCGTTGTGAAAGGGATTAAATTCGCAAATAACCGCTACTGCCATAATTACCTCCGTAAAACAGCTTTTTGAAACAAAAAATTGAAACAAATCGCATTTTTATGCAAAAAACTCTTGAAAACCGCGCGTTTATCATGTATTATATTATAGTTATTATACAATAAAGATAAAATATAATCAATAAAATGAAGGGAAGAATAATATGAAGGTATTAGTAATCAACGCCGGAAGCTCCTCGCTCAAGTATCAGCTTATAGATATGACCGACGAGAGCGTACTGGCCAAGGGCAACTGCGAGAGGATCGGAACCGACAGCGCGTTTATCGGCTTTAAGACCAATGACGGCAGCAAGATCGAGCGCAAGGCGGAAATGAAGAACCACACACAGGCTTTTGAGGCTGTAAAGAACGCTCTGCTCGACCCCGAATACGGCGCTATCAAGGATCTCGGCGAGGTCACGGCGATCGGCCACAGAATAGTACAGGGCGGCGCGTTTTTTGACCACTCGGTACTCATCGACGACGCGGTGCTCAAAAAGATAGAAGAGCTTTCACCGCTCGCTCCCCTGCACAATCCCGCTCACATCCAGGGCATCAACGCCTGCACCGAGGTTTTCGGCAAGGACGTTCCCCAGGTCGCGGTATTCGACACCGCCTTCCACCAGACAATGCCCGAAAAGGCGTATATGTACGCCGTTCCCTATGAGTATTACGAGAAGCTCGGCGTAAGAAAGTACGGCTTCCACGGAACCTCTCACCGCTATGTCAGCGCCAGGATGGCTGAGATCATGGGCAAGCCCATCGAGGAGCTCAAGATCATCACCTGCCACATCGGCAACGGCTCGTCGATCACCGCTGTTGACGGCGGCAAGGTAATCGACACCACAATGGGACTTACCCCGCTCGGCGGATTTATGATGGGCACGCGCTCAGGCTCGCTCGATCCCTCGGTAGTTACCTTTATCGCCGAGAAGGAGGGCTTCACCGCAGCGCAGATGTCCGACCTGCTCAACAAGAAGTCGGGTCTTTTGGGCGTTTCGGGCGTTTCGTCCGACGACCGCGACGTTACCGCCGCCGAAAAAGAGGGCAACCAAAGAGCAAAGCTCGCTCACGACATGCTCTACTATCAGATCGCTCAGTACATCGGAAGCTTTTACGTAGCTCTGGGCGGCTGCGACGCTATCGTATTCACCGCCGGTCTCGGCGAGAATCAGCCTTGCCTGCGCGAGGGCGTCTGCAACTACCTCGAATGTCTCGGCGTAAAGCTCGACAAGGAAGTTAACAACGCCACTATCCACGGCAGACAGGGCAAGCTCACCGCCGACGATTCTAAGATCCGCGTTGAGCTGATCGCCACCGACGAGGAAATGGTGATCGCGAGAGACACAAAGGATATCGTGTCCAAGTAAGCCAAACTTTATAAATGATTCAAGCCGCTTCGCTATAAAAAGAGCGAGGCGGCTTTTTGTCGCTTTTATTCTGTTTCTATCTTCGGAAAAAACTGTCATCCCGGGCGAAAAGCCAAGTATCTCATTTCTCTCGGGATACTTAGGCAAAGCCTCGGAACGACAGAGTTTTCGGGTTTTACATCAATTTTCCGCCGAAGGTCAGGTCGCGCTGACTTCCGGTTCGTCCAAAAAGGTGTCGCGCGAATCCCTGAACAGCAGGGTCACGCACCAGATCGCCGCAAGAGCTACAAGAATGTAGATTATCCTGCTGACCACACCTGTCTGTCCGCCGCCTATGAAGCCCACCAGATCGAACTGGAAGATGCCTATGCTGCCCCAGTTGAGGCCGCCGATGATAAGCAGCGTCAATGCTATTCTGTCAATCATTACATTACCTCCTTTTACGGTAGTGTAATTATTGTTGACGGAATTTTTGATTTTATGCAAAAATCATAAGCCGAATATCGAAAGCAGTCCCAACGCGAAAAATCCGAGCGCTATCACGCAGACTCCGAATATCCTCGTTTTGAAAACGGCTTTTTTGATTTTGCTTTTTTTGATCATTCCCTCGGTGGGCATGGGAAAAAGAATTATCATCAGACCGAGTATAGCGCAGCTTACCGCGGTGATGACCGCTCCGGGCAGCTTTAAAAAGGAAAACAAAAACAATCCGACCGGAATACCGATAACGCAGACAGTTGAGATAAAGTAAAACGGCCTCGCCATTTTTTCGCTTCTCTCATAGTATTTGTTTGACTGAATGTGGCAGTCGTCGCTGCAAAACTGCTCGTGATAAGATATCTCTTTGCCGCAGTATTCACACTTTTTCATATATAACATCTCCGAAGTGATTTAGTGATTACTGTAACATTTTAGCACATAGGGGAAAACTTTTCAACAATAAATTGCGGCCATATTGTCAACCTGTTAAAAATTTGTAGTTGACAAATCGGCAGTCGG
Source organism: uncultured Ruminococcus sp. (assembly GCA_902767845.1). Lineage (GTDB taxonomy): Bacteria > Bacillota > Clostridia > Oscillospirales > Acutalibacteraceae > Ruminococcoides. The sequence goes on along the minus strand of CACXIV010000012.1, from coordinate 56,964 downwards.
GTGCTATAATGTCAACAGCTTTAACTAAAGAGGTTGACGTTCATGAAAAGCAAAAGCAAACTGAAGCTCACAACTCTCGCCATGGCTCAGATCGCAGTGTGCACCGCTCTGCTGTGCGTGCTGTCGCCGCTGGCGATACCGCTGCCCATCCCCGTGCCGTTCACTCTGCAGGTGCTTGTCGTCGTGCTGACCGCGCTTGTGCTCAAACCCTCCTATGCGCTTATCGCTCAGTCGCTGTACACCCTGCTCGGGATAGTCGGCCTCCCGGTTTTTTCCGGCGGAAAAAGCGGCTTGGGAGCCGTGCTCTCGCCCACCGGCGGATTTATTATCGGCTTTGTGTTCGCCTCGTTTTTTGTAAGCCTGCTTAACCGAAAGCTCAGGCTCAAAAACCCGTTTGTCAGGCATATCGCCGCTTCTGTGCTCGCGGGTATCCCCTGCGTATATATCCCGGGGATAGCCGGGTACATGGCATATACTCAAACCGACCTGCTGAGCGCGATAGTAACGCTGACCTCCGTGTTCATTCTGATCGACCTCGCAAAGTGCGTTATCGCTTCCGCGCTCGCCGTTCCGGTCAACAAAGCGCTTAAAAAAATATAGCCTTTTCGCTGCCGTTTTGATCAAAAAACGGCGGCTTTTTTGTTTTTTAAAATAGTATTGACAAATTGTTTTGATTGTATTATTATTTAATCGTACTATTTTGATTAATACAACAATCCGTGCCGAGTCGAGGGGACGGCGCATGGAAAACGGTTATTCGGAATAAGCAAAAACGGAGGGACAAATATGTTTCAGATTGATTTTTCCGCGAGGATCCCAATCTACGAACAATTGTATTACAATGTGATAAGGCTTGCCTCGGCAGGCGTTATCAAGCCCGGCGACAAGCTGCCGCCCGTAAGGGTCATAGCGTCCCAGCTCGGTATCAACCCGAACACGGCCGCAAAGGCTTACCGCGAGCTTGAACAGAACGGATACATTTTTTCAAGCGTCGGCAGGGGAAGCTATCTGACCGACAAGCTCGACGAACGCTCCGCGCAAAAGATCATGGTGCTCAACGAGTTCAGGGACGCCGCCAAAAACGCCGCGACCTTCGGCGCCGACAGGGAGACGCTTCTGCAAATTATCGACGACGCATTTAAGGAGGTTTAACACTTTGATAGAGATCAAAAACCTTACAAAACGCTTTGACAAAGTCGTTGCCGTAAACAACCTTGACCTGACGGTCATGTCCGGAACGGTGACGGGGCTTGTCGGAAGCAACGGAAGCGGAAAATCAACTCTGCTGCGGATGCTCGCCGGAGTATTCCGGCCCGACGGCGGAGAGATACTTTTAAACGGCGCAAGCCTTTTTGACAACCCGGCCGCTAAGGGGAACTGCTATTTTATCCCGGATTTTCCGTATTTTTACAACAGCAGCACGATCGAAAACACCGCGTCGCTCCTGCGCGAAATATACCCGAACTGGAGCGAGAGCCAATATGAAAAATACTGCTCGATGTTCCCGATCGACCGCAACGGAAAGATAATCAACATGTCGAAGGGCATGCAGAGGCAGGCGGCGCTGATTTTGGCGCTTTCGACCTGTCCGGAATTCCTGTTCCTCGACGAGATCTTCGACGGACTCGATCCCGTCGTCCGCCACCTGCTAAAGAAAATACTGATCGAGCATGTTTACGAGCATCAGCTCACGGTAATGATAGCCTCGCACAACCTGCGCGAGCTCGAGGATCTCTGCGACAGAGTGTGCCTTATGCACCGCGGCAACGTGCTTATGGAGCGCGATATCGACTCGCTCAGGCTTGAATTCAGGAAGGTTCAGATCGCGTTCAATCAGATCCCCAACGTTCCCGACCTGTTCGCGGGTATAAATGTTGTAAACGTATGGCGCAACGGAAATGTTTTCAACGTGACCATACACGGGACCGAGGCGGACTTTATGCCTCAGCTCAACGCGCTAAACCCGGCGTATATCTCGGCCATGCCGCTGACGCTGGAGGAAATATTTATCAGTGAAATGGGGGCAGCCGGTTATGACACAAACAGTATCATTTAGAGAAAAATTCAAAAGCGGCTTCGCTCTTTTCAAGTGGGAGCTCAAAAGCTGTATCGGCACGCTGATAGTGTTCTCGGTGCTTTCGTCGGTATTTATCGCGATCGTGCTGACTCTCTCGCTCGTTATCGGGTACAGCTCGGCATTATCCGACGACGGCTTTGACTACAACAACGTACTGACCGCGCTGACGGTGTTCCAGTATATCACTACATATATGGTATTCTTCCTGAACGCGGTATTCACGATAGTGTACACCATCCGAATATACTCCTACCTGCACAACAAGCGCAAGGCCGATCTTTACGGCTCGATGCCGATAAGCAGGCGCACGTTCTTTATCTCAAAGACCGTGTCGGCTTACATTCTCTCGGTCGTGCCCACCATGTTCTTTTTCAGCGTTATCGAGATCATCTCCGTGGCGTTCGGTCAGCCCGTAATGCCCGACATCGCCATGTTCTTTGTAAAGCTGCTCGTCGGCGCGATCGCCTGCATCTCATTTTACGGCCTGCTGGCTGTGTGCTCGGGCACAACGCTCAACAGCGTGCTCACCTTCATAGCGATCAACTTCGCATACCCCGTCACCGCGTTGTTCATCAAGGGCACTATCAAGGCGTTTTTTGTCGGCATGCCGGCGAACCAGTACAATTCGAGCTTTATCATGAAGGCTCTCAACCCCCTGTCGGCGTATGACGGCACCCATATCGTCTACTGGCTGATCTTCACGGCTCTGTGCCTCTTCCTCGGTATATTCCTTGTCAAAAAGAGAAGAGCCGAGTGCGCTCAGACCTCTTTCGCCTACCACCTGCCCTGCTATATCGTGGAGCTGCTAATCGCGTTCATTATCGGCATGTTCGTCGGAACGCTTTTCGGCTCGCTCAACGTTATGCTCTACGGCTACGCAGGCTTTGTTTTCGGCTTTGTTCTCGGAAGCGCCCCCGCGCTGTTCATCACCCACCTGATCCTTTACAAGGGCTTTTCAAAGCTTTGGAAATCGGCTATACCCTACGGCGGACTCGTCGTCACCGTGGTTCTGCTCATGGCGTTCTGCAACTTTGACGTGTTGGGCTACAACAACTATGTCCCGGCGGAAAGCTCGGTAAAATCGGCAGGTATAATAGAAATGAACAACTGCTACTGCTCAAAGACAAAGGGCTCGTTCGGACTCGCCTCCATGGCGTCCGACGACTTTGAGGACAGCGACAGCATCAAAACCATCACCGACTTCCACCGCTCGGCGGTAAAGGCGGCTAACCTTGAATCCAACGAGAAATTCTCCTCGATATGGGCAAACATGCTGCTCAGCAATATTCCGTCCGAATATTTTGAAAACGGCTACTGCGTAGCCTACAGGCTCAATAACGGCAGGCTGACCTACAGATTCTACGACTCGACAATGAGCTACAGCATGTTCAACTACGACAACGACAGCTTTGATACAAAGCTCGCCGACAAGATCACGTCTTCCGACACCTACTTCAAAAACTACAGCGCGATCATGAACGACGACATCAACTCCATAAAGATGCTTGACCTTGACTACAGCGGAAACAGGCTCAGCGACGATGGATACGACGACTATTACTACTACAGCTACAACTCGTTGACCTTACATATCGAGAGCGGCAGCGATATCAGCGATCAAAAGGCAGATGCGGACAGAAAAAAGATCCTCGAGGCTTACCGAAAGGACGTTGAGGCGGTCGGCAGGCACGATGATGATTCCGAACTGTTTACGATCGCGGTACAGTTTGAAGTGCCCGAAAAAGATGGACTTTCTCCGTCCGAGCAGCTTATCTCGCTGATCGAATCCGACTACGGAAGAACCTATTACGGCACGATTTGGGCGGATTATTCAAACACTCTCGCCGCGCTCCGCGAGGCAGGGATCATAAACAGCAACAACTCCGTCAACAAAAGCTGTCCGTATTACATCAACTCCAATCCGGATAAGATCGTAGATTATTAATTTCATACTTTTCGGGGCAGCCGCAGCGGCTGCCCTTTTTTCGCCTTTTTCAAAGGAGCCCGCCGTTCCCGCGCCGATCCAAAGCCGGCGAGACTCCCATGCCAAGCGATTGTTTATCCGACGCCGCGTAAAACCTTGACAAACTCCGCTTTCGGTGCGATAATATTAAGGTATATGTAATTAAGGAGTGATTTTATGGCTAAAGAGCTTGCGAAATCATACAAGCCCTCTGAATTTGAGGACAAGATCTACGATTTCTGGATGGAAGGAAACTACTTTCACGCCGAGGCAGACAGGGACAAAAAGCCCTATACTATCGTTATGCCTCCGCCGAACATCACGGGTCAGCTTCACATAGGTCACGCGCTTGACGAGACGCTGCAGGACATCCTTATCCGCTGGAAGAGGATGTCGGGATATTCCGCGCTGTGGCTGCCCGGCACCGACCACGCGTCGATCGCCACCGAGGCGAAGATAGTCGAGGCCATGCGAAAGGAAGGTATCTCTAAGGACGATCTCGGCCGAGAGAAATTCCTTGAGCGCGCGTGGGAATGGAAGCGCGAATACGGCGGAAGGATCACAAAACAGCTCCGTAAATTAGGCGTAAGCTGCGACTGGAGCCGCGAGCGCTTTACAATGGACGAGGGCTGCTCAAACGCGGTCAAAGAGGTATTCGTAAAGCTATATAACGAGGGCAAGATCTACCGCGGCAACCGCATGGTAAACTGGTGCCCCCACTGCAACACCTCTATCTCCGACGCCGAGGTAGAGTACGAGGAGCAGCACGGCCACTTCTGGCATATCCTGTACAAGGTACAGGAGACCGGCGAGTTTTTGGAGATCGCCACCACAAGACCCGAAACAATGCTCGGCGATACCGCCGTCGCGATAAACAAGGACGACGAGCGCTACAAGCACCTGCACGGCTGTCACGTTATCCTGCCTCTGCTCGACAAGGTGATCCCGATCGTCTGCGACGAGCACGCTGATATGGAAAAGGGCACCGGCGTTGTAAAGATCACCCCGGCTCACGACCCGAACGACTACGAGGTAGGTCAGCGCTGCAGCCTGCCGATCGTAAGGGTGTTCACCTACGACGGTCACATGACAGGCGCCGATGACGTCGCGGCTTACGAGGAGCTCAAGGCAAAGGGCAATCTCGCCGAAAACGAGCCCGAGGTCCTCGACTGCGGCAAGTACGCCGGAATGACCACCGCCGAGGCGAGAAAGGCGATCGTTGACGATCTGACAGCCCTCGGTCAGCTCAAGGAGGTCAAGGATCACACCCACGACGTAGGCACCTGCTACCGCTGCCACACCACCATCGAGCCGATGGTCTCAAAGCAGTGGTTCGTAAGGATGGAGCCGCTAGCCAAGCCTGCTATCAAGGCGGTAAAGGACAAGGAGACCAAATTCGTTCCCGAGCGCTTTGAAAAGGTATATTTCAACTGGATGGAGAACATCAAGGACTGGTGTATCTCGCGCCAGCTCTGGTGGGGACACAGGATCCCTGCGTACTACTGCGAGGAGTGCGGCGAGGTAGTCGTTTCCAAGGACGCCGTAAGCGCCTGCCCCAAGTGCGGCTGCACGCATATGGTTCAGGACGAGGATACGCTCGACACATGGTTCAGCTCGGCGCTGTGGCCGTTCTCAACTCTCGGATGGCCTGAAAAGACCGAGGATCTTAAATATTTTTATCCCACAAACACACTTGTCACGGGTTACGACATCATCTTCTTCTGGGTAGCGAGAATGATCTTCTCCGCCCTTGAATACACCGGCAGCGTTCCGTTCGACACCGTATTCATCCACGGTATCGTCCGCGACGAGCAGGGCAGAAAGATGTCAAAATCCCTCGGCAACGGCGTTGATCCGCTCGAGGTCATCGAGAAATACGGCGCCGACGCGCTGAGGTTCCTGCTCGTTACCGGCAATTCTCCCGGAAACGATATCCGCTACTCCGAAAAGAGGATCGAGGCTTGCTCGAACTTCGCCAACAAGCTTTGGAACGCGTCGCGCTTTGTTCACATGAACATCGACGATCACGACGTTAAAAACGAGCTTCCCGGTGAGCTGAAAACAGAGGACAAGTGGATACTCTCCACCCTTAACACCGTCGCGAAAGAGGTCAACGAGAACCTCGAAAAATTCGAGCTCGGTATCGCCGTACAAAAGGTTTACGAATTTATCTGGGACTGCTACTGCGACTGGTACATAGAGCTTGTCAAGGCAAGGCTGTTCAGCGAGGGCGAGGACGCTCAAAACGCGCGTCAGGTGCTCGTATATGTGCTCGACCGCATACTGAGACTCCTCCATCCCTTTATGCCGTACATCACCGAGCAGATCTGGCAGACCATCCCCCACGAGGGCGAGACCGTAATGCTCAGCGAATACCCGACCTATAACAGCGAGCTCGACTTCCCCGAGGAAGAGGCGGAGATGCGCCGCGTTATGGACGCCATCCGCGCGATCCGCAACCGCCGCAGCGAGATGAACGTTCCGCCGTCGCGAAAGGCAAAGGTTTTTGTCGCGACAAAGTTCACCGATACATTCAAAAACGGTCACGCGTTTATCCAAAAGCTCGCCTCCGCAAGCGAGGTAGAGGTCGCCGATTCGTTTGATATCGAGGGCGCCGTAACGGTAGTGACCGCCGACGCCAAGATCTACATCCCTCTCGACGAGCTGGTCGACAAGGCAGCGGAGCTCGAAAGACTCGGCAAGGAGCTTGAACAGCTCAAAAAACGCCTTGCCCAGAGCGAGGGCAAGCTCGGCAATCAGGGCTTTGTTGCCAAGGCTCCGGCGGCAGTTGTCGACAAGGTAAGGGCTCAGGCTCAAAAGGAACGCGAGCAGATCGCGCTGATCGAAGCGGCGATCGAGGCGTTAAAATAATATACGCAACCAATTCGTATGGGCGGTCATTGACCGCCCTTTATTTTTAATATCAAAATCCCTATTGACAACCGCGATCCCGTATGCTATACTCAAATTAACATATGAATATATTTTCATATGTTCAATTATCAAACGATCGGGTGATATTATGGATAAAACGATTACTCTTCCCGACAGCGAGATCCTGTACGACCTCGCCGACCTGTTCAAGGTGTTCGGCGACTCGACCAGACTAAGGATAATGTACGCGCTGTCCGAGGGCGAAAAGAACGTCCAGAGCATTGCCGAGGGGCTCGCGATGGATCAGAGCACTATTTCGCACCAGCTCAGGATACTGCGTGACAACAAGCTCGCGCGCGCACGCCGCGAGGGAAAACAGATATACTACTCCCTCGACGACGACCATGTTAAGAAAATAATAGAAATGGGACTTGATCACGTTTTGGAGTGATATTTATGAAGTACACCTGCACACTTGAAAATCTTGACTGCGCGCACTGCGCGCAAAAAATCGAGCAAAAGATCGCCGACACCGACGGCTTTGAATCGGTCAGCTTCAACTTTGCCACCAAAACCCTCCGCTTTGAAAGCGAAAAGGACGATCCCCTTACGGAGATACAGTCTATCTGTGACAGCCTTGAGGAAGGCGTGACCGTGGTCGGCGACAACAAAAAAGCCGTGGAGTCCGGCAATACCGTGGAGCGGATCATGCTTTTTTCCGGTATAGCTCTCGGTATCGCCGCGCTGATTCTCCACCTTATCCTTCGCTCGCACGCGACGGATTACATAGTGCTCGGGCTGAGCGCCGCGGCGACCCTGCTCGCCGGCTGGAAGGTATTTGTAAAGGGACTTAAAAACCTGATAAAATTCAGGATTGAGGAAACCGTGCTGATGATGGTCGCAGTGATCGCGGCATTCATCCTCGGCGAGTATGTCGAGGGCGCTATGGTAACGCTGCTGTTCACCGTCGGCGAGCTGATCGAGGACTACGCGGTCGATAAATCGCGCAGAAGCATCGAGCAGCTAAGCAAGATACGTCCCGATTCCGCCACGCTCTACCTTGACGGAATCGAAAAAACCGTCCCTGCCGAAAGCGTACGGACTGGCTCGGTTATCACGGTAAAGCCGCACGAGCGGATACCGCTCGACGGTATAATCATCGACGGCAGCTCGACGATCGACAACTCCGCCCTGACCGGCGAGAGCCTGCCGCAAAGCGTCGCGGAATATTCCGAGGTACTGAGCGGCGGCATAAACGGCGACGGTCTGCTCAGGATCGAAACCACAAAGGAATTTTCCGAAAGCACCGCGGCAAGGATACTGAGGCTCGTCGAGGACGCCGCCGCGAACAAGGGAAAACAGGAAAAGTTCATCTCGCGGTTCGCGTCGGTTTACACGCCCGCAGTAATAGGGATATCGCTGCTGATAGCGGCGCTTCCTCCCCTGCTCGGGCTCGGCAGCTTTTCGCAGTGGATATACAACGCTCTGGTGGTACTTGTTGCGTCGTGTCCGTGCGCAATCGTCATTTCCGTTCCGCTGTCTTACTATTCGGGTATCGGCGCCGCTTCCAAAAACGGCGTGCTGATCAAGGGCGGAAACTACCTTGAGGCTCTGGCGAAGGCGGACGTTTTCGCCTTTGACAAAACCGGCACCCTGACCAAAGGCGATCTGACTGTCAGCCGCGTTTACACATACGGCGGCTACGGCGAGGACGAGGTGCTGTCGCTGGCGGCGGCGTGCGAAAAATACTCCGTCCACCCGATCGCTCAGGCTATAAAGGAAAGCGCCCAAGCCGAGATCAAGGGCTTGAGCGATTATAAGGAGATCGCCGGACGCGGCACCTGCGCTGTATTCAACGGCAAAAAGCTCGCCTGCGGCAACGAGCGGCTGTTGAGCTGCCCGGTACCGGCGGAGCTGAAGGATCGGCCTGCCGTTTACCTCGTATACGACGGCGAGCTCGTAGGAGCGATAGAGCTGAGCGACGCGGTGAGGGACGAAGCGAAGGGCGTTATCTCCGGGCTGAAAAAGCTGGGCGCGCAAAAGACCGTTATGCTGACGGGCGACAAAAAGTCAGCCGCCCACAGCGTTTCAAAGAAAATCGGTATCGACAGCTACTACTCTGAGCTTTTGCCCGACCAGAAGCTCGAAAAAATCAACGCGATAAAGCGCGACGGCCACACGGTTTGCTTTGTGGGCGACGGCATCAACGACGCGCCCGTGCTCGCGGCGAGCGACTGCGGAGCGGCTATGGGACTGGGCAGCGAGGCGGCGATCGAATCGAGCGACATCGTCCTCTCGTCAGGCAACCTTACTCAGCTTCCCAAGGCGGTCAGGATAGCGCGCGCGACAATGCGCACGATCAAGGGCAACATCATCCTCGCGCTCGCGGTCAAGGCGGCGGTAATAATCCTCGCCTGCTTCGGACTGGCGGCGATCTGGATGTCGGTAGTCGCGGACACCGGAGTCTGCGTTATCTGCGTGCTTATCGCGGCAAGGCTCTTGAAATATAAAACATAATATATAGGAGCGCGCGACGCGCCCCATACAAAAAGAAGTGAGCACCAAAAATGCTCACTTCTTTTTCTTATACGCCTCTTTAAACGGAACCACCGAACCGTCTTTGTTCTCAACGCTGACGTTGTCGAGCGTTCTGTCGAACTGGGTACGGATCTCTCCGAGGTAAATCTTATAAAGCTTTTTCTGCTCCGCGAGCTCCGAATCGGTCAGACCGACGGTCTTTTTCTTTTTCGCGAGCTCGTTAATGCGCTGCAAAAGATCATTTTCCATACTTCACCTGTTTATTATAAATACGGGCGGACACACAGGTCCGCCCCTACTCTATTATAATTAGTTATTGATGAGCTTATCCTCGTCTGACCAGCTGTAGAGCTTTCTTACCTCTGCGCCGATCTGCTCGGCGGGAGCCTCCGCAGCCTTCTTTCTCATAGCGCGGAAGTGAGCCTGACCGCCTGCGGGTGACATGTCGAGGAGGAACTCCTTGGCAAAGGAACCGTCCTGGATGTCGTCGAGAACCTTCCTCATCGCCTTCTTTGTGTCGTCGGTGATGATCTTGGGGCCGGTTACATAGTCGCCGTACTCGGCAGTGTTGGAGATAGAATATCTCATGCCGGCAAAGCCCGACTGATAGATGAGGTCAACGATGAGCTTCATCTCGTGGATGCACTCAAAGTAAGCGTTTCTGGGATCGTAGCCTGCCTCGCAGAGAGTCTCAAAGCCTGCCTGCATAAGAGCGCATACGCCGCCGCAAAGAACAGCCTGCTCGCCGAAGAGGTCGGTCTCTGTCTCTGTTCTGAATGTGGTCTCGAGAACGCCGGCTCTTGCGCCGCCGATACCGAGCGCGTAAGCGAGAGCGAGATCCTTAGCCTGACCTGTAGCGTCCTGATAAACAGCGACAAGGCAGGGAACGCCCTTGCCGACCTGATACTCCGAACGTACTGTGTGTCCGGGTCCCTTGGGCGCGATCATTGTAACGTCAACGTCCGCGGGAGGAATGATCTGACCGAAGTGGATAGAGAAGCCGTGAGCGAACATAAGCATGTTGCCTGCCTCGAGGTTGGGCTCGATGTCCTTCTTGTACATAGCGGCCTGCTTCTCGTCGTTGATGAGGATCATAATGATGTCAGCCTTCTTGGCTGCGTCAGCGGCAGTGTAAACCTCGAAGCCCTGCTCCTCGGCTCTTGCCCATGACTTGCTTCCCTCGTACAGACCGATTATAACGTTGCAGCCTGATTCCTTGAGGTTGAGCGCGTGAGCGTGACCCTGGCTGCCGTAGCCGATGATCGCGATCGTTTTGCCCTCGAGAAGAGCAAGGTTACAATCGGACTGATAATAAATTGGTGCCTTCATGTTTTCTCTGTAGTCTTTCATTTTTATTCCTCCATATATAATATGTAAGATAGGTAAGAACTGATTGATCATCAGTGGTTACTCAAATCTATGTCAAACAGATACCGCCGCCGTACCTTTGTCTATGGCGACTGTGCCTGTTCTGACGATCTCCCTGATTCCGTAGGGTCTGAGCAGGTCGATCAGCGTTTCGACCCGGCTCGCGGTCTCGCAATACTCTACGGTAACGCAGCTTTGCGCCACGTCAACGATCTTTGCCTGCATGATCTCCGCCGTTTTGATGATCTCCGAGCGCTTTGAGGCGGCGCAGTGGACCTTGATAAGTATCAGCTCGCGGCTGATAAAATCGCCGTCGTTGAGCCTTTTTACCTTGATGACGGGGATCACCTTGTTGAGCTGCTTTTCAAGCTGCTCGATCACATATTCGTCGCCGTTGGCGACTATTGTTATTCTCGAAACCCCGGGGTCGTTCGTAACGCCTACCGCAAGCGAATCTATATTGAAGCCGCGGCGCGAAAACAATCCCGATATTTTCGAGAGAACGCCTGCCTGGTTTTCTACAAGGATTGATAATGTGTACTGCATAGCATCACCTCATATCGACGGGGTGTCGGGATAAACGTTGCAGACAAGGATAAACGGCTTGTCGGACTTTACTACGCCCTTTAGGATCGACTCTGCCTCTTCGTTTGAATTTGCCTCGGCGTGGTCGATGCCGTACGCCTCCGCGATCTTCAAAAAGTCGGGATCGCCCTGGAGCACGGTAGCGGAATGTCTGCAATTGTAGTTTTTATCCTGAAGCTCGCGCACCATGCCGAGCCTGTGATTGCGCATTATGATTATTTTTATCGCGAGGTCGTTGCCTTTGATAGTCGCGAGCTCGTTCATGCTCATCTGGAAGCTGCCGTCGCCGCAGACCACTACAACGTCGCGGGTGGGTCTGGCGAACTTGGCGCCGACCGCCGCCGGGATGGAGTAGCCCATGGTGCCCATGCCGCCCGTGGTGAGGAACCTTCCGTCGCGGATCCTGAAATTATTGGCGCACCATATCTGATTCTGTCCGACGTCGGCTACGAGTATAGCCTTTGAGCGGAGCATTGAGCTGAGGTGAGCCACAAGCGTCCTCGGCTCCACAAAGCCGTCGAACACCGGCGGATTCCTGAAAAAGTCCTTTTTCCAGGTCTTGACCGTCTCCTGCCACTGATTCGGTACGACGTAATCGCCGATCGTATCGAGCAGCATGTTCATAACATTCTTCATATCGCCCACGATCGGTATTTCGGTCTTGACGTTCTTGCCGATCTCGGCAGGGTCGATGTCGATATGGATAACGAGCGTGTTCTCGCTCATCTGATGAGGAGACGCCACGGCTCTGTCTCCGAGCCTCGCGCCGCAGACTATTACCAGATCCGCGTCATGGAGAGCGCGGTTGGCTACGGTCTTACCGTGGGTACCGAGCATTCCGAGGTAAAGCTCGTGCTCGCTCGGCATAACGCCTATGCCCATCATTGTGGAGATGACCGGTATCTGGGTCTTTTCCGCGAATTTTCTGAACTTGGGCTTTACGCCCGAGAGCAGCACGCCGCCGCCCGAAACGATAACGGGTCGCTTGCTGTTCCTTATAGCCTCAACAGCGCGCCTCACCTGCATGGTGTGACCCTTTGTGTTGGGCTTGTAGCCGATGATATTCACGCTTTCGGGGTACTCGAAGGACTCGATCTCGTTCTCCTGGATATCCATGGGGATGTCGATGAGGACGGGACCCTTTCTGCCCGTGGAGGCGATGTAAAATGCCTCCTTGAAAACCCTCGGCAGATCGGCTGTCTTTTTGACGATATAGCTGTGTTTTACAAACGGCTCGCACGCGCCCGTAATGTCCGCCTCCTGAAAGACGTCTCTGCCCAAAAGCTCGCTGCGAACCTGTCCGGTGATGGCGATAAGGGGTATGGAGTCGGTGTACGCCGTGGCGATACCCGTTATCAGGTTCGTGGCGCCCGGTCCCGACGTTGCCACGCACACGCCCGGCCTGCCGCTGCACCTTGAGTATCCGCTCGCCATGTGAGCGGCGTTCTGCTCCTGACGGACGAGGATATGTCTGATGTCCGAATCGTAGATCTTATCATAAAAGGGGCAAATCGTAGCGCCGGGATAGCCAAAGACGACGTCTACGCCCTCCGCCTCCAAACATTTTACCATAATTTCGGCACCGCTGATCATGTTGTTTTGTCCCTCCTTGTGTTTTTCCGATAAACGCGGTTTTCCCTTGTTCACGGTTAAATTATATTATACAACAAAAGGATTTGATTGTAAAGAGTTTTAACATAGTTTAATGCCGTTAGCCGGCAGGTCAGGCGGACTTTACCGGATCCTACTGTCCCGCTTTGTCCCTCGGCTCAACGTAAACCGTCCTGTTGTTCACGTAGATCACCATTCCCGGCTTGGCTCCGTTGGGCTTTGAAACATGTTTTACGAGCGTAAAGTCCACGGGAACCTTGCTGCTGTTTCGAGCCTTGCTGTGGTACGCCGCCAGCGAAGCCGCCTCGGTTATCGCGGTATCGCTTATCTCCCTGCCGTCGGCGCGGATTATCACATGCGAGCCGTGGATATCCTTTGTGTGGAGCCACATATCGGTCTTTGAGGCGGTCTTTAGAGTGAGCCTGTCGTTTTGCAGATTGTTCCTGCCGACCAGTATTTTGAAGCCGTCGGAGGACTCGAACTCCAAAAACGGCAGCGATACCTGCTTTTGGCGCTTGCCGTTCTGCTTCCTCAGATACCCCTGCTGCTCGAGCTCCTCTCTGATTTGAGAAAGCTCGCGCTCTGTCTGCGCCCTGCCGACCTCGTCGATGACTGACTCGAGGTACTCGAGCTCCGTTTCGCCCTTTTGGATCTGCTCGGCGAGAAATCTCTCGGCGTTCTTTTCCTTTTGGTATTCCTTGTAGTATTTCTGCGCGTTTGCCGCGGGAGAAACAGCAGGATTGAGCTTTATCCTCAGCGTTTTGCCGTCGGGATCGTAGTAATTTTCCACGTCGATATACTCCGCTCCGCGTTCGATCCGGTACAGGTTCGCCTGCAAAAGATCGCCGCGTATCCTAAGCTGCTCGCGGTCGGCGCAGCGCGAAAGCTCGGTCTGCTGCTTTTGCAGCTTGCGCGCGGTTCGGTCGCGAAGGTTGACGAGGAGCTTGTTCAGGCTCAGGGTCTTTACCCTCATTCTGTCGCGCGCGTCGCGTTCGTCGTAAAAGCTGTCTGCGGCGAGGTTGAAGCTCTCCTTTTGCTCGGCGCGCAAAAAGGAACCGTACTGCTTTATTTCTATAAAAGAAATATCCATCGGCTTGTTGTCCTCGCGATAGACTATCCACGGCTTGCCGAGGCAATTTTCGGTAACTGTTTTCAGCTCGCCGAGCTCCTTTACGAGCCTGTCATACAGCACGCCGTCAAGTCGGTTAGTCGCGCCCTCGAGCACGCGGTACTCGAGCTCGCGGCAGATTATCGGCGACACGCCCTGAACCGAAGATAAAACCGCCTTGTTCAGCGGCATTTCGGCAGGCAGGCTTTTGATCCTGCCGGCTATCTGCTCGGGAGTTGACTCGAGAATATCCAGCTTGTCCTGGGGATCGGGCAGCTCGTACTTGATATTTGGCAGGACGAACCTGCGGCTGCTGACCGTGAGATCGACTCTTTTTAGCGCGTCGACAATAACTCCCGTGTCGCGGTTCAAGAGGATGATGTTGCTGTACATGCCCATGATCTCGCAGACGATGGTAAGTCCGACGAGGTCGCCGAGCTCGTTCACGCAGTCAAAATCGAGAAACAGCACCCTGTCGCAGCGGAGCTGGCGGACTCCGACGAGCTTGCCGCCTCCGAGCCGCTTGCGCATAAGCATGCAGAACATGGGCGGCTGAGCCGGGTTCTCGGGGGTGTTGCCGCAGAAATTCACCCTCGGCGAATTGGCGCGCGCCGAAAGCAGCAGCTTTTTGCTTCCGCCGTAGGTTCTGAGCACAACAACAAGCTCGTCGCGGTTGGGCTGGTAAATTTGGTTGACCCTCGCTCCGAGCGCTTCTTTTTCTATTTCATTTTTGATATGCCGTAAAAAAATTCCGTCTAAAGCCATTTTTTTCAGTCCGTTCCATAAGTCGGTTCATATTCTAAGGTCGGCGTCTCGACTTGCAAGTATTTTTCATAGTCTTAACGCGGCTCTCTCAATTCAAACTCAGCGCGGAGCTGCCCACCCGCAAACTCATTTATGGTATTTTCCGTTAGTTGAGATCTCAAACGCGCGGTAGATCTGTTCGCTCAAAACGACCCTCGCCATCTGGTGAGGAAAGGTCATTCTGCTCATGGACAGGCGCAGGTCGGCGCGGTTCTTCACCTCGTCGCTCAGCCCGTAGCTGCCGCCGATGATGAAATCGACCGTGCTTTTTCCGCCGAGCGCAATTTTGTCAAGCGTTGAGGACAGCTCCTCGCTGGAGAGCATTTTGCCCTCGATACACATCGCCGCGACATAGTCCGAGGCTCCGATCATCCTGATTATCCGCCTGCCCTCGGCGTCAAGCACCTCGGCGATCTGCGCGGCGTTCGGATCGTTGCTCCTGACGCGCTCCTCCGCGAGCTCGATTATGCTGAACCTGCAAAACGCGGAAAGCCGCTTTGAATACTCGCCGACCGCGTCCGTAAAGTATTTTTCCTTTATTTTTCCGATACAGATTATGTTGACCTTTAACATTAAAAAATCACGCTCTTTACCGCGGCATCGCCCGGCGCGACGTCGAGCGTGTAATCGCTTTTGAATTTCATGCCCGCGCGCTCAAGCTCGGCGACAGCCGTGCGCAGAGCGATCTCCGGGGTATTGTTCTGCTCGCTGAGATGACCGAGCATTAGGCGCAGCGTTCCTCCCTTAACAAGCTCGGCGAGCTCGGAGGCGCATGCCTCGTTTGAAAGATGTCCTCTGTCTGACAGGATCCTGCGCTTTAGCGGATAGGGATACGGTCCGGTTTTGAGCATTTCGATATCGTGGTTCGACTCGAGCACGACAAAGTCGCTCTTGGCGGCGGCCTTGCGGACGCCCTCTGTCATTACGCCCATATCGGTGGCGATCAGCGCGGACTTTCCGTCGGGCGAGGTCACGCGGTAACAGCAGCTTTCGGCGGCGTCGTGAGGGGTGTTGATCCGGTTTACGAGGATATCTCCGACCACCGCGTCGCGCTCAATGATATACAGCTTTGTGCCGCTTTCGACCTTGCCGCTGTAAATAAGCGCGTCCATGGTGCCCTTGCTCGCGTAGACCGGGAGCCCGTATTTTTTGGAAAGCACCCTTACCGCGCTGCAGTGGTCGATATGCTCATGGGTGATAAACAACGCGCGCACGGTGCCGATATCCACCGAGTTGAGCGCGAGCGCCTGCTCGATCTGTTTGCACGACCTGCCCGCGTCGACGATTATTCCCTCGCCGCCCGAGCCTATGTAATAACAATTGCCCTTGCTGCCGCTGAAAAGCGGAACTACCTTTGCCATATTTTTTCTACCCCTAACGCAGTAATATTAATGATAATAGCACACAAAAGCTTTTTTTACAATATATACGCAAAAAAAGAGTTGAAAGTCAGGTCTTGACTTTCAACTCATAACTCTAAAATTTACGCCCTGAGCTCTTCCTCGTTGTCGCCGGTGTAGTATACCTTCTTGATATCGGCGCCGAGAGCCTTGAACTTTTCAACAACGTCCTCATATCCGCGCTCGATGAACTGGATGCTCGAGATCTCGGTGGTGCCGTTGATCTCAAGAGCGGCGATGATCATGGCCGCGCCGGCGCGAAGGTCGGTCGCCTTGACGGGAGCCGCTGTGAGCGGCGTGCCGCCCTCGATGATGGCGAGTCTGCCCTCGACCGAGATATGCGCGCCCATTCTGATGAGCTCGCTGATATACTGATAGCGGTTGTCCCAGACGTTCTCGTTAACGATGCTCGTGCCGGGAACGCTCATGAGCAGAGCGGTAAACTGCGGCTGGCAGTCGGTGGGGAATCCCGGGTGAGGCATTGTCTTGATATTGCAGCGCTTGAGCGGCTTGACGGTGGCGTCGATAGTGAGCGCCTCGTCATACTCGGTGATCTTTACGCCCATCTCGCGGAACTTGGCGGAGATCGACTCAAGGTGCTTGGGAGTGATATTTTTGATGGTCACGCGGCCGCGTGTGGCGGCTGCGGCGCACATATATGTTCCCGCCTCGATCTGGTCGGGAATGATAGAGTAAGAGATACCGTGCATATACGACACGCCTCTTACCTTGATAACGTCTGTACCCGCGCCTCTGACGTCAGCTCCCATGGAGTTGAGGAAGTTGGCGAGGTCAACGATATGGGGCTCTCTTGCGGCGTTTTCAATAACCGTGAGTCCCTTTGCGCGGCTGGCAGCGAGCATGATGTTCATTGTCGCGCCTACCGAAACAACGTCGAGATAGATATGGGTTCCGACAAGACCCTCTTCGTCGCACTTGGCCTCGATGATAGCGCCGTCGACAAGCCTTGTCTCCGCGCCGAGAGCCTCAAAGCCCTTGAGGTGCTGGTCGATGGGGCGAACGCCGAAGTTGCAGCCTCCGGGGAGGGCGACCTTAGCCTTGCCGTATCTGCCGAGCAGAGCGCCGAGCAGGTAGTAAGAAGCTCTCATGCCCCTTACAAGATCCGTGGTGGCGACGCTTGTCTGGATGTGAGTGGGGTCGATATAAAGCGTGCTTTTATTGATCCTTCTCACCTTGGCGCCCATCTGCTGGAGGATCCTGCTGATAAGGGCTACGTCGCTGATATTCGGGATATTCTCGATCTGGCAGGGTTCATCGCATAAAATAACGGCGGGGATAATAGCAACGGCAGCGTTTTTGGCGCCGCTGATATTTACCTCACCAAAAAGCGGTTTACCGCCTGTAACAACAAATTTTTCCAATTGTTGACACTCCTAACACTGGTGATGGATTTTTGCAACAACAAAATATAAGTCAAGTAACACACTACCTGTTGTGGTTGACCGTGTTATTATTCCGCCAAAACCACAAAATATGTTACATTTTTATTAAAGCCAACCGCGAGTTGCGGTTACATGTACGTTACGCCACAATTCTCTTGTAGAAAATGATACTACAAAATTGTAGTAAAGTCAACGCAATATTAAAATTGTAACCGATTTTTGGCAAACTTGTACTCAAATTATTAAGGAAATGTCACTTTCTTTTTTAATATTAACAATGGATGTTACGCTTTGCGTGAAATTCTACAAAAGAAATAAAAAACCAATTATTTTTCCGTTCGAGAAATATTCGATATGTAACAAATTATTCATAAAATCGGCGGAACGCGCCTGCGCTCCGCCGTAATTTTACGCTATTATCATCAATTATATTCCTTATATGGAAAATATTTTTGATGTTTTCACCAAATTCCTTATCCCTTATCGGCAGCGAGAACGATCTCGGCTTCCTTTTGGGTGTACTCTCCGCTGAAACCGTTTGAGCCCTGCTCATAGTGATAATACTTGATTTTTATCTTGTCGCCGTCCTTGTGCTTCTCAAGTACGTTGTAAATATCCGCGAAGGAGGTGATCGTCTGACCGTCAGCCTCGTAAAGGATATCGCCCTCCTGTATTCCGGACTTGCCGCAGGGACCCTCGGGATCTACCTCATACACCTCGATACCGCCGGGAACGCCGATCTGAGCCGCTTCCGCCGAGGTAAGCGCCGTACCGGTTATGCCGATCTTAACGCGGTTTTCAACATAGCCGTTCTTCATAAGGCTGTCGGTGATGGTCTTTATTGTCGCCGAGGGGATACAAAAGCCCATGCCCTCGTAGCTTTCGTTGACGATCTTTGAGGTCGCCATACCGATCACCTGACCGTACATATTCACCGCGGGACCGCCGGAATTGCCGGGATTGATCGCGGCGTCTGTCTGGATATACTTAGCGAGGCTCTTTTTGGACGCGTCCCGCTCCAGCGCCGAAACGATGCCCTTTGTCATTGAGTTTTGGAACTCCATGCCGCCGGGATTGCCGACTATGAGAATGTCCTCGCCCTGCTCGAGCTTGTCGGAATCACCGAAACGAACGAAGGGAAGACCCTTTGCGTCGTCGAGCTTCAAAAGCGCGATATCGGTCCTGGGGTCAAAGCCTACTACGCCGGCGTTGAACTCCTTGCCGTCCGCGGTGTATACCGATATAAGCGACGCTGTTTTGCTGTTGAGGATAACGTGGGCGTTGGTGATGGCGTAGCCGTCCTCGGAGATTATCATTCCGCTGCCCTCTGACGACTTTAGTGTTTTATCATTATCGGAAAAGCACTTTATTCCGACTACCGCGGGAGAGGTCTTTTGGAAGGAATACTCCGCGCCGTAGGATTTGTTCGTCGCGGCGTCGGCAGGCTTTTGCTCGAGCTCAAGCCCCTTGTAGTCCTTCTGAACCTTATCGCTGTAATCGCTTTGGTCGAATACGGGAGCCTCGGTAGCGGGCTGATCCTGAGGCATGGTGAAGTCCGGGACCGCGAAGCTGTTGCTGTTGCCGTTTCCGCGAGGGTCAACCGTGTTGTTTCCGCTTCCTCCGTTTGAAATAGCGTAGATCAAAATACCTGTGAAGCTCGCCGCCAGCAATACCGCGAGCACAATGATTATCGCGATAAGCGCCTTGTTGCCCTTTGGCTTTTTCTCTGCCGGCTGCAGGTAATATCCCTGCTGTTCGGGAGCGGGCTCCGGGCGCCGGTATTCGTACGGATTCTCGGGCGCGCTCTGCTGAGCGGGTCGCGGAGGAGCCTGAGCCTGCAGCGGAGTCACATACGCAGGCTGCGCAGGGTGCTGAAACTGCGGCTGCACAGGGGGCTGCACGGGAGGCTGCACGGGCGGCTGTACGGGAGGCTGTACCGGCTGACCGTTATACTGCCTGAACGCGTTTTCATACCCCTGATCGCGGTTTGCGTTATAGCTGCTGTAATACGAGGGGTGAGAGTAATCGTTGCTGCCCTGAGTATTAAAAGGCGGCTTAGGCTCACTGCCGAACGCGCCGGGATAAACCGGAGACTGCGGCGGCTGAGTAAAGCTCTGACCGGGCTGAGGCTCGGGCTGCTGCATCAGCGGCTTTTCGGGATTGAAGCCGAAGGCAGGATTCTGCGCCTGCGGCTGCTCGGGCTTCTCGGTAAACGGGCGCCGCGGCTCGTTTGAAAAGCTGTTATCAAAATTATTGTCCATAGAGATCACCTTATCAAAAATTTTCTAATATATTATACAATTTAAAAATAACAAAAGCAACCGATCAATGTGACAGGAATCTGAAATTTTCCGAAAAAATATGTCAAAACGTCAAAATTTCGCCGATTTTTTTTGAGAAGTGCTTTATATTTCACAAATTGTGTGATATAATTATTGTAACTCGGTGCGGAAAGACGTTTCCTCTCCGAAATTCTGTAAAAAAGGAAGATGAATATGCCATTAGTAAACGCAAAAGAAATGCTTACAAAAGCAAAGGCAGGCCACTACGCGGTAGGTCAGTTCAACATCAACAACCTTGAGTGGACAAAAGCCATCCTTCTCACGGCACAGGAGCTCAACTCTCCCGTTATCCTCGGCGTTTCCGAGGGCGCAGGCAAATATATGTGCGGCTACAAGACCGTAGTCGGCATGGTAAACGGAATGCTTGAGGAGCTCAAAATCACCGTTCCCGTCGCGCTTCACCTTGATCACGGCTCATACGAAGGCGCTAAGGCTTGCATCGAGGCAGGCTTCAGCTCGATCATGTTTGACGGCTCGCATTATCCGATCGAGGAAAACGTCGCCAAGACAAAGGAACTCGTGGCTACCTGTAACGAGCTCGGTCTTTCGATCGAGGCTGAGGTAGGATCGATCGGCGGCGAGGAAGACGGCGTTATCGGCGCCGGCGAGTGCGCGGATCCCCAGGAGTGCAAGATGGTAGCTGATCTCGGCGTAACTATGCTCGCGGCAGGTATCGGCAACATCCACGGCAAATATCCCGACAACTGGGCAGGACTCAGCTTTGAGACACTCGACGCTATCCAGCAGCTCACAGGCGAGATGCCCCTCGTTCTCCACGGCGGCACAGGTATCCCCGCTGATATGATCAAGAAGGCTATCACCCTCGGCGTTTCAAAGATCAACGTAAACACAGAGTGCCAGCTCGCTTTCGCGGCGGCTACAAGAGAGTACATCGAGGCAGGCAAGGATCTGCAGGGCAAGGGCTTCGACCCCAGAAAGCTCCTCGCTCCCGGCTTTGAGGCGATCAAGGCGACTGTTAAGGAGAAGATGGAACTCTTCGGCTCGGTAGGCAAGGCTTAAGTAGCGGCGGAAAAAAGCGCTCTCATCCTGAGCGCAAGCTAAGGATAAACCCGCAAAAAACTTCACGGACGGCAAATGCCGTCCGTGTTTTTTTGTAGGCCGCGTTACCGATAATTATTCCTTAGATCCTCCATATCGGCGTTTACATCAGCAACCATTTCTTCATATTTTTTTGTGAGATCACACCCCGTTTATATTCCATTGTGCTGAAACCGCCGTCCAAAAACGCAACAAAAAAGCTATAGTGTATATTCATGCGTTTCCGTAAGGCTTGGTCTTGACCGACCCCGGCGAACAAAAACATTGAAAAATCCCGACAAACGTGCTATACTGATATGGTATAGTATTTATTTTAAAAAGGGTGATTTTATGGCAGAGAAAACCGTCAGAACACGATACGCGCCGAGTCCCACCGGCTTTATGCACGTCGGCAACCTTCGCACGGCGCTTTATGAGTACCTTGTGGCTAAGTCGCAGGGCGGAAGGTTCATTTTGCGCATCGAGGACACCGACCGCGAGCGCCTTGTCGAGGGCGCGGTAGACTTTATCTACAACACGCTCGAGCTTGCGGGACTAAAGCACGACGAGGGTCCCGACATCGGCGGCGACTACGGTCCCTATGTCCAGAGCGAGCGCAAGGATATGTACCTCCCCTACGCCGAGCAATTGATAAAGGAAGGCAAGGCTTACCGCTGCTTCTGCTCAAAGGAGAGACTCGAAAAAATACAGAGCGAGACCGTCGGAGGAGGCTACGACCGCCACTGCCGCGACCTTCCCCAGGAGGAGATCGACAGGCTTTTGGCCGAGGGCGTGCCCTATGTAATCCGCCAAAAAATGCCGGTCGAGGGCAGCACGACCTTTGTTGACGCGGTGTTCGGCGAGATCACCGTCGAGAACTCGGAGCTTCAGGATCAGATTTTGATAAAGACCGACGGCTACCCCACCTACAACTTCGCGAACGTCATTGACGACCACACCATGGGCATCACCCATGTCGTCAGAGGCTCGGAATATCTTAGCTCAACGCCGAAGTACAACCTGCTTTACGAGGCGTTCGGATGGGAGATTCCGACCTACATCCACCTGCCGCTGATCATGGGCAAGGACGAGGACGGAAACGTGTCTAAGCTCTCTAAGCGCCACGGAGCCACGGGCTTTTACGACCTTATCGACGACGGCTATCTGCCGCAGGCTATAATCAACTACATCGCGCTGCTCGGCTGGTGCCCCAAAGACAATCAGGAGATCTTTACGCTGTCCGAGCTTGAAAAGGCGTTCGATATCGCCGGCATCAGCAAGTCCCCCGCCGTTTTTGACTACGACAAGCTGAGCTGGTTCAACGGCGAGTACATCAAGGCTATGAGCGCCGAAGAATTTACAGCGGTCGCCGCGCCGTATTATAAAGAGGTATTCGGCGACGCCGATATGCCCTATGAAAAATTCGCGGACATCCTGCAAAAGCGCGTCACTCAGCTCACCCAGATACCCGAAATGCTCGACTTTTTCAAAGAGCTTCCCGAGTACGGCAAGGAGCTGTTCGTAAATAAAAAGAGCAAGACGAATCTCGAGAACGCTCCCGTTGTATTGAGGGAAGCCTACGAGAGATTAAAGGCTCTGCCCGAGTGGACAGCCGATGCCGTCCACGACTGCCTGATAAACATGGCTAAGGAGAAGGAGCTCAAAAACGGCACCGTGATGTGGCCGGTAAGGATCGCCGCCGCCGGCAAGACCGTAACTCCCGGAGGAGCGATCGAGATCCTTGACATCCTGGGCAGAGAAGAAACCATGAGAAGACTGGAAATCGGATTATCGAAATTATCGGAGGAATAATATATGTCAGATACAAACGAGGTTATGACAGGTAACTTCATTCACGATTTTATTGACGAGGATATCGCCGAGGGCGGCAGATACGAGGGAAAAAGGGTACACACCCGTTTTCCGCCCGAGCCTAACGGATATCTTCATATCGGCCATGCAAAGGCGATCTGCGTCGACTTCGGCACCGCGGAAAAATACGGCGGATTGTGCAACCTGAGAATGGACGACACCAACCCCACAAAGGAGGATGTCGAATACGTCGACGCCATCAAGGAGGACATAAAATGGCTCGGCTTTGACTGGGACGACCGCTTTTACTACGCCTCGGATTACTTTGAGGAGATGTACGGCTACGCCGTTGAGCTTATTAAAAAGGGACTGGCGTATGTCTGCGAGCTGAACGCCGATCAGATGCGCGAGTACCGCGGCGATACTCAGACACCTGCCAAAAGCCCCTACCGCGACAGACCGGTCGAGGAGAACCTTGACCTGTTCGAGCGCATGAGGAACGGCGAATTTGAGGACGGCAGCATGACGCTCCGCGCCAGGATCGACCTGGGCTCGGGCAACTTCAACATGCGCGACCCCGTTATTTACCGCATAAACAGGCTTCACCATCACCGCACCGGCAACAAGTGGTGCATCTACCCGATGTACGACTTCGCGCACCCGATTGAGGACGCGATCGAGGGCATAACCCACAGCCTTTGCACGATCGAGTTTGAATCGCACCGTCCGCTCTACGACTGGGTGATAGACAACATCTCGGCTCCCTGCAAGCCCAGACAGATCGAGTTTGCCAGACTCGGCATCAACAACACCGTAATGTCCAAGCGCAAGCTGAGAGCGCTTGTTGAGGAAAACCACGTCAACGGCTGGGACGACCCGAGAATGCCGACCCTCTGCGGACTCCGCAGACGCGGCTACACCCCCAAGGCGATCCGCTCGTTCATCGACCAGATCGGCGTTTCAAAGGTAAACTCTATCGTCGAGTACAGCTTTTTGGAGCACTGCCTGCGCGACGACCTTAACGAGAGCGCGGAGCGCACCATGTGCGTGATCCACCCCGTAAAGCTCGTCATCACCAACTATCCCGAGGGCAAGACCGAGGAATTTGAGGTCGAGAACAACCCCAACCGCCCCGAGGACGGCACAAGGACAGTCACCTTCTCGCGCGAGTGCTGGATAGAAGCCGAGGACTTTATGGAGGAGCCGATCAAAAAGTATCAGCGCCTCTACCCCGGCAACGAGGTAAGGCTGAAATCGACCTACATCGTTAAATGCACCGGCTGCAAAAAGGATGAAAACGGCAAGGTGATTGAGGTTTACGCCGAGTACGATCCCGAGACCCGCGGCGGCAATACCCCCGACGGCAGAAAGGTTCGCGGCACGATCCACTGGGTAGACGCCAACAACTGCGCCGACGCCGAGGTAAGGCTTTACGACAACCTCTTTACCGTGCCCGATCCCGATTCGGGCGAGGGCAGCTTCCTCGATCACCTCAATCCCAACTCGCTTGAGGTGCTCACAAACTGCAAGGCTGAGAGAAGCCTCGAAAACGCAACGGCTCCCAAGAGCTTCCAGTTCATGCGCCTCGGCTATTTCTGCGTAGACAACAAGGACAGCAAGCCGGGACATCTTGTGTTCAACCGCAGTGTGAGCCTTAAAGACGGGTTTAAAAAGAAGAAATAATTAGTCATAATGTAGGGGCGACCATTGGTCGCCCGCGGGCGTGCAATGCACGCCCCTACAATATCATTATAGAAATCATCATTATGAAAAACGTATTGATCACGGGCGGCAGCGGAGGCATAGGCACGGCATTGTGCGTTGCCTTTGCCCAAACAGGCGGTAACATTGCCGTTCATTACAACAAAAACCGCGAAAAGGCGGAAAACCTCGCTGAAGTCTTATCTCAGACCTACGGCGTCAAAGCCGTCGCCGTTCAGGCGGACGTTGCCGACAGGCAGTCGGTCAACAGCATGTTCGACGCTGTCGCCGCCGAACTCGGAGGCGTTGACATCCTTGTAAACAACGCCGGGATCGCTCAGCAAAAGCTGTTTACGGAGCTGACTCAGGACGACTGGGACAAGATGATCGGCGCGGATCTGAGCGGAGTTTTCAACTGTACTCAGGAGGCGCTGAAAAGATATATGCTGCCGGCGCACCGCGGCGTCATACTCAACATTAGCTCGATGTGGGGACAGGTCGGCGCGTCATGCGAGTCGCACTACAGCGCGGCAAAGGCAGGAGTGATCGGACTGACAAAGGCTCTGGCAAAGGAGCTGGGTCTCTCGGGCATACGCGTGAATTGCGTCGCGCCCGGCGTTATTATGACCGACATGATGAAGGACTTTGATGAGCAGACCATCGCGGATCTTAAAGAAGAAACTCCGCTGAACGCCCTCGGAACGCCGAAGGACATCGCCGACGCGGCGGTGTTCCTCTGCTCTGACCGCGCGAAATTTATTACCGGACAGATACTCGGCGTAAACGGAGGCTTTGTTATCAATTAATACCGCAAATAAAGCAAAAAAAGGACTGTTCAAACGAACAGCCCTTTTTGATTATCGGGATAAAATTATTTAACCTCAACCTCTGCGCCTGCAGCCTCGAGCTTCTCCTTGATAGCCTCAGCGTCTTCCTTGGAAGCCTGCTCCTTGATGGGCTTGGGAGCCTCGTCAACGAGAGCCTTAGCCTCTTTAAGGCCGAGACCTGTGATCTCACGAACGACCTTGATAACGTTGATCTTCTTCTGGCCGGCGCTCTTAAGGATAACGTCGAACTCTGTCTGCTCAGCAGCAGCGGCAGCGCCTGCGTCTACGGGACCCGCAACAGCTACGGCAGCGGCAGCCGATACGCCAAACTCATCCTCTACAGCGAAGCTCAAGAACTGTGAGGCCTTTTAATTCTTCAATAATAGCAGTAATTTTCTCTGATGCCATTGTAATTTACCTCCAATATAAATGTAGTTATTTTTTAATTAGGATCGCAGATCACTCTGCGGCGGGAGCTTCCTCTGCGGGAGCCTCGGCGGTCTCCTCAGCGGGAGCCTCCTCGGCAGCCTTCTTCGCGAGACATTCCTCAAAGCCACCCTCGTCAACTACAGCCTGCATAACGCGGGCAAAAGCTGAGATAGGAGCCTGGAACGCACCGAGAACATTTGCGAGAAGAACCTCTTTGGTGGGCAGCTTTGAGAGAGAGATGATAGTATCCATATCAACTACAGCTCCGTCAAGATAACCTGCCTTGACCTTGAAGTTGTCGTGATCCTTTGCGTACTTGCAGAGGATCCTTGCGGCGGCAGCGTACTCGCTGTCACTTGTGGCAAGTGCCGTTGTGCCTTCAAGCAGGGGCTTGATATCCTCAAGACCGACCTCATCGCAGGCGCGTGAAAGAAGTGTGTTCTTAACTACAGTGTACTTTACGTCGTTCTCACGAAGCTCTTTTCTGAGCTTTGTGTCGTCCTCGGTATTGATACCCTCGTAGCTGACAACAAGACCTGTGATAGAGTTTTTAAGTCTTTCGGAAAGCTCGGCAACAATAGCCTTTTTTTGCTCTAAAACGCTTTGACTTGGCAAAAATTTCACCTCCGATAATATTGTATATATCGCAAGTTCATAAAAGTAAAACTGTCCGGGGACATGCCTCGGACAGTTGTCAAATACAAAAATTGTAATTGCACTTTCCTCGGCAGGCGGATATTATCCTTACGCTTTCGCACCTACTGTCTTTAGAACTGCGAATTTTTACCTGATCTCTCAGGGTAAAAACATATTGAATTATGCTCCGAACTTGGTCGGGTTAACTCTTACGCTCGGTCCCATTGTCGAAGTAACGGCGACTGAGCGGATATACTGTACCAAAGCTTACCTTGCCGATGGGGCAGTGAATGATGTTTGTTTTGTCAAGGCGGTACTCAATCTTACCTGCCTTAGCCTCTTTGATGGCTCTGGCGATATCGGGAGTTACCGTACCGGCCTTGGGGTTAGGCATAAGACCGCGGGGACCGAGGAGCCTACCGAGACGTCCTACAAGACCCATGCAGTCGGGTGTTGTAACAAGAACGTCGAAGTCCATCCAGTTTTCCTGCTGGATCTTCTGAGTCATGTCCTCAGCGCCTACGTAATCCGCGCCGGCTTCCTTGGCAAGCTCTTCGTTGGGTCCCTTGCAGATCGCGAGAACTCTTACGTTTTTACCTGTACCGTTGGGAAGTACGACCGCGCCTCTGACCTGCTGGTCAGCGTGACGGCTGTCTACGCCGAGCTTTACGTGAAGCTCAACGGTTTCGTCAAACTTGGCGGTAGCTGTCTTGATAACAGTGTCGAGCGCCTCGTTTGTCTCATATAATTTGGTTTTGTCAACGAGCTTAGCAGCGTCAACATATTTCTTACCGTGTTTCATCAGTTTTCCTCCATTGTTAGGTGGTCAAGCGGATAATTCCTCCCACCCGGATTAATTAGTCAACTACCGTAATACCCATGCTTCTTGCCGTACCGGCGATCATGCTGATCGCTGCGTCAAGCGAGCCTGCGTTAAGGTCGGGCATTTTCTGCTCGGCAATCTGTTTGAGCTGCTCTTTTGTGATCTTGGCGACCTTAGTCTTGTTAGGTACGCCCGAACCGCTGTTGATACCGCAAGCCTTCTTGAGAAGAACCGCGGCAGGCGGAGTCTTTGTGATAAATGTGAACGAACGGTCGGCATATACCGTGATTACAACGGGGATGATAAGACCTCTGTCGTTCTTTGTACGCTCATTAAAATCCTTTGTGAACGCAACAATGTTTACGCCGTGCTGACCGAGTGCCGGTCCGACAGGCGGAGCCGGAGTAGCCTGTCCGGCAGGAATCTGCAGCTTAATCAAGCCTACAACCTTTTGAGCCATTGTGTTTGCACCTCCAAAATTCGTGGTAAATTGCGGGACGCCACTGTGTAGGGTCCCTCCCACAGGGAACGCCGGGTTCCCAATAAAAAAGCCTAAACGGCTAATTTATCATATTCAGTCTTCCAATGCTTCCGCCTGGCCTATTTCAAGCTCGACGGGAGTCTCTCGTCCGAACATAGAAACAACTACGCGGACATAGTTTTTGTCGGTATCAAGCTCTTCTACAACACCGACAAAGTCCTCAAGCGGACCGTCAATGATCCTGACAGAATCTCCGACGGCGTAAGAAACCTTGACGACCTTTTGCTCGACGCCCATTCTGTAAACCTCGGCGTCGGTGAGCGGAACGGGCTTTGATCCGGGTCCGACAAATCCGGTGCAGCCGCGGATATTGCGCACGACATACCAGGTCTCGTCGGTATAGACCATCTTTACGAAAACATAGCCCGGATAGATCTTGTGCTCGACCTCCTTGGTCTTTTCGCCGACGGTCTCTGTAACGACCTCGGTGGGGACCTTTACGTCGATGATCATATCCTTGAGGTTGCGGTTCTCCGCTGTTGTCAGCAGATCGGTCGCGACCTTGTTTTCATAACCCGAGTAGGTATGGATAACATACCATTTTGCTTCATAATCAGGCATTAAAACTCTCTCCCTTTCGTAAGATTAAGCAATAATCGCCGATTAAGCAGAAGTTCCGGTACCCATGATCAGGCCGAGGATAGCGTACAGACCGGAATCAAGGCCGAAAATAAACAAGCCCATGATTACGATTACGGCAATAACGATGCCGAAATTCTTTGTTGTCTGCGCCGGCGTAGGCCATGTGATCTTTTTGAGCTCACCCTTACAGGCAGCGAGGTACTTGATAAGCCTTTTAAAAGCGTTGGGCTTTTTGTTCTTGGCTTTTTTGGGGTCTGCCTTTTTAGCGGCAGGCTTCTTAGCGTCAGCCTTTTTGATGTTGTAGTTACGCTGTTTGCACTCTGTGCAGGCCAATGTGATTTTAACTCTCATAACGGCACCTCCCGGTTATTTCGGAATATTTTTAGCCTCCCTCAACAGGGCACAAAAATAAAGCCCCTTTTAGAGGTGATAACATTTTAACACAGCTTTCGCGGTAAGTCAAGAGATTTTTGGGAAAAAATTATGATATCTAAACAAAGCCGCCGGCGTATTCGTCGGCGGCTCGGTGAACCGATAGTTTATTTCTGATTCAAAAGGGTGCTGCCGATCGACTTCCTCGGCTTTTTGGGCTTTTCGGGCTTGACCTCTTTGCCTTTGAACTTTCTCGCAGCCTTTGCCGCGGGAGCGAGATCCTCGTTGAAATACTCGGCGAGCTTCAAATACTCGCTGTCGTCAAGCGAGTTGAGGATGACGATAGTGATGATGGAGCGGGTGTCGCGGTCGCCGTTGCCGTACTGAACGTTGAACACGTTGGCGAACTTTTCGGTCTCCTTGGCGCTCGAGCGTTTGAGGAACTCAGCAACCCTGGGAGCTATATGCTCCTTGGCGAAGGTAGCGCCGCGGAAGGGATAGTAGCAGTCCTCCTCGTTTTTGATCTCGTCGCGAAGCTCGGGGAAATACGACACGAAGCGCTTTGCCAAAAACTTGGGATCGGCGGTGCCGTCGTCCGATTTTTTCTTTTTCTTCTGCACCTGCTTGGCGCGCTTGATCGCGACCGTGCCGGAAACGCCCTCGATAAAGTCGTTGGCGATGCTCTCGGCGTCCTTCTGAGAAGCGGTCTCGTCGTCATAAAGCCATGTGGCGAGCGTTTTCCAGTCGTTGTCGGGACCTTCGTCGGTCATAGCCGCCTGACGGAGAACCATCTGCTGCTTGTCGGAAATGTATACGACCGAGTACGCTACGTTATCGCTTGTGAACAGCGACACGAGATCGTTGCCGGACTCGTCGGAGACCTTCTGCTTTTTATAGCCCTGTTTGGCAAGCTCCTCCTCGACCTTGCCGGATATTAATTGAAACGCCTTTGTATATTCCAAAATAATCTTCCTTTCGGATAAAAATTCGTGTTTGCCATATCATTATACTATTAAAAGGATAATAATGCAAGTATAAAATCCAACTTATGCTTGCAAGGAACGGATTATTGTGGTATAGTTTATTTTGTATAATAATGTAAAAGAGGTTTTTCTATGTCATCGAACAACGCCATCGGTGTTTTTGATTCGGGACTCGGCGGACTTAGCGCCGTAAAGGAGTTCATGCACATCCTCCCGAATGAGAAGATAATATATTTCGGCGACACGGGAAGGGTGCCCTACGGTACCCGAAGCCGCGATACTATAAAAAAATACGCGTTCCAGGACGCTCATTTCCTGCTTGAGAACAACGTCAAGATCGTTGTCGCGGCATGCGGAACGGTCAGCTCGGTAGCCGGCGCTCAGCTTGAGGAACAGCTCCCCGTCCCCTACACGGGAGTAGTCAACCCCACCGCCTACACCGCCGTGCGCAAGACAAAAAACGGCAGGATCGGCGTGATCGGCACATCCGCGACGGTAAACAGCCACAGCTATAAAAAGCGTCTGCAAAAGCTCGATCCCAATGTAGAGGTGTTCGAGCAGGCGTGTCCGCTTTTTGTGCCGCTCGTCGAAAACGGCGTGATCCACCGCGACGATCAGATCACAAGGCTCGTCGTCAAAAGATACCTCAGCGAGCTCAAGGACAGGGGTGTGGACTCGCTGATACTCGGATGCACCCATTTTCCGCTGCTGCGCGAGGCGATCTCAGACTTTATGGGCGAGGGCGTAGAGCTTATCGACTCGGGCTACGAGACCGCGCTGTACGCCGCGAAGGTGCTCGGAGAGCAGGGCCTGCTCAGCGACGACGACACGCCGAAAACCCCGGAGTTTTACGTCAGCGACACACCCGAGGGCTTCAAAAACGTCGCCGGACTTTTTTTGGGCAGAGACATGGAGCATACCGTTACCCAGATAGACATTGAACAGTATTGAGGATTTTATGGATAATCAGGACAAATATATGATCTCTATTATCGGCGAGCAGAGCCTTGACGGCGAGACCGATAAGATAGAGGTGCTTACCTCGGGCAAATTCATGCGCAAGCGCGATCATTTTTACATCGGCTACAAGGAGTATTCCGAGGATAATCCCGCCGAGTATTACGACAACCTTATCAAGGTCGAGAAAAACATGGTCACGATCAACCGCAAGGGACAGGTGCGTACCCAGCTTATGCTCGAAAAGGGCAGGCGCCACCAGTGTATATATCAAACCATTGCCGGCGATTTTACGATCGGCGTGTTCACCAGGACGCTCAACAACAACCTCACAGACAAAGGCGGCACGCTCGAGGTGAGCTACACGCTCGATTTTGACACCAATTTGATGAGTGAAAACAGATTTTTTATAAAGGTAGAAGAAAAAAAGACTGAGGAGTAATATTATGGACACATATTCAAGCGCAGTATTACAGCTTAGGAACGCCGTCACGGCGGCGCTTTGCAAGGCTGTCGAAAACGGAGAGCTTCCTAAGGCGGATATCCCCGATTTTATTATCGAGACCCCTGCCGACGCGTCTCACGGCGACTTCGCGACAAACGCGGCTATGGCAGGCGCAAAGGCGTTCAGGATGCCGCCGTTCAAGATCGCAAAGGCTATCACCGATAACCTCGACCTCGAGGGCACCCTGTTCGAGAGGTTCGAGACCGCGGGTCCCGGCTTCATCAACTTTTTCCTGAGCGCGGATTACTACGCCGAGGTCGTCAGCGAGATACTCGGCGATCCCGAGGGCTACGGCTCGTCGGACTTCGGCAAGGGCGAAAAGGTAATGGTCGAATTTGTATCGGCTAACCCCACCGGCCCCATGCACATGGGCAACGCGCGCGGCGGAGCGCTCGGCGACTGCCTCGCGGCGGTGCTTGACAAAGCCGGCTACAGCGCGTACCGCGAGTTTTATGTCAACGACGCCGGCAATCAGATAGAAAAATTCGGCTGCTCGCTCGAGGCGCGCTATTTGCAGATCTTCAAGGGCGACGAGATCGTCTTTCCCGAGGACGGATACCGGGGCGCCGACATCACCGAGCTGGCTCGGGAATACGCCGACATCAACGGCGACAAGCTTGTCGAGGCGAGCCCGGAGGAGCGCAAAAAGGAGCTCGTAGACTACGCCCTGCCCAAAAATATCAGTAAAATGCAGGAGGACATGGCGGCTTACAGGATCACCTACGACAAGTGGTTCTTTGAAAGCGAGCTCCACAAAAGCGGAAAAGTCAGGGAGGTCGTAGACCTGCTCGCCGAAAAAGGGCTCACCTACGAAAGCGACGGAGCGGTGTGGTACAAAAACAAGGACGTGCTCACCGAAAAGCTGCTCGCCGAGGGCAAAACTCAAAAATACATCGACAACCTCGAGCTTAAGGACGACGTGCTTATCCGTCAAAACGGCAATCCGACCTACTTCGCGGCGGATATCGCGTATCACAAAAATAAATTTGACCGCGGCTTTGAGACGCTTATCGACGTTTGGGGAGCCGATCACCACGGCCACGTAATGAGGATGAAGGGCGCTATGGACGCTATCGGCTACGACGGAGACAGGCTGAACGTCCTGCTCATGCAGCTTGTAAACCTTGTCAGGGACGGCAAGCCGGTAAAGATGAGCAAGCGTACCGGCAAGGCTATCCAGCTTCGCGATCTTCTTGTAGAGGTGCCCGTGGACAGCGCGCGCTTCCTGTTCAACACCCGTGAAGCCAACACCCAGATGGACTTTGACCTCGACCTCGCGGTCAGTCAGGACAACCAGAACCCCGTTTACTACGTTCAGTACGCCCACGCGCGCATTTGCAGTATTTTCAAGGCTCTGGCAAAGGACGGCATTTCTCCGCGCGAATGTACAAGGGACGAGCTTTTAAGGCTCTCCGCTCCCGAGGAAAAGGAGCTCATCGGTCACCTCGCGCTGTATACGACCGAGATCATCAGCGCCGCTAAGGATTACGATCCCACCAAGATCACGCGCTATGTTACCAAGCTCGCCACGCTCTTCCACAAGTTCTACAACGCCTGCCGCGTCAAGGGCGAGGACGAGGGACTTATGCAGGCGAGGCTCGCGCTGTGCGACTGCGCCCGCTCGGTCATCAAAAACGTCCTGACCATGTTCAACATCAACTGTCCGGAAAAAATGTGATATTTCCGCCGAATAATCCCAAGAAAACTGCTCATACTGTTACCAAAAGAAAGGCGGTAACAGTATGAGCAAAAAATTTAAATCGAACAAAAACTATCCGTTGGAATTTCCTCCGCGCGACGACCGCGCCGAGAACACCCCGATCACCGACGAGGTGATCGAGTACGAGGCTATGGGCGTTAACTCGCGCCACCACAGCGGCGTCCATATCGACAATATCACGGAGGTAATAACCGCCGAGGCGGATCAGTAAGAGCGAAAGCGCTTCGCCGCCGCGCAGGGTGTGTGCCCTGCGCGGCGGCGTTTTTACTTGTTACCTGTTGCTTTGAATATCTGATACGGCAGGGCGAACCACTCGCGCACCATATATGTCGGCACGTACTTGAACGGCGCGTCGGAATTGACCGCGCCTACGCTGCCCTTGATACCGAGCTGAGCGGTTATCAGCCTCGCCCTGAGCTGGTGAAAGCGGTCGGTCGCGACCGCGATATCTCCGTTGAGCCCCTTATCGGCGATTATCTTTTCGGAAAACTCAAAATTCTCGAGCGTGGTCGTGGACTTGTCTTCGATATAGAGCCGGTTTTGGCGGACGCCGTCGGCGGTCATCGTGTCGTACATGCACTGAGCCTCGCTTTTTACCTCGTCGGAACCCTTGCCGCCCGAAAGCACGGCAGAGGACTCCTTGTTCTCCGCGAGGTAATTTTCCGCGGCGTTTATCCTTCCGCGCAATATGGTAGACGGCTCTCCCGTCGGTCTTACCTGAGCACCGAGCACGATAACGGTTGAGTTCTCCCGGGGCGGTATCATCGACGCCCCGACTATCGCGGCGGTAGCGACCGTGCCGTAGCATATCAGCGCGACGAACGCGACGCAGACTATCCTATACAGCAGCCGCGTCAGAAAGAACCGTTGAAACGCCCTTTTTACCGCGAGGTGAAGCGGCTTTATGCAGATGAAGATCACCCACGCGCAGATCGCCGTTCCGACGATATTGCCTATGTTCAAAATACCGATCGAGATCGTAAAAATAAAGGTAGTAAGCAGAACAAGCGCGCCGCTGATAAACAGCGCCCGAAAAAATACCGAGAAAAATTTTTTCATAATTTACCTCTCCGTGTCCCTTGATCGCGCCGCGGACGACGGCGTTTTTTTCATTATAACTCAAAAACCGACTTTATTCAACAAATAATATTGACTTTTTGTATCAAATGGAATAGTATATTAGTATAAATACAATTGGGAGGTCATGTCATGAAATGCACAAACTGCGGCTTTGACGCCGAAAACAACCCGGTATGTCCCATATGCGGATATCAGCTCGCGCCGAATCCTCCGCGCCCCCGGTACGATCAGGCTCCTCCGCAGACCTACGCGGCTCCGTTCCAAGGGGATCAGACAGGCGCCGCTCCGCAGCAGCCCGTAAATCAGCCGTACGCCCGGCAGCCGTACAATCAGCCTCCTGCCGCTCCGCGGCAGCCCGTAAACCAACCTTACGCGCAGCAGCCGTTTAATCAGCCTCCTGCCGATCCGCGGCAGTTTCCCGGGCAGGCGGCGCCCCGTAACGATACAGGATCGGCTCAGCAAACGAACGCCCCGTATCAAAGCGTTCCGCCGAAAAAATCAAACGCCGGCTTCATCGTGCTGATCTGCGTGGTGGGCACGGTGATACTCGCGGGCGTATTTCTGGCGATCTTCTCCGGATTAATATTCCACTCCACCGAGAGCTTCGCCGAAAAGATAAAGAACAGCGCCGGCTCCGCGGCAGATTCTCCCGTGTATGATTATTACGAGCCGGAAACCGAGGATCCCTTCGATCTGTCAAAGGATCCCGCGCACAAGGTCGGCGAAACCGTCGATTTGAGCGAGAAAGGCTCGGTCAGCGTCACCAAGCTCCGAAAATCCGCCACCCAGCCGGAGTTTGACGAAGGCACCACCGGCTATGATATCACCGTGGAGTACAAAAACACCACCGACAAATACGTATCCTTCGACGACTTGACCGTCAATTACTACAGCGAAGCCGGCGAAGCTCTTGAGTTCAAATATGACGATAGCGGCAGCGATCCGTATCTTGTTACGCTTTACATCGATAACAGCAGCAATTATTTTGAGAAAATCAAGCCCGGCGAGTCAGCCTCGGAGGTCATCCATATCGCGGTGAGGAACGAGATCGAAAAGATGTATGTGTCTTTTGAAAACTACTCTTATGAAAACGGCGGCAGCGAGCGCGCTGTCTTTGAGGCCGATCTAAAAAACGCCAAATAAACGCAAACCCCGGCAAACGGTTTTTCCGTATGCCGGGGATATTTTATGCTTTTTTATTGTTTGCCGAAGGCGTCCGGCGGATCAGTCCAAAGATCCCCCTTGAGCGTTTCCGATACGGCGAAAACGCGCGTAACGGTTTTCGGTCAGCTCCTCGTCCGAAAGCTTCAGGTTCTTTTCAAAGGTACGGCTCACAAGGAGCTTGAGGCTTTCAAACATCGCCTTGTCCTCAGCCTTGGGCTGGCGGATAATACGCTCGACCACGCCGAGCCCGAATAGATCCTGAGCGGTCATCCTGAGCGCCTCCGCTGCCTGGGGCGCCTTGGCGCTGTCCTTCCAGAGGATAGACGCGCAGCCCTCGGGAGAAATGACCGAGTAAACGGAGTTTTCGAGCATCCAAACCTCGTCGGCGACCGCGAGCGCGAGCGCGCCGCCGCTGCCGCCCTCTCCGATAAGAATGGTTAGGATCGGGGTTTTGAGCGTCATCATCTCCATGAGATTTTCCGCGATAGCCTGTCCCTGACCGCGCTCCTCGGCGCCGATACCGGGATAAGCTCCGCTGGTGTCGACAAGACAGAGCACCGGACGGCGGAACTTTTCGGCCTGCTTCATCAGTCTGAGCGCCTTGCGGTAGCCCTCGGGATGAGCCTGACCGAAGTTGCGCTCCATGCGCTCCTTGGTATTCCTGCCCTTTTCGATACCGATCACGGTCACGGGCGTGTCGTAGAGCATTCCCAGACCGGCGATGATCGCCTTGTCGTCCGAGTATCTTCTGTCGCCGTGCAGCTCAATAAAGCTGTCGCCGAACATGTTTGCAATATAGTCGATCGCGGTCAGCTTTTTTGCGTCGCGCGCTGCCATCACCTTTTCATAGGCGGCGTTTGTCTGTGTGTTTTTGTCAGCCATTACTCCGCCTCCTTATATCCGTGCATTTTGAGCAGCTTTGAAATCGTCTGCTTTAGCTTTCCGCGCGTTACGACCGCGTCGATAAAGCCCTTTTGCATCACAAATTCCGAGGTCTGGAAGTCCTTGGGGAGTTTTTGGCGCATGGTCTGCTCAATGACACGCGGTCCCGCGAACGCCACAAGCGCGTTGGGCTCCGCGAGGATAATATCTCCTTCCATGGCGAAGGAAGCTGTCACGCCGCCCGTTGTGGGGTCGGTCAGCACGGTGATGTAGAGCAGTCCGGCGTCGCTGTGGCGCTTGACCGCGCCGGAGGTCTTTGCCATCTGCATCAGCGACAGAATACCCTCCTGCATGCGCGCGCCGCCCGATACGGTGCAGACTACAACAGGCAGACGGTTCTCGGTCGCGCGTTCAAAGGCGCGCGTGATCTTCTCTCCGGTGACGGTGCCCATGCTGCCCATCATGAAATCGGCGTCCATTACGCAGATCTCGGTCGGGATACCGCCGATCCTGCACTCGCCGCAGATCACGGATTCGTTCGACTTCTTCTTTGCCTTTTTGAGCTTTTCGTCATAGCCCGGGAAGTCAAGCAGATTTGAGCTTGTAAGCTGAGCGTCCTGCTCCGTAAAGCTGTGCTTGTCCGCGAGCAGCCTCAGCCTCTGCTTTGCGCTTATGCGAAAATGATGATCGCAGTGAGTGCAGACATGAAGGTTCTCCTCCATATCCGTGGTGAGGAGCATGGTGTTGCACTTGGGACATTTTATCCACATTTCCTCGGGCACGAAGGGCACGTTCTGCTGCTTTTCCGCCGAGGACTCAAGCTCGTTTTTAGGTTTTACAAAGGCAAACAAATCCATAATTTGTCCTTTCCTCTACTTATTTGTTATTCTTACGTCTTTCCTCAAAGCCGACCATGAAGTCGGTCGTATACTCGCCGCTGACAAACTGTTCGTCCGAAAGGATCTCGGCGAGCACGTCGCGGTTGATCTCGATACCGTCGATCGTGAGCTCGGACAGTGCCATCTTCATCTTTCTGATAGCCTCGGCGCGGCTCCTCGCCTGGACGATGAGCTTTCCGATCATCGAATCGTAGTAAGGCGGAACGAGATAATCCTGATATATCGCGGTGTCGAACCGCACGAACGAGCCTCCCGGGGTGTGCAGACGGGTGATCCGTCCGCAGCTCGGACGGTAGTTTTTATCGGGATTTTCGGCGTTGATACGGCACTCGATAACGTTGCCGTGGGTAAAAATGCTGTCCTGAGTACGGGTGAGTCGGGCGCCGGCGGCGATCCGTATCTGCCACTGGACTATGTCGAGTCCCGTCACCATCTCGGTAACGCCGTGCTCAACCTGCAAACGGGTGTTCATCTCCATAAAGTAGAAGTTGTTGTTTTTATCGAGCAAAAACTCGACCGTGCCGGCGTTTATGTAATTGACCGCCTTAGCCGCTTTTACGGCGGCGATCATCATCTGCTTCCTTGTTTTTTCGTCGAGGGCGGGGCTGGGGCTCTCCTCAATCATCTTCTGATTCTTGCGCTGAACTGAACATTCGCGCTCGCCCAAACAGATTATGTTGTTATACTTGTCGCAGAGAAGCTGCATTTCGATATGCTTTACGGGGAAAATGAACTTTTCAAGATAACACGCTCCGTCGCCGAACGCCGCCTCAGCCTCCGCGGAAGCCGAGAGGAACGCGTCCTCGAACTGCTCGGGGAAATCGACCCGGCGAATACCCTTGCCGCCGCCGCCCGAGCGCGCCTTGATAAGCAGCGGAAATCCGATTTTTTCCGCCTCCTGCTTAGCCTTCTCAACATCCGCAACAATATCGCAGCCCGGAGTTACCGGAACGCCCGCGGCGCGCATCGTCTTACGCGCGTTGTCCTTGTCGCCGAGCATGGCGATCATGCCCGAGGTGGGGCCTATGAAATTGATATTGCACTGCTCGCAAAGCGACACGAACTTGGCGTTTTCGCTGAGCAGTCCGTAGCCGGGATGGATCGCCTGCGCTCCGCTTTCTACCGCGACGGTCAGGATCGCCGGGATATTAAGGTAGCTGTCCGCCACGCGGTTGCCGCCCACGCAGTAGCTCTCGTCGGCGAGCTGGACGTGCATGGCGTTTTTATCCGCCTCGGAATAGATCGCGACGGTCGCTATGCCCATCTCGCGGCAGGCGCGGATGATACGAACCGCGATCTCTCCGCGGTTGGCCACAAGTATTTTAGAAAACATTTTTATTACCTCTGTCTCGTGTTAATCTTTATTTTCGATCAGGGCGAACGACAGCTCGGCGCTTACGCAGAGCTTGCCGTCAACGTAACCCTTGGCGTCGATAAAGTAGAACGGACCTCTGTTTTTGGTCAGCGTGCAGACGCTCTCGAGGGTATCTCCCGGTTTGACGGGATTTTTGAACTTGACGTTGTTCATCTTTGTAAAGTACGGCGTGCAGTCGCTCACCTTGTCGGCGAGCAGGCAGCAGCTTGCCTGTCCCATCATCTCGCAGAGTATAACGCCCGGAACAACGGGATTGCCGGGAAAATGTCCCTGCAAAAAGAACTCGTCGCCTTTGATCGTGTAACGTCCCTTGGCGGTGACGTCATCAACGACCTCGGACTCCTCTACAAGGAGCATATTGTCGCGGTGGGGCAGTATTTTTTTGATTTCTTCCTGATTCATAAAAAGCCTCGTTTTTTAATTGATACCGGTAATTATATTTATTTTATCGCAAACAGCGGCTGATTGTACTCTACAAGCTCACCGTTTGTAGCGAGCACGGCTGTGATCTCGCCGTCCTCCTCGGCCTGAATCTCGTTCATGCACTTCATAGCCTCGATTATGCAGACGACGTCGCCCTTCTTGACCTTCTTGCCGACATGGACGTAGGGATCGCTCTCGGGAGAGGGCGCGGCGTAGAATACGCCTACGATCGGAGCGGAGATAGTCTTTCCGCTTTCCTCGGGCTCAGCCGCGGGAGCTGCCGCCTGGACGGGAGCCGCGTTGACCGTTACCGCCGCCGGAGCGGAGGGAGCCGCCTGTGCCTTTTCAAGCCTGATCGAGTCGGTCTCGTCGCAAAGCTCAAGCGTAACGAGAGAGCTTTCCTCCAAAACCTTTATATATTCTTTAAGTGTGGAAATATCTATCATTTCTTTTTCTCCTTATATCTTCTTGAATACAACGCAGGCGTCATGTCCGCCAAAGCCCAAATTGGTCGAAGCGGCCACGTCGATATCGCGCTTTTTGGCGGTTTTTGGCGTGTAGTCGAGGTCGAGTCCCTCGTCCGGCTCGTCGAGATTTACGGTCGGGGGGATAATTCCGTCGTCGATCGCCTTTACGGCGGCGATCGCTTCTATCGCGCCCGTGGCGCCGAGCATGTGGCCTGTCATCGACTTTGTCGAGCTGATGCTCGCGTCGTAAGCCTTTTCGCCGAGAGCCGCCTTGATAGCCATGGTCTCGGTCAGGTCGTTGAGGTGAGTGCTGGTGCCGTGGGCGTTGATGTATACCTGAGCGTCATCGGCGACGTCAGCCTCCTCGAACGCGATCTTGATAGCCCTCGCGAGCCCGGCTCCCTCGGGATCGGGAGCGGTGACGTGGTGGGCGTCGCAGGTGTTGCCGTAACCGGCAAATTCCGCGTATATCTTGGCTCCGCGAGCCTTGGCGTGCTCGTACTCCTCGAGAATGAGCATTCCGGCGCCCTCGCCCATTACGAATCCGTCGCGATCCTTGTCGAACGGGCGCGACGCCTTTTTGGGGTCGGGGTTGGTGGACAGAGCCTTCATGTTCTGGAAGCCTGCTATCGTGAGCGGAGCTACCACTGCCTCGGCGCCGCCTGCGATGATCGCGTCGGCATAGCCGTCCTTTATGGCGTGGAACGCCTCGCCGATCGAGTTTGTTCCGGTAGCGCAGGCGCTCATTACCGAGAGCGAAACGCCCTTGGCGTTAAAGCGGATAGCGGCGTTGCCCGTGGCGATGTTGCCTATCATCATCGGGATGAAGAACGGCGACACCTTGCGCGGTCCGCCGTGATCGAATCCCAGGGTGTTGTTTACGAATGTATTTAGTCCGCCGATACCGGCGCCGATGTATACGCCGAAGCGGTTTTCGTCTATCGTGCCGAGGATCCCGCTGTCGTCCACCGCCTGCTGAGCCGCCGCGAGAGCGTACTGGCAGTAGATATCGAGCTTTTTCGCCTCTCTTTTTTCAAAATACTTTTCGGGCTCGAAATCCTTGACCGTGCCTGCGATATGTACCTTGAGCTCGCTTGTGTCGAACGCGGTGATCTCCTCGATACCGCAAACGCCGTCGAGCATGTTTTTCCACATTGTGTCAATGTCGTTGCCAACGGGGCTGACCGCGCCGAGTCCTGTAACTACAACTCTTCTGCTCATAATTACCTCCCGTTAAATGGCGAGTCCGCCGTCGACGCGGATCACTTCGCCCGTAACATACGCCGCCTCGTCGGAGCAGAGGAACGCCACGACATTGGCAACGTCGTCGGGAGTACCGATGCGCTTGGCAGGGATCTGAGCCTTCATGCTTTCCTTGACCTTTTCGGGAAGGACGTTTGTCATATCGGTGCCGATGTAACCGGGAGCAACGGCGTTGACCGTTACGTTCCTGCCGGCGAGCTCGCGAGCCACGGACTTTGTCAGACCGATTATGCCGGCTTTCGAGGCCGAGTAGTTCGCCTGTCCGGCGTTGCCGATCAGACCTACGATCGAGGAGGTGCTGACGATCCTGCCGCCGCGGTTCTTCATAAAGTGCTTGTAGAAGTGCTTGATCATATTGAAGGTGCCCTTGAGGTTGACGTTTATTACGGCGTCAAAGTCGCTCTCCTCCATATTAAGCACGAGCTTGTCACGGGTTATTCCGGCGTTGTTGATAAGGAAATCCACCTTGCCGAAATCCGCGATCACCTGCTCGCAGACCGCCTTTGACTTTTCAAAGTCGGAAACGTCGCAAAAATACTGCTCTACTTTTGTGCCGTACTGCTCAAGCTCGGCCTTCGCGGCCTTTCCTTCGCTCTCGTCTCCGACGTAGAGCACCGCGATATTCGCGCCGCCCTCAGCCAGCTTTTTCGCGATAGCGAGTCCTATTCCTCTTGAACCGCCCGTAACAACGGCGGTCTTGTTCTCAAATCTCATAGTTAAGCCTCGTTTCCCTTATATTTCAAGCGCTTCCATATCGCTTGGGGTTTCTGTTTTGAACGCCTTTACGTCGGCGTTTATCCTCTTGATAAGACCTGTGAGCGTCTTGCCCACTCCGACCTCGATGAATGTATCGACGCCGCTTTCTATCATATTTTCGACTATGCTCTGCCAGCGCACGGGGCTTTCTACCTGCGCCCTGACCAGAGCCTTGAAATCTCCCTCATAGGGCTTGGCGGTCACGTCGGAATATATCTCTATCCCGGGCTGTCCGAAACCGACGCCCTTCATATACTCCGCCAGACCCTCCGCTGCCGAAGCCATAAACGGAGAGTGGAACGCTCCGCTTACCGCGAGCAGCTTTGCCCTGCCGCCTGCCTCCTTTACCGCCTCGCAGAACGCTTCGGCGTGTTCGTCGGTGGTGGCGACAACGGTCTGAGCCGGGGAGTTGTAGTTGACGGGATATGTATCGCCGAACCTTTCGCAGATCTCCTCCACCGCCTCGGGGGGTATCTTCATCACCGCCGCCATGGCTCCGGGGTTTTCGCGAGCCGCTTTGTCCATCAGCTCGCCTCGTTCGCAAACGAGTCTGAACGCCTCCTCGTCGGTGAGTATCCCCGAAAACGCCAGCGCCGCTATCTCTCCGAGCGAGAAACCGGCTACGCAGTCGGGCTTTATTCCCTTTTCCTCAAGCGCGCGCGCCGCCGCGAGATCCGCGGTGAATACGCACGGCTGGGTGTTTATCGTTCTGTTGAGCTCCTCGGCGCTGCCCTCAAAGCACATCTTTGAAGTTCCCGGGCGGATCGAATCCGCCATGTCGTAGACCGCCTTAGCCGCTGCAGACGCCTCGTAAAGCTCCTTGCCCATTCCGCTGTACTGAGCGCCCTGTCCGGAAAATACAAACGCTATTTTACCCATTTTGACGCTCCGTTCAGCACTTCCTCGGCCTGCGCGAACATCTCGGTGATGATCTCGCGCGAGGTCTGCTCCTTTGTTACCATCGACGCTACCTGACCGGCAAGAACGCAGCCGTTCCTGACGTCGCCCTCGCGAGCCGCCATTCTCAGCACGCCTGCGCCCATCTTCTCGAGCTCCTCGTCGGAGACTGACGACGAATCGTACTCAGCCTTCTGATACGCCCTTGTAAAGGCGTTTTTGATCGAGCGGACGGGGTGACCGAGGCGCTTGCCGGTTACGACCGAGTCGATATCCTTAGCCTTGAGCACCTTGTCCTTGTATTCCTGCGAAATGGTACATTCCTTCGCT
This sequence comes from uncultured Ruminococcus sp., assembly GCA_902767845.1. Classification (GTDB taxonomy): domain Bacteria; phylum Bacillota; class Clostridia; order Oscillospirales; family Acutalibacteraceae; genus Ruminococcoides. The sequence continues at coordinate 14,429 of CACXIV010000012.1, read as the reverse complement.
ACCAAAAATCTTGTTCCTACCTGAACGCCCACGGCTCCGAGCATGAACGCCGCCGCGAGCTGTCTGCCGTCGGCGATACCGCCTGCCGCTATTACCGGGATCGACACCGCGTCGACTACCTGCGGAACGAGCGCCATTGTGGTGAGCTCGCCTACATGGCCGCCGCTCTCTCCGCCCTCGGCGATGACCGCGAAGGCTCCTAATTTTTCCATCCTTTTGGCGAGCGCGGTCGAGGGTACCACCGGGATGACCCTGATGCCTGCCGCGAGCCATTTTTCCATGTATTTACCGGGGTTTCCGGCGCCTGTTGTGACTACCTTTACGCCCTCTTCGATCACCACGTCCGCGACCTCGTCCGCGAACGGGCTCATCAGCATGATATTTACTCCGAAGGGCTTGTCCGTAAGCTCCTTACACTTTTTGATCTCGGCGCGGAGCTGTTCTCCGTTTGAGTTCATGGCGGCTATCAGTCCGAGTCCGCCCGCGTTTGAAACGCCTGCCGCCAGCGAAGCGTCGGCTACCCATGCCATGCCTCCCTGAAAAATCGGAAACTCAAGTCCGAGGCTTTGGTCGATTATTGTGGAAATCATATGTACATTCTCCTTTTCCCGCGAAAAAAGCCGATAAAAAGCGCATTTTTCGCGCAAAATTTTGTTATCACCGAACAAGTAAAAATCGGGTTTTCGCGCTCGGAATATAATTAGCGCATTTTCGTTTCTATCATACCGCAAATCGGCATAAAAGTCAATCACTTTATGTCCGGCGGGGTGCCCCCGCGGTCATTTCGAGCAGACAGCGCGGACAGGAAAAAATCATCGCCGTCCCGACAGAAAAGTTTTAATTAATTCCAGCCTCAATACGGGGTGCCCCGCGGTCAATGCGGGGTGTCCCCGCCGCCGATTCGGGCAGACAGCGCGGACAGGAAAATATCATCGCCGTCCCGACAGAAAAGTTTTAATTAATTTCAGCCTCATTTCAGGCAGACAGCGCGGAAAGAAAAATATTATCACCGTCCGTTTTTTCGACAGGGCGCTCCGCGATCCGGCTCGCGGAGCGAAAACACGCGTCAGCTGCAATAGTCCTCGATCGCCTTTCGCAGCTCCCTTTCGCCGCTGACCCTCACTCCGTTTTCGAGCTCGAGCCTGTCCGTTTTCGGCAGCGAGTTCACGAACGTATCCGTCACCATAAACGGCTTGTCCTCGCCGTCCCTGAACACCGCTACCCTGCCGCTGTCGACGCTTATCACATACGCTTTTTCCTCCTCTGTCCGCGAAGCCGCCGTATCGCTAACCGCCGCCGAGCCTGCAGCGAACGAGCCGATCAAAACGCTGCTGATCAGCACCGCTCCGGTCACCGCGATCAATATCAGTTTTTTCATTTCATCAATCCTTCCAAGCCTCGGAAAACAAGGGCTTTTGTATTATTTTTTCACAAAACTGACATATTATTCACCCTTTTACATAAAATTAAACCGCCGCGCGTGTTATTTTTCTATTGAAAAATTAAAAATATATATTTATTTTTTTTCGGAAAAGTGCTATAATAACTGTAAATACGCTCTCGCGAAAGCGCCGGGAGCGGCAAATCAAATCAAACAATAATATTTTTTTACGGACAGAGGAAAAAATATGCGTAACAAACGTGAAACAGATATCAGCACCTACACGGGCAAAATTCCCGAGCTTGTTCCCGAAAAGAAGAAGAGCGAGAGCGGAGCCGCGCGCTTTTTTAAGGCGATAGGCAAGTTCTTTCTCACTGTCTTTACGATTTTGTTGATCGCGGGGATAATCACGGGCGTTTCGCTCTCTATCTACATCATCGCTCTGGCGAGCGAGCCTACGGGCATAGATCTAAAGGCGAAGTCGATGAACCAGACGAGCCGGATCCTCGTCAAGGACGAAAAGAGCGGCGAGTTCGTCGAGAAGCGCAAGCTCTACAGCACCGAGAACCGCATCTGGGTGAGCAATCAGGATATCCCCGCCTACATGAAGGAGGCGCAGGTCGCTATCGAGGACAAGCGCTTTTACGAGCACAGCGGCGTCGACTGGCAGAGGACCCTTTCGGCTGTCGCAACTCTGGCCACCGGCTCGGACACCTACGGCGGCTCGACCATCACCCAGCAGCTTATCAAGAACATTACCGACGACAACGAGGTTTCGATCAACCGTAAGCTCCGCGAGATATGCAAGGCGCTCAAGCTCGAGAAGGAGTACACAAAGGATCAGATCCTCGAGGCTTACCTCAACGTCGTAAACTTCGGCAACAACTGTCAGGGAGTCGAGGCGGCGGCTCAGCTCTACTTCGGCAAGAGCATAAAGGACTGCTCGCTCGCGGAATGTGCCGCGATCGCGGGCATTACCCAGAACCCCTCGCAGTTCAATCCGCTTATCTACCCCGAAAATAACAAAAAACGCCGCAACATCATCCTCGCGGAGATGTACGACCAGGACATCATCACCAAGGACGAGTACGAAAAGGCAAAGCAGGAAAGCGAGACCATGACCTTTGTCGGCTTCACCACCCCCAGCGACGACGAGGACGAGGATGAGGACGCCGACAACATCCAGAACTGGTACGAGGATCAGATCGTATTCGACCTCAGGCGCGACCTCGCGCAGTACTACAACATCAGCGAGGGCGCTGCCTCGGAGAAGATATACACCGAGGGACTAAAGATCTACAGCGCCATGGACGAGAGCATGCAGAACTACATTGAGCAGGCGGCTCTCAATATGGACAGGGGAGCCGATCCCGACATACAGATAGGCTCTGTTATGATGGGCTTTGACGGCAGGGTAATAGCCACCGTCGGCAGCTCAAAAAGAAAGACCGGCGACCTTGACTGGGACAGAGCGAGCCATTCGGTGCTCCAGCCCGGTTCGGCGATCAAGCCGCTTTTCGTATATCCGATCGCTATCGACACAAAGCAGCTTTACTTCTCATCCTCCGTACTTGACGAACCGCTCGAAAAGTACGAGGTCGACGAGAACGGCAACTATATCCCGGGTCCGCGCAACGCCTACGGCTCCTACTTGGGCAGCATGCTTCTGCCTGACGCTATCGAGTACTCCTCGAACGCCACGGCGGTACAGGTAATGGAGCTTATCGGCGGTCCTTCCGTCGCGTATGAGCAGGCCGTAACAAAGATGGGCTTCAACAACCTCGACGAGCAGGACGCCAACATGAACGGCGCGCTCTCAATCGGCGGTATGCGCGGAGGCGTAACCGTCAGAGAAATGGCGGCGGCCTACGCCTACATGGGCAACGGCGGTCTTTACTACAAGCCGTACACCTACTACTACGTGACCGACTCCGAGGACAACGTTATCATTGATAACCGCGACCAGATCCCCAAGCAGGCTTATTCGGGCGAGACGGCGACGATAATGAACCGTCTGCTCCACTATAACGTAGAGAACAGCCAGCACACCCGCGCCATGTACGCTCAGATCCAGGGCTGGGACATCGCCGGCAAGACCGGTACCACCAACGACGACAAGGACGCGTGGTTCTGCGGACTGTCGCCCTACTGCGTAATGGCGACATGGACCGGCTTTGACAGCCCCGCGACTATTTCCGACACCACCCGCTCGGCAAAATTCTTCGCGAACGTAATGGGCGAGTACCTCAAGGACAAGGAACAGAAGAAATATCTGACCTCGCCGAATGTTATCGCGGCGACATATAACCCGATCACCGGTCTTATTATCTCGACCGAGGACGTTTCCGGCAAATACGTCGGCTACTACACCGAGGACAACATCCCGGCGTTCGGCTCGCCCTACTACGGCGACGTCGTTTACGGCGAGAGCAGCTCGGACGATAACAGCGGAGATCCTTCCGCGGACGACATCGGATCCGGCGGTGAAAGCGGAGAAGAAAGCTCCGGAGGCGAAAGCGGAGAAGAAAGCTCCGGCGGCGAAAGCTCTGGCGGCGAAAGCTCGGGCGGCGAAAGCTCCGGAGGAGGCGAAGGCGGAGAAAGCTCCGGCGGCGAAAGCCCCGGCGGAGGCGAAGGCGGAGCGGGCGCCGACGGCGCCCAGCCGAATTAGCCGCGACAGGTTTTTGACCGGCTGAAAATGACTCATATGTAAAGTGAAAGGAAAGGAAGAAATATGGTATCAATCGCAGTAATGGGACACGGAGTCGTAGGCTCCGGCGTCGTTGAAATATTACTTACCCACAAGCAAAAGCTCTTTTCGCGTCTCGGCGAGGAGATCTATGTAAAAAAGGTTCTCGATCTTCGCGAGTTCCCGGACAGCCCCATCGCCGACAGGTTCACCAAGAACTTCGACGAGATCATCAACGACCTCGAGATCAGGGTCGTAGTTGAGGTAATGGGCGGTCTCAACCCCTCCTACGACTACGTTAAGCGCTGCCTGAAGGCAGGCAAGAGCGTTGTCACCTCAAACAAGGAGCTTGTTGCCGCTCACGGCGCCGAGCTTCTTGAGATCGCGAGACAGGAGAACGTCAATTTCCTGTTCGAGGCGTCGGTAGGCGGCGGCATCCCGATCATCCGCCCGATGAACCAGTGCCTTGTCGCGAACAATGTCGACGAGATCGCCGGCATCCTTAACGGAACAACAAACTTTATTTTGACTAAGATGATAGAGGACGGCATGCAGTTTGAGGACGCGCTCAAGCTCGCTCAGGATCTGGGCTTTGCCGAGCGCAATCCCGCTGCCGACATCGAAGGCCACGACGCCTGCCGCAAGATCTGTATTTTAGCCTCGCTCGCGTTCGGAAAGCACGTTTATCCCGACGCGGTACATACCGAGGGCATCACGAACATCACCCTTGAGGACGTCAAGTTCGCGGAGAAATTCAACTGCGTCATCAAGCTGATAGGCAGAGTCAAGCGCCTTCCCGACGGCAAGATAGACATTATCACAGCCCCCATGCTCGTTCCCGAAAAGAGCCAGCTCGCGAATATCGACTACGAGTTCAACGGCATCATGGTTAGAGGCGACTGCACGGGCGACGTTGTATTCTACGGCAAGGGCGCCGGCAAGCTGCCCACCGCCAGCGCGGTATGCGCGGACATCGTCGATTCCTGCATGCACCTCAAGAGGCGCCGCTTCCTCTACTGGACAGACGGCGACGGCAGCAACATCATCGACGTAAACGACAGCGTATTTAAAATGTATCTTCGCGTCAACGGCGAAAACGCCGCTCAGAAGGCGGAGGAGATCTTCGGCAAGATCACCGCTATCCAGGATGTCAAGCGCTGCGCTATCCTCACCGACGCCATGACCCTCTCGGAATTCAGAGAGAAGTGCGATAAGCTCGCGGCTCAGGGCGTTGAGATCCTCTCCACCATCCGCATAGGCGAGCTTTAAGAGCGGCTTTACACAGCGGCCGATAAAACAAGCACCTTTACGGTGATAATATATATTGGGTAAATCAAGTAATCAAAAATCAAGCACAAAAGGGAGTAAGAACAATGAGTTTGATAGTTCAGAAATTCGGCGGAACCTCCGTAGCCGACTCCGAGCGCGTAATGAACGTGGCGAGGATCGTCACCGACACCTACGCCAAAGGCAACGACGTCGTGGTTGTCGTTTCCGCTCAGGGCGATTTTACCGATGTTCTGGTTGAAAAGGCCGAGGAGATCAACCCCAAGGCCTCGCGCAGAGAAAAGGATATGCTTCTCGCCGCGGGCGAACAGATCTCTATCGCGCTTCTCGCCATGGCGATCGAAAAGCTCGGTTATCACGCGGTTTCGCTGCTCGGATGGCAGGCAGGCTTTGAGACCTCGTCGTCCCACACCAGCGCGAGGATCAAGAGAGTCGATCCCTCAAGGATCAAGGCTGCCCTGGACAAGAGGAATATCGTCATCGTGGCGGGCTTCCAGGGACTGTCGCGCTTCGGCGACATCACCACTCTGGGCAGAGGCGGCTCGGACACCAGCGCGGTAGCGATCGCGGCGGCAATGCACGCGGATCTCTGCCAGATCTACACCGACGTAGAAGGCGTTTTCACCGCCGACCCGCGCAAGATTGCCAACGCTCAAAAGCTCAAGGAGATCTCTTACGACGAGATGCTCGAGCTCGCGACGCTCGGCGCGCAGGTACTTAACAACCGCTCGGTTGAAATGGCTAAAAAATACAACATCGAGCTTGAGGTGCTCTCAAGCCTTACCCGCGTACCGGGTACAATTGTAAAGGAGAAAACAAGAATGGAAAAAATGTTAATCAGCGGCGTCGCAAAGGATACCGAGGTAGCGAGGATCTCGGTCATGAGCGTTCCCAACAACCCCGGACTCGCTTTCAAAATGTTCTCTAAGCTTTCAAAGAAGGATATCAATGTCGACATCATCCTGCAGTCGATCGGTCACGACGGAAGAAAGGACATCAGCTTCACCGTCGCCAAGGACAGAGGTTTGGAGGCCGTTGACGCGCTCAAGGATTACATGCTCGACCTCGGCGCCAAAGAGGTGCTTTACGACGACAACGTAGCCAAGATCTCTATCGTAGGCGCCGGTATGGAGAGCCACGCCGGAGTTGCCACAAAGATGTTCGAGGCGCTTTACGACGCTCAGATCAACATTCAGATGATCTCCACCAGCGAGATCAAGGTTTCCGTTCTTATCGACGCCAAGGACGCCGACAAGGCGGTAGCGGCTATTCACGATAAATTCTTTTAACGGCCTATACTAATTTAAAACGCGCGGCAGCCAAACGGCTGCCGTTCCTTTTTGACATCAATTAATACTTTTACTTGAACCTTTGCGGAATCCATGCTATAATTAGTCTTGAATCACTATTATTGGAGATGTTTTATATGGAGTACAAGTTTTCTGACAGAGTTCAGACCCTTAAACCCAGCGCTATAAGGGAGATTTTCAAATACGCCGCCGACCCGTCGGTGGTTTCGCTTTCGGCAGGCAATCCCTCGCCCGACGCTTTCCCTGCCAAGGAGATTGCCGAGATCTCAGCCAAGGTTCTCGCGGAGAACCCCATCTCGGTACTGCAGTACAGCGTGACAGAGGGCTACGCTCCGCTCAGGCAGCATTTGCTTGAGTACATGAAAAAGAACCACAACACCGGCTCGGACAACGACGATATACTCATCACCACCGGCGCTCAGCAGATCATGGATCTCAGCTCAAAGGCGCTCGTAAACGAGGGCGACGTGGTTATCACCGAGGCTCCGTCGTTTATCGGCTCGCTCAACACCTTCCGCAGCTACAACGCAAAGCTCGTGGGAGTCACCGTTGAACCCGACGGCATGAGCACCGTCGAGCTCGAGCGCAAACTGCAGGAGAATCCCAACGCCAAGCTCATCTACACCATCCCGAACTTCCAGAACCCCTCGGGCGTTACCATGAGCCTTGAAAAGCGCAAAAAGGTCTACGAGCTCGCCAAAAAGTACGGCGTGCTCATCATAGAGGACAACCCCTACGGCGACCTGCGCTACAGCGGAGAGTATCTGCCGAACATCAAGACCTTCGACACCGACGGTATCGTTATCTACGCCGGCTCGTTCTCTAAGGTGATCTCGCCCGGCATGCGCGTGGCGTACACGATCGCTCCCAAGCCGATATTCCAGAAGCTCGTCGTATGCAAGCAGGGCAACGACGTCCACACGAACATCTGGTCTCAGTACGTCTGCGACGAGTTCATCACAAAATACGACTTTAACGCCCACCTTGATAAACTCAGAAAAATATACACCCAAAAGGCGCGGTTCTGCATGGATCTTCTCGACAAATACTGCGCTCCAGCCATCACCTATCACAAGATCGACGGCGGACTGTTCATCTGGTGCGATCTGCCCGAGGACGTCGACATGCCGGAGTTCTGCAAGACCGCGGTGCTCAACAAGGTTTGCGTTGTTCCCGGCAACGCGTTCTTGACCGACGAAAACGACGAGTGCCACAGCTTTAGGATCAACTTCTCCACCCCCACCGACGAACAGCTCGAAAAGGGTATCAAAATATTAGGCAAGCTCGCCAACTCATAATCCGGAGGACATAATCATGGAAAATCAGCAAAAGCAAATCATTCTGACGGGCGACCGCCCCACAGGCAGGCTCCACCTCGGTCACTATGTGGGCTCGCTCAAAAGGCGCGTCGAGCTGCAAAACTCGGGCAAGTTTGACGAGATCAACATCCTTATCGCGGACGATCAGGCGCTGACCGACAACGCCGACAATCCTGCCAAGATCCGCGACAACATAATCAACGTCGTGCTCGACTATCTTTCGGTCGGACTCGATCCCGAAAAGACGACCATCTGCGTTCAGTCGGCTCTGCCCGCTCTGCACGCGCTCACCTTCTACTATATGAACCTCGTCACAACCGCCCGGCTGGCGCGCAACCCAACCGTTAAGTCCGAGATCCAGATGCGCGGCTTCGCGGACGAGGGCTTACCCGTCGGATTTTTCAACTACCCGGTATCTCAGGCGGCGGACATCACTGCCTTTGACGCCACCGTTGTTCCCGTCGGCGAGGATCAGCTCCCGATGATCGAGCAGACCCGCGAGATCGTCGAGAAATTCAACCGTCTTTACGGCGAGACCCTTGTTTTGCCCAAGGCGATGATCCCCGAAAACGAGACCCAGCGCCGCCTGCCCGGAGTTGACGGCAAGGCTAAGATGAGCAAATCGCTCGGCAACTGCATCTATCTTTCCGACAGCGCCAAGACCATCAAAAAGCAGGTCAACGGCAAGATGTTCACCGACCCCACCCATCTGAGGATAGAGGATCCCGGCCACACCGAGGGCAACGTCGTTTTCACTTACCTCGACGCGCTCTGCACCGACGACCACTTCGCGGAGTATCTGCCCGAATACGCCAACCTCGACGAGATGAAGGAGCATTACCGCCGCGGCGGACTCGGCGACGGCAAGTGCAAGAAGTTCCTTATCCAGGTGCTTGAGGAGACCCTGAGCCCGATCCGCGCCGAGCGCGCCAAGTGGGAAAAGGATATAGCCTCTGTCTACGATATCCTCGAAGCCGGCACCGCGCAGGCAAGGGAAAAGACAAACGCCACCCTTGCCAGAGTTCAAAAGGCTATGAGGATAGATTACTTCAAGGATCGCTCGATCATCAGCGAATGGGAAAAGCTGCTTAAAGAAGCGAATAAATAAGCAAAAATCCACCGGTCATGTACCGGTGGATTTTGATTTTATCCGAATATTCGGTATTGTCAACTTTTGAAAAACGACTTTGCCTTTACTTGAAGCTGATCGAGTTTACGAACGCCTCGAACGCCGCCTCACATTCCTCGTTGCGTGTAGTGAGTAAACCGCTCTTGCCGTTGTTCCAGACGCGGTAAACATTATTACCGTGCTGAACGAAATACTCGACGGGCTTTGAACCGCTGTCGGCAACGCGGACGGTGTAATCAATGCCGTTGATCTGCTTTTGCTCGTATTTCTTGTCCTTATTCTGCTTCTCCTCAACGGTCGTGTTCAGGAACTCGGTGACAGAGAACGAGAAATCCTCGTTATCCTTATCCTGTCCGAAAGACCACGAAAGCTTCTTTTCGGTGACTTCGCCCTCGGGCGTTTCCGCTAAATTGCTCGTCGTAGAGTATATATTTCGCGTGCTGTCAAGGGTGTATCGGATGTCGTCAAGCTCAACCTTGCTGTTATCGGAGAACTCTCCGCTTCCGTCAAATTTAACGTCCGCCATGACCGAAGCGAACTTATCCTCGTCGATACCCTTCGCGAACACATAGCTGACGGCGTAGGCGTCGTCTCCCTTTTGAGCGAACGCGGTCTTGCTGCTGCCGCTCTCGTAAACATTGTAGCTCTCGCCGCCGTATTCGGCAGGCGTAGTCTTGTCCACGGGGATCTCGTCGGATAAGGTCATGCCCTCCATGCACGCGTAAACCAGCTTGGAATCATCATCAAATTTGTAGGTGATGTCCTTTTCCTCGACCTTGCCGCCGGTCGTCTTTATAAAGCGCTCAACGGTTTTGTAACCCTCGGGCGCCGAGAAGGTCATAAGTTTTACCTCGGTGTCGGACGCTACGGTCGGAACGGTAGTCGGAGCCTCTGTCTCCTGAACCTGACCGCTTTCAGCCGCGCCGCTGCCTCCCCCGATACCGCTCTGAGAGGTTCCGGAGCACGCGGCGAGAGAAAGAAGCATTACCGCGGATAATCCCGCTGCGAATAATTTTTTCATTTTATTTCCTCCTTATAATATATATCGTATCATTAATTAATTATATTATGCTATTATTATGTTTCGTTGTCAAGAAAAAGCTGTAAAAAAGCTCCGCGGAAAACCGCGGAGCCAAATATTTACCGAATCACTATACCGTCAACGGGATCACTCGAGCTCGTCAACGACCTTCTGAATAGCCTCGAGAGCGTCGTCGGGAAGCTTGTCATAGCCGCCCTTTTCGGTGCCGAACGCCTTGATCTCGTTTACTCTGTCGTTCATTCTCGCCTTGAGCTGGGCAACGTAATCGGCGTCGTTCATATCGGGAACAAAGCCCTCCCAGTCCATGATCTCGATGTCGGAGAAGGGACCCCACTTTTTGAAGTCCGCCTTGCCCTCAACGATAGCCTCCAAAATTCCGAGGGTATCCTTGGGCTGGACCTTCTTGCCCATGAAGTCGCCTGTGTTTACAATGTAGCAGTCGACGTTCTTTTCCTCAACGAGCTTCTTGAACTTTGCGTAGTCGTTCGCGAGGGGATATGTTCTGAACGGGTTAGCGTAGGGAACTACGACGAGCTTGTTGGGATCGACTCCGGGAGCCAGACGCTCTGCGGAAGATCTCTTTGTAGCAAGAGTAGCGCCCATTACGGAAGCCAGCGACGCGCCCTTGAGCTTAACAACGGGCGGGATCGTGGGATCCTTCATGATCCAGAAGATAGCGTTAACGGGAGCCTCGATCTTGTCGACGCGGTTGGGAGACCAGAGCTTTGATTTGATGGCTCTGCCGTTGCCGTTGCGGATATCCTCGGTAACGACCTGGATCTTGCCCTCGTCGTCGAGAGTAGCGGAGCAGTTCTGCAGTGTGAGCAGATACTTGTTGTCGGGACATCCGGTGGGATAGTCGGCAGTCTTGTCGAAGTATGTCGGCTCGATGGCGATAGACGCGCAGGTATCGGTATTGATGATGAACGCGTCGTCGTGCAGAACCTTGATCTCATACTTGCCGCCGTGCTTGGCGTGGGTAAGGGTAGACTTGCCCGAGCCGGAGAGTCCGTAAACCGAAGCAACGTACTTGCTGCCGTCGGGAAGCGTATACTCCTTCTGACCGCCGTGGCAGGAAGCGTAGCCGTTGCGGTTGGCGATAGCCCATACCATTGTGAGCGTGCCCTTCTTGTGCTCGCCGAAGTATCTCATGCCGAGGATGCAGGCGCAGTTTGTCTCTGTATTAAAGTAGCAAAGTGTTTTCTTTGCGGGATCGGAGAGAGCCTCAAAGCTTACGCCCGGGTTCTCAACGGGAGTCCACTGGGGATCGGAGAAGATGTAGATATCGGGCTCCTTGCCGTCGCCTACGGGCTTGGAGTTCTTGTACATCTTAACGTACTCGTCGGACATATACTGGAAGTTGAGCATCCAGTTGTACATGATATTTTCCTCACCCTCGGGGATAAGCAGGTGAACCTTTACCATAAACTCGGTGTCGAGTCCGGCGTAGCAGGTAGCGTGATAGAGCTTTTTCCAGCGGGCGCTGTAAACAGCGTCCATAACGATCTTGTCGAGAGCCTCGCAGTCGACTCCGGGCTCGCCCGCAATACGTCTTGCGGTAGCGTAACGACCCGTGATAGCGCCGTCGTTGAAAAGAAGAACCTTGGCGTCGGGCTCGAGTCCGAACTCCTCGCCGCGGTAAACGGGCATATCGGTAACGATAGTTCCGGGAGAATTTTTAGCGAGGTTATAAGCCTCTTTAAGAGTGTTGACCTTGACTACGTTGTTGCCGTAGAAGGCTGCCTCGATGATCGATCTGGTCTTTGAAAAACCGACCTTGCCCTTGCCGATCTCGCTGATCGGATAATAAGCTTTTGTTGACATATAATCTACTCCTTTTCTTTGGCGGAGATCCGCCTGATGATATACTATATAATATGTATGCTTGACTACAAGGCTTATTATATCATCTACGGTTGCGTTTTGCAAGTGATATTGCAGTATATTCAGTCAATAGTTGCAAAATGTACCATTTATAATTCGCCGCAGGAATTATAAGGTCGATTTTTAATGACGCGGCTCACATTTCTGTCATTTTCAGATCGCTCAAAACGGTTGACTAATACAATAATAAATGCTAAAATGATTCTACATCAGGGAAACGGGTGATCACAAATGAAAAAAGCGTTATGCGCGGCAGCCGCGCTGATGATAATGCTGACGCTGCTTTTCACGTCGGGCTGCGGCGAAAACAAAAATTCAGAGATAGTCGGCGAGTGGGTGCCGGCGACGGCGAACATAAACGGCGAGACCATCAAGTTCAGCGAGCTGAACACCGACAACAACAACTTCGGCTTTGTTTTTGAGGAAAACGGAAGCTGCGAGGTAACGATAGCCGGAACAAAAAACAACGGCAGCTATGTATTCAACGACACCTCGGTAGACATTGAGTACGGCGGAAAAACGGAAAGACTCGCCTACTCGGACGGGATGCTCACGCTGTATTTCAACTACAACAACGAGAGCACTTCGTTTATGTTTACAAAGAAAACCGAATAATACGCTCAACGGACGGTTTTGATTGACCGCCCGTTTATTTTTCTTTTCAGACATTAAGAACTAATGACAACAGTCACATAATTATAAACAAATCTTGTGTTTTTTTCACAAAAACGCCTTGACAAAACGGGTGCAAAAGTTTATGATATATAAGGATAATAATCATTATGGCGGATTTTGCCCTTGTGGCAGCATTGCCCCTCGGGCACTAATTTGCCGACACGGTAAATTTGCCGTTTTGACTATTTTTCGCAAAATACTATGAAAGGAAAGGTGATACGATTAATGGTAAAAACGCAAAAAACTCGCAGGCGCAGCTTTGGCGTGCGTTCCCTGTCGGTTGTTTTGGCGTTGCTTCTGGTTTTGTCGACCTGTGTTGTGATGTTCACCGCGTCAATGTTCACGGCGAGCGCGGCTATTGATTACTGGTTCGTTTCGGGTAACTTTAACAACTGGACTCAGGAAGCCAACAGCACAAACAAAATCAACGGCAGTTCGGGCTCCGTTACCATTCAGATGAACGCTTCGAGCATCAAGTTCAAGATGGTTGCTTCCGAGGGCGGAAACAAATGGTGCGGTAACTCCGACGGTACTCTCACTGTGGGCACCAGAAAAGAGCTGTCGTGGAACGGCGGAAAAGACATTACTTGTGCGTTGCCGGCTAACACGGTAGCGGTTACCTTTAAGCTTGACGTTGAAAACGGCAAGAACTACATCACGGTAACGGCGACCACCTCAGGCGGCGGTGGCGGCGGCAGCTCGTCCGCAACCTATGTCACAACGGTCAACCCCGACAACCCGAACAACAAAACCAGCAACGGCAAGGATATCTTCTGGGTCGACGCGACGTATTTTGACTATATGTCCGACAAAGAGTTATCAAACGGTTGGCTGTACCCCGATCACGTAGGTACAAGCAACTTCAACGGGAATATCGACGAATGGTATCCGTTTTATAAATTCAACCGTGAGATCGTCAAATCCGTTGCAGACAGCAACTCCGGCTGGGCAAAACCGCTGTACTTCGGCAACTTCTGTAATACGTACAATGCGTATGACACGAGCCATCACCCCGGAGTGACCAACGGCTACAACGATGCGACCAGCAACTACAACGTTACACGCTTTGACTACGCGGCGAACAACTCGAACGGCGTTTACGACAGAAACACAAGCGTTCAGGGCTTGATGGGCAACACACTGCAATACAGCCAGCTTCAAACCCCCAACGGCACGCTCGCTCCGTATTTTAACGAGAGCGCGCTCGGCAACAAGGCAAACATCGTAAAGAGCTCGTTCCCGTTCAGGACAACAGACTACGGAACCTACAAGCGCTATGAGTTTGACTCGACAAACGCTAAGGACAACGTATTCTTCACCTGGGAGACCGCAAACGGAAAAACATATCCAAAGTACGTCAACTACGGCGCAGGCACGACCTACGGCGTAAAGGACGGTATAAAGGAGTTTATGAACACGAGCTCCGGCTACGGTATTTTCCCGTTCAACAACGCGTCAAACAACTACAAGGGTACAAAGACCTACTCAAACGAGCAGCTCGACTACGGCTTCGGTATCCGTATGGATATGAAGTTCAGAGTACCGACCGATACGGAAGTAAAGTTTGACTTCTCGGGTGACGACGACCTCTGGATGTACATCACCGACGAAACCACAAAGCAGAGCCAGCTTGTTCTCGATATGGGCGGAAGCCACAAAGAGAGCGAAGGCGAGGTAAACTTTACCACCAAAAAGGCTACTGTTAAAAAGGTTGAC
>CACXIV010000011.1 GCA_902767845.1 uncultured Ruminococcus sp. | reverse complement strand
ATGCCCTCTTCGCCCTGCTTCATTGAGATAATCATTACGGTCTCGTAATTTGCTGTTACTGCCATCACTTTGCACCTCCTTCTGGACATTATGGCGGATCGCTCCGCAAGGATTTGTCGCATAATGCAACAGATACATTATATCATAAAAACTTTTGTTGTCAACCATTTTTTCACAATTTTAGCGGCTTTATTCTTGATATAATCGGCAATACGACTCATTGACAAATCCAAAAATTGTTATATACTATAGGTATAGACTGGAATAGTATGGATTTGAGTGTAAATCACGTTTTTTCTATTGAAATCATCTATGAAACAGACAGGACGGTGTTATTTTGTTCACATCAATTCTCAACGAACACAAGGGCTTTGGCAAGCAGATCATGCTGCTGTCAAAAAATGAGCTTATCAAGACCTACAAGGGCGCTGTTATCGGTCCGTTTTGGGCGGTTGTCAAGCCGGCGTTCACGGTATTTGTTTACTGGTTCGCGTTCTCGGTGGGAATCAAAAAGCTCAGGGACGTAGGCGTAAATCTGGGCAGCCACGATCCGTTCACGATCGACTTCTTCACCTTTATGTTTATCGGCATTATCCCCTGGTTCTTTATTCAGGACAGCATTGTTCAGGGCTCAAAAACGCTGAGAACAAACAGGCAGTTCATCACCAAGGTAAAGTTCCCGGTTTCGACCATTCTTACATACACGGGGCTTTCGAGGCTTTACGTTCATTTGTTTTTGGCGATAATCATGTACGGCTATGTTATTTTCCACCGCGTTTCAAACGGCATGCCGGCTTTCAGCGTTTACGACCTGCAGTTCTTCCTGTACTGTCCGCTGATGTTCATGTTCTTTTTGGCGTTATCATGGTCGACCGCGCCGATGGCGGCGTTCAGCAAGGACTTTGAGAGCCTTATCGTTTCGGTCATGTCGGGAATATTCTGGCTGTCGGGCATAATGTACGACTCCTACGGCTTTACCGGATTTTTGAAATACGCCATGCTTGTCAACCCGATCAACTTCTTCGCGAACGGCTACCGCAACTGCTTCCTCTACAACAGGTGGTTCTTTGAGTACAAAACCGAGTTTGTGATCTTTTTGGCTGAGTTTGTCGTTGTATTTATCCTCGGTATCTACAACTACAACAGGCTCAGAAAGAAGCTCCCCGATGTACTCTGATAGGAGGCGCTATAGATGTCAGACGCTATTATTACGTTCAAAAACGTTTCAAAAACATATATCCTTTACAAAAACGATCAGGCAAGATTCAAGGCGCTGTTTATAAAGCCCCGTAACCCCAAGACCAACCGCGCGCTCAACGACGTTTCGTTCGAGATCTACCGCGGCGAGTCGGTGGGCATAGTCGGCGACAACGGCGCCGGCAAATCCACCCTGCTCAAGATGATAACGGGCGTAGCCTTCCCCGACGACGGCGAGATCATTGTCGACGGCAAGGTCGCCGCTCTGCTCGAGCTGACCGCAGGCTTTTCGATGGAGATGACCGGCAGGGAGAACATCTACCTCAAGGGCTATATCCTCGGCCTCGAGGACGCGTATATCAAGGAGATCGAGGAGAAGATCATTGAGTTCGCCGAGCTCGGCGATTACATCGACCAGCCCGTAAGAACATACTCCAGCGGTATGAAAATGCGTCTCGGCTTTGCGATCAACGTAAATATCGAGCCCGACGTGCTTGTTGTCGACGAGGCTCTGGCTGTCGGCGACGCGAGCTTCAAAAGAAAATGTAAGGACAAGATCAAGGAGATAATCAACGCAGGAACCACCGTGCTCTACGTCAGCCACAATGCGAACTCGGTCAAGGAGATCTGCCCGCGCTCGATCTACCTGAGAAAAGGCACCGTGATCTTTGACGGTCCGACCGACGAGACGCTGAAGGTTTACGAGGAGTACAAGGAAAGCGTCAAAAACAAGAAAAAGAAATGATCAAATCTAAACTTAACGAATTTGAAGCGGACTGGGCGGCGCTGCCGCAGGTCGAAAAAGACGAGCTTCAAAAGCTCAAAAATAAAACAATACTGATCAGCGGACATTCTATTGCCCGCTGTCTTTGCTATGCCCTTTTGTATCAGAACGAAACCCGCGGACTGAACATAAGGGTTATTTTTTCCGATACGGACAACAGCAGGATCAGGGAGGATTTTGCCGGGCTGGTGCTCAGGGACGACTTTGATTTTGTCGAATATGATTCTTTATCGGAAATAAAAAAAGCCGATCACGTTATTTACACCGGCATGTGCGGCGAGGCGGTAAAAAGCTTCGGCGACGAGCTCAAAACCGAGCTTGCCGCGGTCAGAGAGCTTTGCAGGATCGCCAAAATGAGCTCGGCAAGGCTTACCGCGCTGAGCGACAGCAGGATCTACGGCGCCGCTAAGCACGGCAGGGTATACGCCGAAAACGAGTACGCGTCTATTGACAACACCTCCGAGAGCTGCTTTGAGGGTCAGCTTCTCCGCGCGGTCGAGGCATACCTCAACTGCGAGAAAAAGTCCGGCGGCTTTGAGCTCACCACGCTGAGGACCGGCATTGTGCTCGGCGCCCGCGCAGGACTGAAAACTCCGTTTGACGGGCTGTTCGAGGCTGTGGCGAACGGCAGAGAATACACGCTCTTCAACTCGGACAGGAAGTATTCCTTTGTATATATCTCCGATGTTTTCAGGGCGATAATATACTCCCTTACGGCGCTGAAAAGCGACGAGGTCTACAATGTCACGGGGATCGGCTCCACCGTTTCCACCGGCATGCTCGCCGCAGTGCTGCACGATATCTACCCCGAGACCGCAAGGATAACCCTCGGCGAAAAAGGCGAGCTGAACGCCTGCGCCATACTCGGCAGCAAGATCGAGAACAACGGCTGCGTGCCCGCACTCAGGCTTGAAACGGCGCTTGAGCTCTGTGTAATGAGCTATATGGAAAACGCCGCCGGAGCGAGCCTTCCGAACACCCACGACGGGCGGCTCGACGCCATTCAGAAGATACAGCTCGCGGCGCTCACGGAGGTCGACAGGATCTGCCGCAAGCACGGCATCCGCTACTTTTTGGGCGGAGGCACGCTGCTCGGCGCGATAAGGCACAAGGGCTTTATCCCGTGGGACGACGACTCGGACATCATGATGCTCAGGGAGGATTACGATAAATTCTGCGAGATCGCCCCAAAGGAGCTTCCCGCGTTTTTGTCCTTCCACTCCAACAAGACCGATAAAAACAACTTTTACGAGTTCGCCAAGCTGAGGGTAGACAACACCGTTTTCGCCACCGAGCTCGCCAAATCCCACAGCTCGATCAATATAGGTATAGCGCTCGACATCTTTTGCCACGACAAGACCGCCAACTCCGCGCTCGGTCAAAAGCTCCACCTCGCGATGACCGTGTTCACGCGCGCGCTGGTGCTCAACAAGTGGAACAAGCGCAAAACTAAAAACGGCAGCAGGTTCCAGACCGCGGTCACAAACTTCTGCATAAGGGTATTTCCGCTGAGGTTCAGCCTTTGGCTGATGAACCATACAATCAGCTTTTTTAAGCATAAGAAAAACGCCAAATTCCTCTACGACGGAATGGGCAGGAACGTGTACAACGGAAGCTTCCCGATCGAGCTTCTGCAAAACGAGATACGCCTTGACTTTGAGGGCGTGCCGCTGCCCGTGCCCGAAAGGTACGACGAGTACCTGAGGTTTTTGTACGGCGATTACATGGAGCTTGCTCCGCTGAGCACAAGGCTCGGATGTCACGAGATCAAGCTCTGCGATATAGGAAAATACGACCGTCTGTGACGGATAAATACATATTTTTCGGAGGTGATTCCATGAACAAGGCTATAATCGGATTTGTCGGCGGACTGGTTTTGGGCGCGGGACTTACGATACTTTATCTGCACCGCGACCTGATCGCCGCGGCGATCAACGGCGAGGAGCTTCCGGAGGCTCCGGAGGGCTGCCCGTTCTCAAAGACGGAAGCAACAGAGGACGTTCAGCTGTAAACGCAAAAGGAGACCGATTCGGTTTGAGTCGGTCTCCTTTTTTAAAAAGAGCCGAGAAAACCTCGGCTCAAATACGTTATGCTACTCTCGATTATACTTGACTGTCCTTAACGACAATACCCCTTCTCAAAATAAAGACTCTTGATATTTTCGTTCAAAATTTTGATTGGTAATGTATTATAAAAATACAACAGCAACAGAATAAAATTGTACTGACCTGTTATTGTATCTAAATCTTTGAATGAAACAAAAGAGGATATTCTAGCTCGAGGTAAAACAAGTTTTTTAATTCTCGAAATCGCATCTGAAATATCCGAATTATAATATATGACACGTTCTTTGTTTTTTGAATAAATATATTGAACAGGACCTTGCCGAATAAAACTCTTTGCATTTTTATATTTAGTTTGTAAAAGTATGATAACTTTATCTACAGTTGCATTATTATTTACAAATGCACCTAGTTCAGTAAATGAACCGGGGCTTTCGCAAACGATTAAAATAAAGTCACTGTTATCAGCTAAAAACTTTTCAAGAGTTAGCAAATCATATTTTTTCTGTTCAAAATCTCAAGGAATAGATCTTCCGGGTATAATTCTGAAATACGGTTATATTTTTTTAATTCTTCATTAAACATATCTCTATAGGACTTTTTCTTCTTAGTACTTGCTCCGCCGCACAAAAACAAATCCACGTTTCCGTTTTTTATTTTTGAAAAAACACTATAGTATATTTCAGAGAATAGCAACTCCATAATCTCACCAACAAATCTCTATTCCACGCAATTACAATCATATAGTAGCATTATAAAGACAAATGTCAACTGATGGAATTAGAATAAAGCTAGTGTAAGAATAAATCCGAACCATTCTCCAGCCGGAGAATGGTTCGGATCATCTTCGCTTGGTGCACCCGACAGGAATTGAACCTGCACTTCCTTTCGAAAATATGGACCTGAACCATACGCGTCTGCCAGTTCCGCCACGGGTGCAAATATGAAATTGTAAAAAGTTTTTCAGGATATTAAATCGGATTTGCAAGTTCACCGACGTGGTGTAACCTGAACCATGCGCGGTGTGTCCCGCTTGAAATACAGTCGTACCGCGTCGTGCTAAAGCACTTCCTTGTACTCCTTATTTCAAACCTCGTTTTTGCTCGCTTTATCTGCCGCCGGCAGCGCTCGCAACACGACCAATTCCGCCATACCTGCGTATTCTCTCATATTTTTACACGGCTGAGAGTTGCCGAGGCGGAGCGTTTCGCTTTATCCACAAGCGTTATTATATCAAATAAAACCGGGTTTGTCAATATTATTATGCCGACGTTATCCCTTGTTTTTCTTTTTCCCGACCTTAACGTAGGTAAGCTCAAAGCTGAGGTCGACAAGCGATTTTATCCTTTCGTCATCGGCGGAGCCGTCAAGCAGCACGGAGATCCAGTGCTCCTTGTTCATGTGGTACGCCGGGAGTATCCCCTTCTCCTGCCTGACGGTGCCGATAAGCACCGGATCACACTTGAGGTTCAGCACGCTGACAACACCCTCGCCGCTCAGCCCGAGAGAGGATCTTTTTACGTCCATTACCAGCGCGAACCACTTATTGTTTGACTGATGGCGGAACACCTCGCCGTCGGGTGTTTTCTCCCACGGATAGTCGGGCTTGACGCCGTACGCCTCAAAAATAAAGCCTTCAAGCTCATGTCTGTTCATTGTGCGGTCGTCTCCCCCTGCCAGGTGTTTATTCCTCCGAACTCCCTGACATCCGTATAGCCCATATCGGCGAGCTTTTGAGCCGCCTGCTTGCTTCGCCTGCCGCTGCGGCAATACACGAGTATGAGCCTGTTTTTATCGGGCAGCTGTTCTGGAGGCGCGTCGGAGATGCTCTCGTTCGGAACACAGATCGCGCCGGGGATATGCCCTCCGTTATACTCCTGTTCGGTCCTGACGTCAAGGATGATGTATCCGCTCTCGTTCTCCATTATCTCGGCGGCTTCCTCCTGAGTTATCTGCTGATAGCCGGACGGCTCGGCGCAGCCGCCGAAGATCAGCGTAAGGGCGGCGACAGCCGCTGCCAACAGTTTTTTCATATCTTTCTCCTGTGCAAAAGGGCAGACCCCGCGGAGCCTGCCCGAATTTTTAAAGTACCTTGTGCTCGGTTCTGGCGATAACGTCAAGCTGCTGCTCGCGCGTGAGGTCGATAAACTTGACCGCGTAACCCGAAACACGGATCGTAAAGTTCGCGTACTCGGGCTTTTCGGGATGCTCCATGCAATCCCTGAGCTTTTCAACGCCGAACACATTGACGTTCAGGTGGTGAGCGCCCTTGTCAAAGTAGCCGTCGAGGATGTGCCAGAGGTTGTCTATCCTCTCGGGATCGTTATGGCCGAGAGCGTCGGGGCTGATCGTCTGGGTATTTGAAATACCGTCGAGGGCGTACTCGTACGGAAGCTTCGCGACTGAATTGAGCGAGGCGAGAAGTCCGTTTTTCTCGGCGCCGTAAGCCGGATTAGCTCCGGGCGCAAAGGGAGTGAACGCCTTTCTGCCGTCGGGCGTAGCGCCGGTCGCCTTGCCGTAAACTACGTTTGAGGTGATCGTGAGGATCGAGGTCGTGGGCTCGGAGTTGCGGTAGGTATGGTGCTCCCTGACCTTCTTCATAAACGCCTTTAAGAGCCAGATAGCGATCTGATCGGCGCGCTCGTCGTCGTTACCGTAGTGCGGATAATCTCCCTCCACCTCATAATCCACGACAAAGCCGTCCTCGTCGCGGATAGTCTTTACCTTGGCGTACTTGATAGCTGAGAGCGAGTCGACAACGTGGGAGAAGCCCGCGATACCCGTAGCGAAGGTGCGGCGGGTGTAGGTGTCGATCAGCGCCATCTCGGCTGCCTCGTAGTAGTATTTATCGTGCATATAGTGGATCAGGTTGAGCGTATTCACATACAGCTCAACAAGCCAGCTAAACATGATATTGAACTTGTGCATGACCTCGTCGTAATCGAGGTACTCGCTTGTGATAGGTCTGATCTCGGGGCCTACCTGCTCCCTTGTCTTTAAGTCAACGCCGCCGTTGATAGCGTAGTTGAGGCACTTGGCGAGGTTGGCTCTCGCGCCGAAGAACTGGATCTCCTTGCCGGTCTGAGTGGCTGAAACACAGCAGCAGATGCTGTAGTCGTCGCCCCAGACAGGGCGCATAACGCAGTCGTTCTCATACTGGATAGACGAGGTGTCGACGGAGATCTTAGCGGCGTACTTTTTGAAGTTTTCGGGGAGTCTTGACGACCAGAGCACCGTTAGGTTGGGCTCGGGCGCGGGACCCATGTTTTCAAGCGTGTGGAGAAAGCGGAAGTCGTTTTTGGTGACCATGTGTCTGCCGTCCATACCGACTCCTGCCATCTCGAGCGTTACCCAAACGGGATCGCCGGAGAAAAGCTCGTTATAGGACGGGATACGCGCGAATTTTACAAGGCGGAACTTGAGCACGAGGTGGTCGATAAGCTCCTGAGCCTCGCTCTCGGTGAGTATGCCCTCGTCGAGGTCGCGCTTGATGTAGATATCGAGGAAGGTCGAGATCCTGCCAACGCTCATAGCCGCGCCGTTCTGAGTCTTGATAGCGGCGAGGTAGCCGAAGTAAAGCCACTGGACAGCCTCTTTGGCGGTCTCCGCAGGACGCGAGATATCATAGCCGTATATCTCCGCCATTTTCTTCATGCCGTGGAGGGCGCGGATCTGCTCGGCGATCTCCTCTCTGAGCCTGATATGCTCCTCGCTCATGTTTCTGTCGCCGCAGTAGCGGAGATCCTTTTCCTTCTTTTTGATAAGGAAATCGAGTCCGTAAAGCGCGACGCGCCTGTAGTCGCCCACGATCCTGCCCCTGCCGTATGTATCGGGCAGACCGGTGATGATGTGGTTGTGGCGAACTTTTTTCATCTCGGGGGTGTATACGTCGAACACCGCCTGATTGTGGGTCTTGTGGTAATCGGTGAATATCTTTACAAGGTTCTCGTTGACGTTGTAGCCGTAGGTGGAAGCCGCCTGAGCCGCCATTTTGATTCCTCCGTATGGCATGAAGGCGCGCTTGAGCGGCTTGTCGGTCTGGAGTCCGACGATCTTTTCGAGCTCCTTGTGCTCCTCGTCGATATATCCGGGGCCGTATGAGGTGAGCGAGGAAACCACCTCGGTCTCACATTCCAAAACGCCGCCTCTTTTTCTCTCTTCCTTTTGAAGCGCCTGAACCTTGTCCCAGAGGAACCTTGTAGCCTCTGTGGGCTCGGCGAGAAAGCTCTCGTCGCCGTCGTAGGGCGTGTAGTTGTTCTGAATAAACTCGCGGACGTTAACGTCCTCTTTCCATTTCCTTCCCGTAAAACCTCTCCAAGCTTCCATATCAATTCTCCTCTTTAAAATCGCTGCCTGAATTTTATCTATTTTACAAGTATGTCGCCGGCTGCTTTTATTCTGTCCGCGTCCGGAGGCTCGACGCCCTCAAGCGGATACTCCATACCGAGCTCCTTCCACTTGTAAGCGCCCATCGTGTGGTAGGGCAATACCTCTACCCTCTCGACGTTTTTTAATTCGTCTATAAATTCCCTTGTTTTTCTCAAATACTTGTCGTCGTCGGTAAAGCCCTTTACCAGCACCTGGCGTATCCATACCGGCTTGCCGATATCCGACAGGAATCTGAGCATATCAAGGATATTGTCGTTTTTAACTCCCGTCAGCTCTTTGTGCAGACCGGGGTCGATGTGCTTTATGTCGCAGATGAACAGGTCGGTCAGGCCGCACAGCTGCCTGAACTTTCCGAAAAACGGCTCGCGCCTTGAAAACGGCTGACCCGCGGTGTCGACGCAGGTGTTTATCCCGTTCTCCTTTGCCAGCGTAAAAAGCTCGGTCAAAAAGTCGATCTGCAGCAGCGGCTCGCCTCCGCTCACGGTGATCCCGCCCTTGTCACCCCAGTATGATCTGTACCTGAGCGCTTGGGCAATAAGCTCGTCCGCCGTCATCAGCGTACCCGATTCCCTGTTCCACGTATCGGCGTTGTGGCAGAATTTGCAGCGCATGCCGCAGCCCTGCGTAAATATCAAAAACCTTACTCCCGGACCGTCCACCGAGCCGAAGCTCTCGGTCGAATGGATCCTGCCTTTTATCATAAAACACCTCGGATCAAGAAACGGTTATCAATCGTACCTCAAAACTATATCACACAAGTTATGGTTGTGTCAATAGTTTATAACACAATATATTGTGTGTTTGCAAAATTGTAATTTTATAATTTTTTATAAGAAAATACAGCGTATTTTGTTACAAAAATAAGTCCGCGGTTATTGAAAATCCCGTTATTTTGTTATATACTATTATCAGACAAAAAAACATTATTATTCTGATAAGGAAATAAACATGAAATACAATCTTCACACCCACACCAAGCGCTGCAATCACGCTCAGGGCGAGGACAGGGAATATGTTGAAGCGGCGATCAAAGCAGGCTTCAAGGCGCTGGGATTTTCCGACCACTGTCCGCAGTTCTTTCCGGGCACGGAATACTACAGCTATTTCAGGATGCGCCCCGGGGAATTTGACGGATATGTTAACAGCGTGAGGGATCTGAAAAAGGAATACGAAAAGGATATCGAGATCCTGCTCGGAATCGAGGCGGAATACTATCCCAAAACCTACGACCGGTTCATGGAGTTCATGAAGCCGTACAAGCTTGACTACATGATCATGGGGCAGCATTTTGTCGGCAACGAGTTTGACAAGGACTCGTTTTATGCGCCGCGTCCGAATCTTGACGAGAGCCTTTTGGACAGGTATGTCGAGCAGGTGTGCGAGGGACTGCGCAGGGGAGCTTTCACCTACATAGCCCACCCCGATATTCTGTACTACAAGGGCGATCCCGGATATTACCGCGACAAAATGGCCGAGCTATGTGTTTGCGCCAAGGAGCTGCATATTCCGCTCGAGTACAATCTTCTCGGCGTAAAAAACAATAAGGGCTATCCCAAGCCCGAGTTCTGGAAGCTGGCTTCGGAGATCGGCAACAGCGTAGTTATCGGCTATGACGCCCACACGCCCGAGGCGCTGCTTGACGACGACGCGTTTTTTCAATGCGCGCTCAACCTCAACGCGATGGAACTGCCGCTTACGGAATATTCAAATTTAAAATTCAGAAAAGTGTAAAAACAATTTTTCGTAGGGGTCGGTTTTGACCGACCCGCTTTTTCATCTCCACGTTTTTCTTAACGTTGTAGTGGCGACCCTTGCGGTCGCCTATGCACGAAGTTTGTGATTTACGCACAAAGTTTGCTTTGAGGCGGGGGCAAGCCCCGCCACTGCAATCTCATTTGTAGGGTTTGGTCTTGACCAAACCGCGGGCGGTGAATGAAACGTGTGTCGCTCGCCCCTACGAATGATAAGGAAAACTCTGCAAGATAGAAAACGACTCCCCCGAAACAAGTGTCGAGGGAGCCTTTTAATTTGCTTTATTTTTCTTTAACAGAATTTTAAATCGTACCAAAGCAGGAATGCGTAGATCGCGTATACCCTGCCCCAGAGCTGTTCCTCGCCGCCGAGGTAATCGTTCCAAAGCTTTTTGAGCACGTCCCTGTCAAAGAATTTTTCAGAGGTCTCGCCGAAGAGCTTTTCGGATATCGGCTTGTTGAAGCGCTCGTCCGACAACCATTTTCTGACCGGTACGGGGAAGCCGACCTTTTTGCGGAAGGCGACCTCGTCGGGAAGGACATAGCTTGCCGCCTTGCGGAAAACATACTTGTTCTGATCGTGGGCGAACTTATACTCGGGCGGTATCCTGCGCGCCACGTCAAAGAGCCTCAGATCGCTGAACGGGGTGTGGAGCTCGATACCGCAGGCTGTGCTGGTGCGGTCGGTGTTTAGGTAGATATCTCCCTCGAGCCAGAGCGAAATATCTACGGTCAGCTTTTGATTGAGCGGCTCCTGTCCCTGCACCTCGCTCCAGAGCTGCTCTACGGGCTTTACCGCCCTGACGCTCTCGTCATAGCCGAGCATAAGCGACTTAACATAGTCCTCGGACATGATGTGCGAGCAGGTAAGGTATGTCCATTCCTTGGGGATATCGCGCTTGTGGGCGTTGTAGCCGCCGAAAAACTCGTCGATGCCCTCGCCCGAATAGACGATGTCGGCATGCTCCTTGACCGCCTTGCAGCCGATCGAGAACGCCACCGCGGACGCGTCGCCGAGAGGCTGTCCCATTTTGTCGATCACTGTGGGGATGCGCTCGAAATACTCCTCGGGAGTGATTATCTTTACGGCGAATTTTTTGTTAAGCAGCTCCGCTGTTTGGCGCGCGAGCCCCGACTCGTCAAAGCCCTGCTCTCCGTAGCCGACGGTGTTTGCCTGTACCGCGTCGCTCGCCGCGAACAGATACGACGAATCCACACCGCCCGAAAGGAACGATTCCTTGTAGGGACATTCGCTGTCGCCGCGCTCCTCGCCGAGTATCTCGGTAACGACCTTTTCGATCTCCATAGCCCACTCGTCCTCTGTCTTTGAGCGGTCGGGCTCAAATTCAAGCTTGAAGTATCGGACGGTATTTACCTCTTTGCCGTCGAACTCGGCATAGTGACCGGGCAAAAGCTTGCTGATACCCTGATAAAAGGTCTGTTCGCCGATCGGATAGCCGTAGAAAAGGTACTGCTGGAGCATTTCCGTGTTGAGCTTTTTTTCAAATTTCGGATTTGACGCGATCTCGTCGATGTCGCCCGAGCAGACAAATTCTCCGCCGATCACGGCGTAGAACATCTGCTTTTGACCGACCTGATCCCTTACGCAGTAAAGCTTTTGCTTTTCGTCGTCCCAAATCGCGAAGGCGAACGCGCCGTACAGGTGAGCCATCATATCCATGCCCCACTTCTCATACGCCTTCAAAAGGATCGCGTTCTCGCGCTCGGCGCGGCTAAGCCCGGGGTCTGTTCCGAGCTCCGAGCAAAGCTTTTTATAATTGCGGATATATCCGCTGTAGTATTTGATCTCTGCTTTTGACATAATCTTACCCCCAATGTCGAATTATGTCAAAATTATAGCATTTTAGGAGGATATAGTCAAGAAAAAGAGCCGCCGACGCATAGCGCCGGCAGCTCCGATAGCTGACAGTTTATTTGTATTACTCCTGACCGGGAACCTTGGGGAGAGTGTTGATGCTCGCGGCGAGGTCTTCGTCGGTGGGGATGTAGTCGGACATCTCGCCGTCGTTGAACTTCTCGTAGGCGACCATGTCGAAGTAGCCCGTGCCGGTGAGTCCGAAGAGGATAGTCTTTTCCTCGCCTGTCTCCTTGCACTTGAGAGCCTCGTCGATAGCGACGCGGATAGCGTGCGAGCTTTCGGGAGCGGGAAGGATGCCCTCGACTCTTGCGAACTGCTCGGCAGCCTCGAATACCGAGGTCTGTTCAACGGAGGTAGCCTCCATATAGCCGTCGTGATAAAGCTGGCTGAGGGTTGTGGACATTCCGTGGAAGCGGAGTCCGCCGGCGTGGTTCGCGGAGGGGATGAAGCCCGAACCGAGGGTGTACATCTTGGCGAGCGGACAGATCATGCCCGTGTCGCAGAAGTCGTAAGCGAACTTGCCGCGCGTGAAGCTCGGACATGACGCAGGCTCAACGGCGATAATGCGGTAATCCTTTTCGCCTCTGAGCTTTTCGCCCATGAAGGGAGCGATAAGTCCGCCAAGGTTTGATCCGCCGCCGGCGCAGCCGATGATGATATTGGGAGTTACGTTGTATTTATCAAGCGCAGCCTTTGCCTCAAGACCGATAACGCTCTGGTGGAGGAGCACCTGGTTAAGAACAGAGCCGAGCACGTAGCGGTATCCGGGGTTTGTTACGGCAACCTCTACCGCCTCGGAGATCGCGCAGCCGAGGCTGCCCGTTGTGCCGGGATGCTCGGCAAGGATCTTTCTGCCGATTTCGGTAGTGTTTGACGGAGAGGGAGTTACCTCCGCGCCGTAGGTGCGCATTACCTCGCGTCTGAAGGGCTTTTGCTCGTAGCTTACCTTGACCATGTAAACCTTGCAGTCAAGTCCGAGATAAGCGCACGCCATAGAGAGCGCCGTGCCCCACTGACCTGCTCCGGTCTCTGTGGTAACGCCCTTTAAGCCCTGCTTTTTGGCGTAATACGCCTGAGCGATAGCGGAGTTGAGCTTGTGGCTGCCGCTGGTGTTGTTGCCCTCGAACTTGTAGTAGATCTTCGCCGGAGTGCCGAGCGCCTTTTCAAGACAGTAGGCGCGAACAAGCGGAGCCGGACGGTACATCTTGTAGAAATCCCGGATCTCCTGCGGGATGTCGATGAACGGAGTTGTGTCGTCGAGCTCCTGCTGAACAAGCTCCTCGCAGAATACTCCCGAGAGCTCCTCCGCGGTCATGGGCTGACCCGTTCCGGGGTTGAGCAGCGGAGCGGGCTTGTTTTTCATGTCCGCTCTGAGGTTATACCACTGTGAAGGGATCTCGTTTTCGGATAGATAAATTTTATAAGGGATTTTGTTTTCTGACATAATGATTTCTCCTTTTTGATTTAAGATTTGTTTCGGTTTGCTGTTGATATTATCAGCGCCATCGTTTTGTTAACAACATCAATATTCCCCCATGTTATTTTAAAACAAAAAACCTGTCCCGACAAAACTGCCGGGACAGGATAATATCCTGCGGTGCCACCCTGCTTGACGATAAATCGTCCTCTTAACGCGTACTGACATACGCTGACCTTTGATCACGGAAAGTCCAGTTCCGTCTCACATACTCTGCCAACGCTCACGGATCGCAGCGCTCACCGTTTACCGTCCGCATTTCTGCTCGCCCTCGGAAGTCCATTCAGCCCTGTGTTCTCTGCCGCGATCTCACCGTCCGCGACTCTCTTTAAGAGAAGAGGCAGCGCCTACTCACTCTTCCTCATCGGTTTTCATTTACAATATTCTATACCGAAAAATCGGATTTGTCAATACTTTTTCTGAATGTTTTTATATTACACTAAAGTGCTAAAGCGTTCATAAAGATTCACACCGTAATGCTTTCCCCTGCCGAAATGTACTCAAGACGGCTCATGTACCGCTTCATAAACCCGTACTGCCTTTCGCCCGTGCAGTGGCAGGTATAGTAAAACGTGCCGTAGGAATCGAGCTTTTCGGCGACGGATCTGAGCTTCTCTCCCGGCTCGAGCTTTGACAGGTGGAAGCCTCCGACGAGCACGTCGGGTCTGAACCAGTCGACAATATTGACGATCCCCTTGTGCGAGCAGCCGCTGATAAGCACGCGTTTGCCGTTTTCCTCTATCATGAGGTAGTGCTCATGGCGGAAGTCGTCGGGGATCAGCGCTCCGTCCCTCTCCGTATTCAGCCCGAAGGAGCCGAGGTCAAGCAGCTTTTCTCTGTCGTTGCAGGAGTACAGCGTCAGTCCCTCGGCGATCTCGGTCACGCCGTCGGTAAAAATCAGCCTTCGGCTGTTTTTTAGGTCGGGATCGAGCCCGATGTACTTTTCCTCTCCCCTGTAATGCGGCTCGAAGGCGTATTTGCTGAGGTACACGGGAGCGGCTCCGTTGAGCTCGAGAAAACGCCCGAGCCCTCCGCCGTGGTCATAGTGACCGTGGGACAGCACCGCTATGTCGATCTTGCCGAGGTCGATACCGAGCGCTTCGGCGTTTTGGGCGAAAAGCTCTGTCTGACCCGAGTCGAAAAGGATATCGAGGGTGTCAGTCCTGATATACAGGCTCAGTCCGTGCTCAAAGGGCAGACCGGCCTTTGATGTGTTTTCGGTCAATGCTGTGATTTTCATGTTTGTTTCAAAAATCCTAAATGTCGATCTCCAGAATGTAATGATCGGTGGCGTTTATCACTACGGTGCCGTTATGCTCGCATTTGCGAGGAATACGCGCGCCGTAATTGGTATGTACGTGTCCGTGGAAGAAAAGCTTTGGCTTGAACTTGTCGAGCAGGGTATTGAAGCAGTTGAACCCCCTGTGGGTCAGGTTGTCAAAGTCGTTCAGATGCCATGCCGGAGCGTGGGTGACGAGCACGTCAAAGCCGTGGTGCCTGCGTATCTTTAGCCAGAGCTTCTGCACCCTGAGCTTCATCTTGCGCTCGGTGTACATGTACTTGCCTTCCTTGTAGCGGTAACAGCCGCCGAGACCCACGAACCGGACTCCATTGTACTCATAAAATTTATCGTCGATACAGACGCAGCCCTCGGGCTCGCGCTTGAAATGATCGTCGTGGTTGCCGTGGACATACAGCAGCGGAACGTCCGCGAGAGTAACCAGAAATTCCAGATACTCCTCGGACAGATCTCCGCACGCTATGATCAAATCAAGGTTGTCGAGCTTGCCGGGTGTGTAGTAATCATAAAGGTATTTTGACTCAACGTCGGAAACAGCGAGGATTCTCATTTTTTCTCACCGTCTTTCCTGTCCTCGTCATCAGCCGGGACGGCAGTGCTCTGAGCGCTCTCGACTCCGGCGGTATCGACCGTAGCCTTGCCCATGGGGCTGAGCTCGTCATACTGAGGGATACTGCCGACTACGTTCTCTACAAGGTAGTCCATGCTGATGATCTGATCGAGGCTCAGGGATTTTTGTCCCTTTCCGATAACATCGCCGCTCTGGGTGTAGATCGGGGTCAAGAACGGAGTGCAGACGTTGCGCGTGATGCTCTCCTGCAAAAACTCCGCGAATCGTCTTGACGCGCGTCCGAGCGTCAGCGAATAGCCGATATCGACTACGCCTGCCGACATTCCCCAGTAGTAGTTGAGAGCCTTGTTGCTTTTTTCATACTCCGCCTGCATGGTCTTGTTGAACACCCTGCGAAGGATCTCCTCGTAATAAACTCCCCACTTCCAAACGGGATTGGCGAGCAGCTCGCGCTGATCGTCCCTGACGTAAGACAGTCCGAAGCTCTCGCGGTCGTCATCGCGGAACCTCGCGGTATCCTGAGAAGAGATGTAGTGGATCCTTCTTTCGGCGAGCTTTTTGGCTGCCTCCTTGGCTCCGAGGATAGACGACCACTCAAGATACACCTTGGCGCGCGGATTAGCCATTTGAGCGCCGAGCGCGAACGCGTTTATACCCGCGATCTGACCGTAGATCGGGTAGTCGCAGACGTAACCGAGGTTTCCGCTTTCGGTCAGCGAGCCGGCAAGGGCTCCGAGGATAAACTTAGCCTCGTACATTCTGGTGTAGTAGGAGCGGATATAGCGGTGCGATTTGTTGAGCGAGCAGTTCATTATGATTATATCGGGATTGTCGATCGCCGCCCTGAGGCTTGCCTGAGTGAGCCTCGGCGAGGTCGTGAAAACGATCTTAGCCCCTTCGTCTATCGCCTGCTGGATAACCTCCTGAGGATTGTTGTCAAGGGCGCTGTTCATGGCGTTGTTGTAGGCGATCGTCTCGATCTTATCCTCGAAAACGCGCTGAACGTAGTTCCTGCCCTTCTCGTGATCGTGGATCCAGCCTGATTTTTCGGGAGAGCCGTCGTGGACAAAGGCTACCTTCATGCGCTTGGGAGCCGGAACGGTAACGGAGAGCATTTTTGAGATAACGCTCTGCTTTACCTCCTCGCCGGGTTCGGCGCTGAGCTCGATCGGCTCGTCGGCCTCCTGGAGCTTGACCTCCTCCCACATCTTGCTGAGGTTCTTTTTGATGTCGGCGGTATCGGTGTTGGAAAGCTCCGGATAGCCGTAGACCTTGATATAGCTGAGCATGGCGTCGCCCACGGTGGACTGCAGCTTGTCGCCGCCGCTCGCGATGTAAGCCTTTTTGAAGTAGTAGTAGGTTCCGGTGAACTCGCTGCGGTCGTCGTCCGACCAATCCTCGCCGGCTTCCTTGCCGAGCAGCTTTTGAAGCTCAAGGTAGCTTCCCTTTTTGCTGAACTCGATAAAGTTCACCTTGCTGTATTTGTAGAAGTCAACGAACTCGTTGTAGAGCTCGACCTCCTCGCCGCTGCCCTCCGGCATTATGCGGATAACGTGGCCGGGAATAGTGAGCGCGTCAAAGAATTTAAGCACGCTTACGCGCTTGTTGCCCTCCTCCACGTAGTAGCGGTTCATGTATTCGTAAGCCTTGATCGGATCGCGTATACCCTCGGTAAGGTGCGCGTTGCATAGGCGCTTCCACTTGTCGGCAAACTCGGTGCCGTCCTCGAGCAGCGGCATAAAGCTCGTGCTAAAGGCGTTCATCCTTCCCCTTGTCTTTGTGCCCACTATCATATCCGCCGGGATCTGGACGACTCCGAGATCTACGGCGTTCGCGACGTTGCTTGCCGACACAAAGTCGTCAAGCACGGGAAGGCATGGCGAAATACCCTTTGAAATGCACGCGCGGTAGTCCTTCTGCGCGAGCTTGAGGGCGTCCTTGTAATACAGTTGTTCTTCCATAAAGCCACTTCCTTTGCCTGTTCTTTACAAAACTAATATATCACAAAGCTTCGGGAATATCAACATTTTTAAACATTCCGAAGCGAGATCGCCGCCGAAAAGCGCCGTCACCGGCCGGTAAAGCTCACGACAAACGCAAAAGCCGCCGACCCGGGGGTCGGCGGCTCGAACGGATATATTCTGCCGTGCCTTTGTAAAAGACTTATCCCTCAACTGTGCAGTACATGAAGTACTTGTAGCCGAGCGGGTTGGAGAAGAAGCCCTTTACGTTCTTGCTGAGCATATATGTATCTGTGTAGAAGTAGATCGGGCAGATGCAGCCTGTGCCCATGAGCATATCCTCAGCCTTGTGCATGAGCTTATAGCGCTTGTCGTTATCTGTGCAGCTCTTGATAGTTGAGATAAGAACGTCATAGGTCTCAGCCCATGTGCCGTTCTCAACCTTTGTCTCAAAGCCGAGGTCGGTGAGGTCAAGGTTGTAAATAGCTACGTTGGCGTTGTCGCCCTTGCCGAACTGAACGTCGTTGTTACCGGAAGCTGTTGTCCACATGTCGAGGAAGCTGATGGGATCGTTGTAGTCCGCAAGCCAGCCGTTACGGGCAATAGAGTAATCGCCCTGCTTACGTGTGTTAAGGAATGTAGCCCACTCCTGGTTCTCAAGGTTAAGAGTGATACCGACATTGGCGAGAGCGCTCTGGATGTACTCGCCGATAGCCTTGTGGTTCTCGTTTGTGTTGTAGAGGTATGTCATGCTGGGGAAGTTTGTGAACTTCTTTGTTGACTCGTCGTAGTTGTAGTATTTCTTGAGAGTCTCAACCGCGGAAGCGAAGTTAGCGTCGAGAGCGTCGGCGGAGGTGTTGAAGTAACCGTCGAAGTCCTTGCTTACGCCTGTGTTCTTGTAGAACTCAGAACCGTCGGCGTCGGTAAGACCCATAGCTACGAATGAGGAAGCGGGGATCTCGCCGCCCTGAGCGATCTGATCAACGATGTAGTTACGGTCGAGGAGGAGGGCTACGGCGTTGCGGATCTCAGCCTTAGCTGTCTCAGCCTCTGCGCCTTCGAGCTTGGAATCCTCGGGGAGGATCTTCTCGTTGATGTTCCAGCATACATAATATGTACCGATCTGTCCTACGTCGAAGAACTCGTCGGGATAATCCTTCTTGAGGTTAGCGATCTCGTTTGTGGGAACGTCATCAATAAGAGCCCATGTGCCGTTCTTGAAGTTTGTGAGCATGTTGTTGGCGTCGTCGGAGAGATAGAAGTTGATCTTGTCCATCTTGATGGAGTCGGCGTCGGGATAATCAGCGTTCTTCTCAAGAGTGATAAGGCTGTTGTGCTCCCATGAAGCGAGCTTGTAGGGACCGTTGCAAACATATGTTGAGGGATCTGTTGCCCATGCCTCGTTGGAAACTACGTCCTCTCTTACGGGGAAGTAAGCCGGGAACGCGAGGAGCTCGTTCCAGTAAGCTACGGAATTGGCGAGTGTTACCTCGAGGGTCTTGTCGTCAACCGCCTTAACGTTGAGCTCGGCGTCGGGATTTACATACTCTTCCTTGTCGTTTGTCTCCCAGATCTTATCATAGCCGTCAACTACCTCGAACATGTAGCCGTAGTCGGCCGCGAGAGCTGTGGAAGCGGCGCGCTTCCATGAGAACTCATAGTCCTTGGCTGTTACATCCTTGCCGTCAGACCACTTGAGGCCGTCGCGGAGGGTGTAGGTGTAGGTAATGGTTCCGTCCTGATTGGGAACGCCCTCGACCAGCTCTTTTGCCGCATCGGCAACGATCTGGAGCTTGCCGTTCTCGTCCTGCTCCCACTTCGCAAGACCTGAGAACAGGTGCGCGAGAAGTGTAGCGCCGTCAACAGCGGAGTTGAGCGCGGGGTCGATCGTGTCGGGCTCGCTGGCGATACATACGTTGATCTCGGTCGGCTCGCTGCTCTGTGACTGTGAGCTTTCACCGCCTCCGCCGCCGTTACAAGCGGCAAGGCTGAATACGAAAACAGCCGCAAGCATGAGTGCAATAACCTTTTTCATTTTCATTTTTGTTTCATTTCCTTTCTTAGAATAATAATATTTTCACGGCATAACAGCCGTATGGATGCATTTTATACGCCGCACTAATCGTTTATCTCCTCTGTTCTGTGGCAGGCTACAAAGTGTCCCTTTGAAACCTCCTTGAACTCGGGCATGGTCTCGGCGCACTTGTCGGTCGCGTACTTGCAGCGCGTTCTGAACGGACATCCGCTCGGCGCGTTAAGCGGACTCGGGATATCTCCCGAGAGCACGATCCTCTTGTTCGCCCTGGCGACCTTGGGATCGGGCACGGGCACCGCCGACAAAAGCGACTTTGAGTACGGGTGGAGCGGACGCTCGTAGATCTCGCCCGCCGGAGCGAGCTCTACCATTTTGCCGAGGTACATTACGGCGATCCTGTCCGAGATATGCCTTACGACCAAAAGGTCGTGGGCGATGAACAGATAGGTGAGTCCGAGCTTTTCCTGAAGCTCGTCGAACATGTTTATTACCTGCGCCTGGATCGAAACATCGAGCGCCGATACAGGCTCGTCGCAGACGATAAAGTCGGGGTTGACCGCGAGCGACCTCGCGATTCCGATACGCTGGCGCTGACCGCCCGAAAACTCGTGCGCGTATCTCGCGGCGTGCTCGCTGTTCAGTCCGACGTAGCTCATGAGCTCGAGGATCCTCTCCATGCGCTCCTGCTTGTTTTTGCAGAGCTTATGTACGTCGAGCGGCTCGCCGATGATGTCGGAGACCGTCATTCTGGGGTTGAGCGAGGAATAGGGATCCTGGAAAACCATGGTCGCCTTTTTGCGGAACTCCTTGATGTCGCTCCTTGTTTTGACGGGCTTTCCGTCATAAATGATCTCTCCGCCGGTGGGCTTGTAGAGGTGCAGAAGGGTTCTTCCGACCGTGGTC
This sequence comes from uncultured Ruminococcus sp., assembly GCA_902767845.1. Classification (GTDB taxonomy): domain Bacteria; phylum Bacillota; class Clostridia; order Oscillospirales; family Acutalibacteraceae; genus Ruminococcoides. The sequence goes on along the minus strand of CACXIV010000011.1, from coordinate 21,606 downwards.
TTGCCGCAGCCGGACTCGCCTACGAGACCGAGGGTCTCTCCCTTTTTGATGGAAAACGAAACTCCGTCTACCGCCTTGAGCGGCTTGGACTTGAACAGTCCCGTGCTGATGTAGAAGTATTCTTTAAGGTCTTTTACCTCAATAAGAGCCTTTTCCTCAGCCATTGTCCTCACCGCCTTCCGATTCTATTTCGATTTCGCCGCTTTCAACGCCCTTTTTGACGTTCATCCAGCAGGACGCGGCGTGTTCGTCGTTGATGACCATGCGCTCTGCGCGGTGCTTTATGCAGATCTTCATAGCGTTGTCGCAGCGCGGAGCGAACGGACAGCCCTTGGGCATGTTGAGCAGGTCGATCGGCGTGCCCGTGATGGGCTGCAGCTTTGTTCCCGCCGTGTCCGCGGTCGGGATAGAGCGCATAAGACCCTTTGTGTACTCGTGGCAGGGATTGTAGAATATCTCGTCTGCCGTTCCCTGCTCACAGATGGAGCCGGCGTACATTACGATCACCTCGTCGCATATCTGCGCCACGACGCCGAGGTCGTGGGTGATCATGATGATAGCCATTCCGAGCTCCTCCTGGAGGGAGCCCATCAGCTCGAGTATCTGCGCCTGGATCGTTACGTCGAGCGCCGTTGTGGGCTCGTCGGCGATCAGTATATCCGGCTCGCAGGCAAGCGCCATGGCGATCATTACGCGCTGGCGCATACCGCCCGAAAACTCATAAGGGTACTGCTTCATTCGCCTTTCGGGCTCGTTTACGTTTACGAGCCTGAGCATTTCAACAGCGCGCTCATAAGCCTGCTTGCGGTTGCGGTCGGTGTGAAGGAGGATAGCCTCCATAAGCTGTTTTCCGATAGTATATGTGGGGTTGAGCGAGGTCATAGGATCCTGGAAGATGATCGAGATCTTGTTTCCGCGGACGTTTTTCATGACCTTTTCGCCGGCTCCGACAAGCTCCTGACCGTCGAGCTTAACCGAGCCTCCGACGATCTTGCCCGTTCCCGCGAGGATCTGCATGATCGAATACGCGGTCACGGATTTACCCGAGCCGGACTCGCCGACGATACCGAGTACCTTTCCCCTGTCGAGCGTAAACGAAACGTCGTTTACCGCCTTGACCTCACCGGCGTCCGTAAAGAACGAGGTCTTTAGATTTTTTACTTCAAGCAATGCCATGTCCGTACCTCCTTATGCGTTCAGCTTCGGATCGAACGCGTCGCGCAGTCCGTCGCCGAAGAGGTTGAGGCTCAGTACGATAAGCGAGATAACGAGAGCCGGGATTACAAGTCTGTACGGATAGCTCGAAAGTCCGTTGAGCGCGTCAGACGCGAGCGAACCGAGCGAGGGCATGGGCGCGTTTACGCCCAGTCCGAGGAAGGACAGATAGCTTTCGGTGAAGATTGCCGAGGGGATCTGCAACGCCGCCGAGATGATAACGACGCTGATGCAGTTGGGGATCAAATGCTTTTTGATGATCCACTTGCCCTTGGCGCCGGTCGCCTGAGCCGAAAGCACATACTCCTGCTCCCTGAGGGAGAGGATCTGACCTCTGATAAGTCTTGACATACTTACCCAGTAAAGCAGGGCAAATACGATGAACAGGCTGATGATGTTCGCGCCGATAGCCTCGAGGAAGGTGCCCTCGATCACCGGCGTCAGCGTAAGCTTGAGCACCGTTGACAAAAGAATGACCATCAGCATATCGGGCAGCGAATAGATAACGTCGACTATACGCATTATTATCAGGTCGACCTTGCCGCCGAAGTAGCCCGAGATCGAGCCTACGAGCGTACCGATCAAAAGCACGATCACGCTGGCGAAGAAGCCTACGGCGAGAGATACCCTTGTTCCGTATATGACGCGGATAAAGTAATCTCTGCCGGCGGCGTCGGTTCCGAACACATGCGGGAACACGCTCTCGCCCTGCTCGATCAGCTTCTGCTCGGTGGCGCCGTACTCGAACGGAGCCAGATTATTATAGGAAGCGTCTACCGCCTTTCCGGGCTGTACGCCGAGCTGAGTCTCGTAAGAATACGGCCAGAAAAACGGAATCACTATACTTGAAAGCGTAATAAGTATGATAACTATAAAGCTGACAAAAGCGACCTTGTTCCTGTAAAGCCGCTTTACGCCGTCCCTGAAGAAGGTCGTGGACGGGCGCATTTGAACCATATATTCCTTGTCCTTGTCCGAAGCGGGGATAAAGGAGTCAAGATCAACATGAAAGCTAAACTTTTTCTTTGCCATCCCGATCCCCCCTTACTCAAGCGTTATGCGCGGATCAACCAGCTTATAAAGGATGTCCGTCACAAGGTTCATGATTACGATAAGCGCGGCAAGAATGATCGTTGTGCCCATGATCATAGGATAGTCGCGGTTGGTGATGCTGCTTACGAACGCGCGTCCGATTCCGGGCACGGCGAAGATCTGCTCGACTACGAGCGAGCCGGTAACGATGTAAGCGAGCATGGGTCCCAGATATGTGATTACGGGGATCAGCGAGTTTTTGAGCGCGTGGCCGAAGATGATGTCCCTGCCGGAAACGCCCTTTGCCTTAGCGGTGCGGATATAGTCCTGACCGAGCACGTCGAGCATAGACGAGCGCGTAAGACGGGTTATGTACGCCATCGGGTACAGCGCGAGCGTCACGATCGGAAGGATAAGTCCTGCCGGAGTAGAGCCGTTCGCCGGGAGTATCTGCAGTTCTATGGCGAAAAGCGCCAGCAGCAGCGATCCCATTATAAACGACGGCATGGATACGAACGCCGTTGTTATTACCATTATTATTCGGTCTATCAGCTTGTTTCGCCGCAGAGCCGCCACGGCTCCGAGCAAAATGCCGAACAGCGCGGATATTCCCGCCGCGATCAGACCGAGCACCATCGAGGTCTTCATGCCGTCGAAGATGATGTCGATTACCATTCTTCCCCTTTGCTTTAGAGAGGGGCCGAAGTCAAACTTGGTAACAATATCCTTTAAATATGTAAAGTATTGTTCCATTACCGGCTTGTCCAAGCCGTACTTTGCCTCCATCGCCGCCTGAACCGCGGGAGTGGTGGCCTTCTCGCCCACGAACGGACCGCCCGGCACCGCGTGCATTACAAAGAACGTAACGGTGATTACGACCCATACGGTAAAGATGGCGAGGAAAATGCGCTTTAAAATGTAAAACGTCATTTTTGAATTCATTACTCATCCTACCCTTATCCTGAATTTGGATTATTCATTTTGGTATTCCGGACAATTTATTGGCAATTTATTGACAAAAACCGCCAAATATTCATCAGGGCATACCCAATATATCAATTTTACCACAACACTATAATAAATACAATACATAAGATTACACAATAATCGTGTAATCTTTTTAACTATTATGCTGTATAAAAAGAACGATTTTGCAATTTATGTTCATCAAAGGTCAGTAAAAAGCGCAAAAAACCGTCCCGCGATAAGCGGAACGGTTCTTGCTCAGGTATTTGCTTAAGTATTGCCGATTGCGTATCCCGAGGTAAGCGGTAACCCCAGCTGATACATAACAGTTTCCTTTTTTTCCTGCATTTTTACCTTGTTTTGCTTGCTTTGTTTTTTGTGCTCGATCAAATGTAACGCCTCGTGAACTGTAAGGTAACAAACCTCTTTTTGCAGTGAACAATCATAAAACTTCGCAAGCTCCAGTGCCTTCTCCATAGAGATAACAATTGTTCCGAATACTCCGTCCTCGGGTTCCGGCAGCCACATAGCCCCCGCTTCGATGTTTTTGCCTTCGTACCTTTGTTTTAGTTCTCTGATTCTCGCGTTATCCGTAAAGGTAACTTTAATTATGCACGGGCCGCCAATATTCTCCATTTGCAGCGCTGCCAAGCAGCTCCGCCTGACAATCATCCTTATCCCCTTAGGCACCTTTACCGATTTTTGGTCATCGGTAATGACCACCTTGGTTTTGTCAGACATAACTAAAACCTCCTTTAAATAAATATTAAAAACAAATAAAAAAATACTCAAAAAAGGCGCATTTAGTTCCTGCATATATATTGTAGCAAAATCATGACAAAATGTAAATTCGCAATTTGTATAAGATATCTAAACAATTTTATAAAATTTTTGATTATTTTACATTATCAGCGCTTGACTTTGCTCATTTTGGTGGTATAATAAAAGCAAGAGGTGACCAAAATTGCTCACGCAAGAAAGATATCATTCAATCTTAAGCATAATCAATGAAAAGCACGCAGTCACGGTATCGGAACTTTCACAGCTTCTTGACACCTCCGAATCCACAATAAGGCGCGACCTCACCGCTTTGGATCAGCTCGGAAAGCTAAAAAAGGTTTTCGGCGGAGCTACGTCTATCAAGCAGACGCTCGGCTTTATTGAGGCAAGTACATCCACCAAGGAAACCTTGATGCAGGAAGAAAAGACCGAAATTGCCAGATACTGCGCGACTTTGATCAACGATACGGATTTTGTCTACATCGACGCCGGAACGACCACCTCGCGCCTGATCGACTATATCCCCGAGACCAGCAGGGCGGTATATGTCACAAACGGCATAGTCCACGCGCGCAAGCTTATCAAGCGCGGGCTAAACGCCTATATCGTGGGCGGAAAGGTCAAGCCGGCTACGGAGGCGATCGTCGGCGCCGAGGGTATTTCGAGCCTTAAAAATCTCAACTTCTCAAAGGCTTTTATCGGCACCAACGGGATCGACGTGGAGGCAGGCTTCACCACCCCCGACATCGACGAGGCAAAAATGAAAGAGGCGGCTATCAACAAAAGCTACATGGCGTTCGTCATGGCTGATCACACCAAGTTCAAGCGCGTCTTTCCCGTATCTTTTTCTCCGCTCAGGCAGTGCTGCATCATCACCGACGCGGTGCCCGACAACACATTTAATAATGAAACAGTAATAAAGGAGGTCATGCATTGATTTACACAGTTACTCTCAACCCCTCGATCGACTATGTCGTCAGGCTCGACAAGCTCACCAGCGGCATCACCAACCGCACCACAAGCGAGGAGTATTACTTCGGCGGCAAGGGGATAAACGTCTCCTGCGTTCTGGCCGAGCTCGGACTCGACAGCACCGCTTACGGATTTGTGGCGGGCTTCACCGGTGAAGCCATTGAAAAGGGAATCCGCAACGACCGCATTATTACGGATTTTATTAAGCTTAAACACGGTATCTCAAGAATAAACATCAAGATCAAGGCAGGCGAAGAGACCGAGATCAACTGCCAGGGACCTCATATCGACGATTCCGAGCTCGAAAGGCTGCTGCAGAAGATCGACCGTATCTCAAGCGGAGACACCCTTATCCTCGCCGGAAGCATACCCAACACCATGCCCGACGACGTTTACGAAAGGATGCTCGAACGCATCAGCCGCAAAAAGGTCAATATCGTTGTTGACGCCACCAAAAAGCTGCTCGTGAACTCGCTAAAGTACAAGCCGTTTTTGATCAAGCCTAACCGCCAGGAGCTTTCCGAGATATTCGACGCCGAGGTCAAGACCGAGGACGATATCGAAAAGTACGCCAAGGAGCTCCAAAAGCTGGGCGCGCGCAACGTGCTGATCTCGCTCGGCGGCGAGGGCGCCATGCTGATAGACGAGAACGGCGGCAAATACAAGGCAGGCGTTCTAAAGGAAAAGGTGATCAATACGGTAGGCTCGGGCGACTCGATGGTAGCCGGCTTTGTAGCGGGCTACGAAAAAACGCAGAGCTATCCCTACGCCTTAAAGCTCGGAAGCGTCTGCGGCAACGCCACCGCGTTTTTGAGCGGACTCGCCACAAGAGAAAAGATCGACGAGCTGCTTAAAAAATTTGAGGAACAGTTTGAATCCTGATCATGCAAAAGCGGAGCGGAACGCGCCACAGAGTATTGCAACAACGCGTCCGGTTCGCCGCAAGCCCGATTAAAATATTAAAAATTCAAAAACAAGGAGGAAAATTATGCGCATAACCGACCTGCTTAAAAAGCAAAGCATCGCTCTTGGCGTCTCGGTAAAGGACAAGGGCGAAGCTATCGACAAGCTCGTGGATCTACACGAGTCAAGCGGTAATCTCTCTGACGCCGCGGCGTACAAGGAAGGCATCCTTGCCCGCGAGCAAATGGGTACTACCGCTATCGGCATGGAGGTAGCGATACCCCACGCCAAGAGCGAAGCCGTAAAGGCTCCGGCTCTCTCAGCGATCACCGTTCCGGGCGGTGTTGACTACGATTCGCCCGACGGACAGCCCTGCAAGCTTATCTTTATGATCGCCGCGACGACCGACGGCGACGTTCACCTTGAAGTGCTCGCAAGACTGATGCAAATGCTCATGCACGAGGACTTCACCGCTAAGCTCAAGGCTGCGAAAACCCCCGACGAGTTCCTAAAGATCATCGACGATCAGGAAACAAAGCAATTCCCGGACGAAGCCGCGGCTCCTGCCGAGGCCAAGAAGGAAGGCTACCGCGTTCTGGCGGTAACAGCCTGCCCGACCGGTATCGCCCACACCTACATGGCAGCCGAGGCTCTTGCCAAGGCAGGCGAAGCCATGGGTATCACGATCAAGGTAGAGACAAACGGCTCCGGCGGCGCGAAGAATGTTCTGACCGCTGAGGAGATCGCCAACTGCGACGGCATCATCATAGCCGCCGACAAGAGCGTTGAGACCGCACGCTTCAACGGCAAGCCCGTTTACTCGACAAAGGTAGCCGACGGCATCCACAAGCCCGAGGAACTGATCAACAAGATAGTCAACGGCGAGGCTCCCGTATTCCATTCCGACAAGGCCGCAAGCGCCTCGGAAGGCCCCGCCGATAACGAGAGCTTCGGCAGAAAGCTCTACAAGCACCTGATGAACGGCGTATCGCACATGCTTCCGTTCGTTGTAGCCGGCGGTATCTTTATCGCCATCGCGTTCCTGATCGACTCGTTCTCCGGCGTTGACGCCGCAACAGCGTACAACGAAGCCGGTGATAACATCTTCGGTTCGGTAACGCCCGTTGCCGCGTGGTTCAAGACAATGGGCGGCTTTGCTATGAGCACCCTGATGCTGCCTATTCTCGCGGGTTTCATCGCCAGGTCTATCGCGGATCGTCCCGGTCTGCTTGTCGGTATGGTCGGCGGTTTCCTCGCCGCTAACGGCTCGACCTTCCTGGCACCCGCAGGAGACAAAACGGCTGTTTCAGGTTTCCTGGGCGCTCTGCTCGCAGGCTTTATCGCAGGCTGGCTACTCAAAATGTTTGAAAAGCTATGCAGCCATTTACCGCAAGCGCTTGAAGGCATTAAACCTATTTTGCTTTATCCGCTCGCAGGCTTGGGCATTGTAGCTGTTATGATGTGCGCCGTCAACCCGATCATGGGTCTTATCAACACCGGTATGACAAACGGCGTTAACGAAATGGCAAAGAACCCGGCTCTCATAGTTCCTCTCTGCGCTCTGCTCGCCGGAATGATGGCTATAGATATGGGCGGCCCGTTCAACAAGGCTGCTTACGTAACCGCTGCCGGTCTGCTCGCCAACTCGCCCAGCACGGCTACATACATGATCATGGCTGCCGTTATGGTCGGCGGTATGGTTCCCCCGATCGCTATCGCGCTGTCAACAACTATTTTCAGAAACAGATGGACTGATGAAGAGAGAAAGAGCGGTCCCGTAAACTTCATTATGGGTCTCAGCTTCATTACCGAGGGCGCTATCCCCTACGCCGCCGGTCATCCGCTGCAGGTCATCCCGTCCTGCGTTGTCGGCTCGGCCGCAGCAGGCGCGCTGTCGGCGCTGTTCGGCTGCACGCTCATGGCTCCTCACGGCGGTATCTTCGTACTCCCGACTATCGGCAATCCGCTGCTTTACTTCCTCGCTCTTCTCATCGGCTCGGTGCTCGGCATGTTCATGCTCGCTATCCTCAAGAGACCGCTCAAGAAATAATATTTGAATCAAAAGGGCGGGCAAGCCTTTGTCCGCCCGAATAATAAACACATTTTTTTACGCAAAGGAGATTTGATTATGGTATCCAAAAAAGTAACACTCGTAAACGCTCAGGGCTTCCACATGCGTCCGGCTTCCGTATTCGCTCAGGCAATGGCTAAATATTCGTCAAGCGTAACGATCAAGTTCAACGGCAACGACTACAACGCGAAGAGCCTGCTCAACATCATAGCTGCGTGCATCAAGTGCGGCTGCGAGATCGAGCTGGTATGCGACGGCCCCGACGAGAACGAGGCTCTGGCAGAGGCCGTTCAGATGATCGAGAGCGGACTGGGCGAATAAACGCGTCCGGTATACCCTTAATCCTTAATTAACACCTAAAGAAAAATGAGGTGATCAACATGCTAAACGGTATCGGCGCTTCCGAGGGTATCGGCATCGGAAGAGTTATGATCATCAAGGAACAGACCCTTGAATACACCCCTAAAGAGGTTACCGATATTGAAGCCGAGCTTGAGCGCTACCGCGGCTCGGTCGATAAATTCTGCGACAACACCATGGCTCAGGCGGACGCGATCCGTCAGTCAACCGGCGAGAAGGAGGCTGAGATACTCCTCGGACATATCGCCATCATCCGCGACCCGTTCATGGGCGGCGAGATAGAAAACCTTATCAAGGCTCACCAGTGCGCCGAAGCCGCTGTCGAGCAGATCTGCAAAATGTTCATCGACATGTTCTCCGCCACCGGAGACGACCTTACTATGCAGCGCGCCGCAGACGTAAAGGATATCCGCGACGGCATCCTCTCGATCCTTTTGGGAGTCGAGGAGGTAAAGATAAGCGACGCGCCGGCAGGCACTGTGCTCGTATGCAGGGAGCTCACCCCGTCGATGACGGCAGGCATTAAGAAAGAAAATATCGTAGGTATCATCACCGAAACAGGCAGCAAGACCTCTCACTCCGCAATTCTGGCGAGAGCGCTTGAGATCCCTGCCGTGCTGAGCGTTCCCAACGCAGTGGCTCAGCTTTCCACCGGCGAGCAGGTGATCGTAGACGGCGACAACGGCAGCGTCATCACCGCTCCCGATCAGACTCAGATCGAAGAATATACCGCAAAGCGCGAGGCGTTTTTAAGAGAGCGCCGCGAGCTTGAGAATTACAGAGGAAAAGCCACCGCCAACGCGGACGGAACGGAGTACGAGCTGTTCTGCAACATCGGCACCCCCAAGGACGCCGTAAAGGCTGTCGACGCCGACGGCGAGGGCGTCGGACTTTTCAGAACAGAGTTCCTGTTCATGGACAGGAGCGCGCTCCCCTCCGAGGACGAGCAGTTTGACGCCTACAAGCAGGCTTCGCTGATCCTCAAGGGCAAGCCGCTCATCATAAGGACTCTCGACATCGGCGGCGACAAGGAGATCCCCTATCTCGGACTCGAAAAAGAGGAGAATCCGTTTATGGGCTTCCGCGCTATCCGCTACTGTCTGAGGAACCGCGACATGTTCAAGTCGCAGATCAAGGCGATACTCAGAGCGAGCGCCTTCGGCGATATCCGCATCATGTTCCCGCTCATTACCGCGGTAGAGGAGCTCAGAGAAGGCAAAGCCCTTGTTGAGGAAGCCAAAAACGATCTCCGCGCCTCCGGAATTGAATTTAACGAGAATATCGAGGTCGGCGTTATGACAGAGACCGCAGCTTCGGGCGTTATTGCCGATCTGCTCGCGGAGGAAGCCGATTTCTTCAGTATTGGCACAAACGACCTGACCGGCTACACAATGGCGGCCGACAGAGGCAACAGCGACGTTGAGTATCTGTACTCTCCGTTCCAGCCCAGCGTTTTGAGGATGATCAGGCGCATCATCACCTGCGCGAGAGCAAAGGGTATCCCCGTAGGAATGTGCGGCGAGGCTGCCGCCAATCCGCAGATGATACCGCTGCTCATCTCGTTCGGCCTGACCGAATTCAGCGTATCGGCTCCGTCCGTGCTCAAGGTCAGAAAGAACATAGCCAAGTGGACAAAGGCCGAGGCTGACGCCGTGACCGAAAAGGTAATGGCCTTCACCACCGAGAAAGAGATCATTGACTACCTTGACACGGTAGTATAATTCATTTTCATTTTCTCTCCTGTTTTATTTTCCCATCACACTCCGCCGGGACGACCCGGCGGAGTTTTTTATGCTTTTGTCCAATTTTCTACGTCATATTGCACGAATCTGCTACGCTTAATTTGGTTATAATAACGAATAAAAACCCTTGCTCAATTCCGCGCCGGCGGAGTTTTTTGGCTTTGATTTGTATAACTTTTACAAATGAGCATTTGTCGCTTTCGCTTAATTTAGTCAACGCTTGAGCGCGTTTTAGCCCGCGTTTGTTGAAATCGGAAAATCGTGTCGAAAAGGCGCTAAATAAGCTTGCTTTTATTGACTTTTATAAGTATTTATAATATAATGTTAGGTGAATTAATATGTAATATTATGTTAAATTTTCAGAAGGAAAGTGAAAGTAATGATCCCATTTAACACGCCTCCTTTTTTGGGCACCGAACTGGAGTATATCAAGGAAGCCGTACACAATAAAAAAATCTGCGGCGACGGTGAGTTCACCAAAAAGTGCAACGCCTGGATAGAGGAAAAAACAGGCACCTCAAAGGCTCTGCTTACGACCTCCTGCACCCACTCTCTTGAGATGGCGGCGCTGCTGCTGGACATAAAGCCCGGCGACGAGGTCATCATGCCCTCGTTCACCTTTGTATCCACCGCCGACGCTTTTGTTCTGCGCGGAGCAAAGATCAAGTTCGTCGACATCCGTCCCGACACAATGAATATCGACGAAAAGCTCATTGAGAACGCGATCACCGACAAGACAAAGGCGATCGTACCCGTTCACTACGCCGGCGTAGGCTGCGAAATGGACACTATCATGGAAATCGCCGCGAGACACGGCCTCAAGGTCTGCGAGGACGCCGCTCAGGGCGTTATGTCCGAGTACAAGGGCAAGGCTCTCGGAGCGATCGGCGACTACGGCTGCTACTCCTTCCACGAGACAAAGAACTACAGCATGGGCGAGGGCGGCGCTCTCCTTATCAGGGACGCGGACAATATCGAGCTCGCCGAGATAATCCGCGAGAAGGGCACGAACAGAAGCCGCTTCCTGCGCGGTCAGATCGATAAATACACATGGGTAGAGGCAGGCTCCTCTTACCTTCCCAGCGACATGAACGCGGCTTACCTCTGGGCTCAGCTGCTCGAAGCCGATACGATAAACGACAACAGGCTCGCGACATGGGACAAATACTACAAGGGCTTTGAGGAGCTCGAGAACAAGGGCTTTGTTACCCGTCCGGTGATCCCTGCCGAGTGCAAGCACAACGCGCACATGTTCTACCTCAAGGCGGAAAACCTTGAAGTCAGGACAAAGCTGATCTCCTACCTTAAGGAAAACGGCGTAGGTGCGGTATTCCACTATGTACCCCTCCACAGCGCCCCTGCCGGAGAAAAATTCGGCGAGTTCGTCGGCGAGGACAAATACACCACCAAAGAAAGCGACAGACTGCTCAGGCTCCCGATGTACTACGGACTGAAGGACGAGGAGATCGAGCACGTCATTGAAACGGTAAACAGCTTCTATAAAGGATAACATATGAACAACAACGTAAAGATCAGACCAATGACAGAGGCGGACACCGCCAACATAGTCAGATGGAGAAACACTCCCTCGGTTTACGAGCACTTCATCTACAGGACTCCGCTGACCGAGGAGGCTCACCTCAACTGGCTTCACAACCGCGTTGAGACCGGCGACGTTGCTCAGTTTATTATTGTCGACACGGAGTCCGGACAGGACGTCGGCTCGGTATATCTGCGCGATATCGACCGTGAGCACAAAAAATGCGAATACGGCATCTTTATCGGCGAGGACAGCTGCCGCGGCAAGGGCATCGGCTCCGCCGCCGCAAAGCTCGCGCTTGACTACGCGTTTGAAAAGCTCGGCATGAACCGCGTGTTCCTGAGAGTTTTCGCCGACAACAAGCAGGCGATCAGGAGCTACGAGAAGGCGGGCTTCAGGTACGAGGGAACCTTCAAAGACGACGTCATAATCGACGGCGTCCCGTACGACATGGTATTTATGGCAATCCTTAAAAGTGAGTGGAGTAAATAACCTTATGAAAAAATTATCTTTTGTAATTCCGTGCTACGGCTCGGAGCATACGGTCGGCACCGTTGTCAGCGAGATCGTATCGACCGTCGAGGCAGACGGCAGATACGACTACGAGATCATCCTTGTAAACGACAGCTCGCCCGACAAAGTTTTTGACGTAATAACAAAGCTCGCCGCGAAGAACCCCAAGATCAAGGGTATCGACCTCGCGCGCAACTTCGGACAACATTCGGCGCTGATGACCGGTTTCTCTTTTGTTACCGGCGACATCGCCGTAGCACTTGACGACGACGGACAGACGCCCGCCAACGAGATGTTCAGTCTGATCGACGCCCTCGACGAAAGCTGCGACCTTGTTTTCGCCAAGTACAAGGAAAAGATGCACTCGGGCTTCCGCAATTTCGGCAGCAAGGTAAACGACAAAATGGCTCAGTGGCTTATCGGCAAGCCCAAAAAGCTTAAGATCATGAGCTACTTCGCCTGCAAGCGATATGTCGTTGACGAGGTGCTCCGTTACCCCAACCCCTTCCCCTACATCAGCGGACTTCTGCTCAGAGTCACCAATAAGGTCAAGAACGTAGAGGTACACCACCGCGAGCGCATCGAGGGAAAGTCGGGCTACACGCTCGGCAAGCTGCTGCTGCTCTGGGTAAACGGCTTTACCGCGTTTTCGATCAAGCCGCTCAGGATCTCGACCTTTGTCGGAGTCATAACGGCGGTGATCGGTTTTATCTACGGCATTTACGTTATCATCAATAAATTCTTTATTCATCCCAACGCTCCGCTGGGCTACAGCTCAACCATGGCGGTCATGCTCTTTATCGGCGGTATGATAATGCTGCTGCTCGGCATGATAGGCGAATATGTCGGCAGAATATACATCAGTATCAACCGTTCTCCGCAGTATGTTATCAGGAGGACAGTGGGCATTGAGGACAAGCATAATGGATAATAAAAACAAGAAGAAATTTGATATAAAGACCTTCGCGGTGCTTCATTTCATACTGCTGCTCTACTCGTTCGTAGGCGTGTTCATGAAGCTCGCCTTCAAAAATGAGTTCTTGTCTTTAGGCTTCTTTCTGTTCGCCGGACTGGCGGTTCTGTTTTTGGGGATATACGCTCTGCTGTGGCAGCAGGTGCTCAAAAAAATGCCGCTGACCGTCGCGTTCACCAACAAGGCGATCTGCATTGTTTGGGGAATGCTGTGGGGCGCGCTGATCCTGGGAGATACCATCACGTGGTACAAGATCCTCGGCTCGCTGATCGTATTTCCGGGCGTAGTATTGGTGGTGTCGAGTAATGAATAACGGTAATTTGGTAATAATATTTTCCTGCGTGTTCCTTTGCTCGGTGCTGATCTCGTCGATCTCTCAGATACTGCTGAAAAAAAGCGCCGACAGGATATACGACAGCAGGATCAAGGAATATCTCAATCCGCCGGTTATCATCGCCTACGGAATGTTCTTCTGCTCAATGATGATCACAATGTACTGCTACAAATACGTAGACGTTTCCGCGGGTCCTATTTTGGAGAGCGCGGGCTACATCTTTGTGGGAGTGCTCGGATATATATTCCTCAAAGAGAGGTTCACCAAAAAGAAGGTGATCGGTATGATACTGATCCTTTTGGGAATAGTGATATTCTCTTTGGGCGGAGAAATCTTTAATTTTGTCACAGGCATCTTTAGTTAAGAGGACGATTTATGAAGTTAGTTAACGCGTTTATCACAAGGTACAAGTCGGACAAGGTCTTTCTCGCCGAATGGCTGCTCGCCATAGTGACGGGAGCGTTTGTCTTTGTCACCTCGTCAACATGGGATCTGCAAAGTCTTACCCAGTGGTCGGTAAATTTCTGGCATGTTCTTTTTGACGGAGGCAACATCAGGAATTTTTACGAGTACACCGCGCAGAACGTGTGGAACGTCCACCACGCGCACATGGGCTCCGAGCTCATGAGCGTGCTGCCGTGGTCGATCTGGAACCTGCCGCTGTATATACTTCAGGCTACTACCGGCGCAAAAATCGGCGGCTCATCGATCATGCTGGCTTATTCAAAGCTGTTTTTGGTGTTGGTCACCGTAGTTGTGCTTATATATACAAAGAAGATCGCGTTTCTGGTAACGGGCGATAAGTCAAAAAGCGTTTGGGCTATGTTCCTGACCGCCAGCTCCGCGTACCTTTATCTTTCGGTGTGCTACTCCGGACAAAACGATATATTAATGATCTGCGCGTCGGTCATCGGCGTATACGGACTGCTTAGGGGCAGATACGGCGTATTTCTCGCGTGGTCTGTTCTTGCTATCTCGATCAAGCCGTTTTTCCTGCTTCCGTTTTTGGCAGTGCTTATCCTGACCGAAAAGAGGATACTCCGTATCCTCGCTGACGCTCTTATAGGCGTTTCGGGTCTGCTGGTGCAAAAGCTGCTCTTCCGCGGAGCTCCGGGCTACTATGAATCCATGCACTCGGGTCCGGCTGAAAAAATGCTTATGGAAATGTTCCCGGCAAATATCAACACCGCTTTCGGAGGCATTTCCTTCTTTGCTATCGCGCTGGTGCTTATTTTCATATATTCCTATTCGCGCGATTTTAACAGGGACGCCTACCGCACTGACACGGTAAACGCCAGACGCTACGCGGTGTATATCATCACGCTGACATATGTAAGCTATGTGTCGCTCTCACCGTTCTCGTTCTACCGCGCCGCGGTCATGCTCCCCTTCCTTTATATCGTGATGGTTCAGAACACCGAAATGGGCTTTTACAACACGCTGTTCGATATCGCCATGCAGTTCGCATTCATCATGAAGATGATCCTTCGCGGCTCAACGATGTTCAACGTCACTTTTATCAACAATTCTCTGGTTGCGCGCGTGCTCGGCTACAAGGTCAACGCCAAAAAGGCCGGTTACGCCGCCAATCTCGACAAGTTTTTCTGGCATAAAACAGAGCTTATGGAATCGTTCCAGCCGCTGTTCGCCGGCGTTACGATCGTAAGCGCGGTAATGATACTGGCGCTCAACTGCCCCGCCAGGCAAACAAAGCTCAGACACTACGGCTACCGCCATTACCGTGTGCTTCTCTGGGCAAGGACACTGTTGATCGTACCCTTTGTACTGCTGATCCTTTATCTTTTCACAAAGGCAAACGGCAGGTATTACGTCTGATTCGGAGGCTGCTATGAAGCTGAAACAAGCTTTTTTGGATAGTTACCGCAGCGACAGGGTACTGATATTTGAATGGGTGCTTGCGGCAGTCACGGCAATATTTATTATTCTGACTTCCGCTTATGTCGATATGCGAAGCCTGACCATTTGGTCTACAAACGTGTGGGATGTCACGCTTGACAGCAACATCCGGCACTTATATGAATATACCGCGCAAAACGTGAACCAGATCCAGCACGCGAAAATGGGCAGCGAATTATTCTCTGTACTGCCGTGGTCGGTTTGGAATCTGCCGATATGGGCTATCCAGCGCTTTGGCGGTATCCCGATCGCAACATCTCCATGGATGCTTATGTACTCCAAGATGTTTACGGTCGTGCTGGCGCTGGTGATTTTGCGCTACACCAAAAAAATCACCATGCTGCTCACAAACGACCCCGTCAAGGCACAATGGGCGATGTTCCTGTCGGCCAGCTCGTCGTTTCTGCTTTTGGCGACGTGTTACGCGGGACAAAACGACATACTGATGATGGCACCGTCGGTAATAGGCATATATCATCTGCTGCGCGGAAAGGAAAAAACTTTTCTGGCGTGGTCTGCCGTTGCTATAGCCATAAAACCGTTTTTCGCGGTTCCGTTTCTCGCGGTGCTTCTTCTGTATGAAAAAAACATCTTTAAGGCGGCTCTGAAAGCGCTTATCAGCGTGTCGGGAATGTTTGTGCAAAAGCTGCTGTTTATGGGCGCGCCCATGTACAAGGAATGTATTTCCGACGGCCCGTCAAAGATGATGCTCGAGCAGATGTTCCCCGCGAACATTAACACCGCATACGGCGGCATCTCATTTTTTGCCATCGCTCTGGTGTTGATATATTTCTACTGCTACTCACTTGACTTCAGTCATGACAACATAAAGAAGGGCGACAAATACTTTGCGGAATTTGTGATCTATACCGTAACGATGACATATACCGCCAACCTGATTTTGTCACCTGTCACATTCTACCGCATGGCTGTGCTGATACCCTTCCTGTATATTACGATCGTGCTGAACAGCCGGATGCGTTTTTACAACGGTGTGATCGAAACGGCTATGACCGCGGGTATCATCGCAAAATTCGCCGTTCGATACAGTTCCAGCTTGTTCCGTATAAAAACCATCAACTACGCTGTTGTACAGTATTTGTTCGGCTACAGAGTGATCGACGGCGACGAGGGTCCTTACACCAGCATCGAAACCTACGTCCAGGACAACAGCGAGCTGCTGATCGCCTTCCAGCCTGTTTTCGCAGGTATAGCGGTGATTGGCGCGGCGCTTCTGCTGTGGTTCAACCACCCCGACCGCAGGCATAAACAAACGCTCGCCTGCGGCGAAAAAAACTGCCGCGTGCTGTTATGGGTGCGCGCTGTGCTGTTGATTCCTTTTATCGCGCTTACGTTGTGGATGTTCTACAAGGCGCCGATCAAGCTATATTAAGGAGATGACGATATGAAAGGTATTATTCTTGCAGGCGGCAGCGGTACAAGACTGTATCCGATGACGCAGAACGTTTCAAAGCAGCTTTTGCCGATCTACGACAAGCCGCTCATCTACTATCCGCTATCTATACTCATGCTTGCGGAAATCAATGAGATCCTCGTGATCTCCACGGAAAAGGATACTCCGCTGTATCAGAACCTTCTCGGCGACGGCTCGCGCCTCGGCATCAAGATCGAGTACGCGGTTCAGAAGGAGCCCAACGGACTTGCCCAGGCGTTCGTTATCGGCGAGGAGTTCATCGGCGACGACAATGTCTGCCTGATTTTGGGCGATAATGTTTTCTACGGTCAGAACTTCCCCAACATGCTGCTCAAGGCTAAGCAGAAAAACTCCGGCGCGACTGTTTTCGGTTATCCCGTAAACAACCCCAGAGCGTTCGGCGTGGTCGAGTTTGACGACAACGGCAAGGTCATTTCGATAGAGGAAAAGCCCGAAGAACCCAAGTCAAACTACGCTGTACCGGGTATCTACTTCTACGACAACAAGGTCGTTAAGTACGCCAAGGAGATCGAGCCCTCGGCAAGAGGCGAATACGAGATCAGCTCCGTCAACAGCCTGTATCTCGAAAACGGCGAGCTCGACGTAGTGCTCCTCGGCAGAGGAATGGCATGGCTCGACACGGGTACGCCCGACGGTCTGCTAAAGGCTGCTGAGTTCGTTCAGACAATCCAATCCATGCAGGGACTCTATATCAGCTGTATCGAGGAGATCGCGTGGCGCAAGGGCTACATCAACTCCGAACAGCTCGAAAAGCTCGGCAGAGAGCTTGAAAAAACCGATTACGGTCAGTATCTTTTGAATTTGGCTAAATCAAAGAAAAAATAAAGGGAGATTATCACTATGAAAAACATACTCGTAACAGGCGGCGCCGGCTTTATCGGCTCCAACTTTGTACACCATATGCTCAAAAATCACGACTACAACATCATCAACATCGACTCGCTTACATACGCGGGCAACCTTGACAACCTCAGGGACGTTGAGAATGACAGCAGATATACCTTTATCAAGACAGATATCCGCGACCGCGAGGCTATCACGGAGATTTTTGAGAAGTACGACATCGACACCGTTGTAAACTTTGCCGCGGAGTCTCACGTTGACCGCTCCATCACCGACCCCGAGATTTTCCTTACCACAAACGTTATCGGCACTCAGACTCTGCTCGACGTTGCCAAAAAGTTCTGGAAGGTCGATCCCAACGATAAGTATTCCACCGAATACAAGGACGGCGTAAAGTACCTGCAGGTTTCCACCGACGAGGTTTACGGCGCTCTCGGCAAGACAGGTATGTTCATGGAGACCACTCCCCTCTCGCCCAACAGCCCCTACTCGGCTTCAAAGGCAAGCGCCGACATGGTAGTAAGAGCGTACCACGAGACCTTCGGCATGCCCGTGAACATCACTCGCTGCTCGAACAACTACGGCCCCTACCAGTTCCCCGAAAAGCTCATCCCGCTTATGATCAACAACTGCAAGAGCGGCAAGCAGCTCCCCGTATACGGCGACGGCATGCAGATCCGCGACTGGCTGCACGTATCCGATCACTGCAACGCGATCGACACCGTGCTCCACAAGGGCGTTATCGGCGAGATCTACAACATCGGCGGCAACAACGAGAAGGCGAACATCGAGATCGTCAAGCTCATCATCAAGACCCTCGGCAAGGACGAGAGCCTTATCAAGTATGTAAAGGATCGTCCCGGTCACGACAGACGCTACGCGATCGACAACACCAAGATCACAACACAGCTCGGATGGGCGCCCAAGTACACCTTTGAGCAGGGTATCGCGGAAACGATCCAGTGGTACCTCGAAAACGAAGCGTGGATGGAAAAGATCACCTCCGGCGACTATATGAAGTACTACGACAATATGTATAAGAAAGCGTAAGCCGCTTAGGTGAATCAAAACAAGTAATCGCTTATTAAAAGAAAAAGAGAGAACAGAGAGATAAAACTCACTGTTCTCTTTTTCTTATTTTTCTTATTCTTCTTATTTTTTATGTTCGTTAATCGTTAATTCTTAGGCGCTCCGCAGCTCTGACAGAATTTACCGCCGGGGTTGTTGGCTCCGCAGCTTTGGCATACCCAGCCACCCTGTTGGGGCTGCTGACCGTATTGCTGCTGAGGCTGACCGTAGCCCTGCTGCTGACCGTATTGCTGCTGAGGCTGCTGTCCGTAGCCCTGCTGCTGTCCGTAGGGCTGCTGGGGCTGCTGACCGTAACCCTGCTGTCCGTATGGCTGCTGGGGCTGCTGTCCGTAACCCTGCTGTCCGTAGGGCTGCTGGGGCTGGCCGAAGCCCTGCTGTCCGTAGGGCTGCTGGGGCTGACCGAAGCCCTGCTGTCCGTAAGGCTGTTGGGGCTGGCCGTAGCCCTGCTGCTGACCGTAAGCCATGCCGCCCATCGCGCCCATGTTGCCCATCGGAGCGTTGCCGTTGAGCACGGTTACGATCTCGTTCGCCTGCTGCTCGTAACGCCTGAACTCCTCGGTATAGCGGCTCTCGGGTCTGCGGTCTGTAAGCTCAAACTCGATCTCGCTGAAATACGGCGAATTGACGTTTATGTAGATCGTGATCTCATATGTGTACTCATATCTCGGGGGATTGTAGCTTTCGTTCCTGCCCTCGGAATCCTTGCGGTAGATCTCGTGCTTGTGCTCCTCTACCTCGTAACGCGCGCTGCTGACCTGCGCGATCTCGATGATATCGGCGTTCTCTGTTCTGTAATCGCTCTTTCTGCTGACCAAAAACTTCGCCTGAGAATCGTCAATGTAAACCTTTGTATCGTTGCCGAGAACGCGTGTGGCGTTGAAGCAATTTAGGTTCTGCCTGTTTTGCTCCCTGTAGGAAAGCTGAGCCTTTATCTCATCAAGCGTGGATTTTTTGCGTCCCCTGAAAAACGGAGAAAGCTTTGCCGCGCACTTTCCGCACATATTCCCGTCCTCGAGCTTTTTGTTGCCCAAAAGACCGATTTTTTCTCCGCAGATATCACAGTATTTCTTTTCAAAAAGTCCCATAATGATCTCCTTTTCTTTATTTTTCGGGGGCGATCTCAATGCCGCCGATTATATCCTGTACTACCGGATCGTCGATCTCGACGCCCTTGTAATTTATCACCATTGTATTATCGCCTACCTTGCCGAACAGCGAGTTCTCGCCGTCCTCAACAAAGATCCCGAGAAAAATATTCTCGCCGATCGTGACCGAATCGGTGGCGTAAATCTCGCCCTTGGAGTCCTTGAGCGTCAAAACGCTGTTGAACAGATCCTCCGCGGACATTTCGTCGCAGCTGATCTGGACGAACGGACACTCGTCGGGATCGGTCTGATAAGCCTCTGTCATTTGGATATAGGTGATAAAGTCGCCGCCTTCTTCGGATCTGATCGTCCAGCCGTCGGGCGCGTTATTTCCCGACACCCTGCCGTGTTTGATCGCCTTGACAGGCGTAAAGTCGCCAGTCTCGCCGCTGTCGAGCTTAGAGATGATCGTTTCTCCCGAGCCGCTTTTGTTTTCTCCGCATGCCGCGAGCGAAAACGCCAGACAAGCGCAGATGATCAGAGCAAAAATTCTTTTCATATTTCTCATTACCTTTCCGATTTGATTGTTCACGCCCACGGATCGCTGCTTTCGGGCGCGCGAATACCCGCGAGCAGATACTGCTCCCAAAGATACCATTTGCCGTCCTTGGCAAGCCTTGACACGACCGCCCTGGGATTATCCGCTCCGCCCGACCGCAGATAAAGCTTTGCGTAGCCCTGCTCCTGATAGGAATACGGGTTCTCGCTGACCCTAACGGTGTACGGCTCGGCAGGCAGATAGTCGTTACCGGGCGTCGCTCCGGTAAAATACGACCTCGGCACATAGTCTGAATCCATAAAGCGATCCCTGATGAACTGGCGCTCATACGGGCTGAGCGGACGGGGTCCCCTCAGATAATCGAGCATTTGATAACACAGCTCCTTATCCTGGGGATAAAAGCAGAGCGCGAGCACGGTCAGCGCCGCGGTATCGAACGGCTCCCGCAAAGCCGCCTGAGGCAGTGCTTTGAATTCCTCAAGGCTTTCGGGCAGGCGCGCAAAGGTTACGTCGATGCTCCTGTTTGAACCGCCCAAGCTCTGAGAAATGTTGCCTGCTTTGTTTTTGATACTGTCAAAAAGCCCCATATGAACACCCCGTTTATTATAATACAAAACAATTATACGATAATTTCAACAAAAATACAATAGTTTTTTGTCAAAGTTTCGGAACGCGGCGGCAAAAAAGGCTGCCCCGAAGGACAGCCTTTAAGCTCAAATAGTATTAACAGGATCGGATCAGCCGAGCTCTGCGAAGTATTTGATAGTTCTAACCATCTGGCTGGTGTAGGAGTTCTCGTTGTCGTACCAGGAAACTACCTGAACCTCATACAGATCGTCAGCTACCTTTGAAACCATTGTCTGAGTAGCGTCAAAGAGCGAGCCGTATCTCATACCGATAACGTCCGAAGAAACGATGGGATCCTCGTTGTAACCGAAGGACTCGGAAGCGGCAGCCTTCATAGCGGCGTTGATGCCCTCTACTGTAACGTCTGTGCCCTTAACAACAGCTGTAAGGATAGTTGTTGAACCTGTGGGAACGGGAACACGCTGAGCCGAACCGATGAGCTTGCCGTCGAGCTCGGGGATAACAAGGCCGATAGCCTTGGCAGCGCCGGTCGAGTTGGGAACGATGTTGGCAGCGCCGGCTCTTGCTCTTCTGAGGTCGCCCTTTCTGTGAGGACCGTCAAGGATCATCTGATCGCCTGTGTAAGCGTGGATAGTGCTCATGATACCGCTCTGGATGGGAGCATACTT
>CACXIV010000010.1 GCA_902767845.1 uncultured Ruminococcus sp. | reverse complement strand
AAAACTGCCTCAAAATGGTGCGAGTGACGGGACTTGAACCCGTACGTCAAAGACACACGCCCCTCAAACGTGCCTGTCTGCCTATTCCAGCACACTCGCGATTATTAGGTTGGCTTTTTGCTCAACAGTCGATATTATATCACAGTACGCGATAATTGTCAATAGAAATATCAAGAAAAATTTTAGTTATTATTTTGCTCGTCAACAAACAATTCGCTCATTAGCTTTTTGATTTTTTTGCTCCTGCGCTCAGTCTCCTCGGCGTTGAAAAAACAGCTTCCGCCCTCGAAGTTGAGTATGTCGCCGTCCTTTATGTTCTTCGGCAGGGATTTTACGTCGAGGCTGACAAAGTCGCCGTTTTCGCACTCGAGCACAGCTCTGCCGTTTTCTATCCTGTCCACGGTAAATTTTTTCATGATCATTCTCTTTCTATCGTTCTGAAACCTGTTTGAACGTCAATGTTTTGTCCGTCCGAGGTCACGGCGATCGTCTGCTCCTCGTCGGTGCGGTAGATCTCGCAGCCGATATCCTCGAGCCGTTTAAGCGTTTTGGGGTTCGGATGGCCGTAATCGTTGTCCTTGCCGACCGAGATCACCGCGATCTTAGGGTCGACGGAATCGAGCAGGGACTGAGGGGTCGAGGTATCGCTGCCGTGATGGCCGACCTTTAAAACATCCGCGGAAAGATCCGCCTTTATCGTCTTGAGCTCGGCTTTTTCGGCGTCGCCCATAAACAGAAAGCTCGTTTCTCCGTACTCAATTTTGAGGACGATCGAGGCGTTGTTGAGGTTCTTGACATCAGTCTTGACCGGACCGAGGATCGTTATTCGCAGATCGTCGTCGCTGTCGTCGATCAGCTTAACGCCCGATTTGCCTGTTTTTACCTTTAGTCCCTTCTTTTTGACCGCCTCGAGCAGCTTTTGATATGTGTATGTATTGGTGCTGACATTCGGCAGGTACACCGAGCCGATGTCGAAGTTCCTTACGATATACGCCATCGAGCCGATATGGTCGGTATGCGGATGGGTGCCGATAAGGTAATCTATCCTGTCGCGGCCGCAGTCCCGGATGTATTCTATGATCGAGGCGCCGTGGTAGTTTTCGCCGGCGTCGATCAGCATGGTCTCGTTATTCGGAAGCTCGATAAAGATCGAGTCCCCCTGCCCCACGTCGAGATAATGCGCCACGAGCGTTCCGCCGCCACTGACAAAGCTTTTCGGGATGTCTGCGTAGATCGACAGATCGCAGGATGACATGGCGAAAATCACTGAAATGGCGATCGCGATCGCCGAAAGCAGTTTTTTGATTTTCAAGCATGTCATCCCCTTTTTTAAGAAGCCTTACCCGTGTAAAGCTGATAGTATTTTCCTTTTTGCTCAAGGAGCTGGTCGTGAGTTCCGCGCTCGATGATCCTGCCCTTCTCCAAAACGATTATGCAGTCGGAGTTTTTGACGGTAGACAGCCTGTGGGCGATAACGAAGGTAGTCCTTCCCTTCATCAGCTTATCCATGCTCTCCTGAACCATTTTTTCGGTACGGGTGTCGATCGAGCTGGTCGCCTCGTCGAGTATCAGCGCCGGCGGATCGGCTACCGCGGCTCTCGCGATAGCGAGCATCTGGCGCTGTCCCTGGCTGAGATTGCCTCCGTCCGCCTTGATAACGGTCTGATAGCCGTTCGGAAGCTGGCGGATAAAGCTGTCGGCGTTTGCGAGCTTAGCCGCCGCGATCACCTCTTCGTCAGTCGCGTCGAGCCTTCCGTAGCGGATATTCTCCATTATAGTGTCGCTGAACAGGCTTGTTTCCTGCAGGACTATGCCGAGCGAACGGCGGAGGTCGGATTTTTTGATCTTGTTTATATTGATACCGTCGTAACGGATCTTGCCGTCCTGGATATCATAAAAGCGATTGATCAGGTTGGTGATCGTCGTTTTTCCGGCGCCCGTGGAGCCGACAAAGGCGATCTTCTGACCGGGCTTGGCGTATAGGTCGATGTTGTGGAGAACGATTTTGTCGTCGGTGTAGCCGAAGTCAACGTCGTCCATCACGAGCGCTCCCTCGAGCGGCTTGTACTCGACCTCGCCGGTCGCCTGGTGAACGTGCTTCCACGCCCAGACTCCGGTGCGCTTATCGCTCTCGCAAAGCCTGCCGTCCTTTTTCTCGGCGTTGACAAGGGTGACGTAGCCGTTGTCCTGCTCGCTCTCCTCATCAAGCAGCTCAAACACCCTCTCCGCTCCGGCGAGCGCCATAACTATGCTGTTGATCTGCTGGCTGAGCTGGTTGATCGGCTGGCTGAAGCTCTTGTTGAACGACAAAAAGCTGACTATCCTGCCGACGGTTATCCACGCACCGCCCGATATGACGAACAGCAGGCAGCCGGTGATAGCGCAGAGCACGTAGCTGACGTTGCCGAGCTGGGCGTTGACGGGCATGAGGATATTTGCGAACTTATTTGCGTTGTAGGAGCTGTGGAAGAGCTTTTCGTTCAGCTCTTTGAACTCCTCGACGCTCTTTTTCTCGTGATTGAATACCTTGACGACCTTCTGACCCTTCATCATCTCCTCGATATAGCCGTTTTCCTTACCGAGATCCTGCTGCTGGGCAAGGAAGAACTTGCCGCTTTTTGAGGCGATCGTTTTGGTCGCGAACATCATTACGAATACCATTCCCACCGAAACGAGCGTAAGCGGTATGCTGAGCATCACCATGCTGACGAGCACCGACACGATAGTGATCAGGCTCGAGAACATCTGTGGCATACTCTGGCTTATCATCTGCCTGAGGGTGTCGACGTCGTTGGTGTAGACGCTCATTATGTCGCCGTGAGGATGTGTGTCGAAATACTTGACCGGCAGGCTTTCCATATGCTCAAAAATCCGCCGCCTGAGATTAAGCATGGTTCCCTGGGTGACGTAGACCATGATCCGCGAATACGCGTAGGTCGCCGCCGCTCCGACCAGATAGAACGCCGCCACCCTTGTTATGGCGAGAAGGAGCGGAGTAAAGTCCGCGACGCCGCCTGCCGTGACCGTCTGAACCATCGGTATGATGTAGTCGTCGATCAGCTTCTGGATAAACATCGTGCCCTGGACATTTGCCAAAACGCTGACTATTATGCAGACAAAAACGGCGATCAGGTGAATGGTATATTTTTCGAGAATGACGCCGAACAGCCGCTTAAAGGTCTTTTTGGGATCCTTTACCTTCGGTCTCGGCTGCATATTTCTTCTTCCGTGAGGACCTGCCACCTTACATCTCCCCCTTCTTGTCAAAATCTCCGTTGCCGACCGTCTGGGCGACATAGATCTCCCTGTATATCTCACAGCTCTCCAAAAGCTGTTCGTGAGTTCCGACGGCATTGATCTCGCCGTTATCCATAACCACTATCCTGTCGGCGTTTTCTACGCTCGACACGCGCTGAGAGATTATCAGCTTGGTGGTATCGGGGATCTCCTCGGCGAACGCCCTGCGGATCTTGGCGTCGGTCGCGGTATCGACCGCGCTGGTGGAATCGTCGAGAATGAGGATCTTAGGTTTTTTGAGCAGAGCGCGCGCGATACAAAGCCTCTGCTTTTGACCGCCGGATACGTTGGTGCCGCCCTGTTCGATCTTTGTATTGTATTTTTCGGGGAAGGTCTGAATAAAATCATCCGCGCAGGCGAGCCTGCACGCTTTTACGCACTCCTCCTCGGTCGCGTTCTCGTTGCCCCAGCGGAGATTGTCGAGGATGGTGCCGCTGAAAAGCACGTTTTTCTGGAGAACCACCGAGACCTTGTCGCGCAGGGTCTCGAGGTCGTATGAGCGGACGTCCTTGCCGCCTACCTTTACCGAGCCCTCGTTTACGTCGTAAAGCCTGCCGATCAGGTTGACAAGGCTTGTTTTGGAGCTGCCGGTGCCGCCGATGATCCCGATGGTCTCGCCGGAGCTTATGCTGAGGTTGATATTGTTAAGCACCGGGCGCTCGCTTTTTTTGCTGTAGCTGAAAAATACGTTTTCAAAATCTATGCTGCCGTCGGGGACGTCGTAATCGGGATCCTCGGGATTTGTCAGGGTCGATCTCTCGCTGAGCACGCCCGAAATACGCTTTGCGCTCGCCATGCTCATCGTCAGCATCACAAAGATCAGCGCGAGCATCATAAGGCTCATCAATATCTGCATGCAGAAGGTCAGCATGCTTGTAAGCTCGCCGGTGGAGAGCTCGCCGCCGACGATCATATTGGCTCCGAACCAGCTTATCGCGATCATGGAGCCGTAAACCGTAAGGGTCATTACCGGCGAAACGGAAACCATCATGTTCTCCGCCTTAACGAACAGCCTGTAGAGGTTATAAGCCGCCTTGTTGAACTTTCCGACCTCGTGCTCCTCGCGGACAAAAGCCTTTACCACGCGGATAGAGGACACGTTCTCCTGCACGTTGGCGTTGAGGTCGTCGTAACGCTCGAAAACCTCCGAAAACAGCTTGTACGTCCTGCTGACGACAAATATGAGCACGAGCGCGAGGAACGCTATCGCCACAAGGTATACCGTAGCGAGCTTTGCGTTGATTATCAGCGTCATGGTCATGGCTGCGATCAGGTTGATCGGCGCGCGGAAGCAGATCCTGAGTATCATCTGATAGGCGTTTTGCAGGTTGGTGACGTCGGTCGTCATTCTGGTGACAAGACCGGCGGTGGAGTATTTGTCGATATTCGCGAACGAAAAGCTCTGAATATTGATAAACATGGCTTCCCTGAGGTTTTTTGCGAAACCGGCAGACGCCTTGGCCCCGAAAACGCCGCCCATATATCCCGCGAAAAGCGCGACAAGTGCGCACAGACCCATTAAGAGTCCCGTGGTGACGACATGGTTCAGGTTCCCCTTCGACACGCCCTCGTCGATCATCGACGCCATGAGCCACGGGATTATTGTTTCCATAACTACCTCAAGGATCATAAACAGCGGAGTCATCACCGACTCCCTGATATAGCCCTTGATATGTACCGCCAAGGTTTTTATCATATTATCTCTCCTTAAGGCGGCGCCGTATGATCCGCGGCGCGCCTTGCTTGCGTATTATTTCTTATAATTAACGTCTTTTCTTTCTTTTATTCTTTCTGAGAATTTTATTGTCTATGAAGTATTTTATCTGGATATGGTAGTAGCAGTTGACCTCCGCGCCGAACATCAGACAGAGTATGCAGAAGTACAGCCACACCATCATTACCGCGACCTTAGCGAGTCCGCCGTAGATGGAAAAGCCGTTGAAATCGCCGACGTAGACGGAAATCCCCAGCGACAGCAGTATCCACGCCGCGGCGCACAAAAGCGCTCCCGGAAGCTGATATACAAAGCCGTAGTTCTTTCTTGTTTCGTGGGTGAGGTTGGGGATATTGCGGTAGATGAACGCGAACAGGATAACCAAATAAAAGAATATTATGATGAACCTGAACTCGTAAACGACAGCGACGATCACCGGCAGACTGGGCAGCGAGGGCGTGAGCGCGTTGTTTACCGCCTGACCGAGCACCGTTAAAAACGCCGTGGCGAACAGGATGAACACAAAAACCACCGTGTAGAACATCGCCCTGAGGCGCACCAAAAACCAGTTGCGGTTCTCGTAGGTATGGTGGATACGGTTAAGGCCGTTCATAATGGCGTGGATGCCCTTTGCCGCAGACCAGAGCGTGACTATCATAGTAATGAGCGAAACGCTGACCGTGCCGCCGTTGACGTTGCCGAGGTAATTTGAGATGTAGCTTGACGCGCGTTCGTTAAAGACAACGCTGAAAAAGCTGTCGAACTTGCTCACGGGGATATGCAGGTTTTGAAGGATAGACACCGCGAACATGGTAAACGGGATCAGGGTCAGCAGCAGATAGAACGCCGACTGACCCGAGATCGCGAAAATATTGTCGTCGTTGAGCTTTTTTATAAACGGCGAAAAAATATCGTAGATTCGTCTGACAAGCTTTATCATTTTCCGTTACCGTCTTTTTTTGACTGGACGTTGTACGAAAGCCTCGTAAGCGCGTTTTCTGACAAAAACCGCTCAAAGAACTTGACCGCCTTCATTCCGAAGCCGGGGATGATCACGGTCTTGCCCTGCCTCGCCTTGTCGAAGGCGTACCTGGCGACGTTCCTCGGCTCGAGTCCCTTGGCAGAAAAGCTGACGTCGGCGACGTTGTTGAAGTTGGTGTTGACGGGTCCGGGACAGAGCACGGATATTTTGACCTTGCTGCCGTCGCGCCTCAGCTCCTCGCTGACCGCCTGAGTCAGCCGGACGACGTAGTTCTTTGAGGCGTAGTAGCTTGACAGCTTGGGTCCCGCGGAAAAGCCTGCCATTGAGCCGACGTTGAGGATCAGTCCGCTGTTTTTCTCAGCCATATCCTTTAAGAAGCACTTTGTCAGGATATGGACGGAGCTGACGTTCGTGTGGATAAGCTCCATCTCGCGCTCTACGGGGACGTCGAGGAATTTTCCGTACGCTCCGAAGCCGGCGTTGTTGATCAGCACGTCGATATTTTCTTCCCTTAAATGCTCGTAAAGATCGAACGCGTCCGCCTCGCGCGAAAGGTCGATCGTTATCACGCGCACGCTGACGTTTTTTATCTCGTCTTTAAGCGCGTTCAGCTTATCGGTGCTGCGCGCGCAGATTATCAGGTCATATCCAAGCTCGGCGAGGTACAGGGCAAATTCCCTGCCGATACCCGAGCTTGCTCCGGTTATTAACGCCTTCATAGTTTACTCCTTTTCGGCAACCGCGCAGAGCCAGCTTGTGCCGCTTTTTATGTAGGTGCGGATGTTCTGATATCCCGCGCGTTCGAGCATATCGTCGATATATTCCCTTGATACCGCCTCGATATTAAGCCTTTTCTCTACCTTTGTCCACTTGTCGGGGTCGTTTTTGTCCTTGAGCATCTCAAACACGAGCAAAAGCTTTCCGCCGGGCTTTAGCACCCTTGCGATCTCCTTTAGGTCGTTTAGCTTATCCGGCCAAAAATAGTAGGTCTCCACCGCGGTGACAAAGTCGAATTTATCGGACTCAAACGGCAGCGCCGACACCGACGCCTTTTTTAGCTTTGCCTTGCCGCAGATCACATTCTTATGGTTTAGCTTTTCCGCCTTTTTTATGCAGAGCTCGGAGTAATCGACCCCGTAGACCTTGCCTCCGCCGACCTTTTCGCAAAGCTTGCCGACGGTTTTTCCGCCGCCGCAGCCGACGTCGAGAACGTGATCTCCGCTCTTTATATCAATATGGCACAGAGCCCAGTCGGTCAGTTCCGAATGACCTCTGTTCATAGAACGTATCATGAGTTTTCCCCAAAACCCCTCGGGCTTTTGGGCGTTTTCTACGAGCTTATGGTATTTCATACTTTCACTCCCGGATATATTTATACGAGTATATTATATAACCCGAACAGGGGTACAGTCAAGTAAAATATGGCTGTTGATTTTAGAAAAAAAGAACGGCGACCGCAAGGGTCGCCGCTGTAATGCTGATTAAAGATTTTTTGCAGCGGCAGGGCTTGCCTCCGCCTCATGGCAAACGTTTGATTGACCGTCCTCGGGAGCGCACACAGGTGTCCGCCCCTGCGATTGAAATTAAAAAAACCGTCACGCGAACTCCAATACCTTGTTGACCGTATTTGTAAACAGCTTCCACTCCTCCTGCTTTTCGACAAGACATTTTTTGCCCTTGCGGGTTATGTGGTAGTATTTGCGTTTGCGGTTGTCAAACTCGTCCCAGTAGCTTTCCAGATATCCCTCTTTTTCGAGCGCGTGTAGCACGGGATAGAGCGTGCCCTCCTTGAAATCAAAGACCTTTTCGCTCCTTAACTGAATTTCCTTGATGATCTTGTAGCCGTACAGGTCGTTGTCCTTTAGCACGCTGAGCACGAGGATGGATGTGCTTCCCTTTATCAATTCCTTGCTGATTTTCATTTTAAATCCCCCTATATATATCGTAAATGTCAAAGTCTGTTCCACGGAAAATATATTTACTCAGATCCGACGAATGACCGCCTTCCATATTTTCAAAGTATATGTTTCCTGTTTTATGCGCGCTTGTGTAAAAACTTAATATGATCATCTCTCCGTTATCACCGTTTTTCTTCAACACCTGATATGCCTTGTCGTACCGGGCTTCATCAAGAAACTCCTGCAAATTACCGTAATCGTTGCTATACAAAAGCTCAGAGTCGATCTCATATTTTTCGAGCGCGTCAAAGGGCAAATTATAATCCGATCTGGCGTAAAATGCTACGTCTCTGTCGGTCACAAAATAGTTGTTCCCTGCCGAGTAGTAATAAACAAATTGGTCGCTGAGATAATTTAATTCATCAAATTCTTTTTTATCCATATTCAGCGGCGGCATCATTCCTAATTTTTTGCAGCCGTTATCATGAAAGTATAGCCCTGTCAGGTAATCGAGCGGAGTATTGATTATATCGTCTATCATTTTTACACGCTCAGTGTGCAGCTGTTCGCGCTTTTCGGGAAGCCTGAACGCGGCGGTTATGGTTGCCGCGGACATAACCGTCACATTGACACAGAGCAGGACAATTATTGCTCTTTTTATCACGCGGATTATCAAATTCAGCTTTTTTGAATTGAGCAGGCGTTCCTGACGATAGATCGCAATAAACTGGACTATCGCCCATATCAGCAAGACCGCAAATATGATATACGATCCGATCGTCAGCGGTAATTTATAGCTTTGGGCAAAATAAGAATAGGCAAAAACACTGTCGATATAACCGTTGACGCCTGATAACGCGAGCTTTATAAAAGAATATACCGCGGGTCGGAAAATGGTCATACCGCTTAGATTTGATATCAGCAGGGCTATCGCGGCGGAGATCGTCAATATTTTATCCTTTGACTTATAAGCGAAAGCCAGAAAACACACATAACCAAAAACGACTCCGAGTGATATGAAATCTACGGAAACAAGGTGGTAAACCTCGCGGTAATATCCTCCCGCGTAATCGAATTTTTCAAAGAAAAACGGCATAACGACCGTCAGGATAAGAAAAACATATCCAATCAGCGTCGTCCAGTCTTGTGCGGCGCTGCTGTACAGCTTATTGAGCGGCAGAGCGGTATCGTCGGGATCGCCCATCTCCTCTATCGCGCGCTTTTCGGCTTCTTCCTTTGAATATCCCAAATCGAGATAATAGTCGATCTTATCGCTGATATGAGCCTCAAGCTCGGCGATGATGAGCTTTTTTGATTTTTCTTTTTTCAGCCGCTGTTCAACGGCGTTTAGATAATCATATTTCATAGCGCATACCTTGTGATTGTTTATACATAGTATTTCTATGTATATAGGATATCATAGGTTTGTACGATTGTCAAGTATAAAACACAAAAAGTAGGGGCGAGCATTGCTCGCCCGCGGGATTTATACAACGTTTGCTGTTATCCGCGGGCGGTCAATGACCGCCCCTGCAAATTCTTCAATTATTCTCTTCCATATATTTGAGCTGTTTGTTTATCATATTCGCGCACATGTAGACGTTGCCGCCGCCCATTGTGAGGATGAGGTCGCCCTCCTTGGCGTGCTCGCAGACGTAATCGGTGATCTCCTCGAAGGTCTTGCGGTACACGCTGCCGGGGATCTTCGCGGTGAGGTCGGTCGCGTAGATATTGTAGGTGTTCGTCTCCCTGACGGGGAGTATCTCGGAAACTATCGCGACGTCGGGGATCTTGAGCGCCTCGGCGAAGTCGTCGAGGAGCATGGCGGTACGCGAGAAGGTGTGCGGCTGGAACACCGCCCAGACCTTGTTGAAGCCCATCTGCATAGCCGCGTTGAGTGTAGCCTTGAGCTCTGTGGGATGATGCGCGAAGTCGTCCGCAACGGTAATGCCGCAGGGAGTTCCAAGGATCTCAAAGCGCCTGTGAACGCCGCCGAACTTGTGCAGGTTCTCTGATATCTCGTTCGGGGTCGCGCCGAGGTAATGAGCTGTTGCCGCGGCAGCGAGCGAGTTGTAGATATTGTGTCTGCCGGGGACGATCAGCTTAACGCTCGTGAGCTTTTCTCCCCTGTAAAGCAGGTCGTACTGCTCGTGAACGCCCTTGTCCGCGCTGATATTGACAGCCTGATAATCGTTTCCGTCGTTAAAGCCGAAGGTGAGCTTCGGGATATCGACGTCCGCGACCGCGTCGAGTGTGTTTTGGTCGTCGCCGTTGATGACGAGCAGACCGGTTGTCTGCTTCGCGAATTTATTAAACGACCTTTTGATGTTGTCGAGGTTCTTGAAGTAATCGAGGTGATCGGCGTCGATATTGAGGATTATAGAAATAAACGGGTTGAGCTGCAAGAACGTATCGACATACTCGCACGCCTCGCACACAATGATATCGCTCTGGCCGACGTAGCTGTTGCCGCCGATGAACGGGAGCTTTCCGCCGATTATCGCGGAGGGATCAAAGCCGCTGCCGATCAAGATCTGAGACAGCATGGCGGTGGTCGAGGTCTTTCCGTGGGTTCCCGATACGGCGATCGAGCGGTTGTACCTTCTGCACACCACGCCGAGCATCACGCTTCGCTCGATACAGGGTATTCCCTGCTCGTCAGCCGCCTTGCGCTCGGGATTTTCGGGCTTTACCGCCGCGGAATATACAACGAGCTCAGCTCCCCTGATATTCTCAGCCGCGTGACCCATATACACGGGTATGCCGTAGCCCTTCATCTTGTCGAGGGTCTCGCCCTCGTTCATATCCGAGCCCGATATCTCAAAGCCCTCGCTCATAAGTATCTCGGCGATCGGGCACATTCCGCTGCCGCCGATTCCGATAAAGTGGATCCTTTTGATCTCGTTAAGTAATTTATCGTAATCCATAAGTACAACTCCGTTCAATATGTTTTGTGCAGTTTACTTTACCATTATAAGCCATTAATCGAAAAAAATAAATACCTAATTACAATTTTCATAAATTGTTGCCAAATAAGCCCGAAAATGCTAAAATATTATTATCATAAAATAAGGATCGACGGAATATTATGTTGAAGAAAAACGATATTATCGAACTGGATATCACCTCCGCTTCCGCCGAGGGCAGCGGAGTCGGCAGAACCGGCGACGGGCTTGCGGTATTCGTGCCGCTTTCGGCGGTCGGCGACAGGCTTAGGGTCAGGATATTAAAAGTGAAAAAGACCTACGCCTTCGGCAGGCTTGAGGAGATAATCTCGCCCTCAAAAGAGAGGCTCGGGCCCGACTGCCCGGTATACTCAAAATGCGGCGGCTGCGTGTGGAGGCATATCAACTACGCCGAGGAATGCAGGATAAAACGCCAAAAGGTGATCGACGCGGCGGAGCGGATCGGCGGAATAAGCGCCGAGATCATGCCGATTATCCCGAGCGAAAAAACCGAGCGCTACCGCAACAAGGCTCAGCTCCCCGTCGGCAGGGACAGCGACGGCAGGCTGCTGACCGGCTTTTACGCCTTTCACAGCCACAGGATAATCGACTGCGGCGACTGCGCCCTTCAACCTAAGATATTCAGCGAGGTCACGGATGTTACAAGGGAGTTTATGGCGCTCACCGACAACACCGTCTATGACGAGCAAAGCGGCAAGGGAAGGCTGAGGCACCTGTACATGCGGCTGGGAGAGGTCACAAACGAGCTGATGGTCTGCTATGTTGTGAACGGCAACGGGCTAAAGCGCGAGGATATGCTTATCGGTATGCTTAAAGAGCGTATACCGAACCTTAAAACCGTGGTTTTTAATTCTAACAGAGAAAATACAAA
The DNA here is from genome assembly GCA_902767845.1 of uncultured Ruminococcus sp. Taxonomy (GTDB): domain Bacteria; phylum Bacillota; class Clostridia; order Oscillospirales; family Acutalibacteraceae; genus Ruminococcoides. The sequence continues at coordinate 74,510 of CACXIV010000010.1, read as the reverse complement.
TGTCATTTTGGGCGGCAAAAACCGCACCGCATACGGCAACGGTTACATCACCGATATGCTGTGCGGACTGAAATTCAGGATATCGCCGTTCTCATTCTGGCAGGTCAACCGCGCTCAGGCGGAAAGGCTTTACGGCAAGGCGAAGGAATACGCCGGGCTGTCGGGCAACGAAATCCTGCTCGACCTATACTGCGGCACCGGCACGATCGGACTGACTATGGCGAGGGACTGCAAAAAGCTGATCGGCGTTGAAATAATCGGCGACGCGGTCAAAGACGCGGAGAAAAACGCCGCCTTAAACGGGATAACCAACGCCGAGTTTATCTGTTCGGACGCGGAAAACGCCGCCGCTCAGCTTGAGAAAAACGGCTTGAAGCCCGACGTCGTGATCGTCGATCCTCCGCGCAAGGGCTGCGGAGAGGCGCTTGTGAACACGATAGCAAAAATGGAGCCCGACAGGGTGGTTTACGTATCCTGCGACCCCGCGACCCTCGCGAGGGATCTAAAATACTTCGATCGCCTCGGCTACAAAACAAATGAGATCACCCCCGTAGACATGTTCCCGAGGACAGCCCATGTCGAGAGTGTCGTGTCGATATCACGGCAATGAATCGCTCCTGTCGTCGCATGATTTGCCTTCGGCATGATAATGAGCAATTCAAATCATCAATACGGAGAAGAAAGTTTGAAAGAAAATCAACTTGTCAAAATATCAAAGACCTTTGCAGCGGACAGATACATTCCCGTGAACGGGCAGGAATCAGGCGCCGTTTTTTTATAATACAAAAAGCGGCTCTTGCGAACCGCTTTGATACTTAAATGATTGATTGTATATCTCTTCTGCTGTAAAGGAATCGTCTTACTTCCATGACGTCATCAATGACGACATAGAACACCGCGTAGTTATTGACATTGATTCGATAATACGGATACTTGCGTTCCCTTTTGGAACGAATCGGCTGAAAGCTCAGCGGACGATCCAATCGCTTGAGGATCGCCTGTTCCGTTAAGTTGATCAGCTTCAACGCGGCTTCGGGATTTTGAAGATCATTGGATATATAATCGACGACTTCTGCCATATCCTCATAAAACAGAGGCAGGTATCTCAGCTGATACTTTTTGTCATCCATTGACGCGACCTCTCAGCTTTGAAAAGACTTCTTCGTGGGTCAACCGCTCGGTCGTATTCTCCGCCTGATAATCCGCCTCGTCCAGCTTTATTTCCAGCGCGTCTTTCAGCTTGGAATACTGCTCGATACTCATGACTACCATGGAACCGTAACCGTTCTTGGTCAGATAGACTTCTTCTCCACCCATGACGAGCTTTTCGATCTCGGGATATTTGTTTCTTAAATCCGAAACAGGTCTGATATTCAGCATAGTATTTCACCTCTACGTTACTTTATCATAATATTATCATAATATTATCATCTTGTCAATGAGTATATAAATAAACATATTTTCTTGAACAGGCAGGCATTTGACGTCATTTCCGTTGCCTCGAGCCATATCGCGGGCTTTTGCCCGATATCCCGATCGAGGGACTGCACGATTTACGAAACAGGCGGATCATAAAAAATGAGAAGAATAAATTTTGAGCTTCTTTCGTCGCGATATTTTATCAGGGCATTGACGAAAGACGATATACCTCTTGTATACCGATTATGTAAAACCAATCCGCAGTATTATAAAAGCCATTCACTGTCGTTGGACGAGGAGCTGATCGTTGAGGATATGACATTATGTCCTCCCGGCAAATCTTCGGACGATAAGTATTATGTCGGCTATTTTGACGGAGATAAACGGCTGATCGCCATACTCGACCTGATCGACGGATATCCGACAGAGGATACCGCGTATATCGGATTCTTTATGACAGACGCCAACTCGGGCGGTCGCGGTATCGGCTCGGGCATTATCACCGAATTATGCGGATATTTGTCAAAAACAGGGTTTCGCTCGATCCGTCTGGCATACGGAAAATCTAACCCTCAGTCGAGCGGCTTTTGGCAAAAGAATCAATTTAAGACCGTTAAAGAAGTTGACCACGCTAAATACGGACGAGTGATAGTTGCGGAAAGAATATTGACAGATCGTTCCGTCTGAGGATATATTTTTTTAAGCAAAAATCAGCCCGCGGCAAAACGCCGCGGGCTTTGCTGTATATTCTTTTACGGGATCAGCTCACTTTCGTATTCATCGGAGCCGACTTTTATCAGGCTGCCGATACCAAGCTGATCGTCGAACCGCGCGACATAGCGCTGGATATTCAGCGCGTCGGAGATATCCAGATCCCCTCCGTCAACGTTAGCCGCCCTATCGTTAAATACAGGGAGGTCAAATCCCGCGAGCTCCTGCTGGATCGCGGTGACGTCGCTTACCGTTACGTTTTCGTCACAGTCGGCGTCGCCCAAATAATAATCATTGTTTGTAATGAAGTACCTGATACTGTTTTCGCGCGCGTAAGCGACCGCCGCGCCGCCGGCAAGCAGCGATAATGATAAAATTAAACAAACGATCGATTTGACAATTCTCACATTATCCTCCTATATTCTCTTCACCATCATCCCGGTCGTTTCCCTGACAGTGTGGCAGAAAACCGCTTGACGTTTATTCAAGAACAGGGATTTTACATAGTTTTTTACCTTATAATTATAGTCCGATTTGTCAAGCAAGTCAATGGCAATAGTACACAACATTTCACAACGAACAGATATCCGAATTAAAATATTTTTAAGATATCGGAATTTGTTATCGGGCGCGGTCAACGCAAACTGATATTTTTTTGAGGCAAAAAAGATCATCAAAAGCTATTGTAATTTTTTTGATTATTATTTATAATAGTGTCGTACAACAATATTTCAGCGTTTATACACGATTATCATTAAGGCGGTCGGTACGGAAAAATGAACAGGATAGCTTTATCAATACCGAGGTTCAGAAACGAGCTTTTCGGTTTTTCGATCATAACGATCATAATATTCCACTTTTTCGAGGACGTGGTCAATTCCGGAACGACGACCCCGTTCACCGGCGCCGCGGAATTTTACCTTTCCGTTTTCTACAGCATGGGGGTTGACATTTTCCTCTTTCTCTCGGGAATGGGGCTGTTTTACTCCATGTCAAAGCCCGGCGGTGCGATACCGTTTTTGAAAAGACGGATATCGCGGATACTTCCGGCTTACGCGCTGATCGGCGGTATCGGCTGGTTTATACTCGACCTTGTCGTCGGCAAAAAGAGCTTTTTGGTTTTCCTGAGCGATTTTACGACGGTTTCGTTCTGGACTGAGGGAGTCGTGCTCGTGTGGTACATATCTTTTATCATGGTGATGTACCTTCTGTTTCCGCTGATCTACAAAATGCTCACGCTGAAAAACCGCGCGCTCTCCAACGCGCTGACCGTTATACTGATTTTGTGCGTGATCGGCGGCAGCGCCGCGCTGAGCTTTATCAACTATCAGGTCTACGATAACCTCGAGATCGCGCTGTGGAGGATAATTATTTTTGTGATCGGCGCGTGGTTCGGCAGGACGGTGTTCAACGGCGAAAAGCTCACATATGAGTTTTACCTGCTCGTATCGCTCAGCCTTGTTTTTATAGCGCTGACATACGTTACCTCTCTGAACAAAGACTTCCTTTGGGGGATATTCGGGCTAAGGCTGCAAAGCGTGTTCTACCCCGTTTTGATAATCATTATCGCCACCGGGATAATATCCCTGTTTGACGGAAAAGCGATAAACAAAGCGCTCAGGCGGCTTGGGGAGATATCGCTTGAGCTGTACCTGAGCCATGTCATGGTGAGGGCGATATTTAAGGCGATCGGTCTGCCGACCTATTACGCGAGGAATTATCTGCTCGTTATCGCGATATCATTCGCGGCGGCGATCGGCGTTCACAGGCTGCTTTGCTTTGTTAAAGCAAAAAGAGGTTAGATATGTTTGATCCGAAAACAAAAAAATACCCGTATCCGAAAAACACGGACGGGCATTACATCATTATAAAAAAAGACGACAAAACCGTCTTTGACGGCGATTATCCGTATATCGACAACAGCCGCGGCTTCCGCTTTATGCAGGGGGTCGTCAGGGCGCTGCTGTACGCGATAGTATTCCCTGCCTCGCGCGTGCGGCTCGGACTGAGGATAAACGGCAGAGAAAACCTGAAAAAGCACCGCGATGTGATCAGCGGCGGCGTTATCTCGGTCTGCAACCACGTCCACATGTGGGACTACATAGCCATAATGAACGCGGTCAAGCCGCGCAGACCTTACCTGCTGGTATGGGCTCCGAACATCCGCGGAGAGAACGGCAAGACCGTACGGCTCGTCGGCGGAGTCCCCATCCCCGATCAGAGCGCCGGCACAAGGGCGTATCTCAGGGCTCTGCGCGGACTGCTCGGCGGCGGAGGCTGGCTGCACGTTTATTCCGAGGGCAGCATGTGGGAGTATTACCGGCCGATCAGACCGTTCAAGCACGGCGCGGCGTACCTCGCGTGCGAGTTTGACAAGCCTATTTTGCCGCTCGCTTTCTCTTACCGCGAGCCGAATTGGATAAGAAAGCATGTTTTCAGGCAGATAGCCTGCCTGACTCTGAACATCGGCGAGCCGATATTCGCCGACAAGAGCCTTTCTAAAAAAGAGATGAAAAAGGATCTGACGATCCGCAGCCACGAGGCGGTCTGCCGCCTTGCCGGTATTGAGCCGAAGGACAACCTGTATCCCCCGGTTTTCAACAACAGCGTCCGCGTGGATTACTACGCCGACAGCTACGGCGAAGGCTACAGGGGTTCAAAATAACGGCGGTGCGTCAAGACCGCAAAACAAAACGCCCGGGACTCCCGGGCGTTTATTCTTATGCTTTTTTAGCGAACCCGGTTATTTTTTCAACCGCGAATTTTTGGATATCCAAGGCGTCGAGCACATCCACCGTGCCGTCGTCGTTCACGTCGGCGGCTGACTTCTGAGCCTCGTCAAATACCGCTTTGTTAGCGGTGTACTTCTGGATCTCGGCAGCGTCGAGGACATTGACGGTTCCGTCTCTGTTGACGTCGCCGATCATTATTTCGTCCTTATGCTCGCTCGCCGGAACCAGCTCCGCCTTTATCGGATAATTGTCTACCGAAAAGCCGTCTCTGCCGTCGGGGTTCATGGCGATAAGCGAGGCTTTTTCTCCGGTGTACTCCATAGCCTTCTGATACACCCTGTCAACAAGGCTTTCCTTTATATCAGCCATGTCGCTCCAGACTCCGTCGGAACAGAAAAAGCTTTCGCCGCTGTTCACTATGCCGGTGTTAGTTGTTCCGGAGCCGTTGACTGCCACGTTTATCGCGAACGGCAGGGCGTCGGAATATACGCTCCTTCCGTCGTCGGTTTCGCGCTCCATTGTCAGGACGACCGAATACTTTTCTCCCTGTTTCAGGAAATACTCGCCCTTTAGGTCGAGCGTGTGATATCCGCTGAAAGCGTTGCGGGTCTCGCCCTTTTCGAGCAATACGCCGTCCGTCGGGTCGGCGCCGACGTTCTTGTATATCTCATAACCGACCTTTGTGTTCGGGTCGTTTACGCCGTAGGTGATCCTGTAGAGATACTCGTCCTCCTCCGCGTCAAATACGTTCGCCATTTTTGTTTCGGTCTCGTACTCGCCGCTTTCGAGCAGTCCCGAGAAAACAAAATCATACTGATCTATATTATGGCTCGAGTATTTCTCGCTGTCGCTATCGCCAAAGGTGTAGGTCACGGGGCCTGAAATGCTGTGATCGTAGTATGAAAGGTAAAAATATCCGCTGTCGTCGACACCGAACTTACCGGCGTCGGGACGCTGATAGTGCGTGATACCGTTTGCGTCGGTCACGGCGGTAGCCTTGTCCTCCTCGGTGAGCGAGCCCTCGGTGTTCTTTACGATAAACGCGCCGTCCGCCGGAGGAGTAGTTCTCGTGAGCGGCTTGCCGCTGCTGAGGCTTCTGGTGAAATTGTCCTTTGAGTAGTTGTCGTCGTATCCGACGATAGTTACCTCGTGATTCGCCTGACCGCTGCCGTAATTGTACATCGCCCAGTTAGTGGGGTGCATGTTGGAGCCGAAGCAAACACCGACCCCGATCGCGCGGCCTTGGCTGAGCTCCGACTTCATCGTATTGAGCGCCTGCTCGTCAAGGTGATATTTTTCGTCCTTGTCATATGCCGCGGGAGAAGACAGCATGTTGCAGCTTTTGAGAGCCGTATTGACCGGCACGTTGCGGTATTCGGCGTTGAGCGGAAGGGTCCAGTCGTCTTTTTCGGAATATCCCGCTCCCCATTCGGAGCGGATCCTGTCCTTTCCGCTGTAATAATACGGGGTGTCTCCGTTAACGGTCACGCTTTCGTCGACCGGACCGAAGCCCGAGGCAAAGAAATTCATGCACGACGCGCCGTTTCCGCCGATTTGATAGGCGACGTTTCTCTCCTCCTGCTCCAAGGAGCTCATATCGCTACCCTCGCCTACCTGGGAAGCCCTTATCCTGCCCTTCTGGACGTCGTCCTCGGTGATCGCGTGGTACAGATACCACGCTATATACTTCTCGGAATAATTCACGTAGTTGTTGTCCGTGCCTGCCGGAACTCCGAGGCCGTTCGCGTACAGATAAGACGTTTCGGCTGCGGTCGCCGCTCCGAACGCCCAGCATGTCCCGTTGGGGCTTTGAAGCTTTACGGGCGTTACATAGTTCATTCCGTTATAATCGCGCAGGTCTATCTTTGACGGAAGCTCCGCGTTACCTTCCGCGGCGTAAACTCCCGTTGCCGAGACCGCCGACAAGCCCATTATTGCCGCGAGCATGACAGCCGCTGTTTTTTTGATCATAGTTTATCCCTCCTGATGATGTTGCAATTTTGCTATATCCGAACGATCTGTCGCCGACCGCTGAACGGCTTAGCGGAAACCGCTTTCCGCCGCGGATCGGGATTATGATCATATTATATATGCTCAATCTGAAGATTATCTAAAGAAACGAAAAAAACCGAACGCAAACATTCGGCTTTTTTCTGTCGGTATCCGAAAATCAGATGACCGATTCCTCGCTTACTTTAAGGGTAAACTCCATATTCCGCAAAACGATTATCATTCCGATACCCTCGATCACAAGCGACGCGCCCTGGATGCGCATAAGCACGCTCGCGAAAGCCGCGGGATTGATGAAGATGATAACGGCGAACGCCAGCGAGATCACCGCGAAGGCGAGCGACATTATAAACATCACGCCTTTGATCCTGCGGAGCTGGATAGCCCTGACGAACATCATAAATGCTCCGTACGCCAGAATAAGACCGGTAATGACAAAGAACACGCTTACGAACAGATCCGACGCCAGAATAAGCGCCAGTCCCGCCGCGAGCTGAACAATGGAGATTATCAGGCTTGAAGCCTTTTTCTCCTCCTTGGGCGCCATCAGGAAAAACGCCAGTTTTATAAAGCCCATTACCGCAAGCGAGCCTCCGGCGACCACGCAGAGCACCTTTAGCGCCTGACCCGGCCAGATCAGCATTACAATGCCCAGCAGTGCGAGTATGATGCCGTCAAAGATATAGTTTCTGAAATAAGCTTTTTTCTCGGATTTAATGATTTCTTTATCCATAGCTACGCCTCCCCTTTTGATTCTATTTTATCATAGTAGGGGAATAAGTCAATGAAATATTGTAAAAATGACAGGACTGTGATGAAAATCACAGTCCTGAAATAAAGGAGTATGTCAACCGGAGGTCTGCTTTTGGCTTACCATCCGAAGATCTGATCCCAGAGGTCGCTGCCGCCCTGGGGCGCCTGCTGACGGGAACCGTTATCGGTATTGTTGTTGAGCTTTGCCGAGGGAACGTACTCCTCGAGCACGAGGTCGATATCGAACGACCTGCCGGAGCGCGTTACGGTGAGCGTCACCTTGTCTCCGACCTTGTTGTTCTCGAGCGCCTTGCTGATGTCGGAGGACGCCGAGATCTCGGTTCCGTTAACGGCTGTGATAAGGTCGCCGCGGGTAAAGCCTGCCTTTTCTGCGTTGGAGCCGTCTGTTACCGAGAGAACATAGCAGCCGAGCTTGTTTACGCCGTAATAGAAGGCGGTGTCGGCAGAGTTGATGTCAACAAATTCCATGCCGAGGTCGATCTTGCCCGTAACGTAGCCGTAGTTCTGGAGATCCTTGATGATGTCGATGACATTGTTCACGGGGATCGCGAAGGCTATGCCCTCTACCTCTGTAGCGCTGTCCTTGGCGTTAACGATTCCGACAAGCTCTCCGTTCGCGTTAAAGAGTCCGCCGCCGGAGTTGCCGGGGCTGATCTGAGCGTTTGTCTGGAGAAGGGTCATGTTCTTGTTCTCGATCGTCACCTCACGGGCGAGCGCCGAGATTATACCGTCGGTCACGGTTCCGCCGAGCGTTCCGAGCGGATTGCCTATAGCTACAACATAGTCGCCTACCGCGAGCGACGAGCTGTCGCCGAAGGTCGCGGGTGAAAGTCCTTCCGCATTGACCTTGAGGAGCGCTATGTCGTTGTCCTCGTCGCTGCCGATAAGGGTAGCGTCGTAGGAGGTCGTGCCGTCGCGGAGAGTCACCGTGATATTGTTGGCGTTCTCGATAACGTGGTGATTGGTAACGATGTAGCCGTCGTCTGAGATTATAACGCCCGAGCCGGCGCCCTTGGTGACGTACTGCTGGGCAAAGTTGCCGGTGACAACGCCCTCGGTGGCGATCTCAACAACACTGTCGGCAGTCTTTTTTACTATTTCCGAGGTGGCTGAGGCGCCCGAGGTGCTCGCATTCCTGACTCCCGAGGAATTGACCTGATTGATCGTGAGATTGCCCGAGGTCGTGGTGTTGAGGTTCTTGGCGATCAGTCCGCCGCCGAATCCGAGCGCCGCCGAGCAGAGCATTGTGATCACGAGCATCGCGGCGATGAATCCGCGTGAAGCAGGCTTTTTTTCCTTTTTCTTTTTAGCCGGTTTACCGGGTTGGGCAGCCGTGTACGAAGCCTGACGGGGAGAATATTCGGGCGTTCCCGAATAGCCGCCGGCAGCATAGCCCGAGGAATAGGGGTTTGACTGTCCGGCGCCGGAGCCGTAGGCGGTGTTCCGGCCGTCATAGCCGCTGCCGGTATCGGAATAGCCGGAGTAATTGTCGGCGTAAACCGAATCGTAATTGTTCGGGTTGTGATCGGCGTCCCTGTTGTTTCCGTTTATATATGAATAATGGTATTCGCCCGAGCTCTTTTCGTCCGGATCGCCGTTCCACTCGTACGAGCTTTCGTATTCGCTTTCGGCTTTTTCCGCCTCCGAGGAGCTGAAAATATCCTCGCGTTCCTCGTTTTCGGGATCATTCCCGGCCGGAGTCCCGCTGAAATCATTATAATCGTTATTGTAGTCTGTCATGATCAATACCTCCGTAAGATCAGCTTGAAGCTGTTTTTGTTTTCGATGGTATAATAATAATTCCCGAAAGTGAAAACTATATGAAATAAGGTTGAAATATTTTTGTTTTTATTATGCATTTTATCGGAAAAATCATCACAAAGCATAAAAACCCGGTCTATGCCCGGGTTTTATCCTCCGGGGCGGTCTGCTTTTTTTCATCATCCGTCTGCCCGGACTTTTTCTCTATTATCCTTCTGTTGACCTTTATGCCGTCGTACCTGCGCTTGAAGGACACGCGCGCGGTGAACCTGTGGTCGCAGTTTTTGCAGTAAAAGTCAGCGGTGAAGTTTTTGTTGTGGAGCTTCCATTTTTTGATCCGCCTCGCCCTTTTTCCGCAGAGATCGCAGTTGAATTTGAGGTCGTTTTTGTCTATCCCCGGGAAGCCGAGGTCGGTGATGAAGTAATTTTTGAACATCATCCTGCCGTAGAACTCCTCGCAGTCCGCCTTTAGCAGACAACTGCTGACCGGGTATTTGCGGTACAGCCTTACAAAGCACTCGCGGCTCAAAAGCGCGTCGGCCTCGGCGCGGTGCTGGTCGTCCTCGGAAAACTCAACGCCCAAAAGCTCGGCGCATACTCCGAGCCCCATCTGATTGGCGGCGTCGTAGCGGTCGAGCGCGCGCTGGCAAAACTCCTGCAGGTCGCAGTAGCTGTGCAAGAACGGGATATGGTAGTCGCGCGTGTAGAAAAGGTAGTTTTCGATCAGCGCGTGGATATCCGAGGTTCCCCACGTCATCAGCACGCTGTCGCCCAAAAACTCCGCGAAGCTGTCGGCGGCGGTAAAGAAATCCACCCCGTCGTCAACAAGCTCCTCAAAGTTTATCTTTGTGAGCTGCTTTACCTTTCCCGAGAGCTTTTTGCCGATCTTAGGCGCGATAAGCGACGAGAAGGTGCCGATCACGTTCAGCTCGTCGTCAAGCTTTACCGCTCCGAACTCGATTATTTCATTTACAAACTTTTGCGCGGATCTGCTGAAAGCTCCGTTCCACTCCAAATCAAGAATTACGTAACTCATTTTTTGCGAAATGCCTGCTTCATACGCTGTTCCTTAGACAGTATACGCTTTCTCATTCTTATGCTTTCGGGCGTTACCTCGACAAGCTCGTCGTCCGCGATAAACTCAAGGCACTGCTCGAGCGACATTATCGTGGGCGGAGTGAGCTTTAGCGCGTCGTCCGAGCCCGAAGCTCTTGTGTTTGTTATATGCTTCTTTTTGCAGACATTTACCGTGATGTCCTCAGCCTTGGGGCTCGCGCCTACGATCATTCCCTCGTAAACGGGAACGCCGGCTCCGACAAAGAGCCTTCCGCGCTCCTGAGCGGCGTACAGGCCGTAGGTCACGGTGTCGCCTGTTTCAAACGCTATGAGCGAGCCCTGGTGACGGGTGACGATCTCGCCCTTCCACGGCTCGTAGCCGTCGAAAACGTGGTTCATGATACCGTTGCCGTTCGTGTCGGTCAGAAATTCGGGACGGTAGCCCATGAGTCCGCGCGCCGGGATCCTGAACTCGATGTGGGTAACGCCGCCGTCGCGCGTGCCCATATTCACAAGCTCCGCCTTGCGCGAGCCGAGCTTTTCCATCACCGCTCCGACATAGCTGTCGGGAACCTCGACGATTAGATACTCCATTGGCTCGTGAAGCTTGCCGTCGATGGTCTTTGTGATTACCTCGGGGCGCGAGACCTGGAACTCATAGTTCTGTCTGCGCATGGTTTCTATAAGTATTGAAAGATGGAGCTCGCCTCTGCCCGAAACCTTGAAGGTATCGGCGCTGTCGGTCTCCTCTACCCTGAGGGCGATGTTTGTCTCTATCTCCTTAAAAAGCCTGTCGCGGATATTTCTGGAGGTGACATACTTGCCCTCGCGCCCCGCGAACGGGGAATTGTTTACGATAAAGTTCATTGTAACGGTCGGCTCGTCGATCTTTACAAAGGGAAGCGGCTCGACGCAGTCGTTCGAGCAAATGGTCTCGCCGATATTGATGTCCTGTATGCCGCTTATGCAGACAAGGTCGCCGAGCTTAGCCTCGTCGCACTCTGTCCTTTTCAGTCCCTCGAACTGATACAGCTTGCCGATCTTAACCTGCTTTACGGTGCCGTCGGTGTGGCAGAGGGTCACGGACTGGCCGTTTTTGACTCTTCCTCTCTCTACCCTGCCGACGCCGATCCTTCCGACAAAGTTGTCGGCGTCGATATTGGAGATAAGGATCTGCAGTCCGCCGTCAAGCTCGCCCCTCGGCGCGGGGATCTCCCTTATTACGGCGTCGAACAGCGGCTTCATGTCGGTGCCCGGCTCATTGTAATCCTCGCTTGCGAAGCCGTCGCGCGCGGAGGCGTAGATTACCGGGAAATCGAGCTGATCCTCGTCCGCTCCGAGCTCGATAAAGAGGTCGAGCACCTCGTCCACTACTTCCTCGGGACGAGCGCCGGGACGGTCGATCTTGTTGAGCACAACGAGCGGCTTTTTGCCGAGTCCGAGCGCCTTTTTGAGAACGAATCTGGTCTGGGGCATGCAGCCCTCGAACGCGTCCACAAGCAGAACTACGCCGTCTACCATCTGCAAAATGCGCTCCACCTCTCCGCCGAAGTCGGCGTGACCGGGTGTGTCGACAATGTTGATCTTGATTCCGTTGTAAAGCACGGCGGTGGGCTTTGAAAGGATGGTGATACCCCTCTCCCTTTCGAGGTCGTTTGAATCCATCACCCTTTCCTCGACGTTTTCATTTTCCCTGAAAATGCCGCTCTGCTTCAAAAGCTGATCCACAAGCGTGGTCTTGCCGTGGTCAACGTGCGCGATTATCGCGATATTTCTTAAATCTTCTCTTACATCCATAAATATTACTCCGTTTACTCCATAATTATACATATTAATTATACCACTCGGTTAATTCAATTTCAACTTAAATTTTTCATCACCTTTTTGAATATTGAGCCGTATATTTTGAAACATTTTCCCAATTACCCGTCGTTTTGTGTATTTAGTTGGATTTTTCGCTTTACAATGACCGGAGATTGTTATATAATTAACATGGCTGTATTTTTAAATAAGCTGATTTCAAATAATCGGAGGTAATAATTATGGGCTACACGATCGCACAAAAAATAATCAAAGAGCATCTTGTAAGCGGCGAAATGACTGTCGGCACCGACATAGGTCTTAAAATCGACCAGACGCTTACCCAGGACGCTACGGGCACCATGGCTTATATCGAGTACGAGGCTATGGGTATCCCCAGAGTTAAAACGGAAAAAAGCGTGGCGTATATCGACCACAACACACTGCAAACAGGCTTTGAAAACGCCGACGACCACAGGTTTATCCAGTCGGTTTGCAAAAAGCACGGCATTTATTTTTCACGTCCCGGCAACGGAATCTGCCATCAGGTTCACCTTGAACGCTTCGGCAAGCCCGGCAAGACCCTGATCGGTTCCGACAGCCACACCCCCACCGGCGGCGGCATCGGCATGCTGGCTATCGGAGCCGGCGGACTCGACGTAGCGGTAGCTATGGGCGGCGGCGCGTACTACATCACCATGCCCAAAATGGTAAGGGTGAACCTCACCGGCAAGCTCAGCCCGTGGGTATCGGCAAAGGATATCATCCTAAAGGTGCTCGAGGTAATGAGCGTAAAGGGCGGCGTAGGCAAGATCGTCGAATACGGCGGCGAGGGCGTTAAGACCCTGACCGTGCCCGAGAGAGCGACCATCACAAACATGGGCGCTGAGCTTGGAGCCACCACCTCGGTATTCCCCTCTGACGAGACCACAAGGGAGTTCCTCAAGGCTCAGGGCAGAGAGGAAGATTACAGGGAGCTTTCGGCTGACGCCGACGCCGTTTACGACGAGGTCATCGACATAGATCTTTCCGAGCTCGAGCCTCTGGCGGCATGTCCCCACTCCCCCGACAACATCAAGACTATCAGGGAGCTCGAGGGCAAAAAGGTCGATCAGGTATGTATCGGCTCCTGCACGAACTCCAGCTATCTTGACCTGATGAGAGTCGCGCGTATCCTCAAGGGCAAAAAGGTCGCCGACAACGTATCGCTCGCGATCGCTCCCGGAAGCAAGCAGGTGTTCAACATGCTCGCGCTCAACGGCGCGCTCGGCGATATGATCGCGGCAGGCGCGAGGATTTTGGAGAGCGCATGCGGTCCCTGCATAGGCATGGGTCAGTCGCCCAACAGCAAGGGCGTTTCGCTCAGAACCTTTAACCGCAACTTTGAGGGCAGAAGCGGCACAGCCGACGGACAGATCTACCTTGTATCGCCCGAGACCGCGGCGGTATCGGCTGTCAGCGGAGTATTCACCGATCCCAGATGTCTCGGCGAGGCGGCTGAGATCGAGCTTCCCGAGAAGTTCCTCATAAACGACAACATGGTCATCGAGCCCGCTCCCGTTGAGGAGATGGATAACGTCGAGATCCTCAGAGGTCCCAACATCAAGGAATATCCCAAAACAAGCCCCCTCACCGATTCTATCGAGGCTTCCTGCTCGCTCAAGGTCGGCGACAACATCACCACCGACCACATCATGCCCGCGGGCGCGAAGATACTTCCGCTCCGCTCAAATATCCCGAAGATCTCTCAGCACTGCTTCACGGTATGCGACAAGGACTTCCCCGAGCGCGCCAAGACGCTCGGCAAGAGCATTATTGTAGGCGGCGAGAACTACGGACAGGGCTCGTCGCGCGAGCACGCGGCTCTTGCTCCCCTTTACCTCGGCGTTAAGGCGGTGCTCGTAAAGAGCTTCGCGAGGATCCACAAGAGCAACCTCATCAACGCCGGTATCCTTCCGCTCACCTTCAAGGACGCCGCGGATTACGACAAGATCAAGCTCGGCGATATGCTTGAGCTTCCCGATATCAAGCAGGAGATCGCCTCCGGCGCCGACGTCACCGTAGTAAACAAGACTACCGGCGAGACCTTCAAGGCGGACTGCGAGCTTTCCGACCGCACAAGGGCGATCATCATAGCAGGCGGACTGCTTGACTACACAAAGGAGAACAGCTGATGGACAAGATAAAAATGATTACGCCCATCGTTGAGATGGACGGCGACGAAATGACAAGGATCATCTGGAAGATGATCAAGGACAAGCTGCTCCTTCCCTATATTGATTTAAAAACCGAGTATTACGATCTCGGGCTAAAACACAGGAACGAGACCGACGATCAGGTAACGATAGACTCTGCCAACGCCACCAAAAAATACGGCGTGGCGGTAAAGTGCGCTACCATCACCCCCAACGCCGCGAGAATGACCGAGTATGACCTTAAAAGCATGTGGAAATCTCCCAACGGCACCATCAGGGCGATCCTCGACGGCACCGTGTTCCGCAGCCCGATTCTCGTAAAGGGTATCGTCCCCTACATCCCCACATGGAAAAAGCCGATCTGCATCGCGCGTCACGCTTACGGCGACGTTTACAAGAACACCGAAATGCGCGTTGAGGCAGGCAGCAAGGCGGAGCTTTGCGTTACAAAGCCCGACGGCACCGAGGAAAGATCGACTATCTTCGACTTTACGAGCGACGGCGTTATCCAGGGCATGCACAACATCGACAAGAGCATAGCTTCGTTCTCGAGAAGCTGCTTCAACTACGCCCTCGACCAGAAGCTCGACGTATGGTTCGCCACCAAGGACACCATCAGCAAGACCTACGACCACCGCTTTAAGGACATCTTTGCCGAGATCTTTGAGAACGAGTACAAGGATAAGTTTGAAAAAGCCGGTATCACATACTTCTACACCCTGATCGACGACGCCGTTGCGCGCGTTATCCGCAGCGAGGGCGGCTATATGTGGGCTTGCAAGAACTACGACGGAGACGTTATGAGCGACATGATCGCCACCGCCTTCGGCTCGCTCGCCATGATGACAAGCGTGCTTGTATCTCCCGACGGAGTTTACGAGTACGAGGCGGCTCACGGCACCGTTCAGCGCCACTATTACAAGTACCTCAAGGGCGAGGAGACCTCCACAAACTCTGTCGCCACCCTGTTCGCTTGGTCGGGCGCGCTGAGAAAGCGCGGAGAGCTTGACGAGCTTCCGGAGCTGATGAGCTTTGCCGACAAGCTCGAGGCGGCGACCGTCAAAACGATCGAGGACGGCATCATGACCGGCGACCTTTACCTGATCTCTACCCTTGAAAACAAGAAAAAGGTCAGCACCGAGGAGTTCCTTAACGCCGTTAACGAGCGCCTTGCCGGATCGTTTTGAGAAGGGGCGCAGTAATAAATGTCTAAAAACGACGGCATCTCGATGTCGGTTATAAGGCGGCTGCCGAGGTATTACCGGTTTTTATGCGAGCTGGACGAGCGTAACGTAGAGAGGATATCCTCCACAAAGCTCGCGCAGATAATGCACTCCACCGCTTCGCAGGTAAGGCAGGATCTAAACTGCTTCGGCGGCTTCGGTCAGCAGGGCTACGGCTACAGCGTAAAGGGGCTCAGGGACGAGATAAAAAAGATACTCGGTCTTGACCGCGACAACAGGGCGATTTTGATCGGCGCCGGTAATTTCGGCGCGGCGATTGTTAATCACCTCGACTTTGAAAAGCTCGGCTTTCGGCTTGTCGCCTGCTTTGACAACGATAAAGAAAAGCTCGGCGCTCCGCTCGGAGGGCTGACCGTCAGGGACGATTCCGAGCTTGAAGGCTTCTGCGCCGAAAACCGCGTCGACGCGGCTGTGCTATGCGTCCCTAAGGAAAACGTCGGGCGTATTCTCGACAGGCTGTACAGCCTGGGAGTCAGGAACTTTTGGAATTTCAGCCACTACGACATCGCCTCAAGATACAGCGACGTCGTGGTCGAGAACGTCCACCTGAGCGACAGCCTTATGACGCTGGGCTACCGCATGAACAATTTATAGGAGAATATCATGAAACGGCTGTTTGGTTTGATCGGTATTACATACCTCGCTACCCTTACAGCCGTTTTCTATTTTGAATCACCGGCGTTTATCGCGGCGGCGATCACCGCGGCGGCGCTTGGCGCGCTCGGTATTTACAAAAGGTTCAGAAGCGACAGGTATATGTTCAAGACCTTTTTGACCGCGGGTGTGAGCGTCGCGCTCGCGCTGGTGAGTATATTTCTTTATCAGAATTATTATATCTCGCCCATAGTAAATAATTATTCCGATAAAGAAATATCCGCAGAGGGTTATCTTTGCGAGGAAAAGACGGTCAAAGAAAATTCGGTCGAGTACCTGATACAGACGACCGCGATAAACGGCAAACCCGTCCGCGCGAAAATCAGGTATATCGGCAAGAGCGAAACCGACGTCAATGAATTTGACTGCGTTGAGCTTAACGTAAAAGTCCGGGCTGAAACGAGCAGCAAGAACATCGGCCACAGGGTATTTCTCTGCGCTGTCGAGAGCTCTCCGGACTGTATCAAAGCTACAGGCGAAAGCCGGTTTTCGCCGTACAAATACGCTATTTGGGCGCGAAAAGCTATGCGCAAAGCTATCGGCAGGCTGATGACGCACGACAGCGCGTCGATAAGCAGAGCTGTTTTGCTCGGCGACAAGTACGCGCTGAGCGGTTCGGTAAGGGACAGCTTTACAAAAACCGGCACCTCTTACCTGATAGTCGTGTCGGGTCTGCACTTGTCGGTCGCGCTCGCGCTCGTCACCGGGATCATCAACAAATTCACCCGGCGAAGGATCCCGCTTTGTATCGGCTCGATCGCGGTGATAATCTGCTTTTCGGCGCTGACGGGGTTCAACTACTCGGTACTGCGCGCGGCGATCGCCGTAATAATCTACCAGATCGGCAGGATAATCCTGCGCAACAGCGATCCGCTCAATTCGCTCGGCTTCGCGGCGCTGGCGATCACGATCACCAATCCGTGCGCGGTCGGCGATCTCGGGCTGATAATGTCATTCAGCGCGACTATGGGTATAATCCTTTGGGCGGATAAGATAGTAATATATACGACAAAACCGCTCAAAAAACACAGACTGCCAAAGCGGATCAATAAAGCGGCATACTTTATTATAAACGCCGCGGCGGTGTCGGTCTCCGCTTCGCTGTGGATAATGCCGATCAGCGTTATCGCGTTCGGCAGGATATCCCCTCTCGTGGTATTGATCTCATTTTTCACGGAGCCGATCGCCTCGCTGATACTCGTGCTGTCGCTTGTGTGCGCGGTGACATATCTTTTTCAGCTCACACCGGTCATCACCTATCTCCTGGCGTATATCGACGACCTGATGTGCCGGCTGATCATAGTTATCAACGACTTTTTCGCCAAACAGCCCGTTACCTTCATCAGAATAAACGGCAGGATAATATACATTTGGCTTGCGGCGGCAGCCATCCTCGTGATTATCGGCTGCGCGATAAAGGCAAAAAAGAGGTACGCTGTCATTTCGATCAACATAATGTTCGCGCTGACTCTGATCCTGACCGCGTTCTCATACCTGACAGCCGACGCTTCGAGCCGTATCAGGGTCTACAGGTCGGGCGGCGAGATCGGCGTTGAGGTCAGGAAGGAAAACAATATCTCCCTGCTCTGCGCCGGCGGCAGAAGGTCAAACGCAAAGCGGATAAACGAGGATATTATCGACTGCGGCGGCGAGATCGACAACCTTATTATTCCGAACGCCGATAACTACTCCTCGCTGCTGCCGGAGATCAGCGACGATTTCAATATCATAAACCTGATAACCGGCGAAGGCTCGGCGGATTTGGTCGGGTTCAGCGCCTCAAAGGAGCCGTTCGTGATAGGTGACGGCACGATACAAAGGATAAGGCTGAACGCCTCCGCGGAAGTCACGGTCATCGGCGCCGGCGGCGCGGTATATCAGTATATCGAAAACGAAGGCTCGGCGGTGCTGCTGATCCCGAGGAGAGCGAATATCGACAAGCTGCCCGAGGAATACAGGTGTGCGGATCGCGTGATACTCGACGGTATTCCGAAGAATATCGGGCTGATCGACTGCGACGATCTGATCTACACCGGGGCGAGCAATTCATTTTACACGGAAAAGCTCGAAGAGCTGCGGTCTCAGGGCAAAAGCATAACGGTCTTGACCGGGGACGGCGAAACTGAAATATAAAAAAAGCGAGGTTTTAAGCCTCGCTTTTTTCTATTATAGAATTATATGCCGCGTAAGCCGCGGAGATGTCCATGTTACAGGTCAAAACGTAGAACCGCGTCAGCGATATCAGCTTTTCCATATTCACGAGCATTTTTTCAGCGGTCTCTCGGTCGACCATCCGCGCGGTCTGGAAGTAGAGCTTTTGGATTATCTCCCTGCTGTCGGGGATACGGACGGAGTTTTGCTCTCCCCTCTCCACAAAGATTATCGCCCTGAGCGGATATGATTCGTTGAGCGCGATCCCGCTTCCGCCGTCAAACGGCGTGCCGAATGCGACGGCGCGGTCGTCATAGAGCTTTACGACAGGCTTGTCGTCGTTCATGATGTGGACTTTATCGCCGAAGGCTTTTAGCCAGAGTTTAGTGTGAGTGGATTTTCCAACGCCCGAATCGGCTGAAAAAAGGTACGCTCCGCCGTCACAGATCAGCGCAGACGAGTGGACGAGCATGGTACCGTAGTTAATAGCGGCGCGGTTGAACTGAGTGGCGATCGCGTAGTCCTCTATCTCGCCGATGGTAGTACCCTCGACCGCCCTCGACAGCAGACTGTTAAGATATTCGTCTTTCACCGAGAGAAAAAGCTGCGCCGGTTTGGCTCCGTTATAGCCAAACGGCTCCGAAAGCCGCTTTAGCTCTTCATATTTAGCTGTGTATTCTACGATTATATCCGCGATTTTGTATTTCAATTCGTCCTCCGAAAAGTACAGGCTCACGTTTGTGAGCCTGTAATGTTTTAAGAATTATAAATTATTTCCGGGATGTCGTATTTTCCGATAACGTGCTTTTGAACAAGCAGCGCGTCCATTACGTCAACATAGCCGTCCTTGTTGATGTCCGCAAGCTCAAACTGCTCGTCGGTAAATATGATCTTTTCCGCGGCGAACTTCTGAATATCGGTAGCGTCAAAAATATCAACGACTCCGTCGCCGTTCACGTCGCCGGTCTTGGGACCGTCGATGATGATGTAAGAGAGCATGTTATCTGCCGCGAACTGATGCGCGTAGGTATCTTTATAAACGCCCAATACAACATTATCATTGTAAAACGCGCTGGTTGCTATTGAAGTCACGCTTTGGGGGATCTCAATATATTCCAATGACGCGCAGTTACCAAAAGCGAATTTTTGAATTGTTTTGAGATAAGGCGGCAAATAAACCTCTTTAAGCGACTGACAATTGTAAAAAAACATTTGAGGGATATTTGATATATTGGCATAGAGATGTACCGACTGTAAAGATGAACAGTTTGCAAAAACAGATTCTCCTAAAGCGGTAACACTATACGGAATATCAACTGTTGAAAGCGAAGTACAACCGCTGAACGCTTCCATTTCAATTGAATTTAAGTAAGAAGCGCCGGAAAAATCAACCGAAGTAAGCGATTCATTACCCATAAATGCTTTTGAGGCGATCGCAACGACATTACGTTCCGCAATACTTTTCGGAATAACCGGATCGGTTGACTCTCCCTCCCAGCCGCAAATAGCAATAGTAGTATTTGTACGGATGTTGTAGGCAAAACCGTTGACCACATATACGGCGTCCGCGTTGACTGAAATCGTAATATTCAGTATTAGCAATACCGAGATCAATACTAACGAAATCCTTTTAATTAGCTTTTTCATTTGAATACCTCAAATAACTTTTAATGATTTGAAGAATTACAGGCAGCACAAAGCTGCACTGCCTGTAATATTTTTGGTGTTAATAATCAAGACCGGGGTTAAATTCTTCCGTAGGCTTGTTGTTTGAGCTTGGATCAAAATTTACATCATCGCTCTCCATCATTTTCTCGAAAGAAAACCTTATTAAATCAATTTCGGGAGTATTATAATCCTTTTTCATTTATATACCTCCTTTATTACGACGCTGTATAAGCATCGCCTGACTGGATAGAAGCGATATCATAAATCGTGAAGTAGATCGGATCACTTATAACAACCTTATCAAAATCTCTATCATACACATATGAGAATGCTCTGTAAATCTTATTCTTACGTAAAGTAGGTGTAGGATCATCAGAGGATCCGGTGGTGTGGCTGATATTCGCAAAGCTGTAAGCAAACTCGATCGAGTTCTTATTGTCGAGGTTAGCAATATTGCTGACTCCGGCAAAGAGATAGCTGTAATCGGTTCCGGTTTTATTAACCTCAGAATTTTGAAGCTGCGCGTTAGTTAATTTCTTGATTTCTGTAACCGCGGCTGTTTTAGCTGCTTCGGTTGCATTAGCGTCAGGTTCATATTGAGTCTTATACTCCTCGGGAGTCTTTATTGTGACGTCGCCGTAAGCGTCGGATTGGAGAGTGCCGACCGACTCAAGAACTACTCCGGCTTTATAATTATTATCATCCTGAGCTTTGAGCAGCTTTCCGTTATACTCAAACGAAATTACAAAGTCAGAGAATATTCTGTCGCCGCGATTCATCCATGAAGCTTTTACTTTAGTTCCGACGTCACCGCCGCCACCGTAATTCCACTGGTTACGTGAGTTCTCAAGGAAGTTGATCGTTGCGGACTCGCCGCCTGACGGCGTTACCTGAGGATCCTGTGCCGTTACGACCTTATAAATAGGCTCAGCTATTGTTGACTGATAGAGTCCGAGGTTAAAGTGCCTTGAGTAGCATCTCTTATACTCAACAGCAGAAACTGAATCGTCCGTAGGATAAGTCTTAAGCGACCAGTACTGGAAAGTATACTCAGTATATGTCTGCTCTGCACCCTGAGCAACAACATCCTTTGTGTAGATCTTTCCGGGAGTTTCAAGAAGGAACGGCTCGTCAGGCTTTTGTTCGTCTTCCTGATCATGCGAATTCTTGCAAGCATTGAGAGAATACCAGTCAAGATACTGAAGTGTATCTGTAAAGTCAATATTATTTTCAGTATCGATCTTCATGATCCTATTGCCTTCGTTTTGATCCTTTGTGGGAACAAGTCCGACAATATGTCCTGATACTGTTTCTCCGATCCTTCCTGAGCCTTCGGCAGTCTGTGTACTGTCATTGTAAGCAAACGGGAATATGAACTTGATATTAATAGTTCTGTCGGACTGCTCATCTGAAGCGACTGAAGTGGTAAATGTCTTTGTTGTGGAATTATAAACAAGGTTGTTGGCAAGAGAGAATTTCCACTTAACAGTTTCCTTAAAGTTATCCTCGTAAGGAGAATGAACAGCAAGGAAATCTTCCTTAAGAGCCGAGTTAAATGATAATGTTCCCGCGTCATCGGTCACATAAGTATTAAATTCCTCTGTAGTAAAGGTACCCTTTACGGTGTAAGTCTGGGAATTCCAAAAACGGCTGTTATAAGTATATTTGATTTCATACTTATATCCTGTATCGAGGGCAGATTTGTAATTAATGGTATAATCATTTACATTAGCATTTTGAGCCTCGGAAGCAGTAATGGCAGAATAAATATCACTGACCGCTACGGTTACGGTGTAAGCCGCGGGATCATCCTCGGTGCATACCTTGCCATCCTTTGAGTTTGCCGAAGCCGCTTGACTATACGTAGGATTGGTGGATACTACAGCATTACTTCCCGGCAACCAGAATTTATTAAAGACAGATGAATCAAGCGAAGCGGTATAAAGCTTGATTCTAAGGAGATATCCTCTGTCGGACATCTGGTTAGTAATACCGGTAACGGTAATCTGATCCTTGCTCTTTTTGAATGAAGAAACAACCGTTGTACCGTCCGACTGGACAATATCCGCCTGAATATAGCGGTTACCTGTGCCGGTAAGGCCTCCGCCCGTATAGGCGTCGTGCTTAAGGATGAGCTTGCCGCCTGTAATAGGCTTGTAAACAGCTACGAAGAACTGGTTGGTATTCGCCAAGATCTTGTGAGTCGTATCCTCGCCGCCGGCAAGTCTTTCAACATCCGATAAGAGCATGTTGCCGCCGGAACTCAAGTTAGCATCATCAGGCTGGCTGCCCTTTACTACCGCCCAATAAGCAAAATAGTAATCGCTGCTTGGTGAATTTGTAGTGAGGTAGGCGTCAACGTTACGTTTATCGAATTTCTTGGATGAAACGTTGTCGTTTCTGTTATGGTTTGTTGAATTGTCGATATAGGCGGACGCCTTTGCAGTACCTGTGGGAGAGGCGGCGCCGAAGTTGTTGGTGTCAAGTGTGTAGCTTCCTGTTGAAGCATCATAAATCGCTACACCGGCGTGAACCTCATAACGGCTCTGTGAAGTTGTATAAAGCCATCTTGCGTCAATACGGTGACCCGTATTTTTGGTAGAGACCGAGGTTTCGGCGCCCATTTCGGCTTCATAAGCGATAGACGCAGCAGTAAACGCTATTCCTGCATTGTAAACAGCTCTCCACTGATTTGTCTGGTGACCTTCAGTCAAGTCATCAAATCTATAGGGGGTGCCGTTTGGATCGGTGCGGCAGATGAAGTCTGAGGGAAGACCCTTGGTAACAAAGGTCCATTCCGGAGATTCCTCTGTACCGGTATTCTTATATACGTACCAATAAGTCGCCCAATCACCCTTGTTCTCAACATGCTGGTTGCCGACTGAAATGATCTTAACATTCTGGTTGCCGCTGTAACCATAGGCTCCGTCGTCAGCGTAGTGGAATGTTTCGCCGAAATCTCTTGCGACCTTTCCGCTGAGACCGAGCACACTGCACGGATTATAGTCGTAATCGTACAGGTATTGCCAGCCCTGAACCTTAGAAACGTCAACTGAAGCGGGTGTCTTATCGGTTGAAGGTTGGTCTGTAGCGTTGTTTATGAGCATATGCTGGTTGGAGTCAGAGGTCTGAGGCTCATACTTCAGATCCAGACGAACGGTGTCATAGCCTAAGTTAGCGATGTACTTAAAGTCATCATAGTCGTAGGTCTGACGGTTCTGCGCATAATCAATAAAGTTATGATGCGGAGCGTTGTTTTCGTAGCCTCCGCTGAAGGTTACGCCTGAAACGGGATGTGCCGCGTCCTTGGTTTGCAGATACTCTCCGGAGTAGAAGCACTTTGCGATTTTACCGTAGTAGTAACCGGAACCATCGAGAACAAGAGTCTGACCGGGATAGTTACCGTCCATTCTGCCCTCATGCTCAGTTGTTCCGCTGTTGGGATCGGCACCGTAGTAATATGAATAAACGTAGATCTGGTCACCCCAGTGATCAATCAGATCGCTGTCAGCCTCAACATAGACCGAAATGTAATCATTTGCGTTTTCGATCGAGCGGCTGTAGTAAACAGGAGTGATCTCGATATCCTCTGTGCCTACAGTGATGGGCTTGGTGTTTACAAATGTATATCCGTTGTTTGATTCAACCTCGTACTTAACGCCGTTGACCGCGTAAGCGTATACATACATACCGGTGGTTGAGCTATCTCCTCTGCACTCTGCTTTGATGGTTGTAGTGACATAAAGCTGTGTGCCTTCTTCCACACGGTAAGTCGTCCACCAATCGCCGTTGGTTCCTGTCAAACCTGCGGGTGTTGTAACTGTCGCAGTACCATACTTGGACTGATAACCGTATGAGCCGTTCTCAACAACGATCTTTGGCTTCTTTGCAATAGGCGTCGCGCCGTAGGTGTAGTAGGTAAAGGTACGCTTGCTCTGCGCCGGGTCGATCTCCAGAACGACATATTTAAACGTATTCTCAGCGCCTTCCTGAATAGTGACCTGTGAATAGAAGTAGTTTGTATCTCTATGTCCGTCTTCCTGACCGTAATACTCCTTCTTTGTCGCGGACAGATAGTCGGAAGCGCTGTTGTCAACAAATACATTGGTAATGGAATTACCCGAGCTGTTTGTGATCTGATACCAGTCGCTGGTGTAATCGCCATCTGTGCCTGCAAGCATAAAATATTTGTATGAGCTTATTGTGGCATAGGGGATCTTGAAGTAGATCTTGCCGTCGGAAGTATACGCGTCAAGACCGGTTGAAGTAAAGTTGGCTGCTGTGGGTTCCTGGTTATTACTCCTTAGCAGGAATTTATTTCTGTCTTTAGCCGGCACCTTATTCCCGTCAACAAATATAGGATCCCATTTTGAGTCGGTATCGTTTCCGCCGCCGCCGCCGCCGAGGATATCGGGAACATTGGTAAGAGTATCAATGACATAAGTGCCGCCGATAGGATATGAAGATGAATCGCTGGATTGACTCGAACCTTTTCTAACAATGTATTTAAAGGTTGAATCAGAGCTTTCAAAGGTATGCTTTACAAATGCGCTTCCGCTATAACCATCGAGTGTTTCGGTCGTCTGGACGCTGCTTACATTTGTTTCTGTTGCATTCCATGTGCCCAAAGGCTCTGCATCGGTATCAGTCCATACATACAAGCCGTTTACATTATTTTTATTTACATAAATGGTCGTTGTCAGAGTGGTAGAGGGAATATCCGCCGCTGAGATCGTCACAAAGCTATTTGTAGCAGCATTAGGATCGTATGTGATCGTGATATTTGATTTTTTGCCGGTTGTAAACGCGATGTTTCCTTCACTGTCGATCTTTTTCTGAACAACGTTGTTTTCAATGTTAACATTATCCGCGCTGTTTGTATTATCTGCCGCGACCCAATTGGTATTGTATTCAATAACCTTAAACGCGAGGGTGCCGTATTCGGGAGCAGCCGCTACGTTGTTAAAGGTAATTGTGTACGTACCGTTAGAGTTATACTTCATGCGGTGAGCGGTTGTACTCCACGGATCGGAGCCAACCAAGCTCTTTGTACCGGCGATAACGTAACTCTTTACATTGCTGTTGTCAAGCATGGACTGATCAAAGATATCCTGAGAGCCCGCAATATTGTTTTCGGTCTTTGTAAAGTAGATCGCGCCGTCGGAAAGGGTGAGGTCACCGGTCTGATTTCCATCTGCGTCAATGATAATGCCCGTATCGTTTCCGTAATTGTCGGTATCGAGCTCCAGCTTATAAACAGTTTTGCTGTCGATGGTGCCGACAGTTGTTACCCTGTAGGTTGAATCCTGAGCAGTAGCAACCTTTTTTCCCGGCCAAGCACCTGTTCCGCCCTGTGTATTGCCGTGGAAGGTGTAGAAGCAAAGGTGATTGGCTGTTTGGGTAAGCGGCTGATTATCACACACATAGATAGTGATGAAGGTTTGTGCCACATATTTGACGTAAACGGTCATGTTATCAGTCAAGCTCGCGGTGTAGGTGTTGCCCGAAGCGCCGTTGATCTCGGTTGTGCAAGCCGAGTCGCTGTACCATTTGGTCTTGTAACCCGAATTAGGCGTGGCAGTAAAGGTTACGGATGAGCCATGATCATATGACTGACCGCTTGTGATAGGAGTACCGCCGATTTCAGCTGTTAAAGCGCCGCCGTTCGACGAGGTGCCGCTGTCCACGCCAAAGGTGACGGTCTTTTGAGTCAAAGCAGGATAAGTAACGCTGACCTTTACTCCACTTGATGTATCCAAGTTAAATACATAAGTACCAGCTACATCAGCGGTGATATGTGCGTTACTCGCGTCTTCGGTAAATGTCCAATTCGTGCAGTCTGCACGAGTCATTGTACCGTTGTTTTTGTAATAAGTATCGCCGTACTTTATCCAATAAGAATAGGTTGTGTTGGCAGAAAAGCTCAGCGTAGCAGAATTGCTGGAAAAATCTACATAATGCTCCGAACCGTCATTGTATCCCAATTGCCATTTGTCTAGACTAGAAGAATTGTATGTTGACTTACAAGGTGCTCCATCACCTGTACTGCCGCGTGTATAATACAGTGCACCATCCTCTAACACAGCGCTGGGATTATATTGAATATTATTATTATTATTCAACATAATTCGAGTGTAATACGACGAAACAGTAAAGCTATAAACCGGATTACCGTTTATCGTGCCGATTTTATTGCTGTCCGTGCATTGTTCGCCCGGCCAATTAGACTTAGACAAAACTCCTGAATAAACGTGTGCATACACACTCGACCAACTGTCACTGTTACATACATAAAAGGTTTTTGTTGTTGTCGGGTTAGTCGTTTGAGCCCAAATTTTCACATTTGAGGAATCGAATACTATATAATGAGATGAAGTGGTTTCGTCATTAATATTATGATCATTTCCTCCGGCATCTGATAACGATAACTCACCATCAACTACATTGCTGGAACTATACCCATAGTTGTTTCCAGACCAATCAGTAGTATCGCATATTTTAAAAGCACTGGAACCCGAAGCCTGATAATACCATAGGTTGGTGTCGGAAATCTGAGTCATAGCGGTCAATCCCCAAGAATTCAAGCCGCCGCGATAATAATAGGTTGACGCCCCCACGCTCTCGCTGTTATCAACAGCACCGACACGCTCTTCTGTAGTTTTCGCCGCGTCTGTGGCGATAATGCCGACGGTCATGCATGAAATGAGCAAGCAAACCGACAAAAGAACCGCGAGGGTAGATTTTGAAAGCCGCTTTATTTGTGTTTTCATATTTTTTCCTCCTTTTTTCAAATTAACAATTAACGGTTAACAGTTAATTGCCGTTGAAAAGTTTGTGTAAAAAAATGCGGTTTACTTTCCCTTTGCCGGTGTGCCGTCAGTCGTCAGTCGTCAGCCGTCAGTTGGATTACCGTTTCTAACGGCTCACGACTAACGACTATACAATAACTTCGTCTCGGACGTTCAGCTTTTACTGCCTGACCCTCAGTGATATCACAGCCCGATCACGCGTAAATTTTTGCGCAAAAACTATATATGCCAATGATATCGGCTGAAAAAGGGTATAACAACCCACATTTAGTTAGATTAATTATAACATTAAAATAGTATATTTTCAATACTTTTTTTGTCTATTTTTTATTATTTGTTTAAATTATTGCTTTTGGTTCTTTTACGGAATATTTATGCCGATAGCGAAAAATTCATCCGTTATTATGGATAAAAATCAAAGGCGGAATGTGTACAGTTTGACGAACCATAATTCTTTTAAAACAAAAAAGACCTCTCCGCTATGGAGAAGTCTTTGTTGCGTTATTGAATTTGTTTCTATATCTCCGGCTCCTCGGTCGGGGCTGAGGGGTCGGGCTTGTTCTCGGGCAATTTGCCGGTTTCGGCATAATCGTCGATATACTTCATTACGTTGGAGTTTTCCTCGATCGTCTGAACATAGCCGGTTTTAGCGGTCTCGTTCTTAATAAAGCTGTCGCAGTAGTCGTGCAGCTTGTGGTAATACTCCGCGGCGGTGTCCCAGCTCTGTTTTTGCTTTTGAGTCAGGTCGCGGCTTGTTACTCCGTACTTTTGGGTGAGTATGCCGCACAGGTAGTCGGTAAACTTGGCGGCGCCGTATACATTGAGGTGATCGACGTTATAGTAGTCGCCGTACGAATACGCGAGGGTTTCGGGATCGCGCTCGAAGTTGATAAACTCCATGCCGCTGCTCTTTATTATCTCCCCTGCCGCGTTTCCGCGCTTGAAACGAGCGTAGAACGAAGCGTTGACGAGATGAGGCATGCGCACAAACAAAACCTTGTCGGCATATCCCTCGTCCTTGATAAAGCCGATCAGGTCGCGGAGCTTTTCTTCATAATCCGGCATCAGCGCGAGCGTCTTGCCGTTTTGAGCGAGAGTATCGTTGATACACGGATATTGGGGATCCGGAACGCATATCGAGGTCGAGGTGCGGTAGCCCTTTAGCTTTGTGGTGCCGTCGGTATGCTGCCTGAATATCTGGGTGATATACTTGCCCGAGGGCTCGGGATAGTCGTTCCATGTGCCGTGATATTTGATCAGCGGAATGTAATACTCGATCTCGTCCTCGGTCGCGGGGATGGCTCCGCTCCCGAGATATTCGATTTTGTTTTGATTATACGGCACGTTGTCGATATAACTGCGCACGCTTGAGGTTCTGCTCTCGTTGTCAAAGCCGTAGAGGAAGGAATTGATCTCGATCAAAATCTTCTGCGGATTTTGAGTTCGCATTACCTCTTTTATCATTGTCTTTGCGGCTCCGGCGGTACACGAGGCGGTGGCGTAGGAATAGCTTGTTATTCCGTACTTTTCATACGCTAAGCCCGGAATGAAGTCCGCATAGCAGTCGCTGGCTCCGACCAGGACAACGTCGAGGGAATCCTTTTCCTCAATATAGAATCCGTCGAGCCTCATCTTGTTGGCGTCGTAGTGAAGCAGAAAATAATGCTGCAGCATCATCGAGCACACCAGAACCGCCATGATCAGCGCGAATATCTTTATCGCCCTTGTTATGTATAGCTTTTTCTTCATAGTTTATTATATCGCCTCTGCTTTTGCCCCGGCAGTTACGGCCGATCCGGGCAAAAATTCGTATTTAGAACTGCATGTATACAAAGTCGGCAGGATTGTAGCCCGAGCCGTAGACGCCGTATACGATAACCGCCATGATACCAATAAAGATCACCGCGAACCTGAGTAAAAACGGCTTGCGGTCGAGCATTTCCCTGATCGTTGTCGAGGGGTGGCGCTCCTGGATAACGCTTACGATGAAGATCACTGCGATACCTGCGAGGATAACGAGCATGTCCTTTTTGCCGAGTCCGAGCTCGCTTATCTCGGCGCGCGCGGCGGTAAGGCTCTGGTTGGTGAGTATCAGCCGGAATGTGCGCATCGCCTGAGAGAACCCGGGCGCTACGTCGAACACGTAGCCGACAAGCACGATTATGAACGTGCGGAGCATTTGGAACACGGAGTACCAGACCGCGTTGGGATTGATATGCAGCTTTTTGAGGATAGAGTCAAACAGCGGCTGGAGCAGTATGCTCACCATGATGATGGCTCCGTTCCACACGCCGAAGCCGACGTACTTCCAGTCGGCACCGTGCCAGATACCTACTACGAGGAACACGATCAGAGAAGCTACGCTGGTGGGCAGCACCTTTGAAACATGCGCTCCGGCGGCGGTCTTGCCGAACCTTGAAGCCTTCATCTTTTTGCCGGCGTTAATGAACAGATTTGACATCGCCACGGGGTAGAACAGGTAATTCTTGAGCCACGCTCCGAGCGAGATGTGCCATCTGCGCCAGTATTCGCTGATAGATCTTGAGAAATACGGGCGCCTGAAATTCTCTATCATATCTATTCCGAAGATCTGCGCTACGCCTCGGGAGATGTCGATACCGCCCGAGAAATCGGCGTAGAGCTGCACGGAATACAGCAGGATAGTGAACAGCAGCGTGGAGCCGCCGTAGGCGTTGTAATCATCCGTGACGGCGGTGATGGCTGTCACCGCGCGGTCGGCGATAATCAGCTTTTTGAAGAAGCCCCAGAGGATAAGCATCATTCCGTGCTTGAAGCGCGTGAAGTCAAAGCTGTGAGGCTCGTAAAGCTGATGGGCAAGCTGGTCGTAAATGCTGATGGGTCCCTGCACGATCTGCGGAAAGAACGATACGAACAGCATGAATTTGAGCGGATTTTTCTCGGCAGGGGTCTTTTCGCGGTAGACGTCTACGATATATCCCATTGACTGGAAGGTGTAGAACGAGATACCCAGCGGTAAAAACAGCGCCAGTGTCGGCGCCGAGAAGTCGATGCCGAAGTTGCCCAAAATGTCGTTAAGGCTGCCGGAAAAGAAGTTGAAATACTTTAAAAACGCCAGTATGCCGAAGTTGAGCACGAGCGCGAGGCTCATTACAAGGCGCTTTTTCACCTTGATACTGTTTTTGTATTTCTTCTTTTCTTCCCTGCCCCATTCGGACTTGTTCTTTTTAAGGACAGCCTTTGAGCTCTTGGAGATTTTGTCCACCCAAAGACCGATCAGATATGTGCTGACCGCGGTGAACAGTATGAAAACGGCGTACCTGTAGCCCGCGACAAGATAGAAAAACACGCTCGCCGCGAGAAGTACCGTCCATTTATGCTTTTTAAGAGGCAAGGCGAAGTAGAGCAGCGCCGTTACCAGTACAAAAAATATAAAGTTAACTGAGGTATAGGTCAAGATTACATCCCCATATCATTATCTGTTTGGTGTGTTAAAGACGTCGGTATACAGCTTTTCGCGCAGTACGGTCAGTCCGTCGCGCTCGGAATACTCCGAGATAACGGGCATTTCCCTGCTCAAAAATACCGCCATGCCCTCCATTGAGGAATAGGCTCCCGTTCTGCAAAATACCAGAACGTCGCCGATCTTGAGCGAGTCGAGCTCAACGGCGCGGGTTAAAACGTCCGCTGTGGTGCAAAGACTTCCGCAGAGAGTCCACGGCTGAACGTCGCCCGTGACGTCATTATTCTTTAAGTGAATTATTTTCGGGATCTGCATGCCCTGGAGCTGGCCGTCGTACTTGAGCTGGTTCATTCCGCCGTCAACGACAGCGTAATTAACTCCCTGATTGGTCTTAACGTCCATCACCCTTGTCAGGTAATAGCCGCAGGGAGCGGCAAAGAACCTGCCCATCTCCACTGTCAGCTCGCACAGCTCGGCGGTCTCGCGGAGCTTTTCGCTGATCTCGGCAAGGCGCTCGCGCTCGAGCTCGTCGGCGTTGTCGGCGAAGTAATCTACCGCCAGACCGGTGCCGTACTCTACGCGGCGAACGGTGAAATCATACTCTTCCCCGATCCTTTTGATCAGGTCGGCGATGTAGTCAAGCTCGCGGATGACCGGCTTTGCCTTGCGCTTTTGAGTGCCGGTAAAATAGTGGATGCCGACGATATCGACGCCCTTGTAGTCCGCGCGGTTTTTGATGATACCGAGCACGTCGGACTCGTCCATTCCGAACTGGCTTCCGCCCTTTACGTCGGTAACGCGCAGCAGCACCGGGAAAACGGTGTTCCGCCTGAGCGCGGCGTCGTTGATAAGGTCGAGGTGGAGAAAGCTCTCCGCCGTGAAGGTGCCGACTCCGTCGTCCGCGGCGCGCTCTACGTCCTCAAACGTCTTGTTCACGCCGGAGAATATGATCTTTTTCATATCTACGCCGGTCTTTTCGCAGATCGTCAGCTCGCCGGGGCTGCACACCTCGATCTTGTCGAAGCATTCGGGAAGCCTGCCGAGCAGAAACGGGTTTGCCTTTATCGAAAAGCACATCCCGACCTTGTCGCCGAAATACTCGTGAACAAGCCCGGCGCGCTCGTTAAACAGGTCGAGGTCAAAGATGTACGAGGGAGTTGACACCCGCGAAAGGAGCTCCCTTAATTTTTGATCGTTCATATTATTCGTCCTGAAGCTGCTCGATAAGAGCGTACATAGCCTTTGCCGAGTTGAAGTTCTCGGGCACAAGGTTGTTGGGCTTGATCTCGATGTCAAACGCGTCGTTGAGTTCGCCAACGAGCGCGACTATATCGAAGGAGTCGAGAACGCCGTCGGTGATGAGGGCTGTCTCGTTTTCAAAATCTACGTCGGGTCTGAGTTCTTCCAAGATTTCCATTAATTCATCCATGATAATATCTCCTTTTTAATTCTTTATTTGAAATATGATTTTAATGTCTGCATATCAATCTTGCCGTTGGGCAGGGTCGGCAGCTTGTCGAGATTGACTAGCTTGCGCGGAACCATGAACGCCGGCATGTTCTTTCTGAAACTGATAACGATGTCCTTTGAGGTCGCGCTGCCGGTGTAAAACAGGTAAAGGTGCTCCTTCGGCTTGTTGTAGAGCGAGCAGCAGTCGAGCACGCCTTCGATCTTCTTGGCCGCCTCCTCGATCTCTCCGAGCTCGATACGGTGGCCGAGGTGCTTGATCTGCCTGTCCTTTCTGCCGTGGAACCTGAGTGTGCCGTCGGGATCCATGCTTCCGAGGTCGCCCGTCTTATAGATGAGCTCGCGGTAGTTGGGATTGAGCGGATTTTGCACAAACGACTTCTGCGTATATTCCGCGTTGCCGTAGTAGCCGAGGGCGAGGATGGGTCCGCTGACGCAGATCTCGCCGATTTTTCCCTGCTCGGTGGGGGTGTTGTCCTCGTTAAGCAGGAACACGCGGTAGTTGTCGTACGGTTTGCCGATCGGCAGCACGGTGTCGTCGTCGACCTTTTCATCAACGACGTAGTAGGTGCACGAGGCAGTCGCCTCGGTGGGACCGTACTGGTTGACATACAAAACGTCGGGCAGGTTCTCCTGCCAGAGCTTGAGATATTTGCAGGGCATTACCGAGCCCGAGAAGCAGAGCTTTTTGAGGTATTCGGGCTTGCTGACGTCAAAGGCGCCGAGCTTGGCAGGCAATTCAACGCCGGCAACGCTCCAGCAGAGGGTGGTGATCCTCTCGCGGTTGAGGGTGTCGAAAAGCTGAGCGGGAACGGCAAACTCGTTCTTAGGGATGATGAAGGTCGAGGCTCCGAAGCTGAGCGGCAGGTAAATGTCGCGTACAGCCGCGATATAATCGAGCGGAGACTGGTTGCCTAAAACGTCGGTATCGTCTATCGAGAGCACCTTTCCGACCGAATCTATGTAGGTCATGAGCGACTGGTGCGAGGTGATGACGCCCTTGGGGACGCCCGTTGAGCCTGAGGTAAAGATGACGTAAAGCGGAGAGGTGCAAACAATGCCGTCCTCCCTGCTTTTTAACAGTTCGTCGTCGGCAGGGGTGTTGATGATATCCTCCGTCACGACGATCGTTCCGTCAAAATCAAGGCTTTCGGCGGTCTCGAGATGAGCCCTGTCGACAAGCATCACGCCGGCTTTTATAACGCCCAATATCTGATTGAGCCTCGCAACGGGCATATCGCCGTCCATCGGCGCGTAAAAGCAGCCGGCTCTTACCGCTCCGAGGAAGCACGCCGGGGTGTAGACATGTCTGCCGGACATTACCGCGACGGGGCTTCCGGGCGAAACTATGCCCGAAAGGTAAGTTCCCACCGACCTTGTCAGCTCGTTGAACTCGCCGAAGGTCAGGCTGTTTTCGGTATCCCTGAAGGCGGTCTTACCGGGGTATTTTTCCGATACGGAATTTAGTCTGCATAAAACTGATTTTTCCATAATTCACCTTGTATCAAAGCATGGTTTATCACTGTAATTATTCACCTACAATTATAATAAAAATAAGATCAAAGTCAAGTTTAATCACGTATTTTTAAGAAAAATTGACAATTTACTTAAAGCTTTTATTTCGGATGATTCATATATAGATAAAACGCCTAACACAAACGGATAGAACCGTTTTTTGTCAGGCGTATGACTCACTTAAAATACATGTATATCTGGCATTTCAGCATGCCGTTGTAGACCTTTCGGCGCTTGTCTGCCTTCCTGCCGAACACCGCTTCAAAGTCGTCGTCGGGAGTGATCACGGTGTAGCTTTTGCCGCGCTCGCGGACAAATTTTTCACCCATCACGGCGTACAGCCTTTCCGCCTCGGACACGCTGAGCATCCTTTCGCCGTAGGGCGGATTTGTGATGAGCGTCGCGTAGCCCTCGGGCGGAACGTAGTCCCTGATATCGCGGCGGGTAAAGGTGATCCTGTCGCCGACTCCGGCGATCCCGGCGTTTTTGCACGCCGTTATAAGCGCGCTTTCGTCGATATCAAAGCCCTCGGCTCTAAACGAGCAGTCGCGGTTTATTCTTGAGCGCGCGAGCTCCCTTTCCTCATCAAACACGCCTTCGGGCACGCAGCTCCATTTTTCGCAGGCAAAGCAGCGGTTCAGACCCGGAGCGATCCTGAGCGCCTTCATGGCCGCCTCGATCAGTATGGTGCCGCTGCCGCACATGGGATCGACGACAAAGTGATTCGGTCTGACCATGGCGAGCTCCGCCATGGCCGCGGCAAGGGTCTCTTTAAGCGGAGCGTCGTTCGCCTCGGCTCTGTAGCCCCTTTTGTGAAGCCCAGCGCCCGAGGTGTCGAGCATTATGCTGACCTTGTCCTTCAATATCAAAAACTGAATCTGGCGGACGGGTCCCGTCTCCTCGAACCACGACAGCATGTATTTTTGCGACAGGCGGTCGACCGCCGCCTTTTTGATTATCTTCTGGCAGTCGGGCATGCTCATAAGCTGAGAGCTGACGCAGCTTCCCTTTACCGGAAATGCGTCGGAGATACCGATGAACCTCTCCCACTCGATCGCCTTGACGTTCTCAAAAAGCTCGTCGAAGGTGCGCGCCTCGAACTCCGCGAGCAGGATCTGGATCCGCTCGGCGTAGCGCGAATTTATGCTTGCCCTCGCGAGGTCGGGATAGCCGCCGTCGAACAGCACCCTGCCGTTTTCGGCGCGGACGTTTTTTAATCCGAGAAATTTAAGAAGCGCGTGGAGAAATCTCCAAAAGTCAGCAGAATTGAGGAGATTCCTCGGCTACGCTCGGAATGACAGTGGTAGTTTTTGGCTTAATGCGACAGCCCCCGTTTGTATCATCAGTCGTTTGTGGGCTCAAGCAGGCCGTAGTTTCCGTCGGCGCGCTTGTAGACAACGTTGACCTCCGAGGTCTCGGCGTTGACAAACATGTAAAAATCGTGGTTGACCATATTCATCTCGAGGATAGCCTCGTCGACCGTAACGGGCTTGACGAGCACCTGCTTTTTGCGGACGACATTGTAAACCTCTTCCTCGGGCTCGTCCCCGGCGGGAAGATCGGCTATGATAGTCTCGATATTGCCGGACTTGATGCGCTTTTCAAGCTTTGTTTTGTTCTTGCGGATCTGGCGCTTGAGTATCTCGATATCGCGGTCGAGCGCGTCGTTCATCTCGGGCATAGTGCTCTCGGCGCGGTATACCATCGAGTGATCGCGGATCGTGATCTCTACTGTCTGGCGGTTCTTTTCAAGGGTGACAACGACATTCGCGGCAGCGTCCTCCGAAAAGAGCTTTTTGAATTTCGCGAGCTTTTTCTCCACTCTTTCCTTGAAATTATCCCTGAGGTTAACTTTTCTTGCTGTGTAGGTGATCTTCATAAAAATTGCCTCCCTGCTTTTTGATCGCTCCCCGGCTCGGTTTTGCGCCGAAAAACAAGCGTTCCCGAACGGGGAAATGTATTGTGCGCCGCGATATAACGCGGCTGATTAAACGGCTCGGATCATCTTCTGCCGTTTCCGTTTCCGCGGCGGCTGTAGCCCCTGCTTTCTCCGCGTTTAAGGTCGGACATCTTGTCCTCGCTTGTCTGCTTGAACCTCGACATCATGTCCTCAAAGGTAGACGGAGCGCTTTTGCGGCTGCTCTGCCACTCAAAATTCCCCGGTGAAGTAACCGGCGGAGCGGGCTTGTAAGGCTCTCTTTTAGGGCGTTCGCTCTTTTTGTTAGAAGGCTTGGCTCGCTTTTGCTGCTCCTTTGGGAGCGCCTGCTTCATAGACAGCTTTATCTTGCCGTTATCCACGGCGAGTATCTTTACGCTGACGGTCTGCCCGACCTTGACGTAATCGGATATTTCGCTGATAAACGTCGGCGCTACCTCCGAAATATGTACCATGCCTGTTTTTGAATCGGGAAGGTCGACGAACGCGCCGAATTTTGTTACTCCCGAAACCTTGCCTTCCAAAATCATTCCGACTTCAAGTGCCATAAATAAATTGTACCCCTTGCGCTAACCGAGGTTAGCCTTTAACCTTTCTGCCCTATTGTTCGCCGGCGACGTTGATGAATATTCTCTCTCCCTCGCCGACATAGCCAAGATCCTCCTTGGCGATTTTTTCTATGTAATCCGAAAGCTGCTCGCCCGTATAGCCGCGCACCTTTTCGAGATACTGAGACTGGATCTCAACAACGTTTATCTCCTGCTGGAGCTCGCTAAGCTCAGCCTTTTTCTGAGCGATCTGCACGTTTTGGTTGATAATGGTTATCACCGCGTAGAACGCGAAGCCGATCGCCGCGAGGTAAAGCAAAAGATACCTTTTTTTGCGCCTCTTTTTGACAGGCTTGACTTCCTTGGGTCCGTCCGAGTCAAGAACGATCTTCGGCTCGTCCGTCAGCTCCCGCGGATCCTTTTCCTTTACTTTTTTTGCCATATTTATCACTTTTTTTCCCAATATATAGATTCGCACTCATTAACAATACTATTCTACCACCTACATTATACAATATATCACAACCGTTTTTCAATAGCTTTTTTGCAATTATTTTTATTTTTGTCAAAATTGCCCCAATTATCCGCTTCAAAAAAGAAATTATGGGATCAAGTATTCGCTGCAGAACGCCTCCGAGGGTCAGTCTGTATATAAAAAAGCCGATCAGCGCGCCGAGTATCACGTAAACCCTGACGTATCCGTCGAGATATCCGAGCGAAAAATAAAACACGCACAGCGAGCAAAACAGCATGTAGGCGATATCGAGGGCGATCACCGCGCCCTTTTTCGGCGTGAACGCCGAGCGAATCAGCTTTAGCGCGCCGTAGACGATCCCCAGAGCGGCTCCGAGCGGTATCGAGTACAAAAAAGCGGCGGACTGCCTTGCGAAATCGAGCTCCATACGCTTACCTGAACAGCCTTGAAAGCTTTGATTTTGACGCGCCGCCGACGTACTGCAGGGCGTTGATCCTGCCGTCGATCACAACGTCGCCGGTCTCGAGGTTGAGCTTGCCGATATGCAGGCCGCTGCCCCTGACTACAAGGGCGCCGTCCGCCGTTTTGACCGACACGGTCTCCTCGTTGAAGCCGTTTACGTCCTCGGCTCCCGTTATCACCAGCCTCGAGCGGTCGTCGAGCATAAGGGTGTGCTTTTTTGATCCTGTAAATTCCGCCATATAAAAAACCTCCGTATATTCTTTCCTTAAAATATACGGAGGCATGATAAAAAATATTCTATTGTCAGACGACCGCCTCGTACATAGCCGCGGCGTCCTCCTTGCGGACGACCTCTTTTACCTCTGTCACCCTCACCTTTACCGCTCGGGCGCCGAGGGTGATCTCGATTATATCGCCCTGTTTTACGTCGTAAGAGGCGCGCGCCTGCTTGCCGTTGACAACGACCCTTCCGGCGTCGCAAGCCTCGTTCGCGACCGTTCTGCGCTTAATAAGGCGCGAAACTTTTAAATACTTGTCGAGTCTCATGATAAATCCTTAAAATACAGCGGACTGCCCCGAAAGAGACAGTCCGTAATGTAAATAAAATTACTTGTTTACGATATCCTTGAAAGCCTTGCCTGCCTTGAAAGCGGGAACCTTTGAAGCGGGGATCTCGATGGAGTTGCCTGTTCTGGGATCTACGCCTGTTCTCGCGTTTCTCTGACGCTGCTCAAAGGTGCCGAAGCCTGTAAGCTGGATCTTGTCGCCCTCGGCAACTGCCTTAATGATAGTATCAAGTGTAGCGGAAAGAGCCTTCTCGGCGTCTTTCTTTGAAAGACCGCTCTGCTCAGCAACAGCGGCGATGAGTTCTGTTTTTTTCATCTTATTTTCCTCCGTAATTATATTTTTTAACTTCATCCCAAAGGGAATTAAGTTGCTCGATTGAAGCCGTTTTCATGTCGATACCGCGCTCTGAGGCGAGGGCTTCGACCCCTGAAAAGCGGTTTATGAATTTGTCGCAGGCGTCGTAGAGAGCTTTTTCGCTGTCGATCCCGAGAAACCGCGAGACGTTGACCGCTGAAAACAGCACGTCGCCGAGCTCCTCGTACTGATTGCCGGAGTCGCCGCTCTTTACCGCGGCTTCGAGCTCCAGACACTCCTGAGTCAGGCTTTCAAGCGCGCCTTCCGCTTTGTCCCAGTCAAAGCCGACCTTTGCCGCCTTTTTCTGGATCTTCTCCGCCCTCATGAGCGACGGAAGGGCTTTTGATACGCTTTGCATTGCCTGCGTCTGCGTTGTCTGGGATTTTGTCTGCATTTTGACTGCGTCCCAGTTGGTGAGAGCCTGGTCGGCGTTGTCGGCGCTTTTGTCACCGAACACATGCGGATGGCGAACGATCAGCTTTTTGCAGATACCGTCGCAGATATCGCCGATATCAAAGCTGTTCGCCTCGCGCTCCATCTCAGCGTGAAGCGCCACCTGGAGAAGCACGTCTCCGAGTTCCTCCTTGAGCAGCTCTTTGTCGCCGGTGTCGATCGCCTCGACAGCCTCGTAGGTCTCCTCGATAAAATTGGAGCGGATGGAGCTGTGCGTCTGCGCCCTGTCCCACGGACATCCGCCGGGGGCGCGCAGTATCCTGACGATCTCGATAAGGTCGTCAAAATCATATTTTTCCTTGTTCAGCAGATCCATAATCACATCTCCGGTTACGGGGCTCTTTATGCAGCCCACGATATACTATTTTAACCAATCAGCCGCATTTTTTCAAGTATTTTTGCGATTTTTTCACCTTTTGGTAAAATTCTCACCTCTTGGGCTGAAAAAGTGCGTAATATTAGTAAAATTGCAATATAAATCACTGCCGCGGCGATTATCGCGATGACGGTAGACAGCCTGTGATTCATGTGTCCCTCGCAAAGCCTGTTGACAAAAAAGGCAACCAAAGAGCTTCCGAGCGCGCCGACAAGCGGCTTGATCGTGGTCGAAAAGAAGTTCGGGACGATCTTTGAATACCTGACGAGCAGGTAGGTTCCCAGCACGCAGATAAGCGCGTAGGAGATCAGCGAACCTGCCGTGGCGCCCTGGATATTGATATCGGGCATGCTGACGAATATCCACGAGGTTCCGATCTTGACCACCATGCAGAGAGAGTACAGGAGCATGGGGAGCTTTACCCTGCCGATGCCGTTTAGCATGCTGCATATGGGCGTGATTATACCGGTAAAGATGGTGGTGATACCCATTAGGGTAAGCACGTTGCCGCCGATATTTATGATATCGGGGCTTGAGTAGATGAAGTTCATTATCGGGTGAGCGAGCACGCTCAGTCCGAGCGCCATTGGCAGAGTGAACATCATGGTCATCTTCAGCACGGTCTCGATCGAGGTCTTCAGCTCCGCCTTGTTGCCCTTTGTATAGGCGCTGGTGACGTTAGGCATGGCGCTTGAGCCGAACACCTGAGTCACCGCGGTAACGAGCTGCATCAGCGTCAGCGACGAGCCGTAGCAGCCCCAGAGCCTTGTGTGGATCGTGAACGGAACGTCCTTTCCGCCGAAGAAAACCTCTTTGGGATAATAGTCGTGATACTGGTCAAACAGCGCCTGAGCGTTGCTTCCGGCGAGGTTGAACAGCACGTTCTGGATTATTACCGCGTCGATCAGCGAGCCGATGCTCATTACGAGCGCTCCGCCCACGATCGGCAGGGCTGTCCTTACGATTATGCCGAAGGTCTCGCGCTTTTGGAGCGCGTCGACGGAGCTTTCGAGGTATTCCCTCGGGATTCCGTCGCCGCCGATCTTGTACTTGAGCACAAGGAACAAAAAGGAGCAGAAGCTCGCGATCGAGATACCGCAGATATTGCCTGCAACCGAGAACGCTAGGATGGTGTTCTCCGCCTCGATATGATCCTTGAAGGTGAAGAACAGAAAGCTGCCCGTATCGCGATAGTGCTCCATGCCGAATTTCATGATGAGAAATGCGAACAGCGCGCCCAAAACGAGCTTTACGACAGCCTCGATAACCTCGGAAACGGCGGTCGGGAACATGTTTCTCTGTCCCTCGAAATAGCCGCGGTAGATCGAGGTCAGGCATCCGAAGAGGATGACCGGCGCGAGGGCTATCATAGCGTAGATCGAATACGGGGATTTGATGAAATAAAACGCGTAAGGAAAGCTTACCGCGAGCATGGCGAGCATGCATACAAGTCCGACGATGGTGAACAGCGGAACCGATATGCTGTGCACCAGCTTTACGTCCTTGTAGCGCTTTTGGGTCATATTCTGGGATATGAGCCTTGAGATGACGATCGGCAGGCCGCCCGTGGCGACCGTGAAAATAACCACGAACACCTCGTAGGCGTTGTTGTACAGTCCCACGCCCATTGAGGCGAGGCTGCTGCCGAACATTGAGTAGATATCCGCTAAAATGACCTTGTCAAGAAGTCCGAACACCTTGACTATGACCATGCTGACGGTAAGTATGGCGGCGCCCTTTACAAAGGTTTGCGATACGCTTTGCTCGGAGTTTGCCACCGCGTTATATTTTTTAGACAAATTATATCACCTTATCACAGAATTGTTCGCGGGTAAAGCAGTTATTCGGCGGCTTCACCGGCGTTTTCGGGCTCGGCCTCAACAGCTTTTTCGGCATCCGCCTCAACGGTCTCCTCGGGAGTATCGACGGCGCCGATGATCTCGTCTGCCTCGTCGATCTTTGCTCCGCAGATATTGCAGTATACGGAATTTCTGGGGATCTTTGCCTCGCACTGCGGACACTTCTTCTGATTTCTGATCTCGTCGATATGCGCGTTGATGA
Organism: uncultured Ruminococcus sp.; assembly: GCA_902767845.1. Taxonomy (GTDB): domain Bacteria; phylum Bacillota; class Clostridia; order Oscillospirales; family Acutalibacteraceae; genus Ruminococcoides. The sequence continues at coordinate 33,870 of CACXIV010000010.1, read as the reverse complement.
TCTCGAGGTTATCCTTGAGCTCGGTGATCTCGGCTACCGTGGCGTCGATCTGAGCGTCCATATCAATGTTGTATACCCTTGCCTTGTAGGTGAATTTACCCAGATCCCTGAGCTTTTTGTTGATCTCGCCCCTGATCTCAGCGGCGGTGATCTTGTGCCTTGAGGCGTCGTAGACGTTCACGGCCTTCTTTGAAACTGCCGAAGCGGCGGTTTTGGCGTTAACAACAACGTCGTCAAGAATTTCGTCAAATTTTCCCATAATTACCAACCTTTCTTTTTTGCGGAACAGCGTTCCTGATTTTGGGACGCGCCGTGATATCGGGCGCGTACGGATTTGATATTGAATAGTATAGCACTATTTAAGCCGTTAATCAACCGAATTATTGCGCATAAAACGCGTATATTTCGGCTTTTCTTTTGAGTATATCGTCGAATTTGCCTATATATTCGTAGGGGTACTTGAAGTTGAACACGCGCCTGAGCAGATCGGTGCGGCTGTCCTTCAGCTTTGTGACTCCTCCCGAGCCGCACGCGAGGATGGTGTGGGTCTCGTCCATCACAAAAACATTGTAGAGGCTCTCATAGCCGCGCTTTGACCAGCCGACGTTCTCGAGGTTGCCGACCATCCTTGTCTGGCGGTAGAGGTAGTACGGGATGTAATCCTCCGCGGTAAGCCTCTCGCCGGCGTAATCGAGCATTTTCCGCGCGGCGAGCGCCTCCTCCCTGTCGAGCGTTTTGCCGTCGAGAGTGAGCGTTGAGGCGCGCTTCATGCAGAGCGTGTGCACGGTGACGCACTCGGCGCCCAGCCCGAGCATTGAGTCGAGCGAGCGCATGAAGCCCTCCGGGGTGTCGCCCGGAAGACCGGCGATCAGATCCGTATTTATGTTTTTGAAGCCGCAGCCGCGCGCGAGGTCAAACGCGTCGAAGAACTGCGCGGCGGTGTGTTTTCTGCCTATCGCCCTGAGTATTTCGTCGCTGACGGTCTGGGGATTTATGCTGATCCTGTCTACGTTATTTTCTTTTAAAGAAATAAGTTTATCCCTTGTTATCGTGTCCGGCCGCCCTGCCTCGACGGTGAACTCGCGGCAGGTGCTCATATCGAACTCGGAATTGACGACCGACAGCACCCTGTCGAGCTGACCCGCGCTGAGCGTTGTGGGCGTTCCTCCGCCGAAATACACGCTTTCAAGCCGCAGCCCGAGCTCCCTTGCCGCCCTCGCCGTGACCCTTAGCTCCTCGCAGAGCAGGTCGACGTAGGGCTCGATCAGCTTTTTGGCGCGCTCGACCGAAGCCATTACAAAGGAGCAGTAGCTGCACCTTGACGGGCAAAACGGTATGCCGACGTACAGGCTGAACGATTCCGGCGCCGACAGCTCCAGTATCCTCCGCTCGTTTTCCTCGGTAGTCCGGGCGAGCAAGGTCTTTTCGGGGCTTACGAAAAAGTCGTCGGTAAACCGCCTTTCGGCGCTTTCCGTTCCGCCCTCCGCGCTCAGCTTTCTGAACAGCTTTACCGGTCTTACGCCGGTTAGCAGACCCCACGGCTGTGATATGCCGGTGAAGTCGCTGAGTATTTTGTACAGAAGCGATACGGCGGACAGCTCGTTTTGGTCGTCGTCCGTTCCGAGCCGAGCCGTTTCCTCCCTGAAATACTCCCCGATCCTCACGCTGACGGTGATTTTGTCGGAGAGCTCAGAGAAAACATACGGCGGCTCCGCTTCGGAAAAATCCCTGTGAACGATTATCTTCTCGTTCGGGAAAAAGAGCCTCGTGAGGTTTTCGAGCTCGAACCAAAAGCGGTTGTTTTTTACGTACAGATTCATCTTACAGTCTCCTCATAAGAGGATTGTACCTGCGCTCGTGCCCGAGGGTGGTAAGCGGACCGTGACCGGGGATCACGGTATAATCGCCTTCGAGCTCCTTTAGGCGCTTTAGCGAGCGCATTATTGTCAGGTCGTCGCCCGTGGGCAGATCGGTTCTGCCGTAGGACTCCCTGAAAAGCACGTCGCCGCAGATGATGATATCGTCGAAAACGAACACTCCGCAGCCGCTTGTGTGGCCGGGGGTGAAGTAGTATTTGATACGCGTATCGCCGAGCGAAAACTCGTCGCCGTCGTCAAGCAGGATATCTGCGGAAAACGGCGGCATGTCAATAAAGTGCTTCGCGGTCAGATTGAGCGAGGGATCGCTCAAAAAGCGGTCGTTCTCCCTGCCCGTGACGATCTTTGCACCGTATTTTTCGGCGAGCTGTCCGGCGCAGGCGATATGGTCGTAGTGGCCGTGGGTGAGCAAAATATACTCAAGCCTTCCGCCGTCCCTTTCGATCTGTTCGGTCAGCTTTGCCGATATTCCGCCGGGATCGGCCACGGCGGCCTTGCCTGTCGCCTCGTCAACGAGATACGAGCAGTTGGTCATTATCTCGGTGACGGGATAAACCTTAACATTTATCATATTTTTAAGTCCTTTGAGTTGATGTCTATTGTAACGGGGCCGTCGTTGACGAGCGAAACCTGCATATCCGCGCCGAAAACGCCGTTTTCCACGCGTATGCCTTTGCCGCGGATGATGCCGCAGAAATACTCGTAGAGCGGCTCCGCCTTTTCGGGACGGGCGGCGGCGATAAAGCTCGGACGTCTGCCGTGGGAGCAGTCGGCGCAGAGCGTGAAGTTCGAGATCACGAGCACCGAGCCGTCTATATCGCCGAGCGAGAGGTTCATTTTGTCGTTTTCGTCGGTGAACACGCGAAGTCCCGATATTTTTTCGGCGAGAGCCCTTGCGTGGCGCTCGTCGTCGTCATGCTCGACCCCCAGCAATACAAGGAAGCCGGCGCCGATGCTGCCGACGGTTTTTCCCTCTGTTTGAACATAAGCGGAGCTTACTCTTTGGATTATCGCTTTCATTACAGCCTCTTTATTTCTTCTATTCCGTTGATGTCGGAGAGCTTTGAGATCACTCCGCGCAGATGATTTTTGCCCATGACGTCGATCGTGACGGTGACGACCGCCCTGCCCGACTTTAGCTCGCGTGAATTAAGGCTGTGAATAAAGATGTGCATATTCGACAGCTTTATCGTTACGTCCGCGAGCAGTCCAGTGCGGTCGGCTGCGGTAATTTGCAGCGTGCTGCGGAACGCCTCGCCGGTTTCGTCCTCCCAGTAGCAATTGATCCAGCGCTCGGGCTCCTCGCACTTGGAGGTGTCCTTCGGGACGTTGGTGCAGTTGCGCTTGTGGATGGAAACGCCGTAGCCGCGTGTGATGTAGCCGATTATCTCGTCTCCGGGCAGCGGATTGCAGCAGTTCGAGAACTTGACGAGCACGTCGTCGTTGCCCTCTATAACAACGCCGGAGCTCGCCTTTGTGCGCTTAACGGGAGCCTGCGGCACGGTGATGTTCTCAATATCCTTGGCGTAGGTCTTTTGGAACTCCTCCTTGAGCCTCGGCATTATCTTCCAAAGCTGGATTCCGCCGTAGCCCACCGCCGCGTAAAAGTCGTCGAGGGTGTTGTACTGCTTTTTGACCGATATGCTCCTGAAAAACTCGGGGTACTCGTCCTCGGTCAGATTCATTCCCTGGCGCCTGAGCTCGCGCTCGATCATGGCCTTGCCCTCGACGATGTTCTCGTCGCGCTTTTCGTGCTTGAACCACGACCTTATCTTCGACTTTGCCGAGGCGGTCTTGCAGATCTCGATCCACGCGCGGTTGGGATGCTCCTCCTTGTGGGTGATGATCTCGCAGATATCGCCGGTTTTGAGGATGTAGTCGATCGGCACTATTTTGTTGTTTATCTTGGCGCCGACCATCCTGTGGCCTACCTGGGTGTGGATGAGGTAAGCGAGGTCGATCGGGGTCGAACCCCTCGGGAGGCTCATTACGTCGCCCTTGGGGGTGAACACGTAAACGTCGTTTTCCGCGAAGTCGTTGCGGATATTGCGCGCGAGGTCGGTGGCGTCCTCGGTCTCGAGCTGATCGAGGATCATGCTCTTGAGGTTTTCTATATTTCGGCTGACCTTGTCGCCTGCCTTGCCGTTTGAGCCCATTCCGAGCTTGTATTTCCAGTGCGCCGCGATTCCGTACTCGGCGGTGTAGTGCATATCCCAGGTGCGGATCTGCACCTCGAAGGGTATGGCGTTTTTATCGAGCACGGTGGTGTGGAGGCTCTGGTACATGTTGGGCTTGGGCATCGAGATGTAGTCCTTGAAGCGGTTGGGGATCGGCTTGAATATATCGTGGACGACTCCGAGCACGTTGTAGCAGTCCGGCACGGTGTCGACGATTACCCTGACCGCGAAAACGTCAAATATCTGGTCGATATTCTGATTGCGCATAAAGGTCTTGCGGTATATGCTGTTTATGCTCTTTACCCTGCCGCTGATATACACGTTTTTGATAGTGTCCTTTGTCCTGTCGAGGATAAGCTCCTTTATGGTCTCTATAAAGCGCTCGCGCTCGCCCTCCTTGAGCATTATCGCCTCCTCGATCTCCTTGTAGCCGATCGGGTCGAGGTACTCCAGCGAACGGTCCTCAAGCTCCTCCTTGATGGTTTTGATACCGAGCCGGTGGGCGATCGGCGCGAAAACCTGCATGTTCTCTACCGATTTGTCCCTGCGCTTCTGCTCGGGCATACAGTCCATGGTGCGCATATTGTGGAGCCTGTCGGCGAGCTTGATGATGATAACGCGGATGTCGTCCGCCATGGCGATAAGCATTTTGCGGATATTCTCCGCCTGCTGCTCCTCCTTGCTGGAATACGGGATCTTAGAGATCTTTGTAACGCCGTCGCATAGCTTTGCCACGTCGCCGCCGAAAAGCCTTGTTATCTCCGCCAGCGACACGGGAGTGTCCTCGACCACGTCGTGAAGCAGAGCGGCGCAGACAGAATCGCCGTCCATTCCGAGCTCGGCTACGATACACGCCACCGAGGTCGGGTGGAGGATATACGGTATTCCCGACACCCTGCGCTGATCGCCGTGGGATTTTTCCGCAAATTCATACGCCGAGCGGATCTTTTCCATATCATATTCGTTGTTCGAGACCGAAATTATCTTTTCGAGCTCGGAAAAATCCTGATAGTGCGCGACATTTGAATATTTGCTCATAGTGTCACCTCTGTAAGTCTTTTGATGATATCAGCCGACTCAAGGCTAACCTTGCCGCTGACCTGATTAACTCCGATAAAACAACCTGTCATACCCTCGCGGATGGTGATCAGCCCCAGCTCGTTCATCGCCTCCAAAATAACGCGGATCCTGCCCATAGAGAGCTTTCCGCCGAGCCTGTGAACAAGGGTTGATGCCGCGTGGCTGTAGCCCCCGTTCGACTTTAGGAAGCGGTAAACAAGGGCGAAGTCCTCGCGTGCGGGCGTGATGTCCGCAAGCTTTTCCCTTTCGAGCGGAACGCCGCGGCAGAAGTCCTCAAAAACGCGCTGACTTTTTAAGATCATTGAGGTATCGTCCGAGGCCGCCTTTATATCCTTCACTATTATAGATACGCTCTTGGCGCCGTTGTATTCGTTGACGTCGAGCGTCGCCGCCAAATCGACGACGTCGCCCTTGCGGTACGGCAGCTCCTCGGTCGAGGTGAAGAACATCATCGCGCTGAGCGTGGTGTTGGCGCGCGTCAGCACAAGCCTTAGATGCTTGTTGTTCGACAACGGGATTATACTGCTCACGGTCATGTTGAACAGCCCGAAAACGGGAGTCGGGTTCCCTGAGCCGAAGGGCTGCAAATGAGCTATTTCCTCGGCGATGCCGAGCGATACCCCCGCGGGGTTCAGCTTAAAATCTATTTTAAGCGCGTCAAACGGCATATCAGCCGAATCCGCGTACTCGTTTATTTTTTTTCTGAATGATCCGATATTCTCCGAGGCGAGCGAAAGACCCACCGCCATCGGATGACCTCCGAAGTGAGTCAGCAGCTCCGAGCAGGCGGCTACGGCGTCGCAGAGCGCGAAGCCCTCAACGCTCCTGCCGGAAGCCTTGGCGTTTTCGCCGTCGCGGGAGATGATTATGGCAGGCTTGCCGTAGGTCTCCTTAACGCGCGAGGCAACTATGCCGATAACGCCCTGATGCCAGTTTTCTCCGTCGATGACGATGACCTTGTCCATCACGAGCATGGGATTGCGGCGGATCTCGAGGTCGATCTTTTGCAGGATCTCGGTTTCGATCTGACGCCTTTCGGCGTTGTCGTCGCCCATTGCCTGAGCGATAGCGCGAGCCTCCCCGAAGTCATCGGTGAGCAGAAGCTCCACAGATTTGCCCGAAAGCCCCAGCCTGCCCACCGCGTTGATCCTCGGCACAAGCGTGAACGACACCTTGCCCGCGGTCAGCGGCTTGCCGGTAAGACCGGCGTTCTCCATAAGCGCGGCGATACCGGGACGGTCGGAGTTCATTATGCTTTGGAGTCCGCGCTTTACGAACACGCGGTTCTCTCCCCTTAGCTCGACTATGTCGCCTATCGTGCCGATACTGAGCAGGTCGGCGTAGTTGTCGAGCAGCATATCCGTATCGCAGAACTCGCCCTCGAGCGCCATTATCAGCTTGAACGCCACGCCGACTCCCGAAAGCTGCTTGAACCTGCTCGGGCAGTCGGGACGGTGAAGATCGACGACCGCGCAGGCGTCGGGAAGGCGGTCGATCGGCATGTGGTGATCGGTGACGACGGTGTCGATACCGAGCGACTTGGCGTGCTCGATCTCCTTAGTTGCGGCGATCCCGTTGTCGACCGTGACGATCAGCTTTACACCCTTTTCGGCAAGCGATTCGACCGCGCCGATATTCATTCCGTAGCCCTCGGATTCGCGCGAGGGGATGTAGTAGATCACGTTGGCACCGACCGTTTCGAGGTAGGAATACAGCAGCGCGGTAGAGGTGACGCCGTCGGCGTCGTAGTCGCCGTAAACGCAGATAAGCTCGCCGCTGTCGACGGCGGAGCGCACCCTTTCGGCGGCCTTGTCCATGTCCTTAATCTCAAAGGGAGAGGCGATAACGCTCTCGTTATTGAGGAAATCCTCGATCTCCTCTCGCGAGGTGATGCCTCTTGTCTGGAGCAACATAGCGATTATTGCCGGCAGATCGTATTCTGTTTGAATGGAGTTTGCCTGCTGTCGATCGAAGTCGGCAATATTCCAAAGCTTCATTATGTCGCGTCCTTTCTATAGATTATGATTCTTTTACAGAATTATTTTAACATATCCTCGGCGTGGCTGAGCGCCGCCTGAGTGATATTGACTCCTCCGATTATCCTGGCGAGCTCGCTTACTCTGCCGGGACGGTCGAGCAGGGTGACGTCGGTGAACGTCCTGTCGTTTTCAAACTGCTTTTTGATCAGGTAATGCGAGTCCGCGAGCGCCGCGATCTGCGCCTGATGGGTAACGCAGAGAACCTGTCTTGACGCCGAGACCTCCCTGAGCTTCATGCCGACCTTTTCGGCAGCGGAGCCGGATATTCCCGTGTCTACCTCGTCAAAGATAAGGGTGTCGACGGTGTCGGTCGAGGCGAGCACGGTCTTGATGGCGAGCATCATACGCGACAGCTCGCCGCCCGAGGCGATCTTTGCCACGGGTCTCGGCTTTTCGCCGGGGTTCGCGGAGATCAAAAGCTCCATTTTGTCGATCCCCTTCGCCGACAGCCCGGCCTGCTCAAACATCGGCACAAGCTCCACGTTGGGCATGTTGAGAAATTCCATTTCCTTTTTGACCCTTGACGAGAAATCCGCCGCGGCGGACTTTCTTTTTTCGCTAAGCTTTTCGGCGGCTTCCAGAGCCGCGAGCCTCGCGCTTTCGCAGGCGGCGATAAGCTCGCCGCGGTTTTTATCGTAATTGACAAGCTCGTCGAGTCTTGCCTGGAGCCCGTCCGCGACCGAGGCGAGCTCGTCGCCGCGGCAGTTGTATTTTCTGCAAAGGCGGTTAATCAGGTCGAGCCTCTCCTCGATCTCCTCAAGTCTTTGGGGATCGCTTTCGAGGCTGTCGATAAGATCCGCCACCCTCTCGGAGCAGTCCTGAAGATCATAGTATATATCGGTGAGAGCCGAGCCGAGCTCCTCGTATTCAGGATCGTAGCCGGCGGCGCTCCTCAGCGCGGAGGAGGCTATATCGACCGCCTCGAGTCCGCCGCTCTCCTCGCCGGAAAGCGCTTCCCTCGCCCTGTTTAGCAGAGAGAAGATCTTTTCATAATTCATGAGCGCGGTGCGCTCGGTTTCAAGCGCCTCCTCTTCTCCGGGGCGAACGTCAGCCTCGTAAAGCTCGTTGGTCTGGAAGGAGAGCAGGTCGATCTCGCGGAGGCGCTCGCTCTCGTCAAAGCCTGCCTCGTCCGATTTTTTTTGAAGTATCCTGTACTCGGAGTATTTTGCCTTATAATCCTCCAGCAGCCCGGCGCAGCCGCCGAAGCTGTCTATATAATCAATGTGCGTTTCGGGAGAAAACAGCTCGTAGCTCTCGTGCTGACCGTGAATGTTTATCAGGTTAACGGAAAGCTCCCTGAGCATTGACAGCGTGGCAGGTCTGCCGTTGATCTTGCAGGTGTTCCTGCCGGAAGCGCTCAGCGTGCGCTGCAAAATAAGCTCGCCGTCGGCGTCGTCAAAGCCGAGATCGGAAAGCTTTTGCCTGATAACGCCGTTGATGTTCTCAAAGCAAATGCTGACAAAGGCAGACGCCGCGCCGGTGCGGATCATATCCTTTGAGGTGCGCTGCCCCATGATGGCGTTGATTGCGTCGATTATTATGCTTTTTCCGGCGCCGGTCTCGCCGGTCAGGACGTTCAGTCCGCCGCCGAAGTCGATCGAGCATTTTTCGATGACCGCGATATTCTCTATATACAAAGTTGAGATCATTTTATCTTTCCTACTTTATCTTATACTGCTTGAGCGTGGACGCGAGCGACTGCGCGTGCTCGTTTGAGCGGCAGGCGACAAAGATAGTGTCGTCGCCGGCGATGGTGCCCACGATCGAGCTGTTGCCGGTGGAGTCGAGCGCGGCGCAGACGGCGTTAGCCATGCCGCTGAGGGTCTTTATCACAACGATATTCTGAGCGATATCCATTGAGACGACCGACGAAACAAAGAGCTGGTCAAAGTTCGAGCGGATATCCGACGAACCTGCCTGAGCCTCGGCATAGCGGTACTTGCCGTCGCCGCCGAGGGTCTTTACAAGCCGCAGATCCTTGATATCGCGCGAGATGGTCGCCTGAGTGACCCTGTAGCCCTCGGTCTTGAGGCGCGAGAGAAGCTCGTCCTGAGTTTCGATCGGCTGTTCGCTGATTATTTCAAGAATTTTTGAATGTCTGCTGCTTTTCATTGTATTTCCCTCTCTTTGAGCTTGCGGTTGAGCTTGCGGTAGAAATTGAGTTTATTTATGGAAATCAGCTTTAACTGCTGAACGGATTTTCTTACTATTACCCTGTCGGTCTCCGCGATATTTATATTGACCTCGCCGTCGACGGTCAAAACGCAGCTGCAGCCGTCGGGTATTTTTGCCGATACCGACAGCGTGGATTCGCCCTCGAACAGCACCGAGCGCGAAAACAGCGAGTGCGGACATACCGGGGTCATCAAAATGCAGTCCATCTGCGGAGAGATTATGGGACCTCCGGCGGAGAGCGAGTACGCGGTAGAGCCCGTTGGGGTCGCGAAAAGCAGTCCGTCGGCGCGGTATTTTGAGATCTCCTCGCCGTTTAGACTGAGCGAGAGATCGACTATCTTTGAAAGCTGACCGTGGGCGACAACGGCGTCGTTCACGGCGAGATAATGCTTGGCGGGACCGCCGTTTTGCACCTCGATATCGAGCAGGATGCGGTTTTCGGTGGCGTATTCGCCCGTCAAAAGCCTTGTGAGCGCCCCTATGTCCTCCGCCTCCAGATCGGCGGCGAAGCCCAGTCTGCCGACGTTGACGCCGATCAGCGGAGTGTCGGCGCAGGCGGCGTGCTTTGCGGCGTGGATTATGGTGCCGTCGCCTCCGACGGTGACCGCTACGTCGCAGTAGCCGAACAGCGCGCTGATGTCATCGAAGTATTTTACGGAGTCAAAGGCGAGGTATTCCGCGGATTCGGAAAGCGCGCAGATACGGGCGCCGTGTTCCGAGAGCAGGGCGCAGATCGCGTCAGCGCAGGAAATCGCCTTAGGCTTTGACAGGTTGACAATGATCGCGATTTTCATATGATCTCCTATTTATCGAGCAAATCGTGCGAGCTTTTTACGAGCTCGTCCGTAGTGATGTCGGTGTGATCCGCGGGATCGTCCGATTTTCTCAGGTGGATAAGGTACTCAATATTGCCCTCGGGACCCTTTATCGGAGAGAAATCGAGGTGAAGAATGTCGAAGCCGCCGCTCAGCGCGAAGGCGCGGATATTATCCACCACCTCGACATGCACGGCAGGATCGCGGACGACGCCCTTTTTGCCGACCTTTTCCCTGCCTGCCTCGAACTGGGGCTTTATCAGGCAGACCGCCTCGCCGTTTTCGGCGGTAAGCGCCCTCGCCGCCGGCAGAATGAGCCTGAGCGAGATAAACGAAACATCCACCGAGAAGAAGTCGATCTCCTCGGGCACCTGCTCGCGCGTGACCTTGCGCATATTGGTGCGCTCTAGGTTAACAACGCGTTCGTCCGTCCTGAGCTTCCACGCAAGCTGACCGTAGCCGACGTCGATGGAATACACCTTTTTTGCGCCGTTTTGGAGCATGCAGTCGGTGAAGCCGCCCGTTGAGGCGCCTATGTCCATGGCGGTCTTTCCGTTTAAGTCAAGCCCGAAATTTCTGATGGCTTTTTCGAGCTTCAAGCCTCCGCGGCTCACGTATTTGAGCGCGCTGCCGCGAACCTCGATATTCGCGTTCTCGTCGTACGACGTTCCGCACTTGTCCGCCTTTTGATTGTCGACGTACACCAGTCCCGCCATTATCACGGCTTTCGCCTTTTCTCTGCTTTCGGCAAAGCCCTTTTCGTATACAAGTATGTCAAGTCTTTTTTTCATCGGTCAGATCCTTAATAACTACATCCCTTATGCCCTCGCTGTCGAGCTTGAGCATGCCGAGCGCGTCGTTTACCGACATCTGCTTTACAAAACGGTCGTGTATCGCCTTTAGGTGATATCTTCCTGTAAAGCCCACGTGCGTCAGCTTGTCGGAGAAGGTGCGCGCTATGCCGCCGTTTTTGATGCCCTCCTCAAAGAACCATACGTCTTTGAAATTCCCGGCGAACTCGACGGTGGACGGGTCGATCGGTTTTATTTTGCAGAGCTTCAGCAGGCAGACCTCGACTCCCTGCCGCCTCAACAGCTCCCTCGCCGCCGCGGCGTAGGAGAACGTCCTGCCGTAGGTGACGATAAGGCAGTCGGCGCCTGCGTCGCCGCAGATATTGTAGCCGGTGCTTTCCTCTCCGAGGTCGTCGGGTCTGAACAGCTCGCCTCCGCGCGGATAGCGCACCGCGGCGAGCCCGTCGTCGACATAGAGCGCGTCGTAAAGCGTGCTCCTGAGCCCCTCGAAGTAGGTAGGTGAATATATGGTAGTGCGCGGGATCGAATTTAGCATGGAGACGTCGAAAACTCCCTGATGGGTCTCGCCGTCCGCGCCGACTATACCGGCGCGGTCGATCGCCAGCACGAGATGGAGTCCGCCCAGCGCCGCGTCGTGGATAAGCTGGTCGTACGCCCTCTGCAAAAACGTGGAATACACCGCGAACACGGGTCGCATGCCCTTTGAGGCGAGTCCGCAGCCGAAGGTTACGGCGTGCTCCTCAGCGATTCCCACGTCGAAAAATCTGTTTTTATACAGCCTTGAAAACTCGTTCAGCCCGGTTCCGCCGGCCATGGCGGCGGTGATGGCGCAGAGGCTCTTGTCCGACTGCGCGAGCTCGCACATGTACCTGCCGAACTCCGCCGAAAATCCCTTGTGGCTCGAGATAGGCTCGCCGGAATCTATGTCGAACTGACCGATACCGTGGAACTCGCCGGGGTTGTCCTCGGCAGGCTGATAGCCCTTGCCCTTTTTGGTTACGACGTGGACGAGCACCGGGGTACGCATTTTTTTGGCAGCGGTAAAGGCGTTTTCAAGCTCCTCTACGCTGTGGCCGTCGATGGGGCCGAGGTAGGTGAAGCCGAAGCAGTCGAACAGCGTGTTTTTATAAACGAGGTTTTTGATCTTTGATTTGCTTCGGCGGAGCACTCCCTTGATGATCCTGCCGACGAGCGGCACCTTTGACAGCGCGCGCTCGGTGCCGCGCTTGACGCGGATATACCACGGCTGGATGCGCACGGTGGTCAGGTATCTCGGGATTGCGCCGACGTTCTTTGAGATCGACATTTTGTTGTCGTTGAGCACGACGATAAAGTTTTTGTTGAACCTGCCGGCGTTGTTCATCGCCTCGAACGCGAGTCCGCCCGTGAACGAGCCGTCGCCGATGACCGCTACGGTATGGCTCTGGTCGCCGTTCAAGAGCTTGGCGTTGGCTATGCCGAACGCCGCGGAGATCGAGGTGCTGCTGTGACCGGTGTTGAAGTCGTCGTAAATGCTCTCCTCCCTTTTGGGAAAGCCCGAAATGCCGCCCTTCTGCCGCAGGGTCTCAAACCTTGAGTATCTTCCTGTCAGCAGCTTGTGGGTGTAGCTCTGATGGCCGACGTCCCAAACAATGCTGTCGGAAGGGAGGTCAAAGCTGCGGTGCAGAGCGACGGTCAGCTCGACGACGCCTAGGTTCGGCGAGAGGTGACCGCCGTTGACCGAAACGACCTCCACAAGCTTTTCGCGAATCTCGGTACAGAGCTTGGGGATGTCGCCGTCCCTGACTTTTTTGACGTCATCAGGTGATTTAATTGTAGATAATAGCTTATACTCACCCATTTTTATATCCTATAATTCTAATTTAGAATTTTAATTCTTTCTTGCCGCGAGCTCAAGGGCAAATTCCCTGAGCGAACGCGGGTCTTTATCAAACGCGCCGAGCGCGCCGATGGCTTTCTGCGTCAGCTCGTCCACAAGGACTCTGCATTTTTCGACGCCCAAAAGCGAAACGTAGGTCGACTTGCTGTTTTCGCAGTCGCTTCCGACGGGCTTTCCGAGCTCCTCGTCGGTAGAGGTTCGGTCGAGGATATCGTCCTGAATCTGGAAGGCTACGCCTATGCACTCGGCGTATTCCGAAGCCGCCCTGAGCTGAGCCTCCGTAGCGTTAGCGCTGATACATCCGAGCTCGCACGCCGCTTTTATAAGGCATGCGGTCTTTTTGTAGTCCATCTCACGGAGCACCTCGATCGGGGCGTTGATGTTCTCGCTCATCAGGTCGATCACCTGACCTCCCACCATGCCGGTCGCTCCGGCGTACCTTGCGAGGGTGTTGGCGGCGAGCCTGCAAGCCCTGTCGCCCATCAGGGCGGCGGTCTTGTCGCAGGTAAGTATCTCAAACGCCATTGTCTGCAGCGCGTCGCCGGCAAGCAGCGCTATGTCCTCGCCGAATACCCTGTGATTAGAGGGCTTTCCGCGCCTGAGATCGTCGTCGTCCATGCAGGGAAGGTCGTCGTGGATGAGCGAGTAGGTGTGAATCATCTCCACCGCGCAAGCCGCTGCCGCAGCCGCGTCGGGGTCGCCGCCGCAAAGGGCGTTGAACTCGAACACAAGCCTCGGGCGGACGCGCTTGCCGCCGGCTTCGAGGCTGTATCTCATCGACTCGATAAGCTTTGCCTCCCTGCAGCCTGGATCGGGCAAAAAGTCAAACAGTGCCGATTCGGTCATGGCGATATAATCATTCTTCATAGAGATCCTCCACCTGGGCGCCGGATTTTCCGCCGCCGTTTTTAAGCTCGGCGAATCTTTCGCCGACGTCCTTCACCTTGCCCCGATAGCCGTCGAGCAGTTTTAGCGAATACGCGATCAGCTCCGTGACCTCGGAGTATAGTTTTATGTTTTCATCGAGCGTGAGCTTACCGCTCTCCATTTTGGCGACCTTTTCCCTGATAAGCGCCGTTGATTCCTCGATCGTAAGATCAGTTATTTCCATTTTCGCTGTCCTCCGCGTCCGCGTACCCGAGCAGCCGCTGCATCCTGTGATTCGCTCCGCTGCGGCTGATCGGCGGATCAAGATTCTGCCCCAGATCCCTGAGCGACATCTCGGGATTTTCGAGCCGCAGAACGGCGATCTCCCTCAAATCCTCGGGCAGGGTCTCGATACCGCGGGTATTTTTTATTTTTTTGATAGCCTCTATCTGCCTTGCGGAGGCAGAGGCCACCTTGCCAATGTTTGCCATTTCGCCGTTGATACGGCGGTTGATGTTGTTGCGCACCTGCTTGACCGCCTTGGTTCCCATGATCTCCATGGCGGCGATCGGCGCGCCGATATATGTAAGCAGGTCGCAGATCTGCTCGCTGCCCTTGAAGTACACTATGTAGTTGCCGCTGCGAAGGACGGTTTTCGGAGAGAAACCGCATTCCGTGACTTCGCCGAGTATTTTGCAAAGATCGGCAGCCAAATTTTTGTGCGGAACACAAAACTCCGCGTGATAGCTTTTCATCGGGTCGGATGCCGAGCCGCAGCTCAGGAACACTCCCCTGATGAACGCCGCCGAAAGCTCCTCGCTCGGGATGTTCGCGCGGTTGACCCTAAGCGTGACCTGACCGGCGGAATGGCCGAAGTCCTCGAAGATACGCCTGCACTCGTCAGAGTCGATCACCGATATCCTGAAAAGGCGGCTTTGACCGGATTTTGCCCTGAGAGCGGTCTGCTTTTCGATTATCGGCATATACAGGTTTTGCAGAAGCATCGTTATCCTTCTTACCGCGTCGACGCTCTCGGTAGTGAAAACTATCCTGTCGCCGCGGAAGGTCTTGCCGAAGATCAGCATGCCGTAAAGCTCAGCCCTCAGCAGCTCGCGGTCGTATATTTCAAGCGTACAAAGCTCTTTTTTTATGTCGGAAGAAAAAGACACCTTGTCCTCCTAAATCAGTCGGTAGATTTTTTATCAATGTCGCGGTGCTGAACGACGCTCTTGTAGCCGAGGCTGCCGAAGTGCTCCCTGAGCTGCATGGCGACGGTGACGCTGCGGTGCTTGCCGCCCGTACAGCCGACTCCGACGACGAGCTCGCTCTTGCCCTCCTTGTGATAAAGCGGAACAGAGAAATCGAGCAGGTCGAGGCAGCGCGCGATAAACTTCTGGGTATCCTTGCTGCACAGCACGTAATTGCGCACAGCCTTGTCGAGTCCGGTGAGCTCCTTGAGCTCGGGGATATAAAACGGATTCGGCAGGCAGCGAACGTCAAAGACGACGTCCGCCTCGAGCGGTATGCCGTACTTGAAGCCGAAGCTCATAAAGGTGAGCGTGAGGCTCTTCGTCACGTCGTCCATAAAGAGGCTCAGCACGCGCTCGCGAAGCTGCTTGTTAGACATGTAAGTGGTGTTGATGTGGAAATCCGCGAGGCGCTTGATCGGGGTGAGCAGAGCCTTTTCAAACTCCACCGCCTCGGTCACGGTGCCGTCGCGCAGGCGCTCCGACAGCGGATGCTTCCGCCTTGTCTCCTTATAGCGCATAATGACTATATCCGAGCGCGCGTCGATAAAGAGGATCTTTACGTCGCCGTGCGACTTTTTGAAATCCTCGATCTGGGTATTCATCTGCTCGTAATTGTCGTTGCCGCGGACGTCCACCACGACCGCCGCGCGCTTCATCGACTTGTTTGGCGAATTGAGGCAGAGCGTGTAAAGCGTAGAGAGCAGAGAAGCCGGGATATTGTCGACGCAGTAGTAGCCGATGTCCTCGAGCACATGCAGCGCCGAGGTCTTGCCGGCGCCGGACAGACCCGAAATGATTATAAACTCCATAAAATCTCCTTTATTCTGTTAAAGAATAATAAGCTCGCACTCGAGGTTGTAGCCGGTTTCGTCGTACACCTTGGTCTGAACCTCGCGAATGAGCGACTTGACGTCGTTGGCGGTGGCGTTGCTCCTGTTGATTATAAAGCCGGCGTGCTTGTCGGACACCTGAGCTCCGCCGTGGCATTTGCCCTTTAGTCCGCACTGCTCGATCAGCGCTCCGGCGTAGGCTCCCTCGGGGCGCTTGAAAACGCTGCCGGCGCTGGGGAACTCGAGCGGCTGCTTTGAGCTGCGGCGTTCCATAAAGTCGTCCATCTTGGCGCGGATATCCTCGGGATCGGCCTTTTTGAGCTTTATGGTGACTCCGGTGATTATGCATCTGTTGGAGCGGTAAACGCTGGTGCGGTAGCCCATTTTAAGATCGTCCCTCTCGCACCTTCCTATCCCTCCGTCGGGCGTGAGGTGCGACACGGAATAAACCACGTTCTTCATCTCGCCGTCGTAGGCGCCTGCGTTCATGAACACGGCTCCGCCTACGGTGCCCGGTATTCCCCAGGCGAACTCAAGGCCGCTCAGTCCGCTGTTGAGCGCGAACTTGCACAGCGACGCGAGCGACGCTCCGGCTCCGCAGTAAAGGGTGGTCTCGTCGATCGGGGATATCCTGCGGAACTCTCCGTCGAGCCTTATCACTACTCCCCTGTAGCCTTCGTCGCTGACAAGCACGTTGCTGCCGTTGCCGAGGATAAGGTAATCGACGTCGGAATCGACGCATTCCCTGACGATCGCGGCAAGGGTGCTCAGGTCGTCGACCTTAACGTATGTATCGGCAGTGCCGCCGATCTTGAACGAGGTGTGCCGGTTCATCGGCTCATCCTTGAACGCCTCGCAGTTAAGAACCCGGGCGAGGTTATATATAATATCTGTTCTGTCCATAATATCTCCTAATTAAATCACAAATTGAGCGCCGAACGGCTAAATGAGGTCTATTCCCACTTGCCGACGATGATTTTCTCCTGAGCCTCCGGCATTGCCGCCAGATCCATTCCGAGGCTCACAAGCAGGTCTTTGGCGGCGTTGTAGCCCATCTTCTTCTGACGGTTGTTCATAGCCGCCACCTCGATGATGACCGCGAGGTTACGGCCGGGCTTTACGGGGATGGTGAGCGCCGGAACCTCGACGCCGAGTATATCCATATACTGGTTTTCGAGTCCCATGCGGTCATACACCTTGGCGTTGTCCCAAAGCTCAAGGTTGACAACCATGTCGATCTTCTCGCTCGTCTTTACCGCGCCCATACCGAAGAGCTGGCGCGCGTTGATTATTCCGATGCCCCTCAGCTCGATAAAATGGCGGATATTTTGGGGCGACTGACCGATCAGGGTGTTGGCGTTCGTCCTGAGTATCTCGACGGCGTCGTCCGCGACGAGCCGGTGTCCGCGCTTGATGAGCTCGATAGCGGTCTCGCTTTTACCGACTCCGCTGTCGCCGGTGAGCAGACAGCCCTCGCCGTATACCTCGACCAGCACGCCGTGGCGCGTGATCCTCGGAGCGAGCTCGCGGTTGAGGTACTGAACCAGCCGCGCGGTGAGATCCGATGTGTTTTCATCGGTGGCAAAGATCGAGACCTTGTGGAGCTTCGCGCTCTCAAGGATGACGTTGGACGGCTCGATCTCGCGGCAGATGATGACCGCCGGCGGACCGAAGCTGAAAATCGATTCGATTACCATTCGCTGAGCCTCGGAGCCGAAGCGTCCGAGGTACGCGAACTCGGTGTTGCCGAGCACCTGGATGCGCTTGTTGTCAAAAAACTCAAAGTAGCCCGTGAGCTCAAGACCGGGACGGTTGATCTCAACGGTAGAGATTTTTGTATCCTCATAATTTTCCGCAACATAGACCTTTTCAAGACCGAGTCTGTCGACTATTTGAGATAACGGTACTGAAAATTCAGACATAATGCCACCGCCTTTTAATAATAAGATATAGTTACACATTATAGATAGTATTATTATACAATACATTTGATAAATTATCAATACACAATTTCCCATTATTACGGCGAGTCGGTCAAATTCCGTCAAATATAAGCCTGCCGTCAAACCGTTTACGGATCATAACAGCCTATGCGCCTTTGGAGGCGGCTTATTCGCGCTTTTTTTAAAAACGGCCGCCGCCGCAGACGTCAAAAAGCCGTGATTTCCGTTTTGCTTCGGCAAAAGAAAAGCGCGCCGATAATCAGCGCGCCTTTGTTTTCTCTATTTTTTTCGCGGAGATCTTCATCTCGCCGTCGCAGGTGACGTACCCCACGGTGAAATCCTTTGTTTTTGACGAGGCAAAGCGGTTGAAAACGCTCAGGTAGTTGACGCAGACGGATGGGTCGTTTTTCTTCAAAAGCGTGAGCTGCTCCTCGATCAGCCTCTGACCGCCGGCGGTGCGGCTGAACGCCTCCAGCGTATTTCGGTCGCAAAGCGCGACGTACGCCGAGGGCGAAAACGACGGCTGAGTGGATATATATTCAATATCGCTCTCGAGCGCGCGGTCTGAAAGGCTGTCCTCGATCAAAAGCAGCTCGAGCTTTGAAAGCGAGAGGTTCGGGATATACTCACTTTCGGCGAGCTTACGCGCCTCGCCGAACGAATCCGCCGGTATCCTTATCCCCTTTGGCTTGTCGTCGGAGGAAAGGATATAGAAGGTGTAGCAGACCCGCGAGTCCTCGGCGGAAATGCTGACGTTCTCAATGATCGAGGCGGTCTCTATCTTCCGCGAGGTTTGACAGCCCGAGAGCAAGACCGAGCTAAGGCATATCAGTATTACGCAGAGCTTTGCGCGCATTTGACTTCCTCCCTGTAAAAACATAGCCGAGCGGCACCAAGGCGGCTGCCGCAGTAAGGATAACAAACAGCCCGGTGCTCGTGAATATTTCTTTTACGGAATCAATATACGTTCCGCAGATGTGCGCCGAAAAGATTATCGCCGCGAAAACCGCGACGTATTTTACGTCCGACTCCCTTTTTACGCTTTTTGTCGCGGCGCAGAGGATGAGCGATATTATCATGAATACCGACATCGTAGCCAGCGCGAGATAAAAGCTCTCGATCCCTCCGAAGCTTCCGAGCCGAGCCGCGCGCGACAGCGTAAAGGTCGGGTACTCCTGCTTTCCGGCGTAATCGCCGAGCGAAAAGAAGATGAAAAACAAAACGAGAGCGAACTTTACGCCGGTGAATATCAGCGCGAACACCGGCTGCCTGAGCCTGAAATTCTCCGTCGCGCCCGACAGACACGCGTACAGCACAGCGATAAACGCCGGAGTCACAAAGTAAAGCGAGTCGCGCCAAAAATCTCCGCTGCCGCCGCTGAGCTCAAAGCCGTACAGGCTGAAATCGAGCGAGCCGAGGCTTCCGCCGAACATCAGCGCGTTTGTGACAAACGCGAAGCCGAAAAGGAATATCCCGAACCGCGTTATGACGTTAACGCCCTTGACGGCGGCGTAAACGCAGGTCAGAACGAGCAGCAGGGCGACAGCGCAGGGCGTGACGCCGGAGTAATACTTTTTGGCGAACATGTCGGTGTACGGCAGCAGAAAAAACTCGGCGGTAAAAATCAGATACAGCGAGTAAAACACCGCCGTCGGGAGCCTGAGCGACGGGGTCTTGACCCGCGCGACGGTGAGAAAATCCAGCCCGGTGCGGCGTTTTATTATCAGCGACGGGACGAACAGCAGAAAACAGACCGAAAGTCCGCACAGCATGCAGATGATGTTGAAGGAAAACGAGGCGTTCGGCGACAGATCCTTGTTCTGCAAAAGGATGACCGAACACGCGCAGAGCATGAGCGTCAGCAAAAAACGCTTTGAAGAAAACCTGAGCTTATTCAACGCTTTCCGCCTCCGTCTCCTTGAATTTCTGAACCCGTATGACGTGCTTTGAGAGAGTTTTCCAGTCGGCGCGGACAAAAACGTCGCGCATAGTCCTGAGCGAGAACGGCGCCAGCGACGACATATACGGCACCCCGAGCGAGGTCTTTGAGCACATGCTTATTATCATCACCGCGGCGGCGAGGGTGATCCCCCACAGTCCGCACAGTCCGCCTATGACGATATAGATGAACCTGAGCATCGTTACCGGCGGATACAGCGGCGAGGTCACATAGCTGCATATAGCGGCGGTGGCGACGACCATCAGCGTGGACGAGCTGATTATGCCGGCGTTAACGGCGCTTTCTCCGATCACGAGCGCGCCCACTATTCCGACCGCGTGGCCGAGCGATTTGGGGATACGCAGCCCTGCCTCCTTCATTATCTCGTAAACAAAGGTGATCGCCAGCACCTCAAGCGTTACCGGCAGCGGTGTCTGCGCGAGGGATTCCGAGGTCTTTATCAAAATCATCGTCGGAAAATACTCCGGGTGGAACTGCGCCAGCGCGACGTACAGCCCCGGCAGGAACACGGCGGCAAAAAACGAGAGGTACTTTGTGAGGCGGATAAACGCGGCGTAATAGGTGCGGTTGGAGTAATCGTCTACCCCCTGAAATTCCTCGACGAACAGCCTCGGAACGATTATCACGGCAGGCGTGCCGTCGACGATCACCGCGATCCTGCCCTCGGTGAGCTTTCCGCAGACCGTGTCGGGGCGCTCGGAGATACCGACTCCCGAGAACAGGCGGCTGGTTTTGCCGTCCTCCAAATATTCGGACAGATATCCCGACGCGAGCACAGAGTCGAGGTCGCAGCGCTCCAGCCGCTTTCTGAGCTTGCCGAGCAGCTTTGGCGAGGTTCTGCTCTGCAAATAGCAGAGCATTATCTGAGTGCGCGATTCTCCGCCCACCGACGCCTGCTCAAACACAAGGTCGGGGTTTTTGATCCTCCTGCGGATCAGCGACATGTTCACCCTGAGCGGCTCGGTAAAGCCCTCTCGCGAGCCGCGCTGGACTACCTCGCTCTCGGGCTCGCTTACCCCGCGGAAGGAGTACCCCTGCACGCCTGCCGCGAGCATTGTTTCGGCTCCGTCTACTATCACCGCCGCGAAGCCCGAGGTTATATAGGTGATAAGCTCCTGCTTTGTGTAAAAGGTCGTAACGTCCGACGACGCCGTTACCGAGCTGAGGATCCGCTGCGCGGCCTGTTCCCCGTCGAGCATGCCGAAGTCATAGGGCATGAGCGGATTGATTACCGACTGCGAAAGCTGCTCCTTGTCGCACATCCCCTCTATGGTGACGATCGCCGCGCGGATATTGCGGACAGACTTTAACGTGACGACGCGGACGGTAAGGTCGGCAGAATCCGCGAAGTCCGCCTTTAGCTCGGATAATTTTTCCGATAAAGAATTATTCATATTATCTCCGCCCCTTTGATTCGTGATTATCGCTCTTATGATATGCCCTTTTTCGCTTTTTATTCCGAAAAAGAATATAATCCCTGCCGCCGCAAATAATATCCCCGGTGATTAAATGCTGATTTCAATTTTGCGCACGCTGGTGCTGTACGTATTCATAATTTTGGCGATCCGACTGATGGGCAAGCGGCAGATAAGCGACATGCAGCCGAGCGAGCTCGTGGTGACACTCGTGGTGTCGGACATCGCCTCCCTGCCAATGCAGAACACGTCGCAGCCGCTTTTGAGCGGAGTTATCCCTGTGCTGGTGCTCGTTTCGCTCGAGATCGCGACGAGCGTTATCATGATGAAGAGCAGAAGGATCCGCAGGCTGGTTTGCGGCAGTCCCGTGGTGGTGATAAAGGACGGTGAGCTTTTGCAGAGGGAGATGCGGCGGCTGAGGCTGACCACCGAGGATCTTTTCGCGCAGCTCAGGCAGCAGGACGTTTTTACGCTCGACGACGTGCAGTATTGCATAGTCGAGACAAACGGCACGGTAAGCGTGCTCGAAAAGCCCGAAAAGCGCGCGCCCAGCGTTGAGCAGCT
This sequence comes from uncultured Ruminococcus sp., assembly GCA_902767845.1. Lineage (GTDB taxonomy): Bacteria > Bacillota > Clostridia > Oscillospirales > Acutalibacteraceae > Ruminococcoides. Next base: position 12,187 of record CACXIV010000010.1, on the reverse strand, counting down.
CGGAATAAAAGCCGAGGACAACAAGCTCGAGGCCGTTGTGATCAGCGACGGCGAGCTGCTGAAAGCCTCGCTGACCCTGTGCTGCCAGAACGAGAAAAAGGTGCGTAATATTCTAAAAGAGAATAATAAATCGCTCTCCGACGTGTTCATCATGACCCTCGACAGCGCCGGTAACTACAAAATCATCGACAGGGAGAAAAAGAAATGAAGCGGATAATAATATCGGTAATAATCTTTTCGCTGTGTCTGTCGGGCGCGGTGTTCGAGCTGTTCAGCGTGAGCCGCAGCGTGAACGGCTGCCTTGAGGAGATCGGCACCATAGACCGGCTCGTGGATCAAAACGAGCTCTCAGAGGCAGAGCAAAGGTGCCGTGAGCTTGAGGACAGGTGGAGCGAGACCTCGAGAAAGATCGACGCCGTGCTGATACACGACTACGTCGATCAGATCGGAATAAGCGTAGCGCAGATGAAGGCGTATATCGAAAACGGCTCGAAGGGAATGTATTTTTCGAGCAGCGAGGCTGCAAAAAAGGCGCTCGAGTCCATTAAGGACAGCGAGTACCCTGTGGCGGAGAATATTTTATAGTCGGTCGGGGAGTTAGGTTGGATAAATCATAAAGCTTAAATTCCCGACTGTATAAATACGGTGCTGCCTCAAGCATTTTCAACGGCTGTTATTGTAAAAAAATAAAGGCGCTGCCTAAGCAACGCCTTTAGCGGTTTTATTAAGCTTTCTTTGAAGCCTTGCGGTTCTGCCAGATGACCCAGAGGGGACCCGCGATACAGATCGAGGAGTAGCAGCCCGAGATAACGCCGATCATCATCGGAAGAGCGAAGCCCTTAACCGAAGCGATATTGAATACGGTAGCTACGATATAAACGATAAGGATCGCCGAGAAGGTGGTGACCGAGGTCATGATCGTTCTCTTGAGGGTCTTTGTGCAGCTTACGTTGAAGATCGTGCCCACATCGGTGCTTCTGCCCATGAGCCTTCTCTGCTCGCGGACGCGGTCGTAAATAACGATCGTATCGTTCAGCGAGTAACCGATGATCATAAGAACAACGGCGATGAAGTTGGAGTCGATAGGCATCTGGAAAATGACGTAGAGGAAGTAGATCATGGCGACGTCGTGGAAGAGGGCTACGAGAGCCATCACGCCTGCCGAAAGACCGCCGATCTTCTTAAATCTGATAGTTACGTAAATAACCATCAATATGCTCGCCAAAGCTACGGCGGCAAGACACTTGAGCAGGAACATGAAGCCCATTGAAGCGTCTACCGAGTTCGCCTCGAGACATACAAAGTTGTTTTCGGGATACTGAGCCTGAAGCTCGGATTCAAGGTTCTTCTGGATCTCGGTCTCGATCGAGTCGTTGCCCGAGAACTGAACGGAAACATTGTTGCCGGTGTTGCCCATAAGATCCTGAGAGAATGAGGTAGTGATCTTATCCGTGGTCTTTTCCTGGATAAAGTCATACAGATCGTTCTGGTCAACGTCGCCGGTGTAGCTGAAGGTCAGCGTGGCGCCGCCCGAGAACTGGATATCGAGCCTTGTGCCGAAGATAAAGTTAAAGATTATGCCGATTACGATAATACCGAGTGAAATGCAGAAAAAGATCTTTTTCTTGCCGACAAAGTCAATGATCTTTTTGCCGCCGTTGAACTTTTCGCTGATTTCCTGTTCGGTCAGAGGAGCCTGTGATTTAGAATTGATCTTATTTGCCATCCTTAGCACCTCCAAAGAACCATTTTTTGCGCAGAGGCTTTAAGCCCGCGATACTTCTGAGCATGAGTCTTGAGAAGAGCACGCCCATGATGAAGTTGGAGATAACGCCCACAAGCAGTGTGTAACCGAAGGAGTAGATGGTACCGGTCGTGGATTCGCCGAAGATGAACGAGAGGATGTTTGACGGACCGAATACGAGCATAAGGATGATCGAAACGATGATTACCGTCATGTTACCGTCGATGATAGCGGTCAGCGAGTTCTTGGTACCCTTTTCAAGGGCGCTGTCGATAGTGCGTCCGGAGTTCATTTCCTCCTTGATACGCTCGGCTGTGATTACGTTACAGTCAACGCCCATACCGATAGAGAGTATCAGACCCGCGATACCCGGAAGGGTCATTGTGAACGAGGGGATAGCGTTGAAGTAACCCGAGATAGCGGCGATCGAAAGACCCATCTGACCCGTGAGCGCGATGATGGCGATAAATCCGGGCAGGCGGTAGAACACGAGCATGAGGATCGCGATAACGATGAACGCGATAACGCCCGCGTACGCCATGGCTGTGAGCGAGTTGGCTCCCAGCGTGGGGCTGATGTTGCCGTAGTTTGCGGTTTCAAGCTGGAAGGGCAGCGCGCCGGCGTTGATCTTCTCGGCGAGCTTGTTTGCCTCCTGAGCCGTGAACGAGCCCGAGATCTGAGCCTTGCCGTCGCTGATAACAGCCTGAACGGTGGGAGCCGAGAGCATGATGTCGTCCATCCAGATGGAAACCGTCTGGTTGAGGTACTGCTCGGTGATCTCGGCAAATTTCTGAGCGCCCTCGTCGGTGAGGGTAAGGCTTACGATATACTCGTTTTTGCCGTTGTTGTCGTTGATATATCCCGCCTCGGCCTTTTCTACCATTGATCCGTCCATCAGCTCGGTGGCGGTATCGCCGGTCGGGGTCTTGTAAACGTACTCTCCGTCGGAGCCTACGTCCGTTGTCTCATATGATTTGCCGGGTCTGAACGTCAGTTTGGCTGTTGACGATATCTCGTCGATCGCCTCTACCGCGTTAAATTCTTTTTCGTCTGACTTCCAGGGGAAACGAACGATGATCCTGTCGCTGTTTCTGTCAGCGTACAGCTCGTAGTCGGTGATACCCTGTGAAACCATACGAAGCTCAATAATGGATTTTGCAGATTCAAGCTGCTCGTCAGTAGCGTCGTAACCGTTGGCAGGCTTAAACGTCGCCTCTACGCCGCCCCTGATGTCGATTCCCCATCGAATATCGCCGATACCCTTAATTACTGTAACTTTGTTGTCGCCTATATAGTAGGATACTCCGAAAATCGCAGTAAACGAAAAGGCAAGTATCAGCAAAGCTACAATGAAGAACACCGGCTTTGGAACTCTTTTCATGCCTTTAAAAACCTCCGTATAATAATTGTCCGAAAATGCACCCGGGGCGTTTTTCGCATAAAAAAACAGCCCTGCCACGGGTGCATACTTACAGACGTAACAGAGCTATTATATGATTTTTTCGCTAAATTGTCAATGGATAAGTAAAAATTTGATAAATAAATATTTATCTTTATAAGATTTGCACAAGAAACCGATGCAAAAATTTACATTTTCACTTTTCAATCGAGCATTTTATTTTTCAAGCAGCTTCTCGCAGGCGGCGAGCTTTACGCAGGTGCAGAACACGTCCATGGCGGTCCGCAGCTCGTCGTTGGGCGGGAAGGTCGGGGCGATCCTGATGTTTGAATCGCGCGGATCCTTTCCGTAGGGATATGTGGCGCCGGCTCCGGTGAGGACAACGCCTGCCTCCCTGCAAAGCTCCACTACGCGCTTTGCGGTGCCGTCGAGTACGTCTATGCTTACGAAGTAGCCGCCGTTGGGCTTTGTCCACTCCCCTATTCCCACGGGCTCGAGCTCCTTTTTAAGCGCGTCGAGCACGATGTCGAACTTGGGCTTGAGGATGGCCTTGTGCTTTTTCATGTGCTCCAAAACGCCGTTGTAGTCGCCGAAGAACTGCACGTGGCGCAGCATGTTCATCTTGTCGTAGCTGATAATCTGGTAGTTGTAGCGCTCCTTAAAGACCTTCATGTTCTTCTTGGACGCCGCCATAGCCGCTACTCCGGCTCCGGGGAAGGTTATCTTTGAGGTAGAGCAGAACAGGATCGGCATATCCTCGTTGCCTGCCTTTTTGCACTCGTCATAGATGTTGAGCAGCGAGTCGGGCGTGTCGGTTATATCGTGGATGCAGTAGGCGTTGTCCCAGATTATCCTGAAATCCTTTGCCGCGGGCTTGAGGTTAGCGAACCGCCTTACGGTCTCGTCGCTGTAGGTGATGCCCTGGGGATTTGAGTATTTGGGAACGCACCAAATGCCCTTGATACTGTCGTCGTTTGACACGAGCTCCTCGATCATGTCCATATCGGGACCGCTCCCGGTCATGGGGATCGGGATCATCTCAAAGTTGTAGTAGCCAGTGATGCCGAAGTGCCTGTCGTATCCCGGCGAGGGACAGAGGAACTTTCTGTTCTCGACCTTGTACCACGCCTTGCAGCCCTCTTCGATCGGCTTTGTCATCATGCAGCTTATCGTGTCGAACATCATGTTGAGGCTGGAGTTGCCGCCGATCATTACGTTCTCTGCCGGCACTCCGAGTATCTCTCCGAAAAGCTGACGGCACTCGTAGATTCCGTCGAGGATACCGTAGTTGCGGATATCCATGCCGTCGTTGCCGATAAACTCCGATTCGCTCGTGAAAACGTCGAGGATCGCGTTCGAGATGTCAAGCTGTTCCTTGCCGGGCTTGCCTCTCGCCATGTTGAGGCTGAGTCCCTTTGACCTGACCTCCTCGTATTTCTGCTTTAATCCCTGATATTCGCGCTCAAGCTCTGCCGAGCCGCTGTTTACGTAGTTCATAATTATCTCCTTGATGTACAAAATTACCTTTTATATTTTAATACAACGCTTTGAAAAATGCAAGTCTTTTTCGCAAATCCTGCATTTTCGGCAATTTTGCAAATAAAAAACAGACTCGCCGTGCAAACGCTTGGTGAGTCTGTTGCATTTATTGATCGTTTCCTCTGCAAAAGAGCCGCGGGGGTATCAATAATACTGATAATAGTAATATCCCTTGCGACTGCGCTTCTTGTTGGAGGTGCAGCCTACCTTTATAAAGCCGAGGATCTTGGCGTCGGCGAGCTTCATGCTCTCGATGATATTCTGCACGTCGCCGTGGGTGGTGGAGCGCTCTCTGAGCACGACCACAAAGCCCGCGATAAGATCCTTTAGCAGGAGGGCGTCGGCGACGACTCCTATGGGCGGAGTGTCGAAGATGATGTAGTCGTAGTCCTCGTAGAGGGTCTTGACAAGGTTTTCAAACCTCGGCGAGCAGAGCAGCTCGGACGGGTTCGGAGGTATCGTGCCGGACGGCAGGATATCGAGATTCGGGAGCACGTCTCTGTGGACGACACTATCAAAATCCACCATTTTACCGATAATATTCGACAGACCGGCGGCGTTCTCCACCTTGAAAACATTGTGGATATTCGGGCGGCGAAGGTCGCAGTCTATGAGCAGCACTCGCTTTTCCATCTTGGAGAAGGAGATCGCGAGGTTCGCGGAAACCGTACTTTTTCCCTCGCCCTTGGAGTAGCTCGTAACGGCAAAGATCTTGTCGTCGTCGGCGGAAAGCGAGAACATTATGTTCGATCTCGCCGCCTTGTAGGACTCGACGATCGCGAATTTGCTCTTTTCGGAGATAGTCTCGGTTTTCATCTCCGATTTGTCTTTTCTTCTGTTTTTACCAAGTTTGATCTTCATTTTCCGTCACCTGCCTTAACTGTCAAAGTCCGGGATCTCGGCAAATACCGGGATCTTGTAAAGCTCGGAGAGATCCTCGTCGGGCTTGATAGTGATGTCGATCATCTCGAGAAGTATCGCTATGATACAGGCGAGTATCAGTCCGATAGCCGCGCCGATCAGCGTATTCTTTATCTTATCCGGGGAGTACGGCTTGCCGGGCTCCTTTGCCGACCTGATTATGCCGATCTGACCGTAGTCAAAGTATGTCGGATACACCTTAACGCACTGCTCGCAGATCTGATTGCAGACGTTCGCGCACTTCTGCGGATCGCTGCCGTTGACCGTGACCGTGATATAAAAGGTGTTTTCGGTAACGCTCATGTCGACCGAGCAGCCGTTGTAGAGCTGGGTGATCTCGTCCGAGTTCTGGAAAAGAATAACGCAGATGCCTGCCAGCGAGTTTGAACCGCTGATATCCGAGCTGAAGATCTTTTTCGCCTGCTGGTTATTGCTTGTCGATCCGTTTCCGCCGGCGTCGGCAGGAGCGGAGGGCTCCGTAGAGGAAGTCTTTTTCGCCTTATCGTAGTTTTGGACGAAAATCATGGCCGACGTGCTGTACATTGGGGTAACGAAGAAGCTGGTATATGAAAAGAATATCAGTCCCATCAGCACCGCGGCTCCGAGAATGAGCCAGATCCTGTGGAGAAGAATCGAGAGGATCTTCTGAATGGTAATATTTCCGTGCATGTAAAATCTCCTTAATGCCGATAGTACGGCAATAATACAATCAAAGCTATTATAGTACACTCCTCTGCATTTTTAATTCTAAATAAGAACTATCCGCGCAAAACAGACAAAAAAATAAAGGAAGCCGGAGCTTCCTTTATCGGTATTCGGTTTTATCCGACAACATTAAGCAGTACGCCGGCGGCGACGGCGGAGCCGATAACTCCGGCGACGTTCGGACCCATGGCGTGCATCAAAAGGAAGTTGCCGGGATTTTCCTGCTGGCCGACCTTCTGCGAAACCCTCGCGGCCATCGGAACGGCCGAAACGCCGGCGGAGCCGATCAGCGGATTGATCTTGCCGCCGGTGAGCTTGTACATGATCTTGCCGAAGAGCACGCCGAACGCGGTGCCCATGCAGAACGCGATCAGACCGAGAACGATGATCTTGATCGTGTCGAGCTTTAGGAAGTTGGTTCCCGAAGCCGTTGCGCCTACGGTCACGCCGAGGAAGATCGTGATGATGTTCATAAGCTCGTTCTGAGCCGCCTTCGCTATGCGGTCAACGACTCCGGACTCCTTGAACAGGTTGCCGAGCATCAGCATTCCGACCAGCGGAGCCGCGTCGGGAAGGAAGATCGCGATGATGATGACGACGATGATCGGGAACAGAATCTTTTCCAGCTTTGAGACCGGTCTGAGCTGTTCCATAACGACCGAGCGCTCCTTTTTGGTGGTCAAAAGCTTCATGATGGGCGGCTGGATTATCGGGACGAGCGCCATGTAGGAATACGCGGCGATCGCGATCGAGCCGAGCAGGTGCGGAGCGAGCTTTGTTGTTACGTAAATGGCGGTGGGACCGTCCGCGCCGCCGATTATGCCGATAGCGCCGGCTTCATTTTCGGCAAAGCCAAGGAAGATGGCGCCCGTGAATGTGACGAAAATGCCTATCTGAGCCGCCGCGCCCAAAATAAGGCTCTTGGGGTTGGCGATCAGCGGACCGAAGTCGGTCATACAGCCGATGCCGAGGAAGATGAGCGGCGGATAAATGCCGAGCTTAACGCCCTGATACAGGTAGTAGAGCAGTCCGCCGTAGGTCGGGTTCTCGTAGTAGGTGACGCCGTTTATGACCTGGGCGGCGTGACCGGCGGTATTGAACCCGGCGGCGTCGGCCTGCTGTTGGGTGAGCAGTTCCACATTCGGAGGGCTCATTATATCCGGATACAGGTTGACGAGCAGCATGCCGAACGCGATCGGCAGCAAAAGCAGAGGCTCATACTGCTTTTTGATCGCGAGATAAAGCAAAACGCACGAAATGGCGATCATAGCGTAGTTTTGCCAGTTTAGGTTGACAAGTCCCGAGCTTTCGTAAATACCCTTTACAGCGTCGAGAAAGCCGTTGATTATTTCCATATTACCATTCCTCTCCGCCTAAAAAGGTCTTGTGTTTTCGAGCACTCCGGCGTTAGCCCACGCTGAACGCTTGGCGCCCGATCTCTTTACGCTTTTGATCCTGACCTTTTCCCTGCCTCCGTACATGACGGCGACTGCCGCGGCTATGACCGCGACTACCTCCTCGGGAACGTGATCCGGATCCCCGTCGGGCGTTATCTCCTCGGCGACTGCCGGAGCAGCGGCCGGGAGAGGCTTTTCGGGAGATTTTTTCTTTTTGACCCTGACGCCCGAGCGCTGAGCCCTGCTGACGATGGCGCTGTAGATCTTGATGATGCAGATAAGCAGCACCAGCACCGCGAACACAACCACAAAGCCGGTAAGGATGACCTTAGCGGAGGAAATGCCCTTTTCGGAAAGCGTCATGTCGCCGACAGCGTTCATCACGGGACTGACAGCGGACAGATACATATACCCCACCTCCATAAAACTAAAACATACACTGTTATTATACTTCATTTCGGTTGTCATTTCAATATAAAATATTTGCTTTTTATAAAAACGGCGAAAAAAAGCCTCCGCCAACGTGACGGAGGCTTCGGGCAGCGAGCCGGTCTGTCAAATTATTATACAGATCAGCCCGTTGCAGCCGTCGTTGATTATCTTTTGGATCGTGTCGCCTATCTTTCTGCGCGCGTCCGCCGGCATGCGGTACAGCTTGTTGTGAAGTCCCTCGTTGACGAGCTCGTGGACGGATTTTCCGAAAATATTGCTCTCCCAGATCTTCTCGGGATCCTCCTCGAACTCCTTTAGCAAATATGTCACGAGCTCCTCGGACTGCTGTTCGGAGCCGACTATCGGCGTGACCTCGGTCTGGGTCTCGATCTTCATCATGTGTATCGACGGGGCGCTGGCGCGGAGCTTGATCCCGTACTTGCCGCTCTGCTTGATAATCTGCGGCTCGTCGAGGGTGAGCTGATCTATTGTGGGCATAACAATGCCGTAGCCGGTCTCCTCAACCTGCTCGTACGCCTTGGCGATCTTGTCGAACTCCGCCTGCTTTGCCGAAAGCTCGCAAAGGGTGTTCATCAGGTCGCACTCGTCGTTTATCCCCAGCCCGGTGCGCTCCGAGAGCACCTTGTAGAACAGCCCGGAGCCGATGTCGATCTGAACCGAGGCAGTCCCGGCGCCGAGATCGAGCGCGCGCAGGGCGGCGCCTGAAACATACTCGTTCTCGCCGAGCCTTTCGAGCGCGTCGCGGATCTCGCGTATCTTGCCGATACCCTTCGCCGATTCCCTGATCGAGTCAAAGACGGCGGATTTGAGCCAGTGATCCTTGTCGAGGGTGACCACCCAGCGCGGGATATCAGCCCTGATCTCCCTTACCGGGAACTCGAAAAGAAGCTGCGCGAGTATCCTTTTTATCTCGTTCTCGCTGAGCTCCATGCAGCTCACCGGCAAGACCGGCACCTGGTATTCCTCCGAAAGCCGGTCGGCGAGCGCCGAGGCCTCGGCCGAATCGGGCTGCGAGGAATTGAGCAGCACGATGAACGGCTTGTTGATCGCCTTGAGCTCGCCCACCACACGCCGCTCGCTGTCGATATAATCCTCGCGCGGGATCTCGCTGAACGAGCCGTCGGTGGTTATCACGAGCCCCACCGACGAGTGATCGGTGATGACCTTTCGGGTGCCGATCTCAGCCGCCTCCTCAAAGGGGAGCTCCGAGTCCGACCACGGGGTCTTGACCATTCGGGGAGCGTCCTCCTCGCTGTGGCCGAGGGCGCTGTCAACGATATATCCCACGCAGTCGATCATCCTGACCTTGAAGGTCACGTTGTCGCCGAGCTCGACCTCGACCGATTCCTCGGGGATGAACTTAGGCTCGGTGGTCATGATGGTTCTGCCTGCGGACGACTGCGGAAGCTCGTCGACCGTGCGGCGGTAAACGCTCTCGTCGCCGATGTTGGGCAAAACGAGCGAGTCCATAAATCTTTTTATAAAGGTCGACTTTCCCGTGCGTACGGGGCCGACCACCCCGATATACACGTCGCCGTCGGTGCGGCGCGAGATGTCGCGGTATACGTTTCTCTCCTCCATGCTTCCGCCTCCTTAAACCTTTGGTATCAACAGCATTTGGGCGCTGTCGAGGGTCACGCCTTCGAGCGAGTTTTCCCTGAGCAGGGGCTCGAGCCCGGTGTTGTGAGCCTTGGCGATCTCCCACAGGTTCTCGCCCTGAGAGGCATAGTACAGCGTGAGCGCGCAGTTGTCCTGAGCCACGGGCTTATCCTCGAGCACCTCGACTCCGCTGACCGCCCTTGTACATTCATTTTTTACCGCTCCGCCGGTGAGCTTTAGCTCGCAGCGTATCTCGGCGGTGCTGTCGTCGGAAAGGCGGAAGCTTATCCCCGACACCCTCGCGCGCGGCAGTATCATATCGTTGCAGCCGCGTCCGGCTTCGGGCGTGTGGGAATATTCGCAGGAGCGCTCGATAAATATCGGGAAGCTTTTGTCGTCGAGGGCGACCACGCAGAGGTTGATTTTGCCGCCGACGTTCACGCCGCCGTCCTTTTGCCTAACGTCAAGGGTCACGCTGTCGGAATAGATGTCGAGTATCTTTGATATCCTGCCGTCGTCGAGCGAGGCGGTGAGCTTTTCGATATAGCTCTCCGAGACAGGGTTGACCTCCGCCGCCGTTTTTAGGCTCTCAAACTGAGGAACGGTGGCGAACTCGGTGGAGTAGGCGTCGGTGATGACCTCCTTGCTGCCGGGGAGCCAGCCCTCGGCGGTAAGGCAGAGCTTGCAGTCGAACGCCACGGCAGGCTTGTCGGACAGCATGTCGCTTTTAAGCCTGACGTCATAGCTCATCACGTCGCAGCCGACTATATTGCGCGTGTTCTCGTCTACGCCCTCGCAGTCGACTATCTGGCTGAACGGCAGGATATAATCGAGCTTCGCGGTGGTTCCGCTCTCGACGTCGGACAGGTAAAAAATCTTCAGGCTGATCTCTCCGCTGACCATGAGCTTGCCGGTGACCGCCTTCAGGTCGGTCACTGACGCGCCGGCGGAGGAATAAAGGATACAGTCGATCCGCGGCTTGTCGGCGACGGATATCTCCTCGCTTACAGCGAACTGCTCCTGACAAAACGCGGTCAGATCGGCGCAGCCCACATCCTTTGTGAGCAGCTCAAGCGAGCCGTCGGCAGGGGTAAAAAGCGTGGTTTTCCGCGCGGAAAGCACCTTTACGTAAAGCGAGAACGCTCCGTGCATAACAAGCCTGCGCGGACTGAGCGCGCGGCAGTTTATGTATTCGGGCTTTGTTTTTGTGAGTACGGCAAAGCAATCCGCGGCGTCGCGCACCGAAAAGCTCTGAGAAAAATCCACGCTCTGCTCGCAGCAGCGGATCGTCTTGTTGAAGCTCTCGACGTACAGCACGCTGATATCACAGCTTCCGTCTATTTGAAGCTGACCGCCCGAAAGCGACTTTGTCCGTATCTTCGGGACGAGGGTGCACTTTAGGATCTTTTCGATATCCGGACAATAATCGGGAAGCGTCAGATCAAGGTCGGCAAGCTGTTCGGCAACCGTGTCGAGCACCGTGACAGGCAGGCAAAACGATCGGCTATCCGAATTAAACTCCATATTTATCTCTCCTTTTTGTTTTATGTAATAAGTATATTTGGGAGAGGGTGAAAATATGACATATCGGAGTTATGAGTTAAGTGTTTTTATTGTAAGGTCGGCACCGTAGGGGCGGACTGAAATGTCCGCCCGTTTTTTAAGCAAAGAGTTTTCGGTATAATTCATAGGGGCGTGCATTGCACGCCCGTCAAGGCGCTCTTTCCTGTCAGCCGCGTTATCATTTGGAAAAAATGCGTTTCCTATCCGCGGGCGAGCACTGCTCGCCCCTACGATTGTAACCGCGATATAATTCGGAAAACAATCGCTTCCTATCCGCGGGCGAGCACTGCTCGCCCCTACGATTGTAGAGGAAACGTATGCTATGATTTACAAAGGTCAGCGCGACGACAGGGGGATTTCTCCACGCGCTTCGCTTGGTCGAAATGACAGCACGACCAACGCGGCAACACCGTAGGGGCGGACTGAAATGTCCGCCCGTCAAAGCGCTCTTTCCTATCAGACCGCGTTATCATTCGGAAAAAATGCGTTTCCTATCCGCGGGCGAGCACTGCTCGCCCCTACGATTGTAACCGCGATATAATTTGGAAAACAATCGTTTCCTATCCGCGGGAGCACACATGGGTGCTCCCCTACAATGTAAAGGAAATGTTTGTTATGATTTCGAGCTTCGCGGCAACACCGTAGGGGCGGACTGAAATGTCCGCCCGTCAAGGCGCTCTTTCCTGTCAGCCGCGTTATCATTCGGGAAAAATGCGTTTCCTATCCGCGGGAGCACACATGGGTGCTCCCCTACAATGTAAAGGAAATGTATGCTATGATTTACAAAGGTCAGCGCAACGACAGGGGGATTTCTCCACGTGCTTCGCTTGGTCGAAATGACAGCACGACCAACGCGGCAACACCGTA
>CACXIV010000009.1 GCA_902767845.1 uncultured Ruminococcus sp. | reverse complement strand
GGTAAAGCAGGCAAACCTCTGACCACCAATCCGCCGTTTGGATATATGAAAAATCCTGAAAACAAAGACGAATGGATCATAGATGAACCAGCCGCCGAAATTGTCAGGCATATATTCAAGATGTGCGTATCGGGTATGGGACCATCGCAGATTGCCAAACAGCTTAAAGCCGATGAAGTGATGACTCCGACGGAATACTGGATCAGCATTGGGAGAAACTGCGGCAAGCCGCCGAGCGTACCGTACCATTGGAGTGCTGACACGGTTGCTTCCATTCTTAGTAAACAAGAGTATTGCGGAGATACGGTCAACTTTCGCAGCCAGCGCAAATCCTTCAAAAACAAAAAGAAGGTCGAGCTTCCACCCGAAGAATGGCTGATATTTGAAAACACGCATCCGGCGATCATCGAGAGAGAAACCTTTGAACTTGTCAGAGAGCTGCGCAAGAACAAGCGAAAGCCGACAAGGACAGGAATCGTCAGTATGTTTTCGGGATTGGTTTACTGTGAAGACTGCGGAGAAAAGCTTTACTACAGTGCAACTAACAATTACAAAGAAAGTCAGGCGTACTTCTTCTGCTCGTCGTACCGCAAAAACTCCGATGTGTGTTCAGCCCATTACATCAGGGAAAAGGTAATCTACAAACTGGTGCTTGAGAATATGCAGAGAGTATTTCTGAATGTTCAAGTCTACGAGAAAGAATTATCTTAAAAATTTATGAAGATAATGTCTCACAAAAGATTTCAGACGAACGCTTTGAAATGTTCAGCAAACGGTATGAAACCGAGCAGAAGGAGCTAAAGGCGAAGATACCTGAGCTTGAAGCCTATCTGACAAGCGAAACCGACAAGACCGAAAACTAGCAGAAATTCATCGCCAAAGTAAAGAAGGTTACCAATCCAACAGAATTAACGCCTGAGCTTGTCAATGAATTTATCCAAAAGATAGTCGTATCGTCGCCACGCTATCTCGACGGGAAACGATATCAGATGATCGAAATCCATTACAAGGGCGTCGGCATCATCAATATCCAAACGCCCGATGAATTTGAAAGGGACTTCCAAGCCCATATGAAACAGCGCAGACAAAAGTCTGCATAACACAAAGAAAACTACGGCATAGCATTGAGCCGTGCCGTAGTTATAATAACATTAGATTTACAAGAGCCGCCCGTTAGGGTGTAACTTCCTTATGAAGTACACCCTAAGCGTGCCGTTTTTTGGCGGAGACGGTGGACGTTTGCGTAATGTGTTATGTTACAGCTCGTTTTATGCGGCGTGTGTTATGTAAACCTGCGTGTTTATCTCGGCGCCCTAAAAACTTCACACTGTGAAGTTTTCTTAACGGGCTGTTCAAATCCCGCCGTTTCCGCACAAAAAACAAGGCACGCCGAAGCGTGCCGTTTTTTGGCGGAGACGGTGGGATTCGAACCCACGGTACCCGAAGGTACAACTGATTTCGAGTCAGTCCCGTTATGACCACTTCGATACGTCTCCGAATATTGAATTAATAAACCGCAAGCTAACAGTCAAAGGACTTTGATCGGCAAAAAAACGCCGTAAATCAAGCTCACTTCGAGTATTATAACACATAATTCTCGATTACGCAAGTTTTACGGCAAATTTTTTTCTTAAAATATGGATATCGTCCTACCGGCGCGGATCGCGGTCATCAGGGGCTTTCGTTAGCCTGAAAATCTCTGAGCTGCTCGGTAAGCTTTTTTGACTGCAAATATTTATTGAGCCATACCGTAAGCTTCGCGAGAACATAAATCACAAGAACTATCGCGCCGATCAGCAGATAAAACAGCGCTGCGATTGTGTTCTCGGGTGGTTGGATAAAAAACAGCACGATAACCTCTATTACCGCCAGCTGAATGACACTGCGGATAATGAATTGCTTTAAGGTGGGTTCCTTGCGGAAATAGGTAATAAAAGTCGGCAGCACGCACAGTCCGGCAAGAATAAAGGGACCGACAAGCTGAGAGTAACTGATGTTCTGTTCCGGCGCGAAGATCATTCCGACAATATAGCTCGCGGCAAATATCAGCGTGACCAGCACGCAGTACAATTGCAGATGGAGCACCAAAAATCTTTTGAAAGCCATCACGCTTCTCCTTTCAGCGCCTTTTTAAGCGCAGGCACATATTTTCTTGAAATAACGATCTGTTCGCCCGAGAACAGCACGGCGGTAAAACGGCTGTTGAGCGCGGGTTTGATCGCGCTCACCTTCATCAGATTCAGCACCGTTGATTTGGAAACCCTGAGAAAACGGTTGTTTTTCAGCACTTCCTCGAGCTCATACAGTCTTTGTCTTGACTCGTACACCTTGCCTTTGGTGTAGATAAACGTCTTGTTGTCGACGGATTCGATATAGAAAATATCGGTTATCGCTATTTCATACTGTCTTTCGTCAGCGGTGGCGGTGAGCTGACCCTGTCTTGACTTGACAAAGGCGACGATCTCGCGCACCTCGTCGCTGACGGAATGACAGTGGATCTCAAGTAATTCGGGTTTATCCGGGTCGATTTTTGTTATCTTTGTTTGCATTATCAGTATTCGGCTTGTATATCAAGCGTTCCCTCGTTCTTCAAATAGTAGTCGAACCAGTTAAGAACGATACCGTTGACCGTATTAAGAGTTTGCTCGTGGTCAACGTCGCCGCTGCCGAGCATATTCGCAAGGAAGGGAGAGATCAGCGGAAGGTCGGTAAAATCCATATGCTCTGCGCCATTGAAAACAACGGTTTTGCTGTCCTTGGCGTTATCCGTAACATACTCGTTTACATAAGGATAACCATGCTCGTCCTTATATTGTCCTCTGCTATTATAATCCGTTCCCTTTGTAAAATCAAGGACGGGAACCGGATAAGGCTCGGAATTGTACACGGTTTTTCCGTTCTCAACGGCGACCATCTCGCCGAGCATAGTGCCGTCAAGGTCAATGACAGCGTCAATATCATCGCGCTCTCTGCCCAAAGCCACGCCTGTTGCTCCGCCGAGGGAGTGACCCATCAAGCCGATTTTGTCGGTATCGGTATGAGCAAGCACATACAAAACAGCGTCCGGATCGTCAGTATTCCATGAATCGTCGAGCTGTGATGTTTTTCCGGCGGTCTTGATCGTATCAAGAACGAAGTTCTCATCACCGACCCTGAGCTTTAGCCAATCCTGCGATAGCTCAAATACTTCCTCGTCCGGCGTATCCTCGCTTACCTTTAGGACATCCTCAATGAAATCGGCGTCCACGGTCACGGTCTTGCCTGCTGTATCAGTTGTAAAGAATGAGTGGTGCGGATGGTCGAGCGCGGCAACAACATATCCGTTGCTCGCAAGCTCGGCATAGGTAGAGAAATTGCTCTGATAATAACCGAACGCACCGTGAGAGAAAATGACAAGCGGAAAGCTTCCGTCGGCGTTTTCGGGATAATAGAAGTGCGCGGGAACCTCGCGGAACGAGCCGTCGCTTTCAAAGGGATCGGCGCGGCTTCTGTCAACAAGGATCGCCGAAGCTTCTTTTACTTTATACTCTCCCGTTGCAGGGAGTCCGTTGTAGTTTGTGAAGATAAACGCCGGAGCGAGCGCGGTGAAGATAAGCGTTACCGAAAGAACGCAATTCACGACCGACCAGCCCTTTTTCTTTAAGCCCGAAGCTTTTTTGCGCTTTACGAGCCACATGATGCCGTCGAAGATGAAGCGCGCGGCTAAGATGCCAAAAGCCATAAAGAAGCGCCATTTCATATTTACAGTCGGAAAAAGAATGATCGCTGAGAGCAAGGCGGCCTCCGCTCCTCTTACGATCGCGCGGTTTTTAAGCCAATCGGCTTTATCTTTATATTTTGTAAATGTGAGTACGACCAGTGTGATCTCCGCTAACGCGAATAATACAAAAAATAAAATGCCCATAAATTCAAATCCTTTCTGAATGTTATGGACATAGTATATATTATAGATTTTTATATTTCAACCGATTTGCGGTAAGGTGCAAAAATCACGGCTAAGATGCAAATTATGCCGAGGATCAGGCTGTAATGACGGCTACAGCTCAATATAATAGGGACAGATATTTTCAAAATGACCGTCCTTCATCCTAAAGCCGTTCGGAATAACTCCGAGCTGAGTAAAGCCGATCCTCTCATATAGATGTCTGGCGTGAATATTCGTTTCAACAACGGCGTTGAACTGCAAAACGGTAAAGCCGATGGCCTTCGCGGTTTTGATACAGTCCAGAACGAGCTTTTCGCCGATATGCTTTCCTCTGCTGTCAGACGACACAGCGTAGCTCGCGTTGCAGATATGTCCGCATCTTCCGACATTGTTCGGGTGAAGGATATATAAGCCGTAAACCCTTTCGCCGCTGACGGCAACTCCGCAGTAGCTTTGCGACGAGAAAAACTCTGCTCCCGTTTCAGCGTCCAGCAGCTCTTCCTGCGGAAAGGCTATCCCTTCCGAAACGACCTCGTTCCAGATAGTTATCATTTGTTCCAGATCTTTTATCTCGTATTTTCTTATAATGAAACCGGTTTCCGTAACCATACATCCTCCTGCCTGTTTTTTAAAATATATAAATTCCTCATTATCCGTTTTTACGGCTTCTGAATATCATATATCCCTTGATTATCAGTATAGTAAAGCAGATGATACCCGCGTACGGCTGACGCGTGATGATAAACAAAAACACCGCGATTACGGATAGCGCCGCGCCGGTCATCAAGCGGTGTTTATTCCACACCGGCTTGTCAAATCGGCTTATGATCACCGCGCACACGCCGTTTATCACCGTCAGCCCGATCACGGCATAATACGCCGCCGCGATATATACCGCGGTCTCGGTCAAGCCGAACAGCGGCACTGAGGCGGATTTTTCGCCGTTCCCGAACACCGGGATAAAAAGCAGCAGCAACGTCAGGATATCGAGCATGCCGCAGATGAGCGCGGTGTATTTGCCGATAGCTTCCCTTTTTTCATTTTCTGCCGCTTTGATGATCTCATCGGGGCAGATAAGCTCGTCGATCGTCACCTTAAAAAATCGCGATATTTCTTTCAGAGAATCAATATTAGGGTATCCCCGACCCGATTCCCATTTTGATACCGCGGTTCTCGATACGAAAAGCTCTTTCGCGAGCTCCTCCTGAGTCAGTCCTCTGCCCTTCCTTAGCTCCTGTAATTTTTCGTTAAATTCCATTTTTTACCCTCTTATCCGTAAACAGAACAGCGGCGTGATAAAGCTCGAATAATCCAAAGCTCAACAGCACCGAGCCGATTATATCCGTCGCCCAGTGAACGCCCGAAATCAGCCTGCCGATCACCATAAATACAGAAAACGATACCGAGAACACGTATACAATGAGCCTGACTGCTTTTATTTGGCACCTGCGTTTGATCTGCAAAATCAGCGAAGGCATTACCGACAACACCAGCAGCGTAGTTGAGGACGGATATGAAGCCTCCATATGACCGTCGATCGGTATCGGTCTGTAGTTGATCGGTATCATCTCAAACACCAGATACCCGGCGATAACCAGAATATAATATACTCCCAACAGCAGGATATCGAAATCGACCCTGAACAGGCTTTTGCGGCGTATCAACTGAACAAGTCCGAAAACGCCGAAGCCGATACATATCGCGATCGGAACAAACCCCAGCCAGTCGGTGACAACATATAGGCGCATATCAGCTCCCGTAATTTGATGGAACCATGTGTTGAACCCGGCAAAGCCGACCGCCGTACCCCTCTGCCCTACATTCCGTACGTCAACGCTCATTATCATAACAGTCCACAGTACAAACGCCGCAAGCATGCCGACGCCGAAAAATAATTCTCTTTTAGCTTTCATGATATCTGTCCTTCCTTCAAAAAAAGCGGCGCGGCGGATTTGCCGTACCCTGATTTGAAAGTAGCAGACAGGTCAAAAAAAGCAAAGAACCGCTCCGTCACATCCGTGATACGAAGCGTGTCACAGCAAAAAACGCCTGTTTTTAGGTCATACGAAAACGCTTTTGCTGCGATCAGAGATTATTTTTATTATAGCTAACAGTCGTTAGCATGTCAAGGTTCACAAATTCATCGGCAAATATTCCTAAAAAGCCCGAGTCCCCGTTAAACAAACGGAGACTCGTTATCATAAAGACTTTAGATTTTTTCGCGAAAAATCAAACTCAAGCGGTTTTATTTTTTTCTACAGTGATTTTTTGTATTTCAAACGCGTCGAGAACGTCCGCGATGCCGTCGCCGTTAACGTCGGCAAGTTTCTTTTGACGGTCGGTAAGCTCGGTTTTGCCGTAATCGGAAAACGCCGACGGTTTTCCGCTGATATCAGCCGATCCGACGCTGATCGCGTATTCGCTGTCGGTGTTGGACGGGACCTTGTGAAGAGCGTCGTTGTTTTCTCCGTCGTTTCCGGCGGCTATGTAGGAGATCACTCCGTCCTCGCCGAGCAGATCAATAACGCTATCAAAAATATCGGAGATATCGCCGGGATTTGTCCACATCATTTCCTTAAGATCCTCATGGGTATCGAGCACGCCTCCGTCGATAACGGCTACAACGACCTCGTTGTCGGTATCAGCTACCTTCTTCCAGCCGGAAGAAGCGTTGACCAACAGCGCCTTTTCGGGGTCAGTGCCGCGGTCGTCTACGCTGTCGCCGTCCGTGTTCTTCGCCGCCGGAGAGTTCACATGGTAGAGGTAGCTGCTGTATTCGTCGTTTAGCGAATAGTCATCAAACGCATTTGAACGGTAAATGTAATTCGGCTCCGCCTTTGCGATATTCCTGTTTTTTCCGAGCTTTTCGATAAGCTCGGCGGTATCATATTTATCGGAGGATACCAGCGCGATCGTCAGACCGTCCGAAGCTGTCTCGTCACTGCCGGCGCCCAAGGGCTCGCCGCCCTTGTTGTCGGCTGATACGGGCTCCTCGAAAACGACCGTATCCTCAAGAACAAAATCATTGCCGAGGCTTCTTTTAAGGATCTCGATCTCGTCATCCGCGGCGCAGAGAGCCTCATTCTCAGACGAGGAGGCGTCCATCATATCGCCGAAGGAATCACCCAGCGGCTGAGAATCGTCCTTGTCCGCAACGGTTTAGTCGTCGAGAGCGCTCTTCCTGAACAAAACGACCGCCTGATTAGGCACATAGGTGCCGTTCTTTAGCTCCGGCGCAGCGCTTTCGGCGCTCGCGCTGATCGGAACGATCGCGAAAACGCCGGTTGCGATCGCTGCCGACAGCAGTATGCTGACTGATTTTTTTAATTTACGCATAAGGCTATTCCTTATTTATTTATAAAGATCTTCCCGATACGGCGCTGTATCGGTTCAAACAGCTTATCCCCAAAGCAGATAAGGCAAGCCGATAAACAGAACCAGCAGCAAGGCGACTACCGAGAGGTGCTTCCACTTCTGCTCTGCCAGCAGACCGACGAACTCCCTGAGGAAAGCGTTGGGGAAAAAATAAATCTTCGCCCTCGCGGAAATACCCTTCGCCTTAAAGCCGTTTTTCTTAGCCAATATATATCCTCTGAAAATATGGTAATTGGTCGTTGCGAAGGCGACGTTTTTTTCTGAGATATCGCCGCCGTGCTTTTCGATAACATCCTTGGAAAACCGCATATTCTCAAAGGTGTTCGTGCTCTTGTTTTCCTGCAATATCTGCTCCTCGGGGATACCCTGACTGACAAGATAGCGCGCCATGGCTTCGCTTTCGGGAATGATCTCGTCGCTTCCCTGACCGCCCGAGGGCACGAACACCGCGTGCTTGCCGGTCTTTTCCGCCTGTTCCTTTTCAAAGCGAATCGCGCTGTCTACCCTGCCCTTTAGCAGCGGCATGAGCGTTCCGTCGCGGTTGATACCGCAGCCGAGGATGATGATGTAGTCACGGTCGCGAGCCGGAAGGTATTTTGCCGACAGGAAGGAACAGACTACCGTTGAAAGGAACATGCACTCAAAATAGCAGATGATATAAACCAGGCTGTTCTTGATTATATTGCCGTGAGGGAAGTTCCAAATATTGATAAGCCCAACCGTCTCGCTGCCGACCGTATTTGCCGTTCCGATAAACCAGAGTATGCCAAAGGCGATACCGAGCGCGTTTAACAGTCGCCTGCTCTCATGGCGCATCAGCCAGATATTGCTGACGGACAGCAATATCGAGAGCACGAACATTACGGGCGTGAGCGTAAGTAAAAGGTACATTCCGATATCTCTGATATATTGCAGAAAAATCCGGAACGAATTAACGCCGTTGTTGAGCAGCTTGTAGATCAAAAACGCCGACAGCACCATACAATAGATGCTGACGCCGCCGCAGGCGATCATCTTATAGCAAAAATCGCCTTTTCTGCGATAATCAATGAACATCCAAAGCATCATTATCCACGTGAAGATCAGCAAGCCGACTACGGTATTGGAAACGGTCAGATAACCGTTGAAATTGAACTCGCCGTTCGTTTCGTCCGTAATGATATTAAACAGCCCTACGTTGAGGGTACGCTCAGATTCAATGAAATAATCAAAGTCGCTGTAGAATCGGCGTCTGATTTTGACATTCGTTTCGCCCTTGCCGACAGCGTCAAACTCGATGATAAGCTCGCCGTCCTTCATGTAGTAATCCGAAAGCTCAACGACCCCGTCATTGCTACAGCTGATCTCAACGAACGGCTCGACCTGATTACCTGAAAACGAGTTTGTGTGCAGGGTGTAGTGTCCGCTTCCGGCGATCACGACAGCCACGGAAATAATGATCGCCAACAGCACGCCGAGGTTAAATGTAAGCATTTTTTTATTCCTGATCATTTACCTTCTCCTTATAAGTATACTTAAATCAAACCGAAGAAGCCATGATCCTCATTCGAGCGCGCCAAGCATTTGAGCGGGATTCTCCGCCGCCTTGACCTTGCCGAAGGCTTTGACGATAACGCCGTTTTCGTCGATCAAATAGGTCGTGCGCACCACACCCATGCTGACCTTGCCGTAGTTTTTCTTTTCCTTCCAAACGTCATACGCCTGAATGACCGCTTTATCAACGTCGGAAAGCAGCGTGAACGGCAGGCCGTATTTCTCCTCGAATTTTTTATGCGAAGCTACGGAATCCTTGCTCACTCCGAGCACGACCGCGCCCTTTTCGCGGAACTGCGGATAAAGCTCGCCAAACGAACAAGCCTGCTTGGTGCAGCCGGGGGTGTTGTCCCTCGGGTAAAAATATAAAACGACCTTCTGTCCTCTGTAATCCGCCAACGAATGTTGCTCGCCGTTTTGGTCGGGCAGGGTAAACTCAGGCGCCTGTGTGCCGATCTCTAACATTTTGATAACCTCCCGGTAATATTACTTTTTTGATTAACTGAAATCAGTATCTCAATGTCTTAATAATAACAGAAAAAACTCCGTTTGTCCGCAATTCTCCGCGGTCAAAAGCGAAAATCGGTATTTGATTATGATTCTCCGATACGCTTCTCGAATCTGAACATTCCGTCGGGGAACTGCTCGTCAACGCCGCTGTCAGGCTCATTCGACATCGGATGGCGGCTGTTGTAATACTCAACTATATGAAAGCCGCAGCGATTGACGTAGAAATGGATATTACGGGTTTCAAAATACGGCGTAATCGTACTCCAGACCTTGACCTGCGGAAACATTCTTTCGACCTCGCACCAAGCGGCGTAACCGATACCCTTGCTGTGAGCCTTCGGAGATACGAACAGGATCTCGAGCTCGCCGTGATCGCCGCTGATTTTCAAAATCACGCCGCCGAGCTTCTGTCCGTCGCAAACAATTCGGTAAGCGTTGCCGCCGTCAATGCACTGCTCTATTGTTTTTCGGGAGATTATCTCTCCGTCCTCTTCAAAATGATCGTCGCGCAGCCCAAATTCTTCCAGCGCTCCGTAATTGAACGCCTCCTGATTGTCGAGTATAAATCGTTCTCTGTCGTCGGGATGCAGGGGAACAAGCTTTATTTCAGCCACAATAATTTCACTTCCTAAGCATTTTTGTTCTGCGTTTATGATAGCAGAAAAATCAGATTTTGTCCACAAGCGCTGTCGCGAAGGATATTTTCAGCCGATCCAAAATCAAAACCACCCGTTGAACAGGTGGTTTTGATTGTAAAGCGCGGGTTTTCATGGTATAATTATTTCAACAGATCGGGATTTGCAAAGATGAAGGAGTTAACATACCATGTTGAAAGTAACTTTTTGGGGAACAACAACATTATTATTTGATGACGGCAAGGATCAGATCCTTTTTGACGCCCATATCACGCGCCCGTCACTGAGCAAATATATAAGAGGAGTAAAGGAGAGCACAAACAGGACTTTATGTGACGAGATCATCAGTCTGCACCATATCGACAGACTTCGCGCGGTTTTTATTTCCCATACGCATCACGATCATGTTATGGACGCTCCTTATATAGCCCAAAAATGCGGCGCCGGGATTTACGGAAGCGAGTCCGCCAAAAACGTCGCTTTGGGAGGAGGCGTTTCGGCAGAGAACATTTCAGTGTTCAAACACGGCGATATCTTTGATATAGGAGACTATAAGATCCTTATCCTGAAATCCATACATTCCAAACCGACGGTACTCAATAATGACCTTGGCGAACCGATCAGAGAACCTCTGACACAGCCGGCAAGATTAAGAGACTATAAAGAAGGCGGCTCTTACGATTTTTATATAGAATATAAAGAAAAGAAGATCCTGATCCGTCCCAGCTTCAATTACATAGAAGGGCAGTTTGATGATATCCGTGCCGATGTCTTATTTCTCGGCGTTGCGGGTCTTGCAAAAGCGGATCCCGATACGGAAAAAACATTCTTCAGGGAAACTATAGAAAAAACCGGCGCAAAACTGGTTATTCCCGTTCACTGGGATAATTTCTTCTCTCCGCTGAACCGTCCTATCGGGGGCATGCCCCATATAATAGAAAATACCGCTGCGGCATTCTTTAAGACCGCTAAATACTGTGAATTACATGATTTGAATTTTCTTATACAATATCCGCGTACGAGCATTGAGATTTGAACGCGGACTTTCACAAATCAAACAGCGTGTAAGCATTGACAAAACGTCGCTTGCACGCTGTTTTTTTACCATATACTCAGGCAAAGCCCTGGAAGGCTTGCACCGAAAAAAGGCTGTAGAAAAGCAGCCCTCATTTTTTGCGGGCGATTCATACCGAGGGTCTGTGCTTTCCGGTCCGGCGCAGTAATCCTCCGAGTCAAACGCCGTCTAAACATCGAGCCACTGTCGTCCTCGCTCTAAAAACCGCCGCTCTCCGTTTTTGACGGCTGAATGTTGTCGGTATTCGTGCAGCCGCAGATCAATAAATGATTGTTCGTGTTTCTGCGTACGAGAGCGATCGGACGGCGTACAGTATGACCGCCGCGAGTATGTTTACCTGATCGCTTCCGCAAAGTTCTTGAAATACGCCGGTTTATCCACATCGGTGACCAGAGCTGCATGATAGTCAAAATCGTTTTTGACCGTGTCATAGGTAAAGCCCTCTTTGTAAAAAATCACCTGCGAATAGGTCTCGCCCTGTTCGGTAATACAGCTCGCGTGGGTGTTGACGGAGCTCTTTACAAAGCCGGGACATAGCGCGCACATCATCGCCAGAGTGTCGCAGTTCATCACGGATTCGCTTCCGTTGTCTTTGTAAAACTCACGGATCTTGCCGAAGGACGCGGCTACAAATCTGCCAGTATCGTTCAGCGCCTCTAACTGCGCGAACTGATCGTCTGTCCACTGCGCCTCGCCGTCGCACATATCAAGTCCGATAACGGTGATCGGCAACCCGGAGTCGAGCATGATCTTATACGCCTGTGCGTCGGCATAGACATTAAACTCCGCCACGGGTGAAGCGTTGCCGGGACCGAGACCCGCAGTTCCCATCGACCAGATCCTCTTGACCTTCTTCATATCGTCGGGCGCCTTTTGTATCGCCTTCGCGATATTCGTCGCGGGTCCGATCGAGATGATCTCAACCTCGTTCGGGTTGTTTTTGACGGTATTGATGATAAAGTCAACGGCGTCGCCGTCCTCCGCCTGCTTTTTGGGATGGATCAGGTCTGCGTCGCCCATTCCGTCGCTGCCGAACACGCTGAACGCGGTCTTGACCGTTCCGTCAATGGTATCGGCGGAGCCCTTGTAAACAGGCGCGTCACATCCCGCTGTTTCCAGCGCCGCGAGCGCGTTTTTGGTGCTCTGCTCCAAATCGACATTGCCGACCAATACCGTCACGCCGAGTATTTCAACGTTCTTCTGCTTTGCGGCGAGGATAAGCGCCGAAGCGTCATCCGCGCCCGTATCGGTGTCGATAATGATTTTTCTGTGCTCGCTCAAAGAGGCGTCTGCCTGAGCGACAGTTGTTTCCTGCGCGACGGTTTCGCTTTGTTTGGCGTCAGGCTGATTGCCGCAGGCACAGAACAAAGCACAAACGGCGAACGACAGTGATATGCAAAGAAAAAATCGGATCATGCTTTTGATTTTCAAAACGATCCCCTCCGTTTCCGTCTTTATCATATCAAAATCGATCAGAATTGTCTATAGCGTTTTGTCACAACAGCAGGATAAACTGTTACCGCTAATATACTCTGTCTTTTATAGCCCGCCATACAAAGCGCGATCATCGCCAAATTCCGGTTGCTCCAAGAGAAATGGCGAACCATGTCAGCAGACCGCCGATCACGTCGCCGGCCATGACGATCAGCAAAACGCCTAAGATCGGTCCCGTTCCGGCGATATTTAAAAGCCGGATCAAAAATGCCATTCCACCGTATAATTATCACAAAAAACTCTTGTATTGTTCAATAAAATATTGTATAATACTTATAATTACAATATCATTTCCCGTGACAGGGCAATTAGAAAAAGACGCTTTGGCTAAAAGGACAGGCAAAGATCTCAACAATAGTCCAAATTCATCAAAAGCGTCTGCTTTGGTACAGTAGGAGGTCATCGATTTGGAAAGCAAAAAAATCAAACCGGCAATAAACGAGTCATCTGATCAAAGCAGCGTTCTTCCGGACAACGCGATCAAGGACAGAAAAACAATTTTGACCCCCAAGAGGCTCGAAACTGTCATTGCGATCCTTCTCGGTATCACTACCCTGCTCTCGGCGTGGGCTTCGTGGATCGGGCATCTGCACGGCGGGATCCAGTCCATCAACTTTACAAAAAGCAACAGCATGGCTTCGCAGGGTACCGCGGAATACAATCTCGGCATGCAGTTGTATCTTGCCGACTACATGTCGTGGAACACCGCGAAGGATTATTACTATGAGCTGGAGCAGGCAAAAATCGACGGCAATCAGAAAAAAATCGACCTGATCAGCAAGAAGATCAAGTCGTTTGAGGATCAGAACACGAGTGAGATACTGAGCGAAGGTATCAAATGGATGGAAGAAAACAACGAGGACAATCCATTCAATATGCCCGGTATGGCGGAAAAGTATTTTGAAACAGCACAGAAAGATTATGATAAGTCGCAGGAGCTGCTGGAGGAAGGAGAACTCGATAACTCAAAGGGCGACTCCTATCTGCTTGTGACCGTCATCTATTCGCTGACGCTGTTCCTGCTGGGTATCGTCAACACCTTTAAGGATATGAAGAACAAGAAAGTGGTTTTTTTGATCGCAGTCGTGTTTCTGGTCTGCGGATTCATATATATGTGCACGATACCGCTGCCGACCGGCTTTGAAAACATGAATTTCTTTGAATTTAAGAA
Source organism: uncultured Ruminococcus sp. (assembly GCA_902767845.1). Taxonomy (GTDB): domain Bacteria; phylum Bacillota; class Clostridia; order Oscillospirales; family Acutalibacteraceae; genus Ruminococcoides. The sequence goes on along the minus strand of CACXIV010000009.1, from coordinate 113,574 downwards.
GTAATCTGTAACTGAAAAAGGAGGAAAAACTCAATGGACGGAAACACATTTTACTTTGAATGGGAAGTATCCCTGATGGAGTGGATACAGTCGTGGCTTGGTACAGTCGGCATCGCGGTCGCGTCCGCGTTCACGATGCTGGGCGAGGATCTTGTCTGTGTGGCGGTCATCGGTTTTTTGTACTGGTGCTGGGACAAATCGTTAGGCAAGCACGTCGGTATAAACCTGTTGTATGCCGTCACGCTGTGCGGTATGATCAAAAATATCGCGCTGCGGCGCAGACCGTATTTTGACAACGAAGGGATCAAATGCCTGAAAGCTGTTGACAGCAGCGCCGATATCTACAACATCTCGGCACAAGGGTATTCCTTCCCCAGTATCCACGCCACAAAAGCGGTGACGCTGTATACCGGGATCGGCGTATATACAAAGAATAAGGTGTGGATGATCCTCGGGATCGTTCTGCCCTTGCTGGTTGGTATTTCCCGATTTGCTCTCGGCGTGCATTATCCCACCGACGTGATCGCAGGATGGCTGATAGGCGCTCTGATCATCTTCCTCATTCCCTTCTTAAAGGAAAAGATCAAAAACCGCCGGGTCTTTTACGCGCTGTTGATACTGACCACCGTGCCCGGATGGTTCTTCTGCCGCAGCACCGACTTTTTTACCGGCTTCGGCTTCCTTTTAGGCTTCATCATTGCGACAGAGTTTGAGGAGCGTTTTGTAAGGTTTGAAACCACACGAAACGTCCTGCGCTGGATACTGCGGCTCGCCCTCGGCATCGGCTTATACTTCGTTGTAAACACCCTGTTGAAGCTGCCGTTCGGCAAGGACTTCCTTGATTCGGGTACAACGCTTGCCTTCGCTGTCAGATCGATACGCTACTGCGTGATCACCTTCATCATCATCGGCGTATATCCAATGGTATTCCGTATCGGCGACAGGATATTCAAAAAGAAAAGCTAAGATATAATAAAAACAGGCTGAGAGATTCCGGAAGCGGAGTCTCTCAGCCTTTGTTGAATATTATTATTCAAAAAAGATCTTGAATTTTTCCTTGCAGTTAATCGTCAATGCCTCTATACGGCTGATTTCCGTGATTTTTGCTCCTCTATCGCTATCGTCACGATATCTCCGACTACGTTGATTGCGTTCTGGAGAGCTCCAAAAAAGACTTCGGCATAGATCGCAACCAAAATCAGCTCGTTCGCCTGCAGGTAGTAGGTAATTATCAGCATACCGATCAAAATCGACCCCGGCTGGTTCGGCGCGCCGATGGACAGGAATAAAACGAGAACCACGATCCCGAGGATTTGCAGCAGGGAAACATTGATCCCCAGCAAATTGATAAAAATCATTGTGATCAGCATGATCAAATAACAGTTGCCGTCCTGATTGGTCTGAGCAAGGATCGGCAGCTTTGCCGAGATGCGGGTTCTGTCAAATCCGTATTCCCTTGAACAGTATCTGATATTAAAGGGGAGCGCATCAATGGCTGAATTGATTTTGTAGTTTTCCCAGAGCAGCGGAGGAAATTTTTTAATGAACGGAACGATCTTGACGCCGCCGATCAAAAGCCGTATCAGATAAAACGCCGCCATCACGATCAGGCTGACAAATACCATACCGACAAATTCAACCACGACGAGGAGATTGATAAAGCCGTCTGTTAAGAGCGACGAGAGAATCGCCAAAAAGCAGAAGAACGGCAGGGTAAATATCACGACATTCAGCATTTTGGAAAAGAATGTTAAGCAGACGTTGACCGCTTTTTGCATGACGTCAAAGTATTCTCCGATCGAACAGAAAACATATGTGGTAAGCAGCGCGATGACGATGATCGGGAATGGAAGATACGTTTCAAACGGCTCAAAAATGCTGCTCGGAATCAGGGAGGAAATAAACTGTGTAGCGGTCATTCCTCCTTCAAACGCTCCCTCTCCTTCAAGGTAGCCCTGACGATAGTTCAAGAGGATCGCGACAAGAAAGCTCGTCCCGATCGCCAGTAAAACAGCAATCACCGAAGTAATGATCGTCTTTATCTGCAATTTTCTGTCCGAAGAGCTTTTTTCCGAAACGATATATATATCCGTCAGATTCTTTACAAGCGAAAAGAAAGTGACGGGAGCGCCTACCATCAGCATCGCGTTGGTGAATTGAGTCATCAAAGGCATAATATAGCTTTTATCTATCTCAACCATCTTATCGGCGCTCATTATCGCGCTTATCGGAAGATAGACAAGGATCGCCAGCACGATCCCGATCATGCAGTACAGCAGCGAGCTGCGGTAGTTCCTTTTGACGACTACGCGGATGCTGTTATAGCCCGACCGGTATCTGTAGCCTATCTTGTCATCATAAGCCTGCACGATCCTTAATTCGGGCGATATCTTATTCTTATTTTTTTCGACAGGAACATAGGATTTACCCTCAAAGCCGAACTTGATATTGTATTCTCCGAAGGTACGCTGCGCCTTTATCGTCAATATGGTATTCTGATCAAAGCCCTGTTCGATGATATCACAGAACAGCGCTTCAAACAGCAGCTTGGTTTCTGTGATGTTATCTTCGCTAAACCGGTTTTGCGCAAGCCATTGTTCAATAAACTGATAGGCAGTTTCAAAGTTTTCCATTGTCAGCGGAATTTCTAAAGAGCGTGTTTTTCTCAAATTCACCATTCTCTCACCGTCCTTACAAAACGTCAGCTGATAAAATAAGTATACAAATAAAACGCGTAAGTGAGCAAAACTTATTATTCTTTATTCTTTTCATGAGGCAAGGCTTTTTTGTTTGTGTCAACAGTCTTCCTGTACACAAAATATCGGTCGTAAAAATACTCGGATACCAAATTTAACGCCATATTCAGTCCCGTCACGAGAAAATCGTTCCAACCGCAGTTTTCAGCCAGAAAGTTACCCAGTAAGGTTGAAAGCGGTGTAAATACAATATAGAAACAGGCGACCTTCAGCATGGCTATGGGTACGTTTCCGGAAGCGCGGAATGTAAAACGGCGATTCAATGTGAAATTCCAAAGCACAGACAGCACCAGAGCGATCAAATACTTCGGCCAGTAAGGCCACGGAGTAAAAGCCTCCAACAGCGCGAATGAAACTATTTCAATGATTCCGGCGGATACCGAGAACAGCGCGAATTTGATACCTCTTACCGCTTCTTTCCGTTTATTCAATTTCTGATACCTCCGTTTATATTTTTATAATTCGAGGCGTTGGACTTGTACAGGTTTTTGAACACTTTATAGTTGCGTTCATAAACTTCTTTGTTTTGGAGATTCGGAACGTAGGTTTGGTTGGCTTTTACAAGCTGACGCGATAATTCAAGCACATCCGCGCCCTTGACGCCTGCCGCGACAACGAGCGCCGTTCCGATCGCGCCGACCTCTTGTGTGTTGTTTACAGTTTCTATCTTTCTTCCTGTAATATCAGCTAACATCTGACAGGTAACGGGAGACAAAGCCCCACCGCCGACAAAGCGGATCATATCGGATGTTTTTACCTTTTTCTCCGAACATTCCAGCAGCCAGCGCAGGTGATAGCATATGCCCTCCAACACCGCGCGGATCATATCCCGCTTGCCGTTTTCGATCCTGATGTTAAAGAACATTCCTCCCGCGTTGGAGTCCTCAAACGGACAGCGGTTGCCGTGCATCCACGGGGTAAAGATCACGCCATTCGCTCCGGGAGGAACCTTGCTGACCTCTTCGGACAGGTAATCATAGAGGCTCATATATTGGCTCTCGATATCATCCGCCACAGTGGTATTGCTCAGGTAAACGCCGATCTCATCAAGCGCGAGATGCTCCATGACCCATTCAAAGCATTTTCCGGCTGTTTCCAGTTCCGCGTAATAGTTGAAGTAACCGTGTTTGGCGGACAGAACTCCCGTTATCATGGCGTTGATATCGACGGTCTGATGATCCATAAAGGTCGATACCCAACCCGACGTTCCGATGTAGATATGCGTGTCTCCCGGCGTTGTGCATCCGGCGCCGATATTGACAAAGGTGGTATCTCCCCCGCCTCCGAAAACAGGGATCCCTTCAACGAGCCCGAGATCTTTCGCGGCTTTCTCTGTAAGGCCGCCGACTAAATCCGTACAGTCGATGATCTCCGGCATATGGTCGGGATTAACTTTATACATCTTTAAAAGACCTTTGTTCCAGCCTTCCTTTCCCTTGCGTGTATCATAAAGGAAGGTCGCAAAGGCGGTATCGGCAGTCCTTACAATCCTGCCCGTACAGCGCGACACAAGATAGTCGCCGATGTCAAGCCACTTATAAACTTTTTTGAAAACCTCCGGCTCGTTGTTTTCGACCCACTTGTACTTCCACACCGGATCCTTTGCGCTGGTCGAGCCGGCGTAATTGACGAGCAGATTCCGCACGAGCTTGTAAAGGCTGCAGCCCGAAACCTTTATGACGCCGCGCCCCATACACTCCTTGTATTCCTTAAAGCCCTTTTGATCCAGATAGTTCATCGGGCGTCTGAGGGCGTTGCCGTTCTCATCGACAAAAACCGAGCCCTGCATCTGTGAGCAGAACGCCATTCCTTCTATCTTGAGGGGCTTTATACCCGATTTTTTTAACACATCACGCGTAGTCGAACACAGCGCCGCCCACCATTCCTCAGTGTCCTGTTCAGCGCCTCCGTCATCTGAGATATAAAGACCGTACTCGGCAGTTGACCCGGCTAAAAGATGTATTTGTGAATCTATTTGAAACAGACAGGTTTTTACGCTGCTGGTTCCGAAGTCATAAATTATGATATACATAAGATCCTACTCTTCCAGATGGATTGTCCATCCCGTGTCGACCTTTTCTTTCGCCTTTCTCAGGGTCTCCTCATCCAACTCCGGCCACTCGGTCACTGTACTTGCTTTCTTGCTTACCAAAAAGGCCTTTTCGGCACACAGCGCAAGCGGCATATCCGCAAGAGAGTCGGAATAAAAATTATCAATCTTAGGAAAGCCGTGGTCGATCATGTACTGCGCCTTCTCCTGCGCGTACATCAGATTATTCAGGAACACCCCGTATTTACGGTTAAACTCCGTCGCCATGAAGTTAACGCCGAGCCTTTTTGCGATAGGTCCTATGATGCAGTCGGGCGACGCGCTGATAATAAGATCGTCAGGTCTTTTTTGTTTGAGATACCACGGGGCTATCTTCTTCTCATTTTTATCCCAATACCGCTCGATCTGTTCTTCAAAATCATCGATCAGCGTCAGATAGCAAAAAAACTCGCGCTGCATAAGATATTCAGGAATTTTCCCCATTTTACGCTTGATCAGATTCTTTACAACCTTAGGAGCAAAGGTGAAACAAAGCTTAGGGTGCCGTTTCATGCACCAAATAAAAAAGCCTATCGAACAATCAGTAGGAAATATCGTTCCGTCAAAATCATATACATTCATGTTTTATCCTCTTATAAATCTTTTTATGTTCGTGAAAAGCGTATCATATTTATGCCTGATCTCATAACTCTTTTGATGAGCTTATGATTCTTTTCTCCGAAGCAGGTGCCGATAATGGGCTGCATCGCCATTCCTACGCTTGGGTATTCTATTGAGGACCGTTGTATTTCAATCCGACCATTGTAAGGTCGTCGAACTGCGGCGCTTTTTTGACAAAGGCGTCGACTGCGGCGCGCACGCCTGCCAGAACATCCTTCTGCGAAGCTTCCGCGGGAACGGCATTTAGGGCGTCCACGGTGCGTTCCGTGCCAAACAGTTCGTTGTTCGCGTCTGTCGCCTCTGCAACGCCGTCGGTGTAGACAAAGATACTGTCGCCCTTCTTGAGCTGTATCTCGGTGTTTGTGTACCTGGCAAATTCCATGGCGCCGATCGCCAGACCGTGCTTGTCCTTCAGTATTTCATATTTACCGTCAGTGTTTATCATCGGATACTCATGACCGGCGCTCGCGGAAGTGAGCTTGCCGGTGCTGATCTCGAGGATACCCAGCCAAACCGTCACAAACATATTAGCATTGTTATTCGCGCAGACCAGCTTGTTGACTCTTCCGAGTATCTCTGCCGGAGAGCCGCCGATCGTAGCATGGTCGTTGATATAGATCTTCGAGGACATCATAAACAGCGCCGCGGGAACGCCCTTGCCGGATACGTCCGCTATCACGATTGCGAGATGATCATTGTCGATCATAAAGAAGTCATAGAAATCTCCGCCGACCTCCTTCGCCGGATCCATGGAAGCGTAAAGATCAAACTCCGGGCGATCCGGAAAGGCTGTGGGCAGGCTGCCTACCTGTATCTCGGTAGCCATATTGAGTTCGGTCTCGGTTGCTGCCAGCTTTCTGCTCTTGACGTTGGAGATCACACAGTACATGATGATCAGCGACATCAGAACGATCCCGTACTGGCTGGCTTCGCCGAAGCCTGCTTCTATCATGGCGTATTCGATAAGCGGTAAGAAGATAAAAGTCAAAGCAGCCGCTTTTTGGTTAAAAGGATTATGTGAAAAAATTATCAAAATGGTTGTAAGAACGGACGTCACAGCTAAGGCGATATCTTCCGTCAAACTGATACCCGTACTCTGATATATACCGGCAGCGTCAACCGTAAAGGTAACAGGTGTAATGATGTTGGCAAGCAAAAAAATCGCTTGAACGATCAGCGTAACAGGGATAAGTATTTTCGCGATCTTTGCGAGTTTTCCCTCAAAACCGAGCGTTTCTCTGACGTACATATAGAAGAGGTAGATCATCGCAAGGTCTGTCAGCTTGCTCAGCATACAGAAAACGAAGCAGAGCGTCTTCATCTCGGGCACGAACGCCGAAAAACATGCCGCTTCGTTGATAACGAAGCTGGCGCACACCAAAATGATCAGGATCCTGAAATACTTGATTCCGCTTCCGTCCTGCCTCATACAACCGTAAAACAGCGCCGCGCAGATCAAGGCTCCTATCGAATCTACGCCTACATTATAAAGATACGGCTGCAATCTTTCTTCGATGAAGAACGGAGCGCTGAGCGCTATAACCACAATGGTCGCCGCTATGGTAAAGATCAACCCGTAGATTCTTATATCTTTTAGTTTTATTATCATAAGTTCTCTCCGTTGTATCTCGAATATGATCGGCAGAGATATCGCCGTACCGCGACCCCTGCCGTCAAATGGTATGTATCAGATACTTTGCTTATTCGATGTTGAACAAATTGCTGAAGCCGGTGAGGTCGAACACCTCGCGCACAGACTGACTAATATTGCGCACGACCATATCTCCCTTGCCCTCCATAGCCTGCAGAGCGCCGAGCAGAACACGCAATCCCGCGCTGGAGATGTATTCGAGCTTAGCAAGATCCAGAGTCAGTTTCTTTGCGTCGCCGACGACTTCATTGATCTTAGCTTCAAGGTCGGGAGAGGTAATGGTGTCGAGTCTTCCCTCGAGCGTGATGGTGTATTCCGCTCCGTCGTTTGATACCGAGATCTTCAGATGGCTGCCGCCGCCCAAACTCGATTTCGCGCCCTTATTCTTTTTGCCAAAAAGTGCCATGGTATTTTCTCCTCTTTCATAATGGATTTATAATGATTCCGTCATTGAGAAGCCCGCTTGCGGACTGCGGCGATCCCACAAAGATATCATCAGACGTTTATTCTGCACTTTGTGAGAGTCCAGCGTCATGCCCTCGCGATCACTTCCAGAAATGACGGCTTATACTAACTTGTTGTTTACGCGGCCTCTTTTTTTTCTTCCTCTTGGGGAGCATAAAGAGCGTAGTGCCTGAAACACCCGGAGCGAGACCGCCGCGGCCGCTCACGGTCAGCGCAATAATCACTGCCGGCACAAGAGCAGGTATTGTAACAAGAGTATGCTTCAACCGTTGTTTCAGCGTTTTCCTCTCAATTCTTTGATTTGTACGACTTTTTGTTTCATTATATATTACATCACCCGATAAATCAACATCTTTCCGAGAAAAATCTTTTAGCTTTATTGAAACGAGCAGTATCTTATAAAACACAGTGATTTATTTAAAAAGCGTCAGCCTCTTTTTATGCATTACAGACGGAAAATGAGGAGGTTCGTTCTTCTTCCGCTTTCAGCTTGACATCACCGGCGCTACGCTCACGGATCCTTTGCGTATGTGCTTAGGGAAACCTCCCTGCACCTTGATAAAATAATTATATAGGATAATATTTGTAAAATCAATACGCAATTCACCCTTGATTCGGCGATTAAAATTTTGTAATTTTCTTTAAAGAAAACCACGGCAATACTTTCTGTGCTACAATACCTCTTGTTTGATTTTTCTTGGAGGTTTTGGATATGGAAAACAAAAAGACCTGCGCCGACTGCATCAACCTCGGCAGAGGGGTATACTGCATGAAGTGCAAGCGACTCAAAAACGGATACAAGGACTTATTTGTGGACGCGGAGCCTGTTCAGGCGAAGCCGCCTGCGGCAAGAAAAAAGTAAGCCAAAGAGGACTGCGAAGGATGAAGCCAAGCTTAATTCTTCGCAGCCCTTTGATTATGGGGATGTTGCCGGAACGTAACCCGATTTTTCAAAACCTATTGTTTCAAAACTTATTGTTTTATGTTTTGGTTTCGTTTATAATGTTTTCAAGAGAGCTATATATTGCGCTGAACAATATCCGTCAGCGGCTCAAAACGATCTGTAAGCTCAACATCAATATGAATATATAAATAAAGGAGGACGACAAAATGAAATCGAATAAAATATATCAGGTATCTACTCTGCAGGCGTTAGCGCTCGGATATACAAGACCTGTTGTAACGGTAGAGGAGATGCTTCAAAACGGCGATACAGGGCTCGGCACTTTTGAAAATGTCGACGGCGAGATGATCATTATTGACGGTGTGTGCTATCAGGCCAAGCAGGACGGCAGTATAGTTCGCTCGGAAAACTCGGCTGGAGTACCGTTCGCGGTCGCGGGTTCTTTGAAAAACGGCAGAATGATCGAAATGGGAGAAATGAAGGATATTGATGCCATAAAACTTGCTCTGACTATGATAATAGACGATGATTTTGGCTTGAACAGTATCCATGTCGCGCGGATAGACGGATGGTTTGACACGATACGCGCGCGTGCCGGAGCGCCCTATCGCTCGCAGCACGTTACTTTGAAAACTATTCTTTCAAAAACACAGAAGGATTTTAGCTTTGAAAAGTTGTACGGAACGCTGGTATGCGTGTATTTCCCCGATTATATGGACGGCATAAACGCTTCGGGATGGCATATGCACTTTATCTCAAAGGACAGAAAGCTCGGAGGACACGTGTTCGAGGCAGTGATGAGCTCGGGAGAATGTCTGATACAGAAAATGGACAGAATTGATATCCAGCTGCCGAGGGACGCGGCATTCGATACATACGCTCTTAAACAAGCGTCAAATGACGAAATCAAGGAAGTTGAACAGGGCGGCAATTGATTTGATATCCTATTATATTTTTCAAGGTAAAAAAATCATTATCTTTCGTTTTTTGTATTGGTTTTGTTATGGTCGGTATAGTATGATAACTCCGGTGAAAGCAACAAACAACCGCTTTCAAATCAAAATCTAAGGAGTAATCATTATGAAAAAAACCGTCATAAAAAGATTTATTGCAGGCATATTGACAACCGTGACCGCCTTATCTGTAGGCACCGCCGTCACCACTACTGTGGGAGCCGCGACTGTTGATGACGCAAAAGTCGGCGGTTCCGTGTCTGACTACTGGGCGGATCTGGGACGCAGCGGTATGGAAAACGCCATCAAGAACATGTTTGGCGAGGTTCCCGTTGTCGGTGAGATTTTCGCGGGTCCGCTCTCAAATCTTATGGCGGATCAATTAGGCTTTGGTGAGCTGTCGACAAACGATATCAGCAAACAAATCAGCGATCTTTCTTACCATTTGGATATCCGCTTTGATGAGCTTGACAAAAAGCTTTCTGATATTGACAAGGATGTAAAGCATGTTGAGGCGAAGCTGGACGAGAACACAGAAAAAATCATTTCAGAGATGTATCAATCCAATACGCTCAGCACCTACAACGGCTATTATCAGGATCTTTCTACCGACTTCAAGGTGATAAACACCAAATTCGGCAGTATTGACGACCCTGCATACAACGATGACGAAAAGCTCGTTGAGCTTGCCATCGCTATGGGCACCGAAGACCGGTGGAGCGACGCCACCCATGCGGTCAAAAATCTGATCAACGTCGGAGATTGTCTGGCAGGCACAAGTAAAATCAGCAGCAAAGGACTTTTTAATATGGTTTACGAATCAAACGCCAAGGATGACCTGTTCGCCAAAGCGCCGATTGAAAAGACAGACGCGATCATGGCAGACGTAATGAGAGAGTACCTGAGCTACTACACGTTGGTAATGTCATCACTTAAAGCGCAGGAGGCGATCGCCGCGCAGTCGGAAGGCAGAACGACCGAGCTTCCCCTTGCAAAAATCAACCCCGACAATCTTAACCTCGAAGTGATCAAGAAAGACTATTCTAAACTGATCGAGAACAATCATTACGATAACATTGTTAATATGGAGAATCAGCTTTCGGAAACCTGCGCCGCCGTTTTTAAGCAGTGCGAAAAAATCAACAGCATCGACCCGAAAACCTTTATCGACCACGGCAACGAGAACAGAGTGTTAACCATGCATCACTATGATATGGTCAATTTCGGATACTGGGCTCTTTCATATGACTCCTTCTTCAAGAACAACTACACGGTTTCTCCCGCGCAGATCAATGAGATATGTACCGCCGCAAGAGCAAACGGCATGAATGTCGCCGAATACCTCAATTCCGTCGGCTATACCGAAATCTATCAATTCAATTCATCGGGACAATATTATGTTCTCGCAAGCGAAACTCCGCACCGCTTCTCGATCGGCGCATCTTCCTTCATTTATTTCACAAGCGTTGACACGGCTGACAGTTGGTGTATTATCCGCGATTACAGCCCCGTGCGGACAAGCCAGTATTCCAGCGACCTGTGTATGAAGGATGTACTGACATTCTGACAACTGTATAATCAAAAATGAAAAAAGTGCGATAAAACCGGAAAGGTTTTATCGCACTGATCGCATTTATAAATTATTTTACCATTGAAGCTACTTCTGCGGCGAAATCGTCCTGTCTTTTCTCGATTCCCTCGCCCTTTTCAAAGCGAACGAACTTTGTGATCTCGATGCTGCCGCCGAGCTCCTTGGCGGTGTTCTTTGTGTACTGAGCGACCGTGAGCTTGTTGTCCTTAACGAACTCCTGATCAACAAGGCAGTTCTCCTTGTAGTACTTATTGATCTTGCCCATAACGATCTTGTCAGCGATAGCCTCGGGCTTGCCCTCGTTGATTACCTGCTGACGCATAACTTCCTTCTCGTGGTCGATGACCTCGGCGGGAACGTCGTTTCTTGTGAGGTACTGAGTGTTGAGAGCAGCGATCTGCATCGCTACGTCCTTGCCGTAAGCGACAAAGCCGTCCTTATCGGCAACGTCTGTGGCAAAGTTTACGAGAACGCCGATCTTTCCGCCTGCGTGAACATATGCTACGCAAGCGCCTTCCATGCGCTCAAAACGACGGATCTGGATATTCTCGCCGATTGTGAGAACCTTCTCCTGGAGAAGCTCTGCAACGGTCTTGTCTGAGCCGACCGCCTTAAGCGCGAGGAGAGCCTCAACGTCGGCGGGATTCTCTGCGATAACCGTATCGGCGCAAGCCTTAACAAAGTCCATGAACGAGTCGTTCTTTGCGACGAAGTCTGTCTCGGCGTTAACCTCGATCACTACGCCGACTGTGTTGTCGTCGCTTGTTACGGCGTAAGCAACGCCCTCGGCAGCGATCCTGCTTGCCTTTTTAGCCTGCTTTGCAAGACCCTGCTCCCTGAGGAAGTCGATAGCCTTATCCATATCGCCGTCAGCCTGAACGAGAGCCTTTTTGCAGTCCATCATGCCGCAGCCTGTTTTTTCTCTGAGTGCTTTTACATCCTGAGCTGTAAATGCTGCCATTATATAAACATCCTTTCAAATAGTGGTATTAAATTATTCCTCGACGGGAGCTTCCTCTGCTGTCTCTTCAGCAGCCGCAGCGCCCATCTGACCCTCTTTACCCTCGATAACAGCGTTAGCCATAGCGCCGGCGATAAGCTTTACAGCGCGGATAGCGTCGTCGTTGCCGGGGATAACGTAGTCGATCTCATCGGGATCGCAGTTTGTATCAACGATAGCAACAATCGGGATGTTGAGCTTTTTGGCTTCCTGAACGGCGATCCTCTCTTTTCTGGGATCTACAATGAAGAGTGCGCCGGGCATCTCTGTCATGTCCTTGATACCGCCCATGAACTTCTCGAGCTTTTCGATCTCAAGGTTGAGCTTGATAACTTCCTTCTTGGGAAGGAGATCAAAAGTGCCGTCCTCCTGCATAGCGCGGAGCTGCTTAAGACGAGCGATCCTTCTGCGGATAGTTGAGAAGTTTGTGAGCATGCCGCCGAGCCATCTGGCGTTTACATAGAAAGCGCCCGCGCGCTCGGCCTCTTCCTTAATGGAATCCTGAGCCTGCTTTTTTGTACCTACGAAAAGAACGTTCTTGCCCTCAGCCGAAACCTCGCGAACGAAGTTGTAAGCCTCTTCGAGCTTCTTTACGCTCTTCTGAAGATCGATGATGTAGATACCGTTACGTTCTGTAAAGATGTACTCCGCCATTTTGGGGTTCCATCTTCTTGTCTGGTGACCGAAGTGTACGCCGGCCTCCAGAAGCTGTTTCATAGAAACTACTGCCATTTTTATTTCCTCCTTAGGTTAAAACCTCCGCCGCGCCTTGATTTTTGCCGTATATTTAGCCGCGAAAAAACCGCGGACACCTTTCCGGCAGACGTCGGCGTGCGAAATGCTTATATATTATACCATAAAAAATAAAAAAATCAAGTGCTTTTTTTGGAAAACACTTGATTTCTTTAAGTTAATTAAATATGTTTTAATTACTCGTTGAGATCGAAAAATCTCATTCCGCAATACTCGGTAACGAAAGTCTGAGTTTCATGCCAAGCGCTCTGTCCGATGTAGAACACGATGATCCTGTGGTCAACAGCCGAACCGCCCTGATCGAAGATGAAAGAAACGGCGTCCTTAACGGCTGAATTGGGCTCTGTGCCGGTAGAACCGTAATAGCCGTAGTCGCAGATGATCTCGTCGATCGAAGTGGTGTTCGAGCGAACCATAGCGTCTCTGATGCACTGAGCAACAAGAGAAGCTCCGTAGTAGCCTGTGGAGCCTGCCTCGCCCATTACAAGTCTTTCGAGCTTGGCTCTGTCATAAGAAGAAAGGCTCAAGCTGCCTGCGTAACCGGTAGAAGCTGATTCGGAAGACTCGGAGGTCTCGTCCTCAGAGGATTCGTCCTCGCTCTCCTCCGCCTTAGAGGAAGTCTCTTCCTCGGAAGCCTCGGTCACGTTCTCTGTCTCTTTGTTTTCCTTCTTATCCTCCTCTTTGGATTCTTCCTTAGAGGATTCCTCGGGTTTTGCGGTGGTGGGTGCTGCGGTAGCCTGAGGCTCTGTTACCGTGGGAAGCGTTACCTCCGTGCAGTTGTTTGTGATAACAGCGGAGAACTCGTTTACTCCGCCGACTGCGAAGGAAGCAGCCCTGCTGTCCTCATGAGCGTCTACATTGGGCGCCAAGGTCGTTGTCGGGATGATAAGAATAGCCGCTGTGATCGCTGCCGCGGAGATCGCGGAGAAGATCTTTACGCCCTTCTTAACTTTAACGGGCTTGACAGCCTTGTCGTTGTTTTCTGTTTTACCGCAGTGTTTAAGGTTTGAAGTTCTCAAAAATTTGTCCTCCCTTGGTTACTGCGCATATCGCACACGCGAATATAATAGGTTTATGTCGGTTTATATCCGCGATGTGTTTTGGATGAAATGCGCAACGTCTTTAGTCGTAAAATTTTATCAAACACACAATTTCAAGTGTATTAAAACACATAATTTGTCAAATTGCAAGTCCGCCTCGTCAAAATCGGTTGTAATTTTTGTAATGATTTTGTAACAACTCGATTTTTAATTGCAATAAGAAATTATAACTTGTACATCTTGCACAAATCTAATTCGTATTTGATGTTTATTCTGCCGAATCTTGAGAAACTGAAAAAATTTTAATTTTCCCTGAAAAACAGCCGTTTTCTGGGCTTTTTTTGAGGTTTCGGCGTTCGGCACGAAATTATGACGGCGTCCTCGCCGATCAGCCTTATTTTCTCCCACGGAATAATATAATCTTCGCGTTTTCCGAATATTCCAAAGAGGAAAAATCGACCAAATATTACAAAAGCTACAACTTTTGCACTATTTTTATCCAATATGAGGTCATCAATATAGCCAATTTTCACACCGTCTATTTCGCTTATGACTTCCTTGTGTCTGAGGTCGGAAAACCTACATTCCATACTCATTCCTCCCTGCCGATATATATGCGAAATTCCCCCTTTGTATTCATTGACTTTTGGAGCTTATGATGATAAAATAAAGTCAGCAAAGAAAGGAGTATGAGTTATGAAGTATGTATTTATGACGGACGCGTCCTGCGATCTGAGAGAAGACCTTGTTGACGAGATCGGCGTTGAAGTTATCCCGATGGAGTTTGAGATAGACGGAAATTTCTACCTGCACTACCCCGACTGCAGGATGATGGGACTTGAGGAGTTCTACGGACATATCCGCGACGGAGCGATCCCCAAGACCACTCAGATAAACATAGACGGCTTCAAAAATCGCTTTGAGCCGTACCTCAAGGCAGGCAAGGACGTGCTTTACACGGGCATTTCCACCGGACTGAGCGGTACGTTCAATACCTGCAAGATCGCCGCCCAGGAGCTTATGGAGAAGTATCCCAAGCGCAAGATCATGCTTATCGACTCCTGCTGCGATTCCGCGGGACTTGGATATCTTGTATATATGGCAGGCAAAAAGTACAAGGAAGGCGCTTCGATGAAGGAGGTCGCGGACTATATCAACGACCTCAAGCCCAGGATCGCGCACTGGTTCGTGGTCGACGACCTTGACCTGCTCAAGAAAGGCGGAAGGATATCGACAGTCGCCGCAACCTTCGGCAAGGCGCTGCAGATCAAGCCACTCATCAGCGTTGACGAAACGGGCAAGCTCGTGAACGTAGGCAAGATCAGGGGCAAAAGCAACGTTATCCCCGCGCTCGTTGAAAGATTCAAGCGCGACAGCAGTGATATGAAAAAGGAGCTCTGCTTTGTTGCTCACGCAGATAATCCCGAGGGCGCCAAGGAGCTGAAAAAGGCTGTCAAGGGTCTTTGCAAGCATGTTGAGATCATGGAGATCGGACCCGTTATCGGCTCGCATGTCGGCTCGGGCATGCTCGCTGTGCTCTTCCTCGGAGAACGCAATCTGAAATAAAGCTCAAATAATAAATCGACAAAAAGATAAGCTGTCATCCTCAAAAAAAGGATGACAGCTTTTTTTACTGCCTTGACATAAATAAAATACACATCAGCGAAATTCCCAAAAATCCCCCGATGAACGTACCTATGATAATACCCAAAAGCATATTTTTACCTCCAATACTTTTTTTGACAATTATTATCGGCGCGGTATGAGATAATCAAAACGGTGATCGTGTGACTGTATACATAGACGTTCTTATCACGGTAAATATATTTACGGACTTCTTTATGCTTGCCTGCGTAAGGAAGTTCCTCGGTATCCGCGCCGGGCTTATCAGGCTGATACTCGGCAGCATGCTCGGCGGAATACTGAGCCTTACGGCGCTTTTGCCCGAGATACCGACCGGGCTTAATATTTTGCTCGATATCGCCTACGCCGCGGCGATAGTGTTTGTCAGCTTCGGCAGAACGAATATAAAGAGCTATATCAAGCGCGTCGCGGTGTATTTTGCGGTATCATTTTTCTTTTGCGGAATTATGATATTCGTTTACACCGCTTTCAGACCAAAGGGCATGGCGATATTCAACGACGTAGTGTATTTTGACATTTCCCCTGTCCTGCTGATTATTCTGACCCTTATCTGTTACTATATTCTCAGGCTGATAAGACGGCTTACAAAGGGCGATATTTCCAAAAGCGTTTGCGAGGTCACGGTCGAATCCGGCGGAAGGTCGGCGACGTTCAGCGCCGTTTCGGATACGGGCTGCAGCGTAAGGGAACCGTTCTCATCGTCATATGTAATAATAGCCGAGAAAAGCCTGCTGAAGGGGATCGTCCTTGACGAGAGCAAAATGAGGGTGATACCGTTCGATTCGCTCGGCGGCAAGGGGCTGCTAAAGGGCTACAAGCCCGACCGCGCGACCGTCAACGGGATCGACAGGGACGTGTATATCGGCGTGTGCGAAAACGTAATAAAGAGCGAGATCAAGGCGATCGCGCCGTATGAAATAACAAAGTGAGGTAATAATATGCTTGGGATAATCCTTAAAATCAAGCTGATTTTTTTGAATTTCAGCGAGGTGTTTTACATAAACGGGAGCGAGACCCTGCCTCCTCCGCTCAGCAAAGCCGAGGAGCTTGAGATAATGAGACGGATCACGGACGGAGACGACAGCGCGCGTGAGATACTGATAGTTCATAATCTCAGGCTCGTTGTGTATATCGCAAAAAAATTCGAGTCGCCGAGCGCCGGCACCGAGGATCTTATTTCCATCGGCACGATCGGGCTGATAAAGGCAGTGAACACGTTTTCTCCCGAAAAAAACATAAAGCTCGCGACCTACGCCTCGCGGTGCATAGAAAACGAGATACTCATGTTTTTGCGGAAGGCTTCCCAGCTAAAAAACGAGATCTCGATCGACGAGCCGCTGAACACCGATTACGACGGCAACGAGCTGCTGCTGTGCGACATCCTCGGCACTGAGGCGGACGAGATAAATTTAAGCCTTGAAAACGAGGTGGAGAGAAAGCTCGTGCTGAGCGCGGTCTCGGGACTGAGCGAAAGGGAGCGCCGAATAATGGAGCTGAGATTCGGGCTGAACGGTAAAAAAGAGCACACTCAAAAGGAGGTCGCGGATAAGCTGGGGATATCGCAGTCGTATATATCGCGGCTCGAAAAAAAGATAATAAAGGAGCTCAGGGCGCGGCTGCAAAAGGCGATAAGCTGACATTTTTACTCGGTCGGGATCCGATCACCGATAACAGGCGTTCGCCTTTGCCGCGCCCGATAAAGCTCGTAAGGCGCTTAATCCTGCTCCGTGGTTTCGACCTCATGCTCGACGGTGCTGCCCTCGTTGCCGATGATACCGTCGCCGTCGCTGACCTGACCGTTGTTCTTCATTTTTTCGGCGTTGTCGTCAACGGCGGAGCCGGCCTTGTTAAGACCGTCGCCTGCCTTGTCGACCATATCTCCGGCGTTCGACACAACGTCCGAGGCGGCGTTCGATACGGTAGACGCGGTATTCTTGCCGGCGTTACAGCCCGTAAAAGCGGCGATCATCATTACAGCGAAAAACAATGCTGCTAATCTCTTCATAGAATCATTCCTTAATAAAAAATAATGACGTCTTTTTCCGACGCCATTATTATTATCAAAATTAAGTTTTTTATTCAAATTTTTTTCACGGATTGGATGCAACGTCACGTTGACGCCCGGTCAGTCGTTCGGCAAAGTTTTCTGTCGGGAATCCGATGTCGATTTTTTGCCGTGCTATCTTCACGGATTGGATGCAACGTCACGTTGCGGAAAGAGATCTTCATCTGTGATAACTTTTTCCGCGACCGGCTCGCCTGCGACATATACGGTGATAACGACATTTCCGTTTTTGTCGATTTTTACGGCTTTGCCTTCCCTCTCGCCCATTGAGTATCGGCATACGTCGAGAAATTCTCCCTGCGAGCCGAACCTCGCGCCGATACCGTCAGGGGTGTTGTCAGTCCAGTTGCCGACGTGCATGGTGCCGTCGCTGTGACGATAACCGACTCCGCAGCCGTTCCTTGAACCGTTCATCCAATTTCCGGCGTAATTCGGCTTGCCGTCCCTGTAATAGCTGATACCGAAGCCTTCGCGTTTGTCGAGGTCATAGCTTCCCGAGTAGACGGTCATACCATCGGGGGATTCCGTCCTGCCGAAGCCTGTTCTCATGCCGTTTTCGTCAAGCTTGCCATAGTAGGAGTAAACTCCCTTTTCGGTCTCTGTCAACGAATCGGGCTGTTCCTTCTCCTTAGCCTCGTATTCGGGCTTTTCGGGCTGCTCAGGCTCGGGAGACGCTTCGGGCTCGGTTTCGGGCTCGGCTTCGGGCTCTGTTTCCGTTTCCACCGCCTGCGCGACAACCTCGCCGAAGATGTTTTTATTCGTCTTGTGGGCTTCAAAAAGAATGCTCTCGATCCTGTCATACGCCGAGTAAGCGCCGCTTTCTGCCTTGGGCTCCTCGGGCTTCTCCTCCTCGTAATCGGACTCAGAGAGAAAAGCCGCGTTTTGAAGATCAAGCGGCTTGACGGCAGGCTTTGAGAAGTCCTCAACGGTGAAGTCAAAGCCCTTTTCGTCGGTCTTTTCGGACATATCGGAAATGCCCTCCGGCTTGAAGGAAGCGTCAAAGCGGATCATGCCGCAGTTGGTGTATATCAGGCAGGCGCACTTTTTGTTCTGACGGCCGAGCGTGGGATAGAGGTATTCCGTGGATTTTTTCCCGTCGGGCTGCGGCATGTCATATCTGATACAGACAACGCCGTCGATAATGACCGGCTTTACCGAGGCGAGCATAAGGTTCTCGCGCTCACGGTCGAAGTATTCGGTACAAAGCCAGCTGTGGTAATTGTCAAAGTATATGCGCTTTGACACCACGCCGTTCTCGTTATAGGTCAGCACGCAGTAGACCTCGTCAGACACGCGCCTGACCTTTTGATAAGGCTGATTGTTGGCGCTCACCTTCCACAAAAGCGGCTCGCCCCATCGCATGGTATACGAAAGGCTGTAGCCCTGCATATCGGTCTTGTCGGACTGCGGGTTGTGGTTGGAGTTGAAGAAATTAGCGCGAACGCCTGCCAGCGCGTCATTTTTGAAATCGAGCCTTTCAAAATCCGAGATCAGCGCGGAATAGATTATCAGACCTTTTGAAACTCTCTGTAAATCGTAAAGCATAGCAATTCCTCTGTCACTAAAAATAAAGGGCGAACATAGTCCGCCCCGTTAAAAAGCAAGAATTAAATAGAGATAGTCATGGCCACCTTATACAGATCCATGTCGAATACGCGCTCCATATCGAGAGCCTCGGTGATGTCGAGGTCGGTGATCTTGCCCTCTCTCATGACAACGACGCGGTTGCCGATATCGTTCTTGAGGAGCTCAACAGCCTTGTAGCCCATCTGGCTGGCTACAACTCTGTCGCGGACTGTCGGCGAGCCCCCGCGCTGAACGTGGCCGAGGATAGTGGCTCTCGCCTCAATTCCGAGACGGTGCTCGATATATGTCGCGAGCTCGCGCGCGCTGTGCTTGTAGTGCTTCTTGCCTACGCCCTCTGCCACGACGATGATGAAGTGCTTTTTGCCTGTTTTCTGAGTATTGATGATCCTCTGGATAACGTCCTTTTCGATATTGAAATCCACCTCGGGAACAAGGATAGCCGTAGCGCCTACGGCGATACCCGTTTGCAGAGCGATATCTCCGCACCTTCTGCCCATTACCTCAACGATCGAGCAGCGGTCGTGCGACTGTGCCGTATCGCGGATACGGTCGATCATGTCGATAGCCGTGTTCATGGCGGTGTCAAAGCCTACCGTGTACTCGGAGCAGGCTATGTCGTTGTCGATCGTTCCGGGAACGCCGATACAGTTGATACCTGCTTCGGTAAGGGCGCGGGCGCCTCTGAACGAGCCGTCGCCGCCGATAACAACGACTCCGCCGATACCCATGCTGCGGCAGTAATCAGCCGCCTTTTCCTGAGCCTCTTTCTTCTTGAACTCCTCGCTTCTGGCGGTATAGAGCATTGTGCCGCCGTTGCCGATGATCTCGGAAACCGAGCGGAGATTCATCTCTTTAAGGTCGCCGTTCAAAAGTCCGTTATAGCCGCGGTAAACGCCGTAAACCTTCATACCCATGTTGATACCGGAACGAACTACTGCTCTGACAGCCGCGTTCATACCGGGAGCGTCGCCGCCGCTTGTTAATACCGCAATTGATTTCTGTGACATATTTATACCTCCTGTGAGATTTTATTCAGTTTACATTATAATACAAATAAGTTGTATTTACAAGAGAAAATCGATAAATTTGTTACATATCCGCAGTTAAATTTTTGACGGCGGTGTTTCCGCGGCGCGCGTTACCGGGTCAGATATCCGCTCCGTCCTGCCGGATAGGGTCATCAAAGCCCGAGCCGCCCCGTCTTGACATTTCTTCAAAATAATATTATCATATAGTCAGATTATTTTTGAAGGTGAAAACATGACAAAATTATATTTGGCTATCCCCTGCTACAACGAGGAAGAGGTGCTGAGGGATTCCGCCCAAAAGCTGCTTGATAAATACGAGACCATGATGTGCGAGCACAAGATATCCTTTGACAGCAAGATAGTCTTTATCGACGACGGCTCGAAGGACAAAACGTGGCAGATCATAACCGAGCTCCACGGTGAGAACCCGATTTTTCAGGGCATAAAGCTCAGCCGCAACAGAGGCCATCAGAACGCTTTGCTCTGCGGACTTATGACCTTGAAGGACAAGGCGGACGCGGTGATCTCGATCGACGCAGACCTGCAGGACGACATCAACACCTTTGACGAGATGGTCGCTAAGTACGAGGAGGGCTGCGACGTTGTTTACGGCGTGCGCTCAAAGAGAGCTACCGACACCTTTTTCAAGCGCTTCACCGCCGAGGCGTTTTACAAGATACTCAACCATATGGGCGCCAAGGTTATCTTTAACCACGCCGATTTCCGCCTTATGAGCAAAAGGGCGCTGGAGGCGTTCTCTCTTTATAAAGAAACAAACATTTTCCTCAGGGGAATGGTGCCGCTGATCGGCTACAAGTACGACGTGGTGACTTACGAGCGTTCCGAAAGGCTCGCGGGAGAAAGCAAATATCCGCTTAAAAAGATGCTCGCTCTCGCGTGGGAGGGAATAACCTCGCTGAGCATCCAGCCCATCAGGGTTATCACCTGGGCAGGACTCGTGATCTTCCTTATCAGCCTTATCATGATAATTTACTCGATAATAGCGTTCTTTGTAGGCTGGACGGTAAGCGGCTGGGCAAGCACGCTCTGCTCGATCTGGGCGCTGGGAGGACTTCAGCTCCTCGCTATCGGTATCATCGGCGAGTACATCGGCAAGATATATCTTGAGACAAAGCGCCGCCCGAGGTTCATTGTGGAAACATATTTGGACGACAGCGACGATACCTTAATCTGACTTTAACGCCGTACAGAATAATTTATCTGCGATCGCAGGGGTGAGCTACGCTTGCCCCTGTTTTTTTTCGCGAAAAAACGCGCTCTCCCCTTTTGAGTCCGCAAATCACAAAAAAACGCGCGATATCGGCTCAAAATTATTTATAATTCTTATTTGTACTTAAACCCTTGCAGAAATATGTTAATATATAAGGGAATATTGATATACAGGAGCGTATCTATGGATATTAAAAAGCTTGAGCGCCGCGACAGCTCGCTTGATATTATCAGAATCGTCGCGGTGTTTACCGTATTGTCGGTGCACTTTTTTCTGCACAACGGCTTTTACAGCGAGTCCGTATCGGGCATGGGACCGATCGAGGGCTTGATCTCATTCTTTTCCACCGGAAATTACAGCGACCTTCACGGTCCGCAGATGTTCATTATGGTTCAAATGCGCGTGCTGTTCGGTGTATGCGTGCCGCTGTTCATGATACTTACCGGCTATCTGATGAGCAGAAAGACCCTGAGCAAGAGCTATTACAAGGGTATTCGCAAGACATTGATAATCTTTGTTTTGGCGACGATATTCTGCATGCTGTTCAAGTCGATACACGAGAATCCGACCGCCAAGGCCGCGTTCTACAACTTCAACTTTGAGAAGCTGACGGAAGCTATCAAGTCGACCGGAAAATATGACCTGAAGCACTACATTCTCGGCACTCTCGACTTTACCGGAGCCAATTACTCGTGGTATATCGAGATGTACATCGGGCTGTTTTTGATAGCTCCGTTTTTGAATCTGGGCTACAACAAGCTAAAGAACAAAAGGCAGAAGCAGGTGCTTGTCGCGACGTTTTTGTTCCTTACCATGGTGCCCACGATATTTAATATCTTCAACTTTGACACCGCCACATGGTGGATGACTCCGACAGAAAACGACACGTATCAGAAGATCATCCCGACCTTCTGGATGGGCGTTTACCCGATAACCTACTACTATATCGGCGCGTATCTCAGGGAATACGGCATTAAGCTAAAGACAAAGCCCACGCTGATCCTGTTCCTTATCTGCCAGTTTTTGTTCGGCGCGTTCAGCTTTTTCAGAAGCTACGGCGGCGGCTTCAAGTCGAGCACCTATGTTTACTGGTACGGCTTTGAGCCGTGCGTTTTGGCGACGCTTTTATTCGTTTTGCTCAGCAGGATAAAGACCGAAAACTGGAAACCCGGGGTCAAGATCGCGCTGTGGAAGGTATCCGATCTCGCGCTCGGAATATATCTGATGTCGTTTGTCTTTGACGAGCTGATATACGAGACCTTAAAGCTCAGGGTACCGGTGATGGTGGACAGGCTGCCGTACTACTTTATCACGGTACCGCTGTGCTTCATCTGCTCGGCGGCGGCTTCGTTCCTGCTTAATCTGCTTGAAAAACTGATCGTCTTTTTGTACGAGAAGATCAAGGCGTTTGTTATCAGACAAAGATCCGTCTCGGACAAGATGTTCTGGCAGGATGTGTTCTTCGCGGTAATGATAATCGCCGGGATCGTGTTCTCTATCTGGAAGGCTCAGTTCGGCTTCGGCGGCTCGGACGAGAGCTTTTACCTCACCATCCCGAGAAGGATACTCTCGGGCGACGGACTGTTTGTAGACGAATGGAATCTTTCTCAAATGTCGGCTATCATGCAGCTTCCGTTCGCGTGGCTGTTCAAGATGATCGCCGGCACAACAGACGGCATAGTCTATGCCGCGAGGATATTCTACATCTTTGTCCACGCGGGCTCCTGCGTGCTTATCTACACAAGGCTCAGAAAATACGGCGTACTGTCCGCTATAGGCAGCGCGCTGTTCTTCCTGTTCACTCCGTTCAACATAATGGCTATGAGCTACGACTCGATGGGAGTCGGACTCACGGCGCTGTCAGGCGTGCTTATCGCCACGGCGGATTACTCAAAGAAGCTTTGGATAATCCTCAGCGGAGTCGCCTTTGCCGGAGCGGTATTATGCTGCCCGTACCTCGCGATAGCCTACGTCCTTTACGCGCTTTGCATGGGCGTGCATATACTGTTAAGGAACCGTGAGATGAACTTTGTGCTCAAAAGCGATATGTTCGCCTTGAGGACGTTTTTGTTCTTCACGCTCGGAGTAGGCATTTTGGCGGTACTCTTCCTCGCTCTCATTCTGCCCAAGGCAGGTATCTCGGGAGTAGCCGAGAACCTTCCCTATATGCTCGAGGATCCCCAGCACACCGATCATTCCTTCGGAAGCAAGCTGTGGAAGTACCTCGAGAGCATCTTTAAGTGCCATCAGTTCTTCAAATACTCGCTGTACTCGTACGGCGTGATGCTTATCGTGCTGATCTTCGACCGCAAAAGAAAGCTTCACCGCTCGCTTTACCTGATCGTTACTACGGCTATAGTGATCTTTACCTATGTTCTGTTCCTGCCGAACCTGCACGACACAACCTACAACTCGATCATGTTCCCGCTGATCTTTATCGGCATAACCTCGTATATACTCTGCGACAACAAGCCGCGCGAGCTGTTCGCCGGACTGTTCGTGCTCGGTATCATCTACTCGTTCTTTGTTCACTACGCGTCCAACCAGTATTTCTACATTATCTCAATGGCGCTGGCGGCATCGAATCTCGCAAGCTATATCTTCCTCGGTCAGCTTATCAGGGACATGAAGGAGAATCCCGACAACATTACCTACGCTCTCTGGCTAAAGCGTTTCGGCTTTGTTTTCGCCGCGTTTATGATATTCCTTCAGGGTTCGCTGCAGATCGGCTCAAAGGCGAGGCACGTGTTCTGGGACAGCGCTCCCGAGCTGTGCACCGTAAAGCTCGAGCAGGGTCCCGCCTCGGGATTATATACAAATAAGTCGCGCGCCGATACTTACAACTCACTTGTTGAGGACATAACAAGCACTTACAGCGACAAGGACGAGGACAACCTGCTTATCCTCAGCGATCACGCGTGGCTGTACCTCGCGGCGGATATGCCCTACGGAACCTACTCCGCATGGCTCGGCGGCGAGAATCTCGGCACGCTTAACAGGCTTGACAAGTTCTATTCAATAAATCCCGACAAGGCGCCGAAGTATATTTATGTACCCAAAAGCTCAAATTACGATATAGAGCAGATCAAGTCTCAGGCGACTTTGCTCGGCTACAAGATGAGGCAGTCGGCGAACAGCTATCAGTTTGAAAAATGACAGTGACCGAACACTTTTTACGCGTAAATAAAAAACGTACGCGATAATAAAAAACGATTGTATTTTACGTCGTTTTATGTTATATTTAAATTGGCAATAATCAAATAAAATATATCAAATGGGGGCTGATTCTATGGATATCATGAGTTTATACAACACCTGGCTTGAAAACGCCGTTGAGGATCCCGATCTCATCAGCGAGCTCGAAAGCATCAAGGGTGATGAAAACGAGATCTACGAGCGCTTTTATACCTCGCTCAAGTTCGGCACTGCCGGACTCAGAGGCATTATCGGCGCCGGCACAAACCGAATGAATATCTATGTCGTTCGCCAGGCCACTCAGGGCATGGCCAACTACATCCTCGCGAAATACGGCAAGGGCGCCGTCGCGATCTCTCACGACAGCAGGATCAAGGCAGACCTGTTCATGGTCGAGGCCGCAAGAGTTCTCGCCGCGAACGGTATCAAGGCGTATATCACCACCGAGCTGCAGCCTACTCCGGTGCTCTCGTACCTCGTGCGCTTCTTCGGATGTCAGGCAGGTATCATGGTCACTGCGAGCCACAACACCGCCAAATACAACGGCTACAAGGCTTACGGCGAGGACGGCTGCCAGATGACAGACAACGCCGCCGCCGCGGTTTATGACGAGATCAGCAAGCTCGACGTATTCAGCGACGTTAAGACCATGGACTTCGACGAGGCCGTTCAGAAGGGTCTTATCGAGTATGTTGACGAAACCGTTTACGAATCCTACCTTGAAAAGGTAATGGAGCAGCAGGTCAATCCCGGGATCTGCAAGGGCTCAGGCATGAAGGTCGTTTACACACCTCTCAACGGCGCGGGCAACAAGCTTGTCAGAAAGGTTCTCGCCAGGATCGGCGTCGAGGAGGTTTATGTCGTTCCCGAGCAGGAGATGCCCGACGGCAACTTTACTACCTGTCCCAAGCCCAATCCCGAGTTCAAGGAGGCGCTTGACCTGGCTATCGGTCTCGCCAAGGAAAAGGACGCGGATCTTGTGCTCGCCACCGACCCCGACTCCGACAGAGTAGGTATCGCCGTTAAGGACTTCGACGGCAGCTACAGGCTCATTTCGGGCAACGAGGACGGCGTTATGCTTACAAACTACATCCTCTCAAATAAAAAGGCTCAGGGCGTTCTTCCCGAGAACCCCGTAGTCGTAAAGACCATCGTTACCACAAAGCTCATCAACAAGCTGTGCGAGAAATACGGCTGCGAGCTCAAAAACGTGCTCACCGGCTTTAAGTATATCGGCGAAATAATACTCAACCTCGAGAAAAAGGGCGAGGAGAACCGCTATATCTTCGGCTTTGAAGAGAGCTACGGCTACCTTGCCGGCACATATGTAAGGGATAAGGACGCGGTAGTGGCGTCAATGCTTATTTGCGAGATGACGGCTTTCTACAGAAAGCAGAATATCTCGCTCGCAAAGATGATAGACGACCTTTACAAGGAATACGGATACTTCCTCAACAGGACCTTCGCGTTCGAGTTCGAGGGCGCCGCCGGCATGAAGAAGATGGCGGACATGATGTCAAGCGTAAGGGACAATATCCCGACGCAGATCGGCGATTACAAGGTGCTCAAGGTAAGCGACTATCAGCTTAAAAAGGAAAAGGATCTCGTCACAAATGAGGAGACCGAGATCACCCTACCCACCTCGAACGTAATCGCGCTGAACCTCGAGGGAGACAACGGCGTTATCTTCCGTCCGAGCGGAACGGAGCCGAAGATCAAGCTCTACATCACCGCTGTCGGCAAGGACGGCGAGGACGCGGAAAGGGTCTGCAAGGAGCTGCTTAAAGCCTCCGCCGATGTAGTCGGACTTGAAGTCGAAGAATAAAAGCAAAAAAAATCATCCCGCCTTTCTTTTGAGAGGCGGGATTTTTTACGGAGCAAGCCCGAAAAAAACGATTTCGGCGAAGAAAAGATAAAAGGGACGGCAAACGCTGCCGTCCCTGAATCTTTGAATTAATCCTTACCCTTTTGGGTTCGGTCGAATTATACTAAACTGTTCTTTGGACTCATCTCCGAAAATAAAGTATCTAAAGAAAAACTGTGGTATTACATCGGACCGTTCTCCATTCGTTAAATTGCCGAAAGAAAATTTAACTGTACATAGGACTAATCTCCTGTCTTTAGATTATATATCAAAACGAAAGATCAACTTCTCATTGGACTGTACCTAAATAAATCAGTTTTGTAAATCCTGTAAATATTAAATTGTAAAAATTCCGAAACGCCCAATCACATCCGGCTTCAACCTAAACTCTTTAACCAAGGCGATAAGCTTAAACATATATGATAATATGAAAGTAATTTATTTTTACCTGAACCAAGCTTATCACGAACAAAACACGTCTGACTCAAAATACAAATTATGTTTCATTAACATTAAAAATAATCATCTGTTTCGACTTAGCCAAAGAATCTAAATCTCCCCCAAAGCCATTGGGGCTTAACAGTTGGGCGGTAAACTCCGAATAAAGTCTTTGATGTGATTGATAAAAGGCATCTTAACTTTCATATCTAAGACCTCCTGTCTTTTATCTTGTCTATATTTTACCAAATATAATTAACATTGTCAATAGATTTTATAAAAATATTTTAGATTTTATTTTTCAAAATACTATTGAAGAATTATCTGATCTGTGCTATAATAGAACTTGTGAGGCGCATTATATATGCTCCGCTTTTTTATTTTAAAATAAAAAAGAGCCGATCGCTCAGCTCTCCGATTTGCCGTTGGATATATATTACTTCTCTCTGCCGAGTAAGTAGTCCACCGATACCTCAAGGATATCTGCGAGCGCCACAAGCTCAACGTCCGTTACAAATCTGATTTGACCCTCAAGCTTTGAAAGACCGGATGCGTTCATATCGACGCCGTTAACCTGAAGCTGAGCCAAAAGCTCCTTCTGCTTCATACCCTTCTGTTTCCTTACGAGCTCGACACGATTACCTACAAGGTTTCTGTCTCCCAATTCCTGCTTACGTAATCTCATTTTTTACTCTCTCCAAATCCAAAAAATTCTGATAGAAAATTCTTATAAAAAATTCTCCAAAAACATTATGGACTTATTATAATACTTTCAAAGAAAAAAAACAAGTCTTTTTTGTAAATAAATTTAAAAAAATGAAATTTTTTATCGATTTAGGTTACATTTGCGGAATCATTTATGCAATTTGCTTTTGTTATTTTAGAATTTATTGGTTTGTTTGTCTGTTTTTACCACTTTTTATTCCTCTGTGGAACATTGTTAACTCTGTTAAAAGTCGTGTTTTTCTCTGTGGAAGATTGTTAGATATGTTGAAAGCCACTGTTTTTGACAATATATTACAAAATATTAACGATTTGTAACTATTTTTCCGCTCCAAAATCCGCCTGTTTTTCCGAATTTTTTTAATTTTTTCGCAACACTTCCCGCCCGAATCCGCACTATATAATTGAACGATATCGTTGGAGGTCCGTTATGGAAAATGATTTAGTTAAAAGGGCTAAAAGCGGCGACAAAGACGCCTTTGCCAAGCTTTACACTGCCTATAAGGACAAATTATACCGCTACGCTTATTTTAAGCTCGGCGACCCCGACGACGCTCTTGACGCGGTTTCGGAATGTATAACGCAGGCGTATTTGGGTATCTCCTCGCTGAAAAGCGAAAAGGCTTTTTCCGGCTGGATATTCAAGATACTCTACCGTGAGTGCTGCGCGCTGCAAAGGCAAAAGTCCTTTGACTCTAACCGGCTCGATATTTACGAGCTGAATGTCGAGGCTCCCGACGCCGTAACGCTCGCTCCCGAGCTAAAGGAGGCGTTGTCGAGGCTGTACGACGAGGAAAAGGACATAGTGCTGCTTTCGGTCGTCGCCGGCTACAACAGCAAGGAGATCGCCCGTATGCTCGGATTAAAGCCATCCACCGTCAGGTCAAAGCAGAGCAGGGCGCTCGCCAAGATGAGAAGTTTTTTGGAGTGATGATTATGACTAACAATGATTTTGATTTTATAAAGCAAAAATTTGATGAGAGCGGCGTGAATGCTCCCGAACAGTTAAACGAGGAATTTGTAAAGGAAAAAATACAGCACGTTGAGCCGCTTAAAGAGAAAAAGAGCGGTAAGGTGATAATCAGGCTGTCGATCGCCGCCGTAATAGCGGTAGTTCTCGTGAACGCCATCATAATCACGGGGCTGGTCGGAATCATCAACAAAGCGCCCTCGATCATAGCCGGCATGAACGCCTCAAAGCAGCTCGCCTCGGTAAGTCCGGCTGAGCTGAGAACCTTCAAAAACGAGGACGAGATCAAGGCCGAGCTTCAAAAGATCTTTGACGACCGCGAAAATGAACTTAAAAAGATTGACAACAATACATTCCTGGGGGATATCGCGGAATATGCCCAAGATAACGGAGGCGTCGCGAAATCAGATTCGGCAGCAAACGGCACGACCGGTTCGAGCGCGAACGAATTTTCGGCGGGAAGCTCCGGCGGTATGTCGCACAATTCGACATATATCCAGACCACGGGAGTTGACGAGGCGGACTATATCAAGACCGACGACGGATATATATACTTCCTCAATCAGATAAAAAACTGCATCGAGGTTTACCGCGCCGACAACGGCGTAACCGAGCTGACCTTTACGATCAACGCTCCCGAGACGACCGATCCATACGACACCTTTTTCTCTAATTTCTATATCTGCGGCGACAGGCTCGTCGCGATAGCGGACTCCACGGCTGACTACCATATGATAACCCGTGTCTGCCTGTATGACATCAGCGACAGAAAAAACATCAAGCTCAGGGACAGCTTTATCCAGAGCGGCCGCTACTGCTCGTCGAGGATGATCGGCGACATGCTGTACGCGGTATCAACCTACTACGCCTACGACAGCGACTGCATGCCCTACTGCGGCGGCGGTACAAAGGCGACCGGCGACGAGGCCGAAAAGAGACCGCTCCCGGCGGATTGCGTATATTCCGTTGAAAAGCCAGCCGACTCAAACTTCCTCGTAGTCAGCGCGATCGACACCGGCAAGTCCGCCCAGGCAGTCAAAACGAAAGCCATTCTCGGCTCGGCTCAGGACATCTACTGCAGTCAGGAAAATCTGTATGTAATGTCGGAAGAAAGTTATGTTTATGACGAAAGCAACAGCATAGTCGATAATTTACGCGAGATACGCGAAATATTCGGCCGCGAGATCCTCGACGGCGAGATCCTCGACGGCTACGATTACGACAACAATGTCTACTACGAAAAAACATACACCCAGATAGTCAAAATCAACCTTACCGGGGATATCGGCTTTTCCGCCACCGCAAGGGTCGAGGGCCGGATCGACGACCAGTATTCTCTTGACGAGAGCAAGGGCACGCTCAGGGTCGCCACGACCTCGAGGGACAGCGAAAGCGGAAACGAGATAAACAACCTTTTCGTGCTCGACGGCAGCCTCAAAGAGATGGGCAAGGTCACGGGCTTTGCCGAGAACGAGAGCATAAAGGCAGTGAGATATATCGGCGACACGGCGTATGTGATAACCTACGAGCAGACCGATCCTCTGTTTGTGATCGACCTGTCCGATCCCTCAAAGCCGACGATCACCGGTGAGGTAAAGATAAGCGGATTCTCGACCATGCTCGTGCCGGTTGACGATAACACCCTGCTCGGCATCGGCTACCATACCTACGATCCCGAGCTCGACGGCGATGAGGGGATGGAGATACAGGACGGCCTCAAGCTCGTCACCTTCGACGTCAGCAACAAGAGCGCCCCGAAGATAATCGACACAAAGATATATGAAAACCACGAGTCGATCGTCCAGTATGATCCAAAGGCTCTGCTTGTTAATTTCGAGCGCGGAGATTACGCCATTCCGCTCAACTACCGCGATACCCACTGGCTCGAAAACGAATACTACAACGAGCATATTAACGTCACAGCGCACAGCGGCGTGCTTAATTTCCGCATAGACAACGGAAAAATCATTATCACAGACAATTATGTTTCCGACAAATTCGGCAGAGACGAGAATAACGATCAGGTAGAACGCTGCGTTTATATCGGCGACTATATCTATATGATCGGCACACACTATGAGTATGATACATCTATAGACTACTCGGAATATGACGGCAGCTACGCTGAGCCGGAAATCATCAAAACGATCATCGACAGCGTAAAGTATAAATAAAATCTGTCAGCCCTCGTTTTGAGCGCGGACAAAAGCAGTCATATATGCGCCGAATGACGCAAAAAAACAGGGGCGGTTCAAAGCGACCGTCCCTGCTGCTTTTTGTATTGAGATCATTCCTCGAACGTTCCGTCCTCGATGGCGGTTATCATGGCGACGCGGTTGTCGTGTCTGCCGCCCTCCTCGGGCGTATTGAGAAAGATGTCGGTGAACCTGACAGCGTCCTCCTCGCTGATGACCCTGCCGCCCATGCAAAGGATATTCGCGTGGTTATGGCGCCTTGTCATCTCCGCTCCGAAGGCGTTGTTGACTACCGCTGCGCGGATACCCCTGACCTTGTTCGCCGCCATGGAGATACCGATACCGGTGCCGCAGCAGAGGATACCAAGCTCACATTCGCCGCTTGTTACGGCTTTGGCTACCTTGTAGGCGTAAATCGGATAATCTACGCTCTCCTCGCTGAAGGTGCCGAACTCCTTGTACTCAATACCCTTTTCGTCGAGGTACTTTTTGATGGCGGTGATAAGATTGAAACCGCCGTGATCACAACCGAGTGCTATCATTTTACTCTCTCCCCAATCTCTTGTTTAACTCTCTCTGCGCCTGCGGAAGCCGCAAGTATGTCGGCATCAGTTCCGCGGGCGTTATTGTTTTATTCTCTCTTATGCTCTCAATCGCCGCCAGAGCGGTCGAAGAAGCTTTTTGAAACCTGTTATTGACCGGCGCCAAAAATACGTTAGGAAGCGAATTTCCGAGGTATTCCGAGCAAATCAGCGCGCCGTCGCCGACAAGCATTATCCTTTCGTCTATCCGTTCAAGCTCGGGCTTTAGGTCGGTCAGAGCCAGCGCCCTGTCGGGGCACATCCGCTCTACCCTGCCGGCGGATACCTTGAACAGCGCGTTGTACACCTGAGAGCACCTTGCGTCCATTACGGCGCAGACAACGCATTCGCCGCCGAGCATATTGTACGCCATGCTCTCGAGCGTTGATACCGACACGCACGGCAGGTCGTTTTTGAAGGCTATGCCCTTGACCGCCGCAACGCCTATCCTTACCCCGGTAAACGACCCGGGTCCCGAGTTTACCGCGATATAATCAAGCTCGTTAATGTCTGTCCGGGTGTTATTCAGCACCTGACCGATCATCGGCACAAGCGTCTGGCTGTGCGTCAGCGAGGTGTTGGTATATGACTCGCCGAGTATCTTTTCCTCAGTCGCGAGGCAGACCGACGCCGCCGTCGCCGATGTATCTATCGCGAGTATCTTCATCTGATTATCCCTCTATCTCAAATATCCTTTGATCGTCGTTTTCTCCGCGCGAGATCGTGATCTTTACCGCGTCGTCGGGCAGCGCGCCCTCGATATTCTCGCTCCATTCGATCACAAGAACGCCGTTGCCGATATAGTCGAAAAATCCCGTTGAATACAGGTCGTCCCAGGTGGTAACCCTATACATATCAAAGTGATAAATATTGAACTTTCCGCTGTACTCGTTGACGAGCGCGAAGGTGGGGCTTGACACGCCCCCGTCGACTCCCAGTCCCCTGCACAAGCCCCTTGTAAAGGCGGTCTTGCCCATTCCGAGTCCGCCGAAAAGCGCGATCACCTCTGTGCCCTTCAAGTGCAGAGCGAGCTCCTCGCCTATTTTCTCGGTATCAAGAGGACTGTTGGAAACAAGCCTTTCCATATCAGAACAAGCCCGTTATCTTTCCGTCGGCGTTTACGTCGATGCTGTGAGCCGCCGGAGCCTTTGGAAGTCCGGGCATCGTCATGATGTCGCCGGTGTAGACGACAACAAAGCCGGCTCCGTTTGAAAGCGAAACGTTGCGCACGGTTATCTCAAAGTCCTTCGGCGCGCCGAGAAGCGACGGATCGTCGGACAGCGAATACTGAGTTTTTGCTATGCAGACCGGAAGCTCGTCCGCGCCGAGCTTTTGGACTTCGGCGATAGCCTTCTCTGCCTGAGAGGTGTAATTGATCCTTGCCGCGCCGTAGATGTTCTTGGCAATGAGCTCGATCTTCTCCTTGACCGTAGCGTTGTCGGGATAGATCGGCATAAAGCTCGAGGGCTTTTCGCAAGCCTCTACTACCTTGTGAGCGAGCTCGATTCCGCCTTCGCCGCCCTTTGAGAACACCTCGGAGAGCGCGAAATCGGCTCCCTTGTTCTTGCAGTACCACTCGATATACTTAAGCTCCTCGTCGGAGTCGGTTCCGAAGCGGTTGATTGCGACGACTACGGGCACGCCGTACTTGCGCATGTTCTCGATATGAACGCCTAAGTTGGCGATACCCATTTTGAGCGCTTCGAGGTTCTCTTTTGACACCTCGGCCTTGGGCACTCCGCCGTTGTATTTAAGCGCGCGGCAGGTGGCGACGAGCACTATAGCCGAAGGCTTGAGCTTAGCGTAGCGGCACTTGATGTCGAGGAACTTTTCAGCTCCCAGATCTGAGCCGAAGCCTGCCTCTGTGATGCAGTAATCAGCCAGCTTGAGCGCGAGCTTTGTAGCTCTTACGCTGTTGCAGCCGTGCGCGATATTCGCGAACGGTCCGCCGTGCATGACCGCGGGAGTACCCTCTAAGGTCTGAACAAGGTTGGGCTTGATGGCGTCCTTGAGCAGAGCAGTCATGGCTCCGTCCGCCTTTAGATCCTTTGCGTAAACGGGCTCGCCCGAATATGTATACGCGACAAGGATCCTTCCGAGCCGCCTCTTTAGATCGTCTATATCGTCCGCGAGGCAAAGGATAGCCATTACCTCAGACGCAACCGTGATTATGAAGTGATCCTCGCGCGGGATACCGTTGACCTTGCCGCCGAGTCCCACGATGATATTGCGCAGGGCGCGGTCGTTCATGTCGAGGCAGCGCTTTATAAGTATCCTTCTCTGGTCGATACCGAGCGCGTTGCCCTGCTGCATGTGGTTGTCGAGCATGGCGCAGAGAAGGTTGTTCGCGGCGTATCCGCCGCCGGCGGCTCCTCCCTTGATCCCGAACACCGGTCCGAGCGAAGGCTCCCTGAGAGCGATGATAGCCTTCTTGCCGATCTTTGCCATAGCCTGACCGAGTCCGGCGGTGGTAGTGGTTTTGCCCTCGCCTGCGGGGGTCGGGTTGATAGCGGTTACAAGTATCAGCTTGCCGTCGGGATTGCGCGCAACGCGGGCGCTGAGCTCATCGGAGAGCTTCGCCTTGTATTTGCCGTAAAACTCAAGCTCGTCCTCGGCGATACCGAGTGCGGAAGCTACCTCTTTTATCGGTAAAAGCTTCGCCTGTTGAGCGATTTCAATATCAGAAAGCATAGTATTACCTCCAATTCATATTTAATCTATTATAACAAATATGATTATTTATATTATTCCATTTTGAAAATATACTTGATATTGCGAAGATATTTTATTATAATACTAATTGGTAATTATTGGCATTTTGGCGGAGAGGTTGAAATAATTTGAATAATATCGCGCGATCCCTGCGGTTTTATCTTAAAAACACGGATCTGCAATTATGGGCGCTCACGCTGTCGTCGGTCGGGTTCAGCCTGCTTTTGATCGGCAGCATGCAGCGCTCCGGCGAGTACAATTATCTTAGGACCCAGCTCGCGGCGGCGCTGATCGGTTTCGCGCTGGCAGTGCTTGTCTCGAACTCGAACTATGAGTTTTTGATAAGCAAGTGGTATATCGCGGCGATCACCGGCGCGGCGCTCGCGCTGATCGTTTTCGTCTTCGGCATGCGCGTCAGCGGAACCGACGACACGGCGTGGATAAGCGTTATGGGTTATACGGTTCAGCCGTCGGAGTTTATAAAGATCTGCTTTATCATCACGTTAACAAAGCACCTCTCCTCTCTGTATGAGAGGGAGCTTTTGGACAAGCCCTTATGGGTGCTCAGCCTGTGCGCCCACGCTGCTCTGCCGGTTGGCGCCATCCACCTTCAGGGCGACGACGGCACCGCGCTGATTTTCGGGCTCGTGTTCCTGACCATGTGCTTTTTCGCCGGGATAAAGCTTAGGTACTTTGCCGTACTCGGAGGGCTTGTATCGGCGGCGATCCCGGTGATATGGAGCTTTTTGCTGAACGACGAGCACCGCAGCAGGCTGCTCGCGATTTTCTTCCCCGACGGCAGCACCGTTACAAATTACGGCTGGCAGCAATATCAGGGCAAGCTTTCGGTCGCCTGCGGCGGCTTGTTCGGCAGCGGACTGTTCAACGGCTCAAGGGTCAAGCTCGGGATCGTCCCGGAGCAGGAGAACGACTTTATCTTTACCGTCGCCGGCGAGGAGCTCGGCTTCATCGGCTGCGCGCTTATCATGGCGCTTTTGCTGATGATAATGCTCAGGATAATAAGGACGTCGAAACTCGCTGAGGATTACAGCGGACGGCTTATCTGCGGCGGAGTGTTCGCGCTGTTCGCCTCGCAGACGATAATCAACCTCGGCATGGTGCTCGGGTTCTTCCCCGTGATCGGAGTGACGCTTCCGCTTTTCAGCTCGGGCGGAAGCTCGGTAATGAGCTTTTTGATCTGCACAGGGCTTGTCCAGAGCGTATACGGCAACGAAAGACGCCTAAACTGAGCGTCGGCATTTGAAAAAGGAGCGCCCGTTGAGACGCTCCCTTGATTTATTCTTCGAAAATTGTTAGATTTGCCATATACTTGCCGTAAGCCCAACAGCTTGTCGCCGAAGAGAACTTGAACGATACCGGCATTTGAACCGAACCGACCTTGCCCTTGGCGTCCTTTGTGTCGATCACCGCGGTGATCTGATCGGCGGTCATCGCTTCGACCTCCGATTTGGGACCGACCACCGTTACGGTTACGCTCTTTGACGTAACCTCGGACTTGTACTCTGACGACAGTCCGTCAACAACGAAGGTCTCGACGTCAAACTGCTTAACCACCATCGAGCTGAGGTCGAGCGTGACCGTGGCGGTCGAGGTATTGCTTATATTCTTACAGCTGTCGATGACCTCTATGCTGAGGGCGTCGAAGGTCGCCTTCTCGTTTTTCAGCGTTGAGAAGTCGATCGCCTCGATATTGACGTACTTGACGTTATCGAGCGCGTCCGCGGGACCCGCTATCAAAATCTCCGAGGGTTCGAGCTTTATCATATCCTCGGTGATCTCAAGTCCGCTCGGCTTATTGATGAACACCGGCTTGAGCGGCACGGTCTTTTCGGGAAGGACGTTGATATTGACCACTATTGTATCAAAGCTCATTGTCAAAAGCTTTTTGGGCAGCTCGTTATCATTTTCGTCAAACAGCACGATCTCGGCGTTTACATCGACAGACTCGGTAAGCTCGCCGCTGACGTTGGCTCTGGCGACAACCTTTTTGATCTTCATGACCTCGGTCTGCGGACCTGAGATCGTGATCTGGTTATACGCCATCGAGGTAGAGCCGTAGTAGCCCTCTTTTACATTGAACACAACGCCGTCCTGGATAGAAAACGAGTTTTCCTTAAAATAATCGACAACGACGTTAATGCTTGAAGGCGTGCTGTTGCTGATCTGGAAATTGCTCGAGGGATTGGTCTTTGCCGCCGACACCGGCAGGGTATAGTTGCCGGTCGTCGAGACGGAGTTTGCGGAAGCGGTGACTGTCAGGTCGGACTCCGTGACCTGACCGAGTGTGGCTCTGTTGCCGGTCACGGTAACGGAAGCCATGGTCTGATCGCCAGTGAAAACCTGCAGCCCGAGCTCCTTTGCGCTGTCGGAAAGCTCCATCTGTATCGGTATATTGCTGACCGTGACCGTGGTGTCATTTGTCGAGTTCACGCTCATATACATCCATATACCGATCGAGATAAGAATTGAGATTATGAATATAACATAATTCTTTTCAAGAATTTTCTGAGTCAGGGAGAGCTTTTTCATTTCGACTTCCTCCCTCTTTTGAGCCTGAAGGTGTTGACGTCCTCAAACTCGTCGAGCATTAGCTCGTTCAGCTTTTTGATAAGCGATTCCCTCGTGTAGTCGCGTGTGAGCTCCCCGTCGAAGGCAAGCGAGATAACGCCCGTTTCCTCGCTGATAACAAGCACTACTGCGTCGCTCTGCTCGCTGATGCCGAGGGCGGCTCTGTGGCGAGTGCCGAGGTTTATATCGACGTCGGTGTTGTCGGTGAGCGGAAGGATACAGCCCGCCGCGAACAGCTTTCCGTCGCGGATAATGCTCGCGCCGTCATGCAGCGGAGCCTTGTTGAAGAAAATATTGCCGAACAGCGCTACCGAGGTCTCGGCGTCCACAACGGTGCCTGTCGCCGCTATGTCCGAGAGCATGGTCTCGCGTTCAAAAACGATCAGCGCGCCTGTGCGCGAGTGTGAGAACAGGGTCGCGGTATCCGCCGCGTCGATGATAGACTTTTTGACCTTTTGCTCCCATTCGTCGCCTCTGCCCTGCCTGAATATCGTGATAAGCCTTTTCCACTTTTTGTTTCTTCCCACCTGCTCAAGCGCCTTTCGGATCTCGGGCTGGAAGATTATGGCGATCAACACTACCGACGCCTCGAAGAACGCCCTGAGCAGCGAAGACAGCATGACGAGCTGAAACAAGGACGACAGGAAGTAGATGATGAACAGGAACAGAACTCCCTTTAAAAGCTGAACCGCTCTTGTCTCGCGCACAAGCCTGAACAGACCGAAGATGATGAACGCGATCGCGAGAATATCAATAACGTCGCGGAACTGGATAGTCTTTATTATAGAAATAAAAATCTCAAAAAAATCCATACAGCTTTTTGTCTCCTTTCTTCAGACTTCCTTTTTATAATAACACATATCAAGTGTCGATTGCAACCTTTTTTGACGTAAGAGTTGCAATTTTATTCACTGAATTTAAAAAATAATCAATTTGCGGCGCGCTGTTGAAAACAGACATCACCGCGCGCACCGTTCCGCTCTCCGCGGTGCCGAGGCTTTGATGCGCCAGAGGCGCGCAGTGCAGCCCTGCGCGCACCGCGATATTGAACCTTTGGTTGAGCGTTTCGGCTACCTCCTCAGAGTCCATTCCCTCAATATTGAAGGAGATCACCGGAGCGTGGCCGCCGCTTGAGGGAGGCTCGGTGTACAGGATGACCCTGCTGTTTTTGCTCAGTCCGTTATACAGCCTTTGAGCGAGATCTGTCTCGTGGGCGCGGATATTGCTAATGCCTTTGTTCAGCACGAATTTGACGCCCTCGTTAAGACCGGCTATGCCCGAAACATTCGGAGTGCCGCTCTCGTACTTATCGGGCAGAACGTCGGGCTGGGCGAGCTCCGAGGAAAAGCTGCCCGTGCCGCCCTGGATAAGGCTTTTGGGCGTTGTTTCCGAATTTATTACGAGCACGCCCGTGCCCATGGGACCGTAAAGTCCCTTGTGACCCGCCGTGCAGAGATAGTCGATATCGCTGTCTTTTAAGGATATGGGCATCACTCCGGCTGTTTGAGCGGCGTCCACGCAGAAAAGGATACCGTATATCCTGCACATGGCGCCTATGCGCTCTATGGGAAGCCTTACGCCGAACACGTTTGAGGCGTGGGTGCAGACTACCATTCGGGTATTGCCTTTTATCTGTGAGCGGAAGTTGTCAAGGGTTTTGTCATTATCGCCCTCGATCACGCTTGCGACGGAGTATTCCACTCCCCTGTCTTTGAGATCGGCGACAGGCCGCAGTACAGCATTGTGTTCGAGCGAGGAGATTATCACGTGGTCGCCCTCTTTAAGCGTTCCGCGGATCACCGTATTCAGCGCGGCGGTGCAGTTGTTTGTGAATATCACGTTCTCGGGCTTATCAAAATCAAATAGCCTCGCTGTGTTTTGTCGACATTCAAATATTATCTCGGACGACCTGACCGACAGCCTGTGGCCGCTCCTGCCCGGATTGGCGCAGGTACGCATGGCGCGGCTTACGGCGTTTATCACGCTCTGAGGCTTGGGAAAGGTAGTCGCTCCGTTGTCAAAATATATCAACCGAAATCAACGGCGGACGCACCGGTCATCGGGATCCCGCTGTCCTTGATCAGCCTGTACGCCCGCTCGTAATCACTGTTCACCTGGAGGCTGTAGCCGCACGATCCCCTGCGCAGCGACGACGGCGTCCTCACGGTGCGCGAGCGGATATCGTTTTTTCTAAGGAGCTCCTTCGCCTTCATAAGATAAGTCATGTTGTTGAATATTATCAAGTTTTTTTCCATTATTTCACCTTTTTCCAAATGCCGTTGAACGGCTTGTTTTAATATACCTCAGTATCATTATATGCTCGGAAAAATAATGGTGAAAAAGCAGACCGCGCGGAAGTTGCTCCGCGCGGTAAAAATTAAATGATATTTACTTTTCCTTTACTCTGTCGGCGAATAATACCTCCGCCTTTTCGACGTCAAACCTTCCCGGCACGTCGAAATAAACAACGAGCTGATAGTTGCTCGGACTGACCGATCCGCCGGTCAGCGCGCCCATTCCGAGCGTAGCGGAAAGCTTCTGCGCCGAGGGCGGCGCACCGTTCAGCAGGATAGCCTCTTCCTTAACGAAGTTATCGAGCAGGTCGCCCGTGACCTCGCCGCCGACCATGTTCAGGTTCACCGTTACCCACTTGCCCTCGGGATCGCCCTTTTTATCAGGATTTTTATCGGTCTCCTCGACGTCGTCAAGCTGAAAGCTGAATGTTTCGTATTTATAGGTCTTGCCCTTTTCGATCTTATTTGTGTATTGGCTCCAGTTGTCGCTTTTTACAAATACGTCTGTCGGGCTTGAGCATCCGGCGAAAACCGCCGCAAGCATTACCGCCGCCAAAAGCGCTGTCAATATTTTTTTCATTTTGATACCTCTCTCACATACTGTTCAACGGATTGGTGGAGCGGAAATCGCTTCTATCGCCCGTTGATATCTCGTACAATCCGCCGGCCTCAAAGGTGAATATCTCGGAATACATATGGCTCGACGTCTTTTTAAATCCCTTGTCCTCACCTTGCCAGTCCGTGCCCTTGATGACCTCGAGGACGTACCTTCCGCTCGGGAAGTATTTTGTCGTGCTTTCGTCGCAGTCGAGATGGACAGAAAACTCCGTGTCGCCGTTCATCTTGAGAAGTCTGAAAAACGCTTCCTTTTCGCTGCTCGCGGAAAGCTCTATTCCGCTCTGTCCGGGTCCGTATGGCTCGTTGTCAAGCTCTTCCTTTTTCTTTCTCTCCTCTTCCTCCTTGCGCTTTTGCTCCTCGCGCTCGGCTCTTTCCTCATCATCCAGTATCTCTGTTTTCAGCTTGGGACATTCCTCGAAGGAGCTGCTGTATTTCGCGAGAGATTTGTAGTTGAAAGTTGTAAATTCCGGCAGTCTGTTGAACGAATCCCTGATAACTCCTACCGTGCCGTTGAGCGTAACCGCGGAGAGCGCCTTGTCGTCCTCAAACGCCGACTTCACCTTTAAGCCCTCGATATCGTCGTCATCTTCTCCGTATGTGGTGTCGTCGTCATCGTCGGAAACATCGTCATCATCCGTTGAGCTGTAGTCGCTTTCCAGCGGAGCGGCATATGTGCAGGTGACGGTCTTTAGCGCGTCGCAGTTGCTGAACGCTTCCTCGACCTCACAGATTCCGTCGAACACAACGCCTGTAAGCTTCGCGCACTCCCTGAACGAGTAGGTGACGCTGTTCGCCTTGCGCGCAAACTCGGTCGAAATTATAGAGTCGCATTTGTCAAACGAGGTGTATATCATAGTGAGCTTCGGCAGCGCCGGGATCGAGGCAAGATTCGGACACTCGCAGATCGCGTCGTGGATATAGTCAAGCTCCGCTCCTCCGGTGATCGACTTTAGGCTCGCGCAGTTCTTGAACGCTCACTGAAGCTCCGTGACCTTGGGGATCGACGCCGTCTCGAGCGATTCGCAGTCGTCGAAGCAGTAGAAGGTGCTCTCGACGTCGACCAGATCGGCGGTCTTGACCGAGGGGCAGTTGACGAACGACTCGCTGAGCCGGGTAACGCCCGTCAGGTCAATATCTTCCAGCAGAGCGCAGTTGTTGAAGGAACCGTAAACACCGTTCGTGCAGCCCGTAGGCGCGACGGATTTAAGGCTGTCGCACTCGTTGAAGGATTCCGAGATGTCGGTGATATCAGAAACGTCAACGTCCGAAAGCGAGTCGCAGTCCACGAAGGATTCTTCAACCGTTTCTACGGAATCAATCTTAACCGAGGCGAGGCTTTTACATTCGCGAAACGATCCGGAAAGCCTGCTTGTGCCGGACAGATCGGCTGTTTTGAGCTCGTCGCAGTTAATAAACGACGAGTCGATATTTGAAAGATTGTTCAGCTTTAACCCGTCGAGCTTTTCGCAGGATTTAAAGCTGTTGACTATTACGCAGCCCTCGGGAACAGTCACCGAGGTCAGCGACACATCCGAAAACGAGCTGCTGCCGTAAACCATATCAATGAATTTAGCGCTGTCCGGGAATTTTATCGCGGTCGCCTTGGTGTTTGGGAAATTATCCTCAGCGGTAACGTATACCACGGGATGACCGTCGGCATCGGACGGAAGCACCGTCTGATCGCCAAGCCCCTCGTTCAGGACGCAGACAAAATCCTCGTCGGAACACTCGTCGAGATAGCTGAGCTCTTTTACAAGCTTTTGAAGCATCTCATTCTCGCTCGCCTTCAGGTTCTTTACCGAGATAAGATTATATCCCTGATTTCCGCAGCCCGAAAGCGGCATACAACAAATCAGAAGCATTACCGCAAGTATCAGGCACAAAGATTTTTTCATAAATTCTCCCTCGCTTTCCTTATTAACAATGTAAAAATTTTGATAAATAAACCAAATTCAAAAAAACAATAAGCATAATAATATTAATGCTTAATTAGATTATAACATATTCTCACAGAATTTCAATATGTTTGTTAAATATTTTTATTTATTTTTAAAAAAGAAAACGCGAAAAAACCCGCGACCTGCCGGTTTTTCCGCAAACAAAAAAAACGCCCGTCGGGCGTTTTTATTTGGCGGAGAGAAGGTTGGCGGAGAGAAGGGGATTCGAACCCCTGGTACGGTGATTACCGTACACATGATTTCCAATCATGCTCCTTCGGCCAGCTCGGACATCTCTCCAAACAACGTTACATATTATAACAAATATCTTTTTAAAAATCAAGTGTCTGAGCCGATATTTTTGTATTTACTTCCCTGAACCGTATTTCTCGCGGCAAATTCCCTGTTTATCGTGTTGAGCACCATTTTCTTATCCGCGCTCCACATCGGCGCCGCGAGCAGCTTTTTGTCGCCGTCGCCCGTCAGCCTGTGGATAGCCGTGCCGCGAGGGATCCGCTCTATACATTCGCAGAGGATATCGGCGTACTCGCCGAGCGAAAGGGTTTTGAACGACCCCTTGTTGTAATCCCCGAGCAGGTCGGTGCCCTTTAGCACGTGGAGCAGCTGCAGCTTTATCCCGTCGCTCCTCTCGGCGGCATAAACGGCCGATCCGATCATCTGCTCCCTTGTCTCGTTCGGAAGCCCCAAAATCACATGGGTTATCACATACACTCCGATTTTTCTCAGGTCGGCGACCGCTTTATCATATACCTCGAGCTCATATCCGCGGCGGATATAGTCGGCGGAGGACTTGTGGATAGTCTGCAAACCGAGCTCCACCCACACGGGCTTTAGCTTGTTGATCTCGTCGAGCAAGTCAAGGACGTCGCCGCCGAGGCAGTCGGGTCTTGTGGCGACCGAAAGCGCGACGATCTCCTCCGGCGCGATAGCCTCGTAATATATCTTTCTGAGGTACCCGACATCGGCATAGGTATTTGTGAACGGCTGAAAGTACGCGATAAACTTTTTGCAGCCGGTTTTGTTGATTATCCTGCGCTTGGCGTCCTCTATCTGCTCGGTAACGCTCAGGCTTTTATCCGCGGAAAACTCGCCCGAGCCGCCGGCGCTGCAAAATATACAGCCCCCGGTTCCGAGCGTGCCGTCACGGTTCGGACAGGTCATATTTCCGCTGAGCGAAAGCTTATATACCTTCTCGCCGAAGGTTTTTAATAAATATTCGTTTAAGGAATAATAATACATGATTCGTCACCCAAAGAAAAAGACCGGCTCTCGCCGGTCCGTTTCTTCTATGAAAGGAACATCTATGAAAAAGAATGGTGGTAAGCGTTGTTATCTTTACTGTGACTATATGATAACGCCGCTTTGTGACAGATATTTGA
This sequence comes from uncultured Ruminococcus sp., assembly GCA_902767845.1. Lineage (GTDB taxonomy): Bacteria > Bacillota > Clostridia > Oscillospirales > Acutalibacteraceae > Ruminococcoides. The sequence continues at coordinate 70,680 of CACXIV010000009.1, read as the reverse complement.
AGTTAAGCGCAAAGCTTTGTGAATAATTCAGGAAAACTTCTTGATATACTCAAAAAACGCCGCGTTTACTTCATCCTCAATATCGTCAAGTTCCTTGTCAAGACCGCCGTTGAAAAACATCTTTGTGTGCTTGCTGAGCGACAGATACGCTCCGATAAGGTTCTTTCTGACCTCGTCCTGGAGCTCGTCGCTGACTTCCCGTCCGCAGGATAGTCCGAGATACACGTTTTTATCAATTATCTGCGTGGAGATCGAGGAGTTTTTGAGCTCGAAGGTGTTTACCCTGTGGAGCCCGAAATAAAATTCTTTTACAGAAAATTCCTCTCCCTTTATCTCCTTGTCCTTATTCTTTTGATCGACCTCGTACTCATAGAAATCGAGCGAAAAATCCGGCTTTGTGATAAAGTCGTGCATGTAGCCGGGGTTCGTTACGAGTATATTGTACAGCCTTATGGCGTATACCGCGTTTTCAAGGCAGGCAAACGCGGCGTACTGCATATTGCTGTCGTTTAGGCGAAGAAAGCTGTACAGATTCTGATACACCGATTTATTGACGGAGATCAGGATAAGCCGCTCGTTTTCCCGGTAATCGGTCAGCGCCGGATTTGAAAGATAAGTCATTGTGAACTTGAAGGACTTATTTACAAATTCCGAGTATTTTTTTAAAAAATCGTTCAGGATATCCCTGTCCTTTATCGTAAACTGAAACATAATCACCGCCTATCTGAACGGACGCATCTGCGCGTCGAACAAATCGTTTCTTGTTATATCCGCCTCATACTCAGCTCCGGTCAGCTTTTGGAGCGCGGTGATGAGAAGATTCGGGTTGACGTTGTCGCTGCTGCCTGCCGAAAGCACAACGTCGAGCTGAGCGAAATCGAACCTCTCGGTGATCTTGCAGGACTTTATGCCGGGCTTGATGTCGACGGTCCTAACGCCCTTTTTCGACTTTTTTTCAAGCTCTATCCTCTCCGCGCCGAGAAGCTCCTTAACGCTTTTGCAGATCGCGCCGGAGGGTAATTTATCGCCGCTGAGCTTTATTGTGAACGAGGCGAAAGCGACCTTGCCCGCCTTCATCACCGCCTCGGTGACATCAAAAACCCTGATCCCGCGCGGAAGGCAGGCGTTGAGCCTTGATATTATTTCTTCAAAAGAAAAATCATCATCCTCGAGCTTTACGTCCATGCACTCGTTAGTCCCTCTGAACCCGAGCGAAAGCGGCAAGGGAAAAGTGGCGAACGGATGGGGGTTGAAGCCCTCGGTATGCCAGATCGGCAGCTTGCTCTTGTGGAGCGCCCTGAGCATAGTGCGGTTGAGGTCGAGGTGAGAGATATACCTGCACTCGTGATCCTTAACGAACCATATCCTGACGTTTTTCAAAGCAGACTCCCTCCCCGTATCTCGCCGCACCGCAGCCGCTGCATTTTTCGCGGCAGTTGGGCGTAGTAGTATTTTGATATGCCTTTTCGCACTCGCTCTTCAAAAACGATTTTGTAACGCCGTAGTCGATGTGATCCCACGGCAGGATCTCGTCAAAGGAACGGCGGCGGTTGGCGTAAAACGCCGGGTCGATACCGCATTCCTCAAAGAGCGACAGCCATTTTTCAAGGCTGAAGCAGTCGTTCCAGCCGTCAAAGTGAAAACCTCTTTCGCAGGCGAGCGCCATTACGCTGTTCAGCTTGCGGTCGCCCCTCGCGAACACCGCCTCGAGAAAGCTGGTGTCGGCGTCATGGTAATTGAACTGTATCTTTTTTGTGGTGATGCTGTCCTTGATATGCTCCTGTTTTTTGTGGAGCTCGGGAATAGTGTCCTGAGGCTCCCACTGGAACGGCGTAAAGGGCTTCGGCACAAAGGACGACGCCGAGACGGTCACCCTCACCGACTTTCCCTTTGCCCTGTCGGGAGTTTTGTAGTAGGTATCGACAACAGCCTGTCCGAGCTCAGCGATAGCGGCTACGTCGTCCATCGTCTCGGTCGGCAGACCTATCATGAAATAGAGCTTTACGGTCGACCAGCCTCCGGCAAAGGCGGTGGCACAGGTCTGCATAAGCTCCTCGTGCTTTACGTTTTTATTGATCACGTCGCGCATGCGCTGGCTTCCTGCCTCGGGCGCGAAGGTAAGACCGCTTTTGCGGACGGTTTTGATCCTGTCCATAATCTCGTCGGTAAAGCCGTCTACGCGCAGCGAGGGCAGCGATATGCTCACCTTCTCGTCCCTGCACCATGAGGTGAGCTGTTCAAGCAGAGGGACGATACGGCTGTAGTCGCTTGAGCTGAGCGACGAGAGCGACACCTCGTCGTATCCGGTGTTCTCGCACAGCGCCCTGCACTGGGCGTTGATCGTTTCCGGGGATTTTTCGCGCACGGGACGGTAGATGAAGCCCGCCTGACAGAACCGGCAGCCCCTTATGCAGCCCCTGAATATCTCCTGGACAGCCCTGTCGTGCACGATCTCAACGAGCGGCACGACGAAATTGTCGGGATAAAAGGACTCGTCCATCTTCTTCATCAGGCGCTTGCGGATCACCGCCGGCGCTCCGCCCTTTGGAACAAAGCTCTTTATGGTTCCGTCGGGGTTGTACTCCGTTTCGTACAGCGACGGCACGTATACGCCCTCTATTCGGGCGCAGAGCTCAAGAAATTCCTGTTTTGACCTGCCCTCTGCTCTGCATTTTCTAAGCAGGTCGATCACCTCGAGGTCGACCTCCTCACCCTCTCCGATAAAGAAAAGATCGACAAAATCCGTGATCGGTTCGGGATTGCAGGCGCAGGGGCCTCCGGCTACGACGATGTTTTTCAGACCGTGACGGTCGGCGGATCTGACCGGGACTTTGCCGAGCTTGAGCATGTTTAGCATGTTGGTGTAGCTCAGCTCGTACTGGAGAGTGAAGCCGATAAAGTCAAAATCAGACAGGGGATCGCCGCTTTCGAGAGCGTAGAGCGGAATATCGTTCTTTATCATCAGCTCTTCCATGTCGATCCACGGCGCGAACACCCTTTCGCACCAGATATAGTCGCGGCTGTTAAAAAGGCTGTAAAGTATCTTCATTCCGAGGTGAGACATGCCGACCTCGTATGTATCTGGAAAACAGAACGCGAAGCGTATATCGACGTCCTTTTTGTCCTTGATGACCTCGTTAAGCTCGCCGCCCACGTACCGTCCGGGCTTTTGAACCTTGAGCAAAAGCTTTTCTACTTCCCTGCTTACCATATGATCCTCCGTTATATATATCTGCCGCCGCGCGTAACGAGCGCCGCTGTAAGATAGGCGCACACGAACAGCAGTGAAAAATTGTATTTTGTGCTAAGCAGCACGGCGAACCCCAGCGCAGCGAGCGGAAATATCGTGATGAACGTGATGATATCAACCGCTTTTTCCGCCTTACCTAACCCGAGCCTCCGCCTGAGCAAAATAAAGATGAGCTGTCCGCCGTCGAGCGACATCACCGGCAGGCTGTTGAACAGTCCGACCGACAGATTGGATACCGCGAACGGCAGCAAAGCATCGTTACCTAATAAGTATAGCAGATAAAAAGGAATAAAACAAATAAAATTGAACATCGGGCCGAAAAAAATTATAAAAATGTTTTGTTTTTCGTCCCTTAACGCCCTTTTGGGGTCGAAAAGCTTTATCTCAAAGGCGGATATCCTCACCCTTTCGGGCGCGCTTTTGCAGAGCAGCATAGCGCAAAGATGACCCGATTCGTGGATCACGACCGCGAGCGCGCACCATAAAAAGCCCTGAAAGATGTTGAGCACAAGGCAGACAGCGGCTATGCACACGAGCGTGAAGGAGATCTCTACCGGGACGTTACGTATCGTCAGCTTCATCGGACGTCGCTCTGCCCAAAAGCGTATTGATGTCAAAGCCGCTGTCAGGATCGAACACCGCGGCGCTGTTCAGCTCGGAATAATACCATTCGCGGATAGCACCATACGCTTCGCCTCCGATACTTTTAAGCGCGAACGCGGCGAGCCCGAGCAGCACGCAGACAACAAGCTGCGCGGTAAGAAGGTACTGCATTGGGAATTTACCCCTCTGCTTTTTCGGCTCGTCGTCCTTTTCAGGCTCGGGAGAGATCGGCTTTGGGTATTCCGAATGCGAAACGCTCTGCCAGTTTTCGTCATATGTAATGTTTTCTTCCAAAAAAATCACCTCGGTACATTTATATGCGCCGAGGCGGATGGTTTATCTTAATTTTTTGAAATCTCCCCTGACAAGGTTGAGGAAGAACAGCAGGGCGATCACGAGCGCGACCACCTCGGCGATCGGGAACGCGTACCATACCGAGCCCACGCCGACCGTTGCCGAAAGTATGAACGCCACCGGCAGCAGGACTACAAGCTGCCTCGCGAAGGAGATGAACAGACCCCTGAACCCCTTGCCGGTCGCCTGGAAAAGCGTGATCATGATTATGCTGACCGCCGCGGGAACAAAGCAAAGGCTGATCGTTCTGAACGCCGGTACGCCGACGTCCATCAGGCTTTGATCGCCGCCGAACATGGAAATGAGTCTGTCGGGGATGAGCCACATCAGCAAAACTCCCGCCGCCATTATGGACACGGCGATCACTATGCCGCATTTAAGCGTTGAATAAACCCTCTTTTTATTGCGCGCGCCGTAGTTGTAGCCGAGTACGGGCAAAACGCCCTGATTGAGTCCGAAGCACGGCATGAACACAAAGCTTTGAAGCTTGAAATACACGCCGAGCACCGTTACCGATACGGCGGAATCGTTCACCATGAAGATCGTATTGAGCCCGAGCATCATAACCGCGCTGATCGACTGCATAATTATTGAAGGGAAGCCCACGGCGTAGATATGTTTGAGCACCGCGCCGCTGAGCCTGAAGCCCTTGAAGGATATCTTTATCTCGTGCGATTTTGTGAACAGCACGATCACCGCGAACACCATTCCGCAGAACTGACCGAACACCGTGGCTATCGCCGCTCCGGCTACTCCGCATTCGGGGAAAAAGCCGACGCCGAAGATAAGCAGCGGATCGAAGATTATATTGACTATCGCGCCGACGAGCTGGAACAGCATCGGATATATCATGTTGCCCGTGGCCTGGAGCGTTTTTTCGATCATTACCTGGATTATCGAGAATATCGACAGGCATAGCACGATCGTGAGGTAATCGACTCCGTACTGCACCGTCTCGGCGTCGCTTGAAAACAAGCCCATGAACGGCCTTACCGCGAAAATACCGAGTATCAAAAACAGCGCGTACGAGAACAGGCAGGTGACAAGTCCGTGTGCGGCGGCGCTGTTAGCCATATCGTATTCCTTTTCGCCGAGCTTGCGCGCCACGAGCGAATTGACGCCTACCGCAGTGCCGACCGATACCGATATCAGCAAAAGCTGCAGCGGATATACGAGCGACATCGCGGTGAGTCCCTTTTGGCTGTAGTTGCCGATGAATATGCTGTCGACCACATTGTACATGGCGAGGATAGTCATTGACAGTATCGCCGGCAGCGACATGTTGAATATCAGCTTTACTACCGGCATGGTACCCATTTTGTTTTCTTTTTTAGCTTCCTTTGTGCTTTCCATTCTTTTTATCCCTCTTACATTTCAGCTTTATGTATACAAAATAAAACAGCAGCATAATAAGCGTGCCGGTCACTACCCCTGAGAAGTCGAGCAGCACGTCGGTTATCTGCCCCGAGCGGCCATCGGAAAAAAGCTGGATAAACTCGTCGGTCACCGCCGTGAACAAGCCCGTGAACAACACCGCGAAGGAGTATCTGTAGGGCTTGAAGCGGTCGAACGAGTAAGCGCAGCTCAGCAGGAGTCCGCCGATCACGGTGAACTCCGAAAAATGCGCGATCTTCCTTATTACATTGTCTGTCATTTCGAGCGGTATCCCGAGGCTGTGAAAAAAAGCGTTTAAAAACCCAAGCGTTCCCTCGCTCTCGACCGTTGAATCCGCCGCCGACATCAAAGAGTGTACGAACGCGAATCCGATCATCAGAGCGGTAAGCGAGAATACGATCGCTCTGAACACAACGCCTGTTCGCTGCTGCATATCATCACTTCCTCAATCTATTTTAATAACAAATGCGGATAATGTCAATGAGTATAAAACTATTGTAATTATAAGGTTCAAATTTTAAGTTTTCGATATTGAAAATCACGGCAAATTCTGCTATACTGATTTAGACAAAATGACAAGGAGATTACTATGTTAGTTCAATATCTGATTATTTTCCTAATTTCGATGGTACCTATCGTTGAGCTCAGGGGCGCGATCCCCGTAGCGGTCGGCATGGGCATGCAGGGCTGGCAGCTTTTCTGGGCTTATGTTGTATGCGTAATAGGCAATATGCTGCCCGTTCCGCTTATTTATTTCTTTGCCAGAAAAGTGCTTATCTGGGGCAAGGACAAAAAGTTCATCGGCAAGTTCTTTACCTGGTGCTATAACAAGGGCGAAAAGGGCGGTCAGAAGCTGCAGAAAAAAGCAGGCAAGGGTCTGTTTGTCGCTCTGTTTTTGTTCGTTGGCATACCGCTCCCCGGAACCGGCGCGTGGACAGGAACTCTTGCGGCGAGCTTTTTGGACATGGGCTTTAAGAAAAGTTCAATCGCCGTAATGTGCGGAGTCGTTCTGGCGGGTCTTATTATGGGAGCCGCGAGCCTTGCGGTAAGCATGGGCGCAGGCGGCGTATTCTCGCTTCTCGCTCCGAAGGCTTAATAAATCATTAAGGCAGCTTTGCGCTGCCTTATTTTATATGGGTAAATGATTATGAAAAAAAATTATGACGCGGTTATCATCGGCGGCGGAGCCTCCGGACTGATGTGCGCGATATCCGCTAAGACAAATAATCCCAAACTGAACATAGCGATAATCGAGAAAAACGACAGGGTGGGCAAAAAGCTGCTCTCTACAGGCAACGGAAGGTGCAACCTGACTAACCAAAACGTCGCGCCCGATAGATATGTCGGCTCGTTCGGCAGGCTCGGCGGCATGCTGAACAATTACGGCGCCGATTTCCTTACCGATTATTTTAAAAAGCTCGGGCTTTTGACTTACCGCGACAGCGAGGGCAGGTACTACCCGGTTTCAAAGCAGGCGAGCTCGGTGCTCGACGTTTTGCGCTATAACTGCGAGCGGCTCGGCGCAGAGCTTCTCTGCGGCAGGGAGATCCGCTCGGTATCACGGCAAAAGAGCTTTGTCATCAAAACCGCCGACGAGGTATTCGAGTGCGGCAAGCTTGTGATCTGCTGCGGCTCAAAGGCGGCTCCTAAGCTCGGCGGCAGCTCGAGCGGACTCGATTACCTTAAAAACCTCGGCCACACCGTGACCCCCTTCTCCCCGGCACTGTGCCCTGTAAGGGCGGATTCGGCAGTGCTGAGATCGCTAAAGGGGCTGAGGGCGTCGGGCATGGCTTCGCTGTACCGCGGCGGCAAGCTGGTAAAAGAGGAACCCGGCGAGATACAGTTCGCGGACGGCGCGCTGTCGGGCATCTGCGTTTTTAATCTGTCGCTTTACGCGAGGGAAAACGACGTTATCAGGCTCGATATCGCCGATTATATTTCTAATAAGGAATTATGCTCCGCCTTGCTCAAAAACAGGGAAAGGTTCGGATTTTTGACAGCCGACAATATTTTTACCGGCATACTGCAAAAGAGGCTCGCTCAGGCGGTATTGAAGCTTAGCGGAACCGAGCTGAACAAACTTATTTCAGAATTGAGCGAAAAAGAGCTCGCCGCGCTTGCCGACACCGCAAAAAGCATGGAGTTCACCGTAAAGGGAAAGCCGGGCTTTGAGCAGGCTCAGTGCGCGTTGGGAGGCGTTTCGGGCGGCGAGATCGACGAAAAAACCATGATGAGCAAAAAGGTCAAAAACCTGTACGTGTGCGGAGAGGCGATAGATATCTGCGGCGAATGCGGCGGATATAACCTGCACTTCGCGTTTGTCAGCGGAATCATAGCGGGTGAAAGCTTATGATAAGAGTCAGCAACATCCATATCCCCCTGTCCTACTCCGACGACACTGTCAAAAAGAAGGTATGCAGGGAGCTTAAAATCAGCGAAAGCGCGGTCAAGAGCCTGAGCCTTTTCAGGCGTTCAATCGACGCGCGCAAAAAGGATAATATATACTTTCTCTGCTCCGCGGACGTAGAGCTTTTTTCGGGCGAGAGCGCGGCGGTAAAAAAATGCAGGAACGCGTCGTTCGTTAAGCCGTACAGCTACGAAGTCCCGCGGTGGAAGGGCGGCTCGGCTCCGCTGGTCGTCGGAGCAGGTCCCGCCGGATTGTTCGCCGCTCTGATACTCGCCCAAAGCGGAGCGAAACCCGTTCTGATCGAGCGCGGAAAGGACGTTGACAGCAGGACGTCGGACGTCGGCATGTTTTGGAAGAGCGGCAGGCTCAACACCGAATCGAACGTGCAGTTCGGCGAGGGCGGAGCCGGAACTTTCTCCGACGGAAAGCTGAACACCGGCACAAAGGACAGCCGTCAGCGCAAGGTGCTCAACGAGTTTGTAAAGCACGGAGCGCCCGGGGAGATCTTATACAACGCAAAGCCGCACATCGGCACGGACAAGCTCAAAACCACGGTGAAAAATATCCGCGAGGAGATAATCTCGCTCGGCGGCACGGTGATGTTTGAAACAAAGCTTACGGACATCACGGAAAAGAACGGAAAAATAACCGGCGCGGTCGTTGAGCGCGGCGGCAAAAGCTCGGTTATCGAAACAGACAGCGTCATCCTCGCGGTGGGTCACAGCGCGAGGGATACCTTTGAGATGCTTTACGGCAAAAAGCTGCCGATAGAGGCGAAGGCGTTTTCAGTCGGCGCGAGGATAGAGCATCTTCGTGAAATGATAGACAAAAGCCAGTACGGAAAATTCGCCGGAAACAAGGCGCTCGGCGCGGCTTACTATAAAATGAACGTCCACACCGAGGACAAGCGCGGCGCGTACACGTTCTGCATGTGTCCGGGCGGCAGGGTAGTAAACGCCTCGAGCGAGGAAAACATGCTCTGCACCAACGGAATGAGCGAGTTCGCGCGCGACCGCGAAAACTCAAACGCCGCGCTGCTCGTGGGAGTTTCTCCAAAGGATTACGGAAGCGACAGTCCGCTGGGCGGAATGTATTTTCAGCGCAGGCTTGAGAAAGCCGCCTTTGAGCTCGGAGGCGGCGGCTTCGCGGCTCCTGTGCAGAGGGTCGGCGACTTTATATCCGGCAGAAAAACGACATTCCTTGGCTCGGTCAAGCCGAGTATACTCCCAAATCACGAACTGAGCGACTTGAACCGTATCCTGCCGGAATACATCAGCGCGAACATGAAAACCGCGATCCGCGATATGGGCAAAAAGCTGAACGGCTTTGACTGCGGCGACGCCCTGCTCACAGGACTCGAGACAAGGAGCTCCTCGCCGATAAGGATGATCAGGGACAGCAAAAGCCTGCAGTCGATCGGCATGGGCGGTCTTTACCCCTGCGGAGAGGGCGCGGGATACGCCGGAGGGATAATCTCGGCAGCCGTTGACGGCATCAGGTGCGCTGAGGCGGTCATTGAAAATAATATTGATTTATAACTCGGAATCTGGTAGAATAATAAATCGGGGGGAATTGATATGTTCAACAAAAACCTGATCGACCTTGAGGCGATGTCCACCGCCCAGATCGACAAGCTCGTTAAAAAAGCCAAAAAGATCATGCAGAGTCCGGCGGATTACCGCCACGCCTGCGACGGAAAAATACTCGCCACGCTCTTTTATGAGCCGAGCACAAGGACGCAGATGTCATTCCAGACCGCCATGCTAAAACTGGGCGGCAGAACGATAGGCTTTGACAATCCGATGAACTCATCGGTGGCAAAGGGCGAAAACCTAAAGGACACTATCAGCGTGATAAGCGGCTACGCCGATATAATCGCCATGCGCCATCCGATCGAGGGCACGGCTATGGCGGCTTCGCTCTACTCCGATATACCCGTGATAAACTGCGGCGACGGCGGTCATCTCCACCCCACCCAAACGCTTACGGATATCGTAACGCTGAGCTGTGAAAAAGGCAGACTCGGCAACCTAAAGATCGGCGTATGCGGCGATCTGCTCAACGGAAGAACGGTTCACTCGCTGATAAAGGCGCTCGTTAGGTACGAGAACAACTCGTTCACGCTGATCTCTACCCCCGAGCTCGGAGTACCGCTCTACATTATTGATATCCTTGAAAAGCACAACTGTAAATACACGATCTCTCACAACCTTGCCGAAGCTGTAAAGGATCTCGACATGCTGTACATGACGAGGATCCAGCGCGAAAGATTCAAGAGCGAGGAGGATTACCTCGCGCAGAAGGATGTTTTTGTGCTTGACAGACAAAAGCTCGCCAACGCGCGCGAGGATATGATAATCCTACATCCCCTGCCGCGCGTAAACGAGATCACCGTCGATATCGACGACGACCCCAGAGCGCTGTACTTTAAGCAGGCTCAGTACGGAATGTTCGGCAGAATGGCGCTTATCCTGCTGCTTTTGCAGGACGAGGATTTTGTGCTGAGGGCAAGAGACAAAACGATTTGCGAGCACCGCTGCAAAAACCCCAAATGCATTACGCAGACCGAGGATTATCTGCCAAACTACTGCTACGAAAAGCTCGGCATGAATATGTGCGACTACTGCGACAAGCGGATAGACTGAACCGAATAAAAGCTTTGCCATTCCACGGTACGCCATGGAATGGCTTTTTATCGGTTTGTGCAAAGTCAACAAATATATTTGTAAAACTTTGTTGTTTACTATCGCAATTTTTATGTTATAATTATTATGGTATATTTTTAACTATCAGGAGGAATAGTTATGACATTCAAATTCAAAAAGCCGCTGTCCGTTTTGCTCGCAGTGCTCATGGTTATTTCCGCGGTATGCTTCTCGGTTAGCGCAGCCCAAACGACCGACAGCTCCGCCGGAGCGAAGGACTACGGACTCTCGCCCACCATCCGCGACGGAGCGATCCTACACGCCTGGTGCTGGAACTTCAAAACGATCAAGGAACAGCTGCCGCAGATCGCTCAAGCAGGCTTTACTTCCGTTCAGACCTCGCCTATCAACCAGTGCAAGGTCGGCAACGGCGGCAAGCTGCAGCTTGAAAACTGCTGGTGGTATCACTATCAGTCCACGCTGTACACGATCGGCAACTATCAGCTCGGCACTCTCGACGAGTTCAGGGATCTGTGCGAGGAAGCGCATAAATACGGCATAAAGATCATTGTTGACGTTGTCGCCAACCACTGCTCCTCCGATTACAGCGCGATCTCTTCCGAGATCAAAAACATCCCCAACGCCTTCCATCCCCGCGTTGAGATAAGCAACTGGTCAAAAAGATATCAGGTAACTCAGGGCAAGCTCTCGGGTCTTTATGACCTCAACACTGCCAACCCCGACATCCAAAGCATGATAAAGGATTACCTTAACGATTGCCTCGAAGCGGGCGCTGACGGCTTCCGCTACGACGCCGCCAAGCACATTGAGCTTCCCGACGAACCGGTAGAGGACGGAAATGACTTTAAGAGCGATTTCTGGACTAATATTCTCGACAACGACGCCGAGTTCCAGTACGGCGAGATACTGCAGGGCAACAACTCCGACAAGATCGCCGAATACTCTCAGCTTTTGAGCGTAACCGCGTCCAAGTACGGCGAGAACCTGAGATCGGGTCTGTCGTCCCACAAGATGTATTCAAAATATATCAACAACTACGCTGCGACCGGCGTTGATCCTACCCACCTTGTAACATGGGTAGAGAGCCACGACAACTACTGCAACGACGGCAGCTACAGCCAGATCAACGACGACGAGGTCAGGATAGGCTGGGCGATCATTGCCGCCAAGGGCGACACCACTCCCCTGTTCTTTGCACGTCCGAAAAACAGCAGCGCCGAAAACATGTGGGGCGATAACAAGCTCGGCCCCGCCGGAAACGGCAACTACTACCATCCCGAGGTAGCGGCAATAAACCACTTCCGCAACGCCATGGTCGGCGAAAGCTATACAGCTTCGGGAATCGACCGCAATTACGCTCACGTGTATATCCAGCGCGGAAACAAGGGCGCCGTTATCGTAAACTTCACCGACGAGGACTTTGACGTAAACACTGATTCAAAGCTTCCCGACGGCGAGTATACCGACGAGGTCTACAACAGGACATACACCGTAGCAAACGGCAAGATCACCGGTACCGTAAAGGCCAACACCATAGCGGTCATTTACGACAGAGGCATTGATTACGGCATGATCGGAGACGTCAACGGCGACAACAACGTCGATTCCCTCGACGCAGTGCTTGTTCAGAAGTACGCCTCGCAAAAAGCCACGTTTGACGAGCGCCAGCTTTATGTTGCGGACGTAAACGACGACGGATATGTCGATATCCTTGACGCCACGGAAATTCAAAAATACGCGGTAGAAAAAATAAGAGAATTTAAAAAGAAAGCCGCCTGACGGCGCGTCATAAAAAAGCTCTTCCGAAAGGAAGAGCTTTTTTCTTTTACAGAATTATATAATCGTTGAGGTGGATGGAGAACACTATCAGCTCGCTCACCTCAAGCTCAAGCATTTTGCTCAGCGCCTCTCTGTAAAGCTCAAGCTGTTTTTGATACAGCGCTCTGAGCTTTTCAATGTCGCTGACCCTGTCGGTCTTGTAGTCGACGATAACAAGGCTGCCGTTTTCAACAAACGCGAGGTCGACTGCGCCCTGCATTATTACTCCGACCGATTTGTCAACGCCGCTGTATTTTTCGTCGAGCAGCGACGGATGTATCTTGGCGGTGAAGCGCTGTTCGCGGTAGACCCTTTCCGAGCCGAGCACCCTGTCGAACAGCTTGCCCGACAGCGCCCTTGACAGGTTTTCGGTATCAACTATACGAGCCTGCTCAGGGGTGAGCCTTCCGGCGTTCACGAGCCGTTCAAGCTCGGAGCCGATATCCTTTCGGGCGGCGTCAAAGTCGCAATACTGCAAAAAGGCGTGGTGCGCGGTGCCGCGGTCGACGGAATCCGCCCTGCCGCTGATGAACGACGGCTTTTTGATCACTCTCTCAAAGTATCCGTTGCTCTGACTGTGCGCGACCTGCGACGCGGTGACCTTTTGCGGAAGCTCCATTATATCGGCGTTCGGGTATTTGAAGCCGAGGTTCTTTTTCAGGATATCGGCGTAGTTCACGCCGCTTTCGGCGGAGTTTTCCGCCTCGCCGAGAGCCTGACTTATAACGGTCTCGGCACAGAGCTCGATATCGTCAAAGGTCTTTATCTCGGAATACTTCCACTCGGGGTAATCGTCGGCGCCGACCGCCTCTGCCGACGGGAGTATCCGGCGGCGCACCGAGGGATTGAGCAGTGCGGCGAGCATTGTCCACTCGAACATTGACTTGCAGGACGAGACGGTGAAGGGCTCGACCTTGTCGCCGTTGAGCCTTGAATACATGGAATCCTTGAATTTTTCGGCGTTCGATACCGTGCCGATAACAAAGAGCTTTTCCCTTGCCCTTGTGAGCGCTACGTAAAACAGGCGCATTTCCTCGGCGATCTGATCGCGTTCAAGCTCGAGCTTTACCGCGGCTCGCGGCAGCGTATTATAGCGCAGTATACCGACCTTCCGCTTTACGCCGAGTCCGGCTCTGCTGTCGAGCAGGACGTCGTCGCGAAACTCGGTCTCGTTGAACTGATGGGCGGCGTCCGCGATGAAGCAGACTGGGTATTCGAGTCCCTTCGACTTGTGGATGCTCAGCACCCTGACGCCGTTGACCGTCGAGCTGTCCGCGTTCGAGGCGGCGTTCAGCGCGCTGTCGCTCTCGGTCATTTTGTCGATAAAGCAGATGAAATCCGAGAGAGATTTGCAGCCGTTCTTTTCAAAATCACGGGCGTAAACGCGCATGAGGTCAATGTTTTTCCGGCTCGAAGAAACTCCCTTTACCGCCGCTGTGATCGCGCCGAGCGCCGTGCAGTCGAGCAGTCTGCCGATCAGCTCGTCTACGGTGCAAACCGACGAATACTGCCTTAATCGCTTCAGCTCCGAAAGAAAGCCGTCGATCTTGCCGCTTTGCTCCCTGTTTTGGCAGAGCGACGAATAAAGGCTGATGTAACGGTTTTGAGCCCTTATGACCGCGAGCTCGTCGGGAGTGAAGCCGTATATCGGGCTGCATACGACCGACAACATCGGGATATCGAGCGAGGGGTTGTCTATTATCCGCAGAAAATTGAGCAGGAGCTTGATCTCGGCGGCGTCAAAAAAGTTGTCGGTGTCCTCGCAGTAGGCAGGCACGCCGCGGCTTATGAGGTTTTTTACAAACTCCGTAGCTCCTTTGCGCTTGCCGTCCTCCTTTGACGAGAAGGCGCCGCCCGAGCTTGTGTTTCGGAGGAGCACCGCGAAGTCGCCGAAGGTCGCCTTGCGCTTGGCTCCGTTTCTCTCCGTCACCTCAAAGCCCGAATAAATAAGCTGATGTATCTTCTCGGCTATGCAGGCGGCCTCCAGCTCAGCCTTTGACACATCCTCCGGGAACGAGGATTTATCTATAAGCACTATCTCGCTCTCGTTGTCGCGTCCCTCGTCGTAATTCGCGCCGACATACAGGTACTCGTCGCGGGTATAGTCCATCTGAGCGGCGCGCTTTGACATCAGGCGCGAGAATATGAAATTGACAGTATCGCAGACCTGACTGCGGCTTCTAAAATTCTTGTCGAGAATTATTGTGGCAGGATATTGTGGATCATTCTCGTCATAACGAGTGTAGCTGTTCTTTCTGTTTATGAAAATCTGCGGTCTCGCCTGGCGAAAGCTGTAGATGCTCTGCTTTACGTCGCCGACGGTAAAGAGATTGTCGCCGGTGCTGACGCAGCTGAATATCAGTTCCTGAACGTCGTTGACGTCCTGATACTCGTCGACGATGACCGCGTCGAAACGCCTTGATATCTCCCGGGCGCAGTCGGTCTTTTCAAAGCCGTTTTCGCCGCTGTGATCAGCCAAAAGCCGCACGGCGAGCTGCTCTACGTCCGAGAATGAGAGTATGTTTTTATCGTTCTTTAACTTTTCAAAATTTTTAAGGTAATCCTTTACGATATCGAACAGCACCGAAAGGATAACCTTTACCTCGGCGAGCTCCGCGTCGGCCTCGCGCTCGGTGTAATTGTAGGTCGTGATCAGTTTCGCGATCTCCTTTTTGACCGTGTCGCGCTTTTTTGCGACCGAGAGCTTCACGGGATGGTCGGTAAAGCCCTTCGGAGCGCGGATATTCTTTTTGGGCGAAAAGCTCTTTATGTATTCGATCAGTCCGTCCCAGTCGTCGCCGCCCGTTTTGACGATCAGCTTTTCGAGAAAGCTCTTTTCCTCCCTGACGGGATCGAGGAATTTTTCGGCGAGCTCGGGCTCGTTTTCAAGCGATTTTTCAGCGCTGTTCATCAGCGCGATAAGGCGGCTGACATTGTCCGCGAGGTTTTCGGTGATTATCCTGCCCCAGAGCGATCTTGAAAAGTTTTTCTCGCTGTAGCTGTTCAGCATGTTGTCGAGCCATACGTCGGGAAAAGGCTGAGTCGAGAGGAATCCGGTGATCTTCAAGACAGCCTTTCTGAGCGCGGAATCGCCTTTTTTTGAATCGGCAAAGGCGTTTAGAAGCTCCTCAAAGCCTGTTGGCGCGGAATCATAGAAGTCGTCGAAGGTCTTGTCGAGCGCCTTTTTGCCGAGCACGTCAAGCTCGCCCTTGTCGCCGATCCGATAATCCGACGAGATCCCGAGCGCGTGGAAATACTCCCTTACGATGTCGCCGCAAAAGCTGTCGATGGTGGAAATATGGGCGTTGTTGAACCGCTTTTTCTGCTCAAGGAGCGAGGGGTTATACGGATCCTTTTTGATGAGGTCGTTTATCTCGCTGCTGATTCGCTGCTTCATCTCGGCGGCGGCGTCGCGCGTAAAGGTCACGACGAGCATCCTGTCCGCGTCGATCGGATTTGAGGCGCGGGTTATCATTTTTTTTACGCGCTCCACGAGCACCGCGGTCTTGCCCGATCCGGCGGCGGCAGACACAAGCACCGAGCCGTCGGTCGAATCTATCGCGTTTTGCTGTTGCTTAGTCCAATTAGGCATTTTCGTCGCCGCCCTCCTCTCTGAGCTGTTCGATCAGCTTTTCTTTATCTATGCCCGAAACGGCGTTTCTCGGCTCGCTTCGGCGGTAGGCGCAAACGCTGTCGTACGGACAGTATTCGCAGCCGTCGTAGGCGCCCTTGAGCGGAGCCGCCTCTATCTTTCCGTCATACAGCCTGTCGCCCATCTCCTCGATGGTCAGGTCTACCTTTTTGAATACGGCGTCAAATTCTTCCGCGCTCAGCCTGTTTGACGACTGCCGCCTGTCAAATTCGAGCTTTACGGGGATATATGTGGCGGAGTCGGTCTTGTCCATGGCGTGGATAACGGTTTTGTCGTCGAGCACTATCCCCTTCATTTTCAGCTTGGTGTTGAGCTCCTTTTTCACGGCGTCCTCGCTGAGATTGTCGGCGATCACCGGCGTGACCGCCGCAGGCATGTACAGCACTCCCGAAGGCACGATCTCACCGTATTTTTGCGTGCCGGTGACGCCGATCGAACGCAGGTAGATAAGCATTTGGAGGTTCACTCCGTACAGCACGTCGCTGAGCTTGAAATCCTTGGGACCCGTTTTGTAATCTACGACGCGCAGGTATTTTGATCCGTCCTTTTCCATGACGTCGACCCTGTCCACGCTGCCGCGGATCGAGACCGTCCTGCCGTTTTTGAGCCTTACCGTGTATGCCGGAATTTCCCCGGAGATATCGAGCTCGCAGTCGCTGACGTCAAAATCGCTCTGTGACAGCTCCTCGATTATGTGCCTGAGCAGGACGAGCACGTTGCCGCTGAGCACCTTCAATTCAAACAGGAACGCCCCCGTTTTGCCCTCTTCGCCGCCGAAGTAGCCAGCGAGGTAATCCGAGAGCGCGTCGTTGATGAACGACTCGATCTCGCTGTCGGTCATGGAGCTGTACTGAGATTTTTCATATTTATCGAAAAACAGCTCGAGTATGTAGTGGACGAGGGTGCCGTACTCCATGGCGTTTATCTCTGCTTTGTAGCGCTTGCGGATACGCAGGCCGTAGTTGCAGAAGTAGGAGAACGGACAATTGCTGAATTTTTCTATCTGTGAAGCGGAGATATTCAGGCTGTCGCCGAACAGCTTTTCCGCGTTTTTACTGTTTTCAAGCACAAACGGAGCTTTTTGTACGGCGCGGCGCACCGCCTCCGCCTTTGGTTTGTATTCGGAGTCGTTCTCGAAGAACTTGCGCAGACCGGAAAGTTCCCTTCCGGAGAACAGCGAACGGGCGTATTCCTCAAAGGCCGGCTTTTTTGCGAGCATCGTATCCTCGCGGGAAAACTCGAAATCGGTCTTGTCGAGTATGCGGATATCCGGGAAAGCCTCGGACACCTCGGCGACGATCTGCGAAGGCTTGAATTTTTCGCCCTTTAGATCCACGGTCGGATAGCTGACGAACAGCCTGTCCGACACGGAGGTCACGCAGCAGTAAGCCATGTAGGTCTCGAGGTTTGCGACGTCGGAATAATCCTCGACAAAATCAAGGTCGTTGAGCGCGAGGAGCTTTTGCTCGTAAGCCGAGAAAAGCCCTGAGCTTTTCGGAGCGGCGGGAAAAACGCCGTCGTTGCAGCCGATAACGAACGCCGTCTTGTGGGATGAGATACGCACCCTCTGCGCCGTGGTGACGGTGACGCAGTCGAGCATGCGCGGTATCTCGGCAAAATCGAGCGAGCGGATCTGCTTTGACAGCAGCTCGTAGTAGCGCTTGGCGGACAGCCTTGTCTCTCCTATTACCGCCACGGTCTTGTCGAGCGCGTCCATAAGGAGCTCCCATATCCTGATCTGCTCCTCGGCGTACTCGGGATCGTCCGCCTCGGCGAACTCGTCGTACATCCTTTTCAGCTCCCCGGGCACGCCCATGTCCTCCATAAGCGAATACAGCATGGTCGAGATCTCAAGTCCCGTTTTGTCTTTTATATCCTTTTTGAATCTTAATACCGGCTCGATCACCGCGCTTCTGACTCTCTCCGCGGTAGCCAGCGCGCTTTCGTCGGACTTTGTCAGGCTTTCGGCAAAGCCGCGCGGATATTGAGTGAACGGCTTTTTGAACGCGGAATTGTTGACGTTCCAGATGTAAACGTAGCCCTCAAACTCGCTGATATCCTCCGGAGAGCATTGGGTGAGTCCGGTTTTCAGCAGCGACAGCACGTCCTCGCGCTCGAGGTTGTCGAGTATCATTCTGAATATAGAATTTACGAGCCTGATGACGGGCTTGACGTCGGCGTCCTTGCGCACGTCCATAAAATACGGAATATCGTACTTTTCAAAGACAACGTCGAGGATGCCGCTGTAATTGTCGGTTTCGTGGCAGATCACCGAGATATCGGAATACAGACAGCCCTCGTCGATAATGAGGCGCTTAATTCGCCTCGCTATGTACTCACATTCGTCGTATCGGTCGGACGCCTGATATACGGAAACGTTTTTCGGCTGACCCGAAAAGGGATTCCCCGGCTTGCGGCTTCTGAACGCGAACGCCTCGAGGGTTTTTAGCTCGTCGTTTTTGAAGCGAGTACATTCGGTGAGCTTGACGGGAGAGGCTATCCTGATAAAATCCCTGTTCGCTATTGATTTAAGCCTTCTGTAGGTCTCGCCGCAGGTGGCGAAAACATCCTCGTTTTGAGCGAGGTCGGGATCGAGGGTGAGCGCGATATATGTGTTTTCGCAGCGGTTCATCAACAGCCTGACGAGCTTTAGCTGCTGCGCGGTGAAGCCGCTGAATGAGTCTATATATATCGTATATCCGCTGAACAGTTCATTATTCTCTAAAAGAATATTATACACCCTGTCAAGGTCGTCGAGAGGGTCGATATAGCTCTGCGAAACAATAGCGTCAAAGCTGTCGAGCACCAGAGCGGTCTCGATAAGCTTTGTTTTTACGGTGTTGTCGCCGATATTCTCAGCCGCGGCGCGCAGCATGTCAGAGGTAACTCCGCTCTTTTTGCACTCCTTTAGGGTCGAGATCATCAAATCCGAAATGCCCTTGTTCTTCTCCTCGCTCAAAAGCGTGAGTTTGCCCGAAAGCTGCTCGAGCGTTATGCTCATTATCACCGCCCTTGTGCCGTCGTCGATCACGTTCTTGGGGATATTGGCTGTCCGCTCAAAAACGGCTCTGCAAAGGCTGAGAAATCCGAACACGCTGACGCTTCCCGAGTTTTTCGCGCCCAAAAGCTCAAACAGCGATTTTTCGGTTTCAAACGTGCTTTGGTCGGGAACGAGCATTATTATTTTATCGCCGCCCGATATTACCTTTTCCTTTATTTTGCTGTAGATATACGAGGTTTTTCCGAAACCGCTTCTTCCCAAGATAAATTGAAGCATATTATCCTCCAATGCAGGAGCGGAGCTTTTCAAAAAGCTCGACCACCTTGAATTTATATGTGAATTTCTCGTTTTTTACAATGTCGTATTCGTTTGAGTCAAGCGCCTGTCTTGCCCTGTCATCCTGCTCCGACGCAGCCGAAACGCAGATAGACGGGTACATTACGCACCACCAGTTGTGACCCCTGCCGCTGCCGATGGTTATCCTCAGCGCGTCGTACATGCCGGAGGGCAGGGTGTAGGAATCGTAACGGCGTGTGGAGAAATACATGTTTTTGAGCTCCGCCTTAGCCGTGCAGCCGCAGCCGAGAGCGTTGAGCTCGTCCTGAGCCACGGACTCGATACCGGCTAAATTGCTCCTTATCAGCTCCTCTGCCTCCTCCTTGGAAGCCGCCGATCTGAACAGGGCTTCGGAGTATTTGAGCACCCTGTCCCTGACCCTGAGCTTTACGCTCTGGTCGTATTCGCTGTCGGAATCGGCGAGGATATGCAGCCTGAAAACATCGCGCGAGATGTTCTCGCACTGAGCCTGAAAAGGGATCAGCGAGAAGATCACCGTAAGTACAAACGCCAGACACAATGATTTTATAAAAAGCTTCATAAACAAAAACCTGTCCTTTCGTATATGGTTATGGACAGGTTTTGCAATATTATTCTACTGTGCAGCCTGTTTTTATCGGCTTACATAAAAAAGTCTCCGGATAGCGCTCCTTTAGAGCCTCGCAGCAGGCTTTTGCCCTGCGCGGAGAGCTGAATAACGCGAAT
This sequence comes from uncultured Ruminococcus sp., assembly GCA_902767845.1. Lineage (GTDB taxonomy): Bacteria > Bacillota > Clostridia > Oscillospirales > Acutalibacteraceae > Ruminococcoides. The sequence continues at coordinate 50,493 of CACXIV010000009.1, read as the reverse complement.
ACGGCCGAGCCGGATCCGCTCATACCTGCGCCGCGAGCCTTGTTCTTGAGCATTATCCCCTTGATCTCGTTTACCTCGGGGATCTGCAGGGCAAGCTCAAAATCGTTGAATATCGTGGTTGAGATCATGAACATGTCGCGGCTGAAAAGCGCCTTTATCATCTCGTCGGTATACGACGCGTGCGGCTTTAGCGCGTCGACCTTTTGATAAGCCTCGGCGGTCGAAACGCTGACCGTATCGGGCTTGCAGATAACTATATCCGAGCAGTTGAAGGACGGCAGCCTTTTGATGTCGGTGCCGATACCCGTGCAGAGCTTTGTTCCGCCCTCGATACAGAACGGAACGTCCGCGCCGACGCGCTCGCCGAGAGCGTTCATCTCCGCAGGCTTTAGCATGGTGCCGAACATGGAGTTGAGCCCCATGATCACGGCGGCGCCGTCGCTGCTGCCTCCGGCGAGCCCTGCCTGAGTCGGGATTGTTTTGTCGATATCTATATGAAGCCCCTTGTTCTCGAGCTTTGTATACTCAAAGAACCTCTCCGCAGCCTTGAAGCAGATATTTTTTTCATCACACGGAACTCCCTCGTAATTGCAGGAAATCGTGATTTTTCCGCTGTCGTTGTCGGAAAGGGTGATGATATCGTAAAGCGAGACCGCCTGCATTATAGTGGCGAGCTCGTGATAGCCGTCGGGACGCTTTGACAAGACCTCAAGCGTAAGATTGATCTTGGCCGGAGCCTTAACCGTTTTTTTCATCTTCAAGCTCCTTTACAAATTCCCTGATACGCTCGAGCGCGATTTTCAGGTGCTTCAGCGAGTAGGAGTAGGAAACTCTGACGAAGCCGTCGCCGCATTTGCCGAACGCCGTGCCCGGCACCACCGCGACGTGCTTTTCCATTATCAGTCTTGTGCAGAAATCCTCCGAGTTGAGCCCGGTCGACTTGATGCACGGGAACACATAGAACGCTCCGAGAGGCTCGAAGCAGGACAGTCCCATGTCGTTGAAGCTGTCGACCACAAGACGGCGGCGCATATCGTACTCGTCGCGCATCCTCTTTACGTCCCTGTCTCCGTGCCTGAGCGCCTCGATTGCGGCGTACTGAGCGGTCGTGGGCGACGACATTATGCCGTACTGGTGGAGCTTTGTCATCTGGTCGATTATCGGCGAGGGTCCGAGCGCGTAGCCGAGTCTCCAGCCGGTCATGGCGTATGACTTTGAAAAACCGTTTATAACGACGGTGCGCTCATACATGCCGTCTACGGAAGCGATGGAAACATGGTTCCTGCCGCCGTAGGTCAGCTCGGAGTATATCTCGTCAGACAGAACCATGAGGTCGTTTTCGATTATTACCTTGGATATTTCCTCGAGGTCGCGCCTCTCCATTATCGCGCCGGTGGGGTTGTTGGGGAACGGCAGCACCAAAAGCTTTGTCTTTGGTGTGACCGCCGCGCGGAGATCGTCCGCCTTTAGACGGAAATTATCCTCGTTTTTTGTATTGATGATAACGGGTACGCCGCCTGCCATCACGGTAAGGGGCTCGTAGCAAACGAAGGAGGGCTGAGGGATGATGACCTCGTCGCCGTCCTCTATCAGCGTTCTGAGCGCCAGATCAATAGCCTCGGAGCCGCCTACGGTAACAAGCGTCTGCTCTGAGGGAGAATATGTAAGGTTGAACCTGCGCTCGTAGTAGCGCGTGATCTCCTTTAGCAGATCCGAAAAGCCCCTGTTGGGCGAATACCATGTTTTGCCCTTTATCAGCGAGTGGATGCCCTCGTCGCGGATATGCCACGGAGTCTGGAAATCCGGCTCGCCTATGCTCAGCGAAATGACGTTGTCCATCTCGTTGGCTATATCAAAAAATCTTCGTATTCCCGACGGACTGACCGACTGAATACTTCGGTTCAAATACTTGCTGTAGTCCATCAAAGAATAAGACTCCTCTCGTCCGCCTGATCGTCCGGGTCAAAGAGGTTCATTCCCCTGTCCTTGTAGCGGCGCATGATAAAGTGAGTGCCCGTGGACAGCACACCGTCGACCGTGGAAAGCTTCTTAGCGACGAACATGGCGATATCCTGCATCGACTCCCCCTTTACGATCAAAGCGAAATCATATCCGCCCGCCATGAGGAATACGGACTCCACCTCGTCGAACGCCATACACATTTTTGCCATGTCGTCAAAGCCGGTCTCCTTTTTGGGAGTAACCTTTAGCTCGATAAGAGCCTCGACATAGCTGTCCTCTACCTCTTCCCAGTTGACTACCGCCTGATAGCCCTTGATTATACCCTGACTCTCGTACTCCTTGATCTGAGCCTTGATGTAATCCTCGGGCTCTCCGAGCATCGCCGAGATCTCGGCGGTCGAAAACTTTGAATTTGTGCTTAAAAGCTGTAAAAGCTTATCCATGATTTACCTCCATTCAAACTGCCAGCGGGGCAAGTTTTTCTGTTGTGTTTATTAGATTGGCGCATACCGAGGCTGCTACGCAGTACAGCTCGGCGCTTTCGCGCGCGATATCGAGCTCGCAGTAATCACTGTGCCTGACGTGCCTCAGAATGACGCTTTTGTCGACGTCGATGATATCGAAGTTCTTTGTCGCCAAATCGCCGCCGATATACCAGTTGCTGCCGTAAAAGCGGTAGCTGAGTCCGCCCGGGGTCGGCAGGATAACAAAGGTCACGTGCGACCGATCGACCTTGAAAACAAAGGTCTTTGTCCCGACGATGGGCAGCTCGCGTATCCTTGCGGCAACGCCGCCCTGCGCGTCCGAGATCACAATATTGAATTTTCCGCCGACCTTTGTTTTTCCGACCTCGGCGCGGTACTTTTCCCTGCCCGAACCGTCGAAAATCACAAAGGCGGATTCTCCCATAGACACATCGCGCTTTAAGAACAGCCTCATATTATCACCGACATCGCCATTTGATATCATATCCGGTTTAAGCGCGGATACGACAGTATCAGTTTACAAAAAATAAAACCATAGATGCGAAAGATCACACCTATGGTTTATTATACAACATAATTACAAAATATACAAGATTTAAAGCATAGTTCTTGTAAGACGTTTTCTGTTGAAAAGATACTGAGATTCAAGATCGGGCTCGAGCTTTACAACATAACAGCTTATGTAGCCCATAAACAGCCAGAACCACATAACCATGAACGATATATCGTAGAGCAGCGCCTTCTCAAAGCAGGCGTACACAAGGTATGCTCCCAAAAACGCGAACAGACACGGGTACGCTTCGCTTCGCCATGACTTTTCCTGCCAGTACAAATGCTGGAAAGAATGTTTTGCGATCCTGAACCCGAAGGTTCCGAACAGCAAGCCGCCAATTAGTCCGGTAGACACAAGTATGGTCAAAAAGCCGTTGTGCAGGTCGTTGTTGTTATAGTTGTATTTCAGCGCGCCGTTTAGATATTCGCCGCTGTAAAAAACGATATTGCCGTTAGAGATACCGATTATCGGGGATATCTTGAACAGTCCGACGGACTCTTTCCACATTTTGAACCTGCCGCTGTCGAGGTTTTTATTCTCATGCTCAAAGGTCGCCTCGCTGTTGTCCTCCTCCTCTTCCTCGATTTCGTTAATTATCTCCTCATCGTGGAAAATAACGTCGACCAAAGCGTTGGTCTTTGCGTTGACTACAGCGAAACCTGCCTTGAACACGGTCCTGAACACCATTGACGAACCGGCTATCAGCGCGCAGACAAGGATAACGGTCAATATCTTTGCTATCCATTTAGATACCGACATCCTGCGCTTTACGTCAAAGAACATGTAGATGACATACAGAAGAACGTACCCGAGAGCAAGCACGAACGCGGCGTTTGAATCGCATAGTATCAGCGCGAATACGTTTGTTGTGCCGCTTGCGGCCATAAGCACCCTGTTGAACTTCGGCTTGCCGATCTCGTCGACCAGACCGTCCTTGTGGATAATATGACAGCAGACGATCCCGACAGTCGAAACAAAGCCCAAAAGGTTAGGATTAAAGAAAACTCCGGTGAATCTGTTTTCGTAAAGCGGATAGCGTATCCAGTACAGATCCTCAAAGTTCCACTCAAAATGAACGCCGAACAGCAAACAGAAAAAGCCTATGGAATTGAGTATCATCGTAGCGATGATGATGAAAGTAGCCAAAAAGTACAGCTCTTTTTTGAAGTTGAAATCCGGCTCGGTGTGCATCCCGTAAAAAATAAAGAAACAGATGAACACGTGCAGGAACATCATCACGCTGATCAGCGCTGTAAGAGTGAAGTTGAACAATATCGCGAGCAGCGAAAACGCCATGAACGCGCCGATCCAGATGCCGAACCTCATCTTAAAAAATGTGTTGTAGCGGCGCTGGTTAAAATAAACGAGCCTAAGTCCCCAGATAAAAAGGAACGGCAGCATAACATACCCCAACACCTGAACGAACGATATCATGCAGCAAAACAGGTCGATAATATATATCCTTCTGAAAAGAGAGGTATCGTCAAAAAAACTTTTTACGGCAGTCATCAGAAAACTCCTTTAAGAAACAACTTCCTTGACGGTCCTGAGCATTATCTTTATATCGTAAAAGAACCCGAAATCCTTTGTATACTCAAGATTGTACTTCATCTTATCCGGAAGGATCTTGTTGATGTAATCCTCGTCCGGATCGGCCGAGTCCGAAAGCAGCTTGTCCTCGTCCTTGTACATTATAGACGTCAGCGAGGTGACGCCCGCGGGAAGGAGCAGAGTAGCGTAATATTCGTCGCTGTAGCGGTCAACGTATTTTTCCACCTCGGGTCTTGTGCCGACAAACGACATAGAACCCGAGATAACATTAAAAATCTGCGGAAGCTCGTCAAGGCGGAACTTGCGAAGCGTTTTGCCGATCGGAGTTACCCTGCTGTCGTTGCCGGTAGTCACGCTTGAGCCGAGGCTTTCCGCGTTGACGACCATGGTGCGGAACTTTATGATGTTAAAAACGCGTCCGTATTTTGTAACGCGCTTCTGCAAAAAAAACACGGGTCCGGGAGATCCGAGCTTGATTATCAGCGCGATCACGGCGATCGGGATCAGCAAAAAAACAAGCGCGATCAGGGCGACCGTAAGGTCGAATATCCGCTTGATAACAAGCGAAGCCTTCTTTTTGCAAAGTATGTCGTAATACTTTTTTACGCTGTCGTTATTAAATTGTGAGGGTAGCTTTTCAAAAGAACGCATAAAACTCACCGATCATATCATATTCGGGTTAATTATATCCCATTTTTATGCGGTTTTCAATATATATTTCAAAAGCTTAACAAATTACGGCATAACGTAAAAACCGACGGTAGGAAGCCGTCGGTTTTTAGGTAATTTTATGGAGTAATCAAGCACATAGAAAGGAAGTCTCTAAATTTATCTTGTTTAAACTATATCACACTTTTTGTTGAATGTCAACACTTTTTTTAAAACTTTTTGTGAAAATATATATTTATTTTTCGCTCCTCAAAACACTTGACTAAACACCCAAAACAATGTACAATTATAGTATAAATCAGGGGATTTTCCGAGTGACGGAGAAACAGTATGACAGAAGAATTTATGCCCGATATCCTGACGCTTTCGGATGAGGACGGCAAAAACACCGAGTTCGAGGTGCTCGATATAATCGAATATGAAGGCGAAAGCTACTATGTGCTTCTCCCCCGCTATTCCGACCGGTTCACGGCGCTGAGGTCAAGCGCGGATTACGTGATCCTTAAAGCGGAGGGCGGCGACGAACCGGTTTTTTCAGCCTTGGGCGACGAGCTCTTCGGCAAGATCTCCTGCATATTTGAAGAACGGTACGAAAAATCGTTTTACGGCGACTGAACGGGACTTTTCTTCACATAATAATATGGGTTAGGTAATCACCTGCCCGATGCGTGAATGATTTCTCTTAAATCGGGAGCTTTACTCTTCAAGTGGTGTGCAGACCTCCCACTTTTTGGAAGAAGGGAGCCTGAAGCTTGAAGGTGGGCACCCACCTGTTCTATTCGTAGGCAGGTTATTATTAAATCATACGGTCGGGCGGGTTTTTTAATGCTATTTACATACGAGGTAGAAAAATGAAAATATCTGTTTTAGGTTGCGGACGCTGGGGAAGCTGTATCGCGTGGTACCTCGACAAGATCGGCCACGAGGTGCTTACCTGCGGCCTTTCAGACGCTCCGGAGTTTATCCAGCTCAAAAATCACCGCAAAAACGATTATCTCACTTTCCCGGAAAGCATTGAGATTTCCGATGATCTGGAGTACGCCGTCGGCCGCGCAGAGGTAATTGTGATCTCGATATCATCTCAGTATCTCCGCTCTTATTTTAACGACATTTCAAAATATGACCTTGACGGCAAGATATTCGTGCTCTGCATGAAGGGCGTCGAGGTGACTACCGGCAAGAGGCTTTCTCAGGTAGTGGGCGACTTTGTTGACACGAGCAAAACCCCCGTCGCTGTATGGGTGGGTCCCGGTCATCCACAGGATTACGTAAAGGGGATCCCGAACTGCATGGTGGTCGACAGCGCGAACCGCGAAGTCAAGGAAAAGCTCGTTTCCGAGTTCAACAGCGAGCTTATCCGCTTTTATCTCGGCACCGACCTTATCGGCTCCGAGATCGGCGCGGCGGCAAAGAACGTTATCGGCATCGCCGCCGGCATGCTCGACGGTCTCGGCTACACCTCGCTAAAGGGCGCTCTTATGGCTAGGGGCACAAGGGAGATCGCGAGACTTATCAAGGCGCTCGGCGGCAACGAGTTCAGCGCCTACGGACTGTGCCACCTCGGCGATTACGAGGCGACCCTCTTCTCACCCTGGAGCCACAACCGCAAGTACGGCGAACAGCTTGTTAAAGGCGAAAAATTCGATAAGCTTGCCGAGGGCGTAATGACGTCGAAGGCTCTGCGCAAGCTCGGGCAGGAATACGGCGTAGACCTGCCGATCGTCAACGCGGTGTACGACGTCCTGTTTGAGGGCGAGGATGTTGAAGATTGCCTGCGCAGACTGTTTTTGCGTTCGGTCAAACAAGAATTTTAATTCAGGCGGTACAATATATGGGACAGAAACCAAAAAAACAACCAAAAGCCGATACGGCAAAACCAAAAACCGCTGCCGGGAGAAAATCCTCGGGCAGCACTGCAACAAAATCAGCCGGCACGATCCGTTCAAGGGAAAAGCAAAGCAGAGTCGAATACATAGTTGTAAACATAATCGCTTTGTTTGTATTCCTCGCGTTCGGATATGTAGCCATCATGAGCTTTTTACAGACGAGCGTGATCGACCCGAACTCGTATTCTTCCGAGGTCGTGCTCTATATCAACGACAACCTCGCGCTTAACCTGCTATTTACCGCGCTGTTCTTCTTTATAGCGTTTATGTTCAGGAAAAAGTACGATTTCTTCGCAAAGATCAATATCAGATTTTTTGAGATAGGAATTGCCGTATGGGCGGCGCTGCTCGGTTTGTTCTGGATATTCGCGGTCACCTCGGTTCCCGCGGCGGACAGTCAGAATATCTTTGAAACGGCAACAAAGGCGGCAAAGGGCGTCTACACTCCGTTCTACGACGGTGCAAAATTCTACAACAAGGATTTTTACAAGGGCTATTCTTACTTCAACTTCTATCCGTTCCAGCTCGGCTTTGTGCTCATCAGCGAGATCATCTACAGGATCTTCGGCACAGAAAGCTCGATGCCGACGCAGGTCATCAACGTTCTTTGCGTGGCTTCGTCATACTTTGCCCTTGCGAGGATGTCAAGGCTCATATTCAAGAGAAAAAGCATTGAGTTTTTCGTTATCATGCTGCTGGCGGTATGCTTCCAGCCGATATTGCTCTGCACCTTTGTTTACGGAAATATCATCGGTATGAGCGCCGCGATCTGGGCAAGCCTTACGCTTATAAAGTATTTCCAAACGGACAAGTACGTTTGGATGATCCCCTCGGGACTTCTGCTTGTGCTCGCGACGCTCGCAAAGTACAACAACATGATCTACCTCGCGGCGTTCGTTATCGTTCTTATCGTCCACACCATCAAGAAAAAGAAGTGGCAGAGCGTAGCATTCGCTCTGGCGCTGTGTATAGCCGCTGTTGGAGCGAGCAACCTTGTTATACTCAGCTATGAGAACCGCGCTGATATAGGACTTGCGGACGGTCTGAGCCAGGTCGAGTACCTCGACATGGGACTTACCGAATCATATATGGCTCCCGGCTGGTACACAAGGACAGGACTTGACATTTATATCAACAACGATCTTGACAACAAAGCCGCCGACGCCGAGGCGTGGGAGGATATCGACACCAAGACCGATAAGTTCGGCGAGGATTTGGGATATGCCTTCGACTTCTTCAGCAAGAAGATACTCAGCCAGTGGAACGAGCCGGAATTTGAGAGCATTTGGGTCAGCAAGGTCAAAAGCCACACCGTTCCGGTCGACGGAGGTCTCGGAAAGGCTGTTTACGAAGGCAGCCTCGGTCAGCTTCTCGCGCTGCACTTCAACCTCTACATGCAAATAGTTTATCTGCTCTTCGCGGTTGGTATATATCTGATGTTCATAAACAAGAAAACGAATATCGAGACCATGCTGCTGCCTCTCGTAGCGCTGGGAGGCTTTGGGTACCACCTGCTGTTTGAGGGAAAATCTCAGTATGTGCTAACATACATCCCGCTCCTTATACCGGTTGCGGCTTACGCGCTCAACGCCATTCTTGAGGGCAAATACACAAATGTCAAAAAATTCTTCGCGTTCGTCAACAAAAAGGTCGATCTGAAAAAGAAAAAAACAAAATAGCAAGTAAAAAAATGCAGGGTGTTTCGGAAAATCCGAAACACCCGTTAATTTTGCTCTTCCTCAGGCTCTTGATAATATTCGTTTTCGATCGCGTCCGCCTTTACCTTCGGTGATTTTCCGAAAAGGCGCAGGGCGCTTCGCTTTGCCGCCCTGAATATCCTGCGAAATATCCTTGAATAGTACCAAAAGCTCACATACGCGCGGTATACTATAGATTCCGTAGTCACCGGTCTCCCCTTGCGGTTGAACGCCACAAGCACCGCGATTATGTCGCTGTCCTTTATTCCGCGTTCCTTTTTGAACTGATTGTCTCCGCACATGACGTAGGAGCCGTCGTTGCCGAAATCTATGACCCGGTGAAGCACGAACGAACCGTCGGCGCGCCTGTACAGAGGCACGTCAAAAAGCTTTAGCCTGCCGTTCGGCTTAGCGAGCACAACGATGTCCTTGCCGTTGCGGAGCATGGGCAGCATGCTGTCTCCCCTCGGAGTAAAGGCTACCGTTCCGCCCATATCGAGCTTTTCTTTAAGGATATCTATTACGTCGCTGAGGTGCGCCTCTTTACTCGAGTACATCGGCGTCCCTTACCTTCTGCAAAAAAATGTCGATATCCGCCGCTGCGCGCTCCGGTGTGACGTCGTACTCCTCAAGCAAGGCGCTGATAAGCTCCTCCCTTTCGGCTCCCTTCTGGAGCCTCTCGAAAAGGAAAGCGCCCGTTTCGTTCAGATTGATTATACCGTTGAAGTCGAGAGTCATTTTATTGACGGGCACGACCACGTAGGAATCCGCTACCTTGCGAAGAATAAAGTCGTCCTTGATTTTCATAATATCACCGCCTGAGTAATTTAATTTATTATAATATAAAACGGGAATAATTGCAATACCGAATCAGCCAACTCTGTTAAAAACCGCCGGCATCACTGCCGGCGGCTGATAATTTACAGAGTATATTTTTCCTTATAATCCTCGTACTGATTCTCGAACTTCTTGCCCTGACGCTCGCGAACGGTATTCAGATACTCGTGAGTCTCAAACGCGTCCTCGCCGATCTCGATCATGGCTACGGCGATGTTTGAGCAGAGGTCGGAAACGCGCTCGCAGTTGGTGATGAGGTCGTTGAACACGATTCCCTGGTTAAGCGCGCAGATCTCGTTTTTAAGCCTTATAACGTGGTTTTGCTTGATGGTGTCGCGCATGTAGTCGATGTATTCCTCAAGCGGAGCCACCTGCTTGGCAAGCGAGATATCGTCGTCGATAAAGGCTTCGTTGGTGATCCTTACCACCTCGAGCACCGCTTCGCACATAACGTCGAGCTCGCGGTTGGCGGCGTCGGAGAAGTTGTACTTGTTATCGTGCATCTCCTTTGCCTTTATGGCGATGTTCATGGCGATATCCGAGATACTCTCGAACTCCGGCACGGTGTGCAGGAAGATAGAAACCGCCTCGTTTTGGCTCTTGTTCATCTCCTGACCTGTCAGCTTGATAAGATAGGTTCCGAGGGCGTCCTCGAAGCTGTCGACCTGAGTCTCGAGCTTTTTGACCTTTTTAAAGGTCTTTTCGTCATAATTGCGTATGAGCGAGATGGCTTTTTCGACCGCCTTTTGGGACGAAAGCGCCATATTGTTTATCGTCATACGGCTCTGCTCGATAGCGAGCGCGGGGTGAGGAATGAAGCGATCCTCAAGACGGGTCGAGGGCATATCCTCGTCTTCGTCGTCGTCGCCCTTGAACATAGTCGTGACCATCTTTTCGATAAGATTGGTAAACGGCAGAACCAAAAGGATGAGCACAAAACGCATTATAGTGTTTGTAAGCGCCAGCGAGAACGGGTTCATAACCTCTTTTACAAACGGGAACTGAACAAAAATACTCACGGTATAGTACAGCGCCGCAAGCAAAATAACGCCGAGCGTTGTACATATGGGATAGACAAACGCCGTGCGCTTTCCCTTTGCGGTAGCGCCCATTGAAGAAAGTACAACGGGAAGCGCCGCGCCGACAATAACGCCCAAAAGCAGCGGCCAAGCCGACTCAAACGTCATGGCTCCGGTTACGGACAACGCCTGGATAATACCAACAGACGCCGACGCCGACTGCAAAAGCGCGGTAAATACAAGACCTACCAAGATACCGAGGAACGGGTTTGACATAGTGGTCATCGTGCTGGTGAACCATTCCTCTTTGCCGAGGTCGCTTACAGCGCTGCTCATAGTGCTCATGCCGAACATAAGCACGGCAAAGCCGAGGAAGATGTCGCCGACATTTTTTGTCGTAACGTTCTTTGAGAACATCTTTAGGATGATACCCACGAGAGCGACGATACCCGTAAGCGTGGTGGTCGAGAATATCTCGGCAAAGCCTGCCGCGCCGTCAATATAGCTCAGGCAGATCACCCAGCCCGTGATACTTGTGCCTAAAATTGCGCCGAGTATTACGGAAATACCTTGCCGAACCTTCATCATTCCGGAGTTTACAAAGCCGACGACCATTATCGAGGTCGCGCTGGAGCTTTGGATAACGGCGGTGACCGCCGTACCGAGCAAAACGCCTCTCGGCATTGTGCTTGTCATTTTGTACAGGATGGGTTCGAGCTTGTTACCCGAGGATTTTTGGAGTCCGTCGCCCATTACGGACATACCGAACAAAAATAACGCTATGCCGATAATCAGCATGATTCCGTCTTTTATATCCATAATCTCTTTCCTTTTCCAAATGTGCTTTCATATTTACTTTTTCTTACAGCACGTTATCCGTGCTGATTATATTTTAATACATAGTCTGTCAAAAATCAACCGTAAAGTAACAAAATGATCATATTTTTTTCAAATCTTCGCGCGTCGCCGGGAATCAGACCGAGGCCGCGCCGATCGCCCCCGCGAGCCGCCGGCAGAACCGTGGATATCATGATCTTACGGTATAAAAAAGCGGCAGCCGAGCGGCTGCCGCGGTAATTATATTATCAGTACATTCCGCCCATGTCGGGTGCGGGAGCAGCCGCGGGAGCGGGCTCCTTGATATCCGCGACGAGGGACTCGGTGGTGAGTACCATTGAAGCAACGGACGAAGCGTTCTGGAGAGCGGAACGGGTGACCTTTGTAGGATCGACGATACCGGCCGACATCATGTCGGTATACTCCTCGGTGAGAGCGTTGAAGCCGTAGCCGACCTTGTTCTCGCGCTTGATGTTCTCTACGATAACGCTGCCCTCAAGACCCGCGTTAGCGGCGATCTGGCGAAGGGGCTCCTCAAGAGCCTTGAGAACGATGTTGGCGCCGGTCTTTGCGTCGCCGGAAAGAGTCTCTACAAACTCAGCTACCGCCGGGATAGCGTTCATGCAGGCGATTCCGCCGCCGGCAACGATGCCTTCCTCAACAGCCGCCTTTGTAGCCGCGAGCGCGTCCTCGATCCTGAGCTTCTTTTCCTTCATTTCGATCTCTGTCGCCGCGCCGACCTTGATAACGGCTACGCCGCCGGCGAGCTTAGCGAGGCGCTCCTGGAGCTTCTCGCGGTCGAAATCGGAGGTAGTTGACTCGATCTGCTGGCGGATCTGAGATACTCTGCCCTTGATGGCGTCCTTATCTCCCGCGCCGTCAACGATGATGGTGTTTTCCTTTTCAATCTTGACCTGGCGCGCTGTGCCGAGCTGATCCATTGTTGTATCCTTGAGCTCGAGACCGAGATCGGAGGTTATTACGGTGCCGCCTGTAAGTGTGGCGATATCCTGCAGCATTTCCTTTCTTCTGTCGCCGAAGCCCGGAGCCTTGACAGCGACTACGGTAAATGTTCCGCGGAGCTTGTTGAGAACGAGAGTTGTAAGAGCCTCGCCCTCTACGTCCTCGGCGATGATGAGGAGCTTTCTGCCGGACTGAACGATACCCTCGAGCAGGGGAAGGATCTCCTGAGTCGTTGAGATCTTCTTGTCTGTGATAAGAATGAGCGGATTGTCGAGCTCTGCTACCATTTTATCGGTATCCGTTACCATGTAGGGAGCGATATATCCTCTGTCGAACATCATGCCCTCTACGACCTCGCTGTAGGTTTCGGCGGTCTTGCTCTCCTCAACGGTGATAACGCCGTCGGTAGTGACCTTCTCCATAGCCTCTGCGATAAGGTTGCCGATGAACTCATCCTGAGAAGATACGGTAGCTACCCTCGCGATATCCGCAGAACCGGTGACCTGCTGGCTGTTTTCGATAACAGCCTTTACCGCTACGTCGACAGCGTCGGCGATGCCTTTTTTGAGGATCATCGGGTTAGCGCCGGCGGTTACGTTCTTCATGCCCTCGCGGATAAGCGCCTGGGCGAGAAGCGTCGCGGTCGTTGTGCCGTCTCCGGCAACGTCGTTTGTCTTGATCGAAACCTCTTTTACGAGCTGAGCGCCCATGTTCTCGAAGGGATCGTCAAGCTCGATCTCCTTGGCGATCGTAACGCCGTCGTTTGTGATGAGCGGAGCGCCGAACTTTTTATCGAGAACAACGTTTCTGCCCTTGGGTCCGAGTGTGATCTTAACTGTATCGGCGAGCTGATCGACTCCCTTCATGAGAGCCTTTCTTGCTTCCTCGCCGTATGCTATCTGCTTTGCCATAATAAATTACCTCCTGAAAATTACTCTAATGTCGCGAGGATATCGGACTGGCTGACGATAGTGTATTCCTCGCCGTCGATCTTTACCATTGTGCCGGCGTACTTTGAGGCGATGACCTTATCGCCTACCTTTACGTACATCTCTACCTCTTTACCGTCTACAACGCCGCCGGGTCCTACCGCGATCACAGACGCGAACTGGGGCTTTTCCTGAGCGGCGGATGAAAGGATGATACCGCTTTTGGTCTTTTCCTCTGCCTCCTCAACCTTGAGGACGACTCTGTCGAGTAAGGGTTTGATTGTCATGATATATAGCCTCCTAAATAAAAATACATATTATTAGCACTCTTTATCCCTGAGTGCTAATTCTATTATATACCATATTTTTAAAATGTCAAGGGGAAATTTGACTTTTCCTGTCCTTCGGCACAAATTAATTCGGAACAGGGATATCCGTACAAAAAAGAGCCGCCGGTTTTTACGCCGGAGGCTCTGACATTTTATTATCGGATGACGGATAATCGCCGTGACTTACATATCGAGGATATCCTCGTCGTTTAGGGTGGAAATGCCTTTTTCGTCGAGGAGCTTTTGAGCGGCGTCGACGTCGTCAACTCTGAACACCACGTACGCTCCGAAGGTCTCGGAAGCGGTGAAGGCGTACATATACTCGATATTGATGCCCGCCAGCGAGAGAATATCGACAACTCTGTACAGAGCGCCGGGTCTGTCCTCCATTTTCGCGGCGATGACCTTTGTCACCGTGGTCACGTTGTCGCGCGAGAGGATCTCGCGGGTCTTGTCAAAGTCATTGGTGATCAGTCTGAAAATACCAAAGTCTGTGGTGTCGGCAATGCTGCTGGCACGGATATTGATATTTTGCTCGGCAAGCGTTTCGATTATACCTACAAGCTTGCCCGGCTTGTTTTCTACAAAAACTGAAATCTGATGGATTGCCATAGCTGTTTCCTCCGTTAATTAATCATGCAGCTTGCGGTTGTCGATCACTCTTACCGCCTTGCCCTCCGAGCGTGTGATGGTCTTGGGCGGAACAAGGTGGATACGCGGTCCGATTCCGAGCATTGTGCGCATAGCGCCCTCGAGCTTTTTCTCCTTTTTCAGGTTGACGGACACGATATCCGAGAACTGGTCGGGTGAAAGCTCTACGTAGATGTCGAGAGTATCGCTGTTGTTTACGCGGTCTACGACGATCTGATAGTTCGGCGTGTAGCCCTCGTTGAGCAGCACGGTCTCGATCTGGCTCGGGAATACGTTTACGCCGCGAATGATCATCATGTCGTCTGATCTGCCCATGGGCTTTGTCATCTTTACAAATGTCCTTCCGCAGGAGCACTTTTCGCGCGAGAGCACGCAGATATCGCGCGTTCTGTAGCGGATGAGCGGAAACGCCTCTTTGTCAAGCGAGGTGAACACAAGCTCGCCCTTGCTGCCCTCGGGCAGCACCTCGCCTGTTTCGGGGTCGATTACCTCAACGTAGAAGTGATCCTCGTTGATGTGCATTCCGTGCTGTTCCTCACATTCGTAAGCGACGCCCGGTCCGCTGATCTCGGTCAGTCCGTATATGTCGTACGCCTTGATGCCGAGGCTCTGCTCAATGCTGCGGCGCATCTCCTCAGTCCACGGCTCGGCTCCGAAGATACCTGCCCTGAGCCTGTTGTCCTCGGGCTTGTAGCCCTTTTCGGCAAGGGTCTCGCCGATATAAGCGGCGTATGAGGGCGTGCAGCAGAGAACCGTGGCGTTTAGATCCATCATAAACTGGATCTGCCTTTCGGTGTTGCCCGACGACATCGGGAGCGTTAAGCTTCCGAGCTTGTGCGAGCCTCCGTGGAGTCCCAATCCGCCTGTGAACAGTCCGTAGCCGTAACATACCTGGACAACGTCCTCGTTTGTAGCGCCTGCCGCCATAAGAGCTCTCGCGCAGCACTCGTCCCAGAGATCGACGTCGTGCTGTGTGTAGAACGCGACTACGCGCTTGCCTGTTGTGCCCGAGGTCGAATGGATCCTGACGCAGTTTTTGAGATCTGTTCCCAAAAGTCCGTAAGGATACGCCTCGCGCAGATCAGCCTTGGATAAAAACGGGAGCTTTTTGATATCCTCTACCCCCTTGATATCCTCAGGCTTTACCCCCTTTTCGTCCATCAGGTCACGGTAGTAGCTGACATTTTCGTACACGTGCCTGACCTGTTTGACGATCTTTTCATTTTGAACCGAGAGTATTTCCTCGCGGGACATAGTCTCGATTTCGGGCTGAAACATTTTTCCCATTGTAATCACTCCTTATGATTTACTATTTCGGTTTTTACTTATGATCTATAACCCAACTCAAAAGCCTTCAGGTTTACATCAATAAACTGAGGCTTTACCGAAACCTTGATAGCTTCAATCCACTTGTCGTAATCAATGTGGAGATATTTTGCAAGTCTGCCCATAAGAACTATATTTACGCTTTTTGCGTTTCCTGCCTGCTGAGCGAGCGAGAGCGCGTCGATCTCGTCCACGAACACTCCCTTTGACTTTAGCTCCTCAAGCACGTTTTCGGGATACTGCGCGGCGCCGGTGATAACGGGCATGGGGTCGATCATCTGTGAGTTGACGATGATCTTGCCGTCCTTTTTGAGGGTGTCGGCATAACGCGCCGCCTCGATCTTCTCGAACGATACGATAAAGTCCGCCTCGCCCTTGGAGATAACGGGAGAATAGACCTTGTCGCCGTAGCGGACGTATGTAACGACCGATCCTCCGCGCTGGCTCATTCCGTGAACCTCGCTTACCTTTACGTCGTAGCCCTCCTGAGTGAGCAGCTTGCCGAGCAGCTTGCTCGCGAGGAGACTTCCCTGACCGCCTACGCCGACGATCATTACGTTTCCTGACTGCATTTATCTCTCCCCTTTCTCAATAGCGCCGACCCTGCAAAGCTGTGTGCAGACGTCGCAGCCTACGCACTGCGTAAAGTCGATTTTTGCCTTTTTATCCTTAAAGCTGATCGCGGGACAGCCGAGCTTCATACACTGACGGCAGCCTACGCACTTGTCGTTGTTTACCTTAACGGGCGGTTTTGCCTTTACATACTTGAGAAGCATGCACGGTCTGCGCGAGATTATTACGCTCGGTGCCTCAACCGCGAGCTCTTCGAGCACGGCTTCCTCGCACTGCTTTAGATCGTAGGGATCCACGACCCTTACTCTCTCGATACCGACGGATCTGCAAAGCTCCTCGAGATTTACAGCCAGCGCCGGCTCGCCCTTGATGTTCTTTCCCGTGGTGGGGTTCTGCTGATGACCGGTCATGCCCGTGATGGAATTGTCAAGGATGATGACCGTTGAATTTGAGGCGTTGTAGGCGATATTGATAAGTCCCGTAACGCCGGAGTGCATGAAGGTGGAGTCGCCGATGACGCAGACAGTCCTGCCCTCGGTCTCTTTGCCGCCTGCCTTGTTGAAGCCGTGAAGTCCCGATACGGACGCGCCCATGCAAAGCGTTGAATCAAGCGCCGTAAGCGGCGGAGCCGAACCGAGAGTATAGCAGCCTATATCGCCGAGGCAGGTGATCTTGTGCTTTGAGAGCGTGTAGAACAATCCGCGGTGCGGACATCCGGCGCACATTACCGGAGGACGTACGGGTACGGCTGTGTCGGCGGTCGTATACTCGGGCTGAGCCATTCCGAAAGCCTCGCGGATAGTAGTCTGGTTGTATTCGCCCATCGGAGAGAACATCTCCTTGCCGACGCAGGGGATACCGAGTGAATTGAGGTGGGCTTCGATTATGCCGTCAAGCTCCTCGATAACATAGAGCTTGTCCACCTTTGAGGCGAAGTCTTTGATGATATCGGCAGGAAGCGGATTCACAAGTCCGAGCTTGAGGACGGACGCGCTGTCGCCGAATACCTCCTTGACATACTGATAACATGTGCCTGCGCAGATGATGCCCTTTTCGGCCGAGCCGTACTCGACGCGGTTGACGGACGAGGTCTCGCCGTACTGAGCGAGCTTTTTGGTGCGCTCCTCGACAAAGGGATGACGGCGGATGGCGTTGGCAGGAGCCATGATGTACTTCTGAGGATTCTTTTCATAAGCCGGAAGCTCGCGCTCGACTCTGTCGCAGAGCTCGACCGCGCTCTGAGAGTGAGCGATCCTCGTGCACATCCTTATGATAACGGGAGTGTCAAACTCCTCGGAAATATCGAAAGCGAGCTTTACAAAGTCCTTTGCCTCAGCCGAATCGGACGGCTCGAGCATGGGGACCTTGGCAGCGATAGCGTAATGGCGCGAATCCTGCTCGTTCTGAGAGGAGTGCATCGCGGGATCGTCCGCTACAAAAATAACCATACCGCCGTTAACGCCCGTGTATGAGAGCGTGAACAGAGGATCGGCGGCAACGTTGAGTCCGACGTGCTTCATGGCGCATGCGGATCTTACTCCGCGCAGCGACGCTCCGAAGGCTACCTCTGTGGCTACCTTCTCGTTGGGCGCCCACTCGCAGTAGATCTCATCATATTTCGCGGCGAACTCGGTGATCTCGGTAGAGGGTGTGCCCGGGTAGCTTGATACAAGCTTTACGCCGGCCTCGTAAAGTCCTCTGGCGACAGCCTCGTTGCCTAACATTAACTTCTTCACTTGACTTTCCTCCATTTTTGTTTTATATCCTTTTAATTATATCACAGTGTTGAGTAAAATACAATGTAAATTTTTCAGATATCAGCAAGAAGCCGACCCGGTTTTGATTTTGAGTATTTTACAGGCGTTTTTGTAAAATATTTTGTCCTCGTCCTCTTTTGAAAAGCCGTAGCTCCTGATTATCTCTATGTATTCTCGCTGGCTGAACCACGGCGAATCCGACGCGAAAAGGATCCGGTCGGCGCCGTGCCTTGTAATTATCTCCCTGCTCTTTTCGGGGTCATGGCTCAGCACGGCGGCGGTGTCCATATACACCGGAGCGCCGATCAGCTTTTTAAGCACCTCGCCGGGCATGAAGCAGCCTCCGAGATGCGCTAAGATCAGCTTGTCATCCGCCTCTCCCCTAAGCTCGTCAAGCACGTTGAGCACCATATCGGGCGTACAGTGGATATGATCGGGAAACGCGGGGTCGAAGCCCGCGTGGGTTATGACGTAAAGACCGCGTTCAAACGACTTGCGCATTATATTGATGTAGCGCGGATCGTCGAAGTGGACTCCCTGATAGTCGGGGTGGAATTTTACGCCGAACAGTCCGCTGTCCCTGATATAGTCAAGGGTCGCGTCGACGTCGGCGCAGTCGGGATGGATCGCGCCGGCAAAGAACACGTTGTTTTTTCCGTTAAGCTGAGCGGAGGTTTGGTTAATAGTCCTTTCCTGCCTTGGCAGGGTCGCGATCGGCAGCGATACGCTGTAGTCCGTTCCGCTTTGCCTCATCGTTTCAGTAAGCGAGCCGAGCGTTCCGTCGCGGCAGGGCGTTATTCCTCCCTTTTCGGATAAATACGCGATCGTTTTTTCGGCGATCGCGTCGGGAAATGTGTGCGTGTGAAAATCAATTATCATCAAAATTTCTCCGTATTATTTTACAGCAACATTGTTGTCGCCGAGCTGATATTTGAGCTCCTTTATCATAACGTCGTTAAGGCTTACCCACATCGACGCCGGCGCCTTTACCTTCCGCTTTGAGTTCGTCAGATAAAAGATCACGGGCGTGCGCCCCTCAAAGATATCGAGCACACGCTTTGCCCTTGCGTAAAGCCCGGTGTCGAGGTCGTCGATCCTCAGATACAGCGCGGACGGCCGGGCGACCGTCTCATTCCTTTGGGGAGGAGCGGACTCGATGTTTGCTTTATACTCCGGCGTATCGCCGTTTTTGCGCGCCTTATCTATGCTGTCGCAGATGATTTTGGGCTCCTCGTTCTCTCTGAAGCTGAGGTTTCCCCTGACGATCACCGCGCTGCCCTCGTTCAAAAGCGCCGCGCACCTGTCGTATACGTTCGGGAAGATCACAAGCTCCATCGAGCCCGTCCTGTCCTCAGCGGTGACGAACGCCATCAGCTTGTTGCTTTTGGTGAGCTGGGTCTTTGTGCCCGCGATAACGCAGACGGCGCAGACCTTTTTGCCGTCGAAGTATCGCCTGTCCTCATGGGTGACCATCTCACCGATAGGATCGGAGTTCACCGCCTCGGCAAAATCGGTGTAGTCGTCGATCGGATGGCCGCTCAGGTACATTCCTGCGGTCTGATACTCCATTTGCAAAAGCTCGCTCCGGCTGTATTCGGGGACGTCGGGAAGCTCCGGCTCCGCTGAATGTCTGTCCTCATCGCTGAGTCCCATGTCGAAAATCGACATCTGACCGTTGAGGCTGTGCTTCTTTTCGTACTCAACGTCGCTGAGTATCTTTGAATAAACCTGCAAAAGCTGGCGGCGGTTCGCGCCGAGTCCGTCGAGCGCGCCGCATTTTATAAGGCTTTCAACCGCGCGGGTATTCATGTTCCTGCCGTACAGCCTGTTGCAGAAATCGTACAGCGACTCATACGGCTTGTACCTGCGCTCCGAGATTATCTGCTCGATAAACTGCCTGCCGAGGTTTTTTACGGCGAGGAGACCGTAGCGGATGTTTTTGCCGTCCACCGTAAAGCCCGATCGGCTTTCGTTTACGCTGGGAGGCAAAACGCCGATACCGAGCGATTTGCACTCTGAGATATACACGGCTAATTTATTTTGATTGTCGAGCACGCTCGAAAGCAGCGCCGACATATACTCGCGCGGATAGTGACATTTCAGCCAAGCGGTTTTGTACGACACCGAGGCGTACGCCGCGGCGTGCGATTTATTGAAGGCGTAGCTCGCGAAGCCCTCCATCTCGTCAAATACAGCCACCGCCGTCCCGCGGCTAACGCCGCGCCTCAGGCAGCCCTCGACCAAAACATTCCCGTTTTCGTCGGTCAGTCCGTTTATGAACACCTCGCGCTCGCGCTCCATTACGTCGTGCTTCTTTTTGCTCATCGCCCTGCGGACGATATCGGCTCGTCCGAGGCTGTAGCCGGCGAGCGAACGCAAAATCTGCATTACCTGCTCCTGATAGACTATGCAGCCGTAGGTGACCTCGAGTATCGGCTTTAACAGCGGATGCTTGTACCGCACCTTTTGCGGATTGTGGCGGCACTCGATATATGTCGGGATACTGTTCATCGGACCCGGGCGGTAGAGCGATACCACCGCGATCAGATCCTCTACGCAGTCGGGCTTGAGCTGGGTAAGCACGTTGCGCATACCGCTGCTCTCGAACTGGAACACGCCCTCGGTGGCTCCGCGCGAGATCATGGCGAACACCGCTTTGTCGTCCTCCCTGACGTTTTCGGGGGAATAGCCGGGATCCGAGCGCTTTATCTGCTTCTCCGCCTCGTCGATAACGGTGAGGTTGCGCAGTCCGAGGAAGTCCATTTTGAGCAGTCCGAGCTCCTCGAGCGTGGTCATAGTGTACTGGGTCACGACGTTTTCGTCGTTTTTGGCGAGGGGAACGTAATCCGAAACGGGCTTTTCGGTAATAACAACGCCGGCGGCGTGCATTCCCGAATGGCGCGGCATTCCCTCTATGCTCATAGCGTAATCGAGCAGGGTCTTGATCTGCGGATCGCTGTTGTATTTATCCTTGAGCTCAGAGCTTGCGCCGAGAGCCTTTTTTATGGTTATATTCAGCTCGAAGGGCACGAGCTTGGCCACGGCGTCAACCGCAGCGTAAGGCATGGCCATTACCCTTCCGACGTCGCGGATAGCGGCTCTCGCTGCCATGGTTCCGAAGGTGACTATCTGGGCGACCCTGTCCTCGCCGTACTTGCGGACGACGTAGTCGATGACCTCTCCCCTGCGCACGTTGCAGAAGTCGATATCGAAGTCGGGCATGCTGACGCGCTCGGGATTGAGGAAGCGCTCGAACAGGAGGTTGTATTTTATCGGGTCGATCGCCGTGATGCCGATACAGTAGGCGCAAAGCGACCCCGCGCCGGAGCCTCTGCCGGGACCCACGGGGATCCCGTTCGACTTGGCGTACTGAACGAAATCGTTGACGATAAGGTAATAGTCGACAAAGCCCATCTTGCTGATTGTGCCGATCTCGTACTCGAGGCGGTCGATCAGGCTTTGATCCGGCTGCTCGCCGTAGTGCTTATGCAGTCCGCTGTAGCACTGCCGCCTGAAATACGAAAGGTGATCCTCGTTGTTCGGCACATCAAAATGCGGCAGCTTGCGCACGCCGAACTCGAACTCGACGTTGCAGCGCGCCGCGATCCTGCCGGTGTTTTCAATGGCGCCCTTGTAGCCCCTGAACAGAGAAGCCATCTCCTCCTCCGTTTTCATGTAAAATTCCTCGGTCTGAAACTCCATTCTGTCGGGATCGTCAAGGGTGCGGTTGGTCTGTATACAAAGCAGAATACTGTGGATCCTGCTGTCCTCTTTTTCAATGTAATGGCAGTCGTTGGTAGCTACCATTCCCACGCCGATCTCATCCGCGAGCTTTGAAAGTTCGGGCAGGATACGGCGCTGTTCCTCAAGCCCGTGATCCTGAAGCTCGATAAAGTAATTATCCCTGCCGAAAAGGTCGCGGTAATATATCGCCCTCTTCTTAGCCTCGGGATAATTGCCCGAGGAAAGGAGCCGCGGGATCTCTCCGGCGAGGCATGCCGAAAGGCAGATAAGCCCCTCGTGATATTTTTCGAGCAGCTCGTCGTCGATCCTCGGCTTTGAGTAAAAGCCCTCGGTAAAGCCGAGCGACACCAGCTTGATAAGGTTTTGATAACCTGTCATGTTCTCGCAAAGGAGGATCATGTGATAGTATTTGTCGTAGCCGGAGGTCTTGTCAAAGCGCGATTTTGGCGCGACATACACCTCGCAGCCGATGATCGGCTTTATTCCCTCTTTTTTGCAGGCGCGGTAAAAATCTATCGCTCCGAACATAACGCCGTGATCGGTCACGGCGAGCGAATCAAAGCCCTTTTCCTTAGCGGCGGCGGCGATCCTGCCTATCCTGCACGCGCCGTCGAGCAGGCTGTATTCCGTATGTACATGAAGATGGGTGAATGACATTTTGCCGCCTCCTTTTTTGGGTGATTCCGCATAATTCAGGCGCGCGCCTCGGATCGTGCGGCGCCGCCTAAATGATTTAATCTATTGAAGCCCCGAGCCTTCCGTCGCTGAAAATCAGCGTAAGCTTATCTCCGCTTTTAAGCTGCGAGGAGCTGTAAATCTTTTCTCCGTCCTTTTCAGCGATCAGGTACCCTCTTTTGAGCACCCCGATCGGGCTCAGCTTTTCCGCGTTATCGGCGAGCCTGAGCAGCGCCGTTTTGCTGTCGTCAAGGCTTTTTTGAACCACGCGCTCCGCTCTGACAGCCAAAAGCTCAAATTCGGGCATGAGCTTTTCGGCGAGCTTTTCCGGAGAATAGTGCGAGGCGCGGCTTTCGTAATTAAGCGTTGAAAGAGTGTAGTCGCCGAGCGTTTCGTTCAGCTTATATGTTACGGCTTTCCACGAAGCGAGCAGATCGCTTTTCAGCTCTTCCGCGTCGGGCACGGCAAGCTCCGCCGCCGCCGAGGGTGTCGGCGCCCGAAGGTCGGACACAAAGTCGCAGATCGTGAAATCGGTCTGGTGGCCAACCGCGGAGATAACCGGGATCGGGCAGTCAAAGATCGCCCTCGCGAGGCGCTCGTCGTTGAACGCCCAAAGATCCTCGATCGAGCCGCCGCCCCTGCCGATTATAATAACGTCGCAGAGGTTGTTTTTGCCGAGAGTATTTACCGCCTCGACAAGCTGCCCGGGAGCCGCGTCGCCCTGAACCTGCACCGGACACATCACGACGTCCACCCCGGGGAACCGCCTGTAAAGCACGTTCTTTATATCCTGCACCGCCGCTCCCGAGGGCGAGGTGATTACGCCTACCGTCCCGGGGATCCGAGGTATCGGCTTTTTATACTTTTCATCAAAAAGCCCTTCTTTTTCAAGCTTTTCTTTAAGCTGCTCGTAGGCGAGGCTGAGCGCTCCGACTCCGTCGGGCTGCATGCTCTCGATGATGATCTGATACTGTCCGCGCGGAGCGTAAAGCTCCACCCTGCCGATACATATCACCTTTTGACCGTTTTGCGGCTCAAACCTGAGCCGGGAGGCGAGTCCTCCGAAGATCACAGCGGAGATTACCGCGCCGCTGTCCTTTAGCGAGAAGTAAAGCCCGGACGAATAGCTTTTAAGGTTAGATATCTCGCCGGTCAGGAAAACCGTTCTGAGCATCGGCTCGCCCTCGATCAGCGATTTTATGTAGTTTGTAAGCTGAGTTACGCTCAGCACGTTTGGCTTTGAAAATTCAGGTGTGTACATTGTTGTGTTTCCTGTAGCAAAGGCAGGCTATGCCCGCCGCGTTGTCGGATGAAAATTCGGGCTGAGCGAAAACAGCGTTGTATTTTTCTGAAAAAGAATTTTTAATTATCGTATTCGACATAACTCCGCCGGCGTAGACGATCGGCATCTCTCCGTGCTTTTCGAGTATCCTGTCGGTCATTTCCTCAAGCGTTTTGCGGATGTACTCTATGCAGTACGCCGCCGTATACTCCGAAGGTCTGCCGTCCTCGGTCAGCCTTTTGCATTTATTCTCAACTCCGCTCAGGCAACAGTCGCAGCCCTTGAGCGTTGGTCTTACGGCGATCTTTTCGGTGTTTTTGAGCGCGAGCGCTTCGAGCCCGGGACCGCACGGAAAGCTGAGTCCGAGCATCAGCCCGACCCTGTCGACAGCCTGTCCGGCGTTAAGGTCGAGCGTGGCGGCGGCAGGTTCAATATCAAATCCGCCGTCCCTGCCGTGAGCTATCACCGCCTCGGTGGTGCCGCCGCTGACGTGAAAGGCGAGGAAGCTCTGAGAAAAAAGCTCCTCTTTGCCTGCGCCGTACAGCGCCGCCGCGATATGCCCCTCCTGATGAGAAAAGGTGTACAGGGGTATATCCAAAGCGGAGGATAAAATTTTAGCCGTGTTCTCTCCTACTGTGAAACACGGCATATAGGAACCCTCGCGCGGGCGCGGTCTTGACGAAGCCCCGACCGCGGCGATCTGCTTTACGTCAACGCCCTTTACAAGCTGCTCAAACAGCAGATGGAGCTGAGCCGTGTGATGAAACACCGCGTCGCTCTGGCGCAGTCCGAGCTGACCCTCCTTTACCGGAAGGAGCCTTTTCTTTTGGATCATTTTACCCGATCCGCTGTCATAAACCGCGCATGAGGTGGTGTAATTCGAGGTGTCTATTCCGAGAAAAAGGCTCATTTTGACGCCTCTTTGTCCCTGATCACCGAGCCGAGGATACCGTTGATGAATCCGCTCTCGCCGATCGTGTACTTTTTGGCAAGCTCCACCGCCTCGTTGACGGAAACTCCGTCGGGGATATTCTCAAGGTAATTGATCTCATATACCGCGAGCCTTAAAATCGCGAGCGAGGGCTTTGAAAGTCTGCCGATAGACCAGCCCTTTTTGAGCTTTGAGGAAATCACGCCGTCGATCTCGTCGCGCCTGTCCTCTATCCCCATCACCGCCGCCTGAGCGTAGGCGCATACTCCGCCCTTGAACATCTCGGCGTTATCGTCGATAGTATCCTCGAGGGGTTCGTCGTCAAAGGATTTTGAGAACAGGAGCATGAACGCCTGCTCGCGCATTTCGCTCCTTGAAAGCTTAACTTCTTCTTTACACATAATATCCCAGCTTTACATTTTGATTCAGGATATATTATATCACATGCTCGGAAAAAAGTAAATAAAAAGAGGCGAAAACTATCGCCTCCTTAATAGCTTAACTTTTGCGCTCCGCGGCGGATAACCTGCTCCCAAGAAAGGCGGTCGTTATCCATTCGTCAAATTCAGGCGCCGACAATCGAGATCTTGTCGAGAGCAACGTCGTAATGCGATACGACCGCGTCGTCGATCACAAGCGCCGACGAATCGTTGAGCTCGTTTTCGGGCACAATCACCGACACTCCCTCGTCGCTGATTATGCAGATACAGTCCGAAAAACCCTTTGCCTTTATTATGCTCTCGATACCGTCCTGTACGGTGAAGCTCTTGATGATCTTCTCGACGTTTTTCTGAGCCTCCGATATCTCGGACTCATCCGCGCCGTCGAGGTCAAATATCTCCTTTGCCTCGTCAAGCACCTTATCCTGAGTACTTTGGCGTTTTGTGCGCTCGGCGGCAAAATAGCTCTGCTGCTCCTTTGAAACCGCGGAGGTCTGCTTTGCCTCGTCGGCGGTGGCGCATGCCGTCGCGTTCACGTAGGAAGCCGCTCCGAGCTCCTTTACACCGGTGCTGTTGTTCGATGTGAACTGCCAGTTTACATATACCGCCGCGCCCAGCGCGAGGGTAAGAGCTGCCGCTATAACGTGCTTTTTTTGAAATTTCATAATACTACCGACCTTTATTCTGATAATTTTGCAATACATACTTTTGCCGTTGAAATGTCAAGGGCTTTTGTTACCGCTTGGGTTACGCGCTCGACAACAACCGGATCGTCACCGCCTTCGCATACGACAAGCACGCCTCTGATTATCGGCTGGACTTCCTTTGTCTTTGTCGTGCTGTCCTTTAAATATACATATTCCACGCTGTTTTCCACGGTAAGCAGCACCTTTGCCGCGCCCACCCCCTCGATACGGGAGATCAGCGCCTCAAGATCGCTTTCCGTTTGAGCGCCGTACTCTGTTACGGAAAAAGCCTCATCCCTTTCTTTTTCCCGGTGATCCGCGGGATTGATGTAGTTTGATACAAATATCAGCGCGATCCCCAAAATACCGGATATAATAATTATCCTGCGGAGCCTGCCGCTGTCAAAGATCTTTTTCAGCCTGTCTGTCATTTTTATTCCTGTTCCGTAATAATGTTCGGGATTATCCCGAAGTTTTGAACCGTCAGCTCGGTGATAAGCTCCGTCCGGCAACTGCCTTCGTCTATGTATATGCGCACCTGAGAGATAATTATGCTGTTGTCGTCGCCGACGGAAAGAATTATCTCGGTGCCGTTGGGACGGATCCCGTTTTGCTCAAGGAGAGCGTCAAGCGTGCGCTCAAGGTTTTTGCGCGTCTCGGCGACTATTTTGTCGTTGTACGCGGATTCGTCGGCGGTAGCGGAGGGATGATCGGATATCCCGGATAAACCGTCCCTGATGCCGTTCACCGCAGCCCTTACGGGGAGGATAAGCGAGCATATAACGAACGCGCCCAGCACGAGGTTGAGCACCCTTTTTACCGACGAGTCGCTGACGAAGTTCGACACAAGGGCGCAGATCAGCGAGGCGCAGCAGACCGTGACTGCGACCGTCCCGATACCGTTCACGCCGCGCCCCCGATCATGAATATCATAGCGGCGGAGATTATGCAGACCGAGGCTATGCAGAGCAGCACGGCTATTATAACCGAGAACACCGAGCCGACTCCGTCGAGCAATACCGCGCATTGAGGCAGTCCCGTGACCTCCGCCGTCGCCCTGCCTGTTTTTAATGCGAGCGACCATAGCGCGCAGCGGATAACGATCGGCAGAAACGTGAGCGCCACGGCGATTATCACGAACACGCCCAAGCCCGATTTGAGCATGGACACACTGCCGGACACGGTTCGGTAAGCCTCCGAGAGCGCCGACCCGACGACCGGCACGAAAGAGCTCAGCGCGAAGCGCACCGTCCTGCCCGAAACATTGTCGAGCGAGCTTGTTACGACCTGCTTTATCCCGAGCACCGAGGTGAATACGGTCATCACGAACGCGAGCAGCCACTTGAAGGTCTTAGAGATGAACGACGTAAAGCCGCTCAGGTTTATTTCAGGCGAAAGCCCGGCTGAGACGCTCAGCCCGAGAAACATGTTCAAAAAGGGTATTATCAGCTTTTCCGATACCTGCGCCACCCCCTGCCCTGCGGCGATAACCGACGCGCAGTACGCCGCCGATCCGAACGGCTGACCCGAGGCGGTCATGAGCGTTCCGGCGATCGGAACGAAGGCGAGCATAAGGTTAGCGGCGTTTGTTATTATCTCGCAGGCGGAGTTTACAGTGCCGATCGCCGGAGCGAGCACCGCGCAGCAGATACATAGCGCCGAGGCGGTGTTCAGAGTCGTGCCGATCTCGGGACTGAGCGAGGATTTATAGGCGCTGAGCATTGAGCATATCAGCAGCACCGCGATTATTGAAACAAGTCCGCCGAGCGGCGACGCGGCGTTTTCCGCCGCCATGCTTTCTATCTCCGCCATGACCGAGTCAAACGACAGACGGGAAAGCGAAGCCGGATCGACGCTGTCCGCGCCGATATCGAGCATGCGCTCCCTTACCTCGTCCGAAAGACTGTCGTATACCTCTGAAAAATCGTACTCGGTTTCCTCGGCGCGCACCGTTGTGACCGAAAGGAGAATTATCGGTATTATTGTAATTATCGTTAACAGCTTTTTCACGTCTTACCTTCTTATCAGCTCTGTTACCGTCGAGAGGATGTCCGCGTACAGCGGCAGCGCTGCCGCTGTCACAAGTATCTTGCCGGTAAGGGTAACGCTGCCGGCGAGCGACGAGCTGCCCGAATCGCGGCAGGTATTGGCGGCAAATTCCGTTACAAGGCAGATACCGACCACCTTGAGCAGTATAGCTATGTAGCCCGTGTTTATTCCCGAAGCCGCGGCGAGCTCGCTCAGTCTTTGGGTGATCTGCGCGGCGTTGCCGAGCAGACTGAACATGATGATCACCGAGGCGGCCGTTGCGAGCATCAGGGCGAGCTCGGCGTTTTTCGGCTTTAGCGTCAGGGCGATTATCACCGCCGCGACCGCGAGCGCACTGATCGAAACTATGCTCATCAGAAATCGAACAGCCGCTTGATGGTCTCGAACAGCGAGCTTATCTGGGTTATCACCATTGTCAGCACCACGATCAGTCCCGCAAGCGTTGTGAGCATGGCCTGTTCCTCGCGTCCGCTGCGTATAAGCAGCTGCGACAGCACCGCGACGATTATCCCGACTGCCGCGATTTTGAATATTAACTCTACGTCCATTTTGACCTCTTTGTGTTTTACATTATCAGCAGCGCCGCCGAGATGCCGCCGAATAATCCCAGCGCGCGGTATATCTTTGATTTGTCCCTGAACGCGCCGCGGCACTCCTCGAGGCGGTTTTGGAAAAGCTCGCCGTAAAGCTCAAGGTGCTTTAGCTGACCGTCGATATCCGTTGTGCCGAGAGCCGAGCCGAACTCGGATAATAATTCTTTATCAGAATTATTCAACCCTGTTTTGACCGGGATGTTTTGTATATATCTCTCCCAGTAGCATACAAATGATTCCGACCCGTCGTCGTGTCCGGGCATTTGCAGACCTGCGCCGCCTGCCGAGGTTTTAACAAGGGTAAAAATATCCGCGCCGCTGTACCTGATCTGAGTTATCATCAGCGAGATGAATACGCAGAACCTGCTCATATAATCGCGCCTCATGCCGAGCTTTTTTGTCAGCATGCAGCCGACCGCGAGTCCCGACGCGGTTATCAGCGCGCAGCCCAGGAGCTTAACCGGCAAGCAGCTCACCTGCCCTTGCTATCTCTCTGATCTTTCCGGCGTTTTTGCGGCTGTCGAGGAACACCACGCTGCCGAACGCCTGTGTTTTTAGCAGCCTGACGGCGTTAGGCTTGTTCAATAGCTCGGCTTTATCAGCCGCGTGGAGCGCCGCTATAACGGCGACTCCGCTGTTTGAACAGCCTTCGACCGCCTTTACGTCGTCCGCGGTGCCGAGCTCGTCGAGGATAATGAAGTCGGGCGACATGCACCTCAGCGCCTGCTCCGCCGCGCTGAGCTTTGGATAGCCGCTGAATACGTCGCACATACCGACGTCGTTTTGGTTTTCTCCTCGTACAGCGGCGGCGAGCTCTCCCCTTTCGTCGATCAGGGAAACGGCTTTATTTTCTGTTAAAGAAATATATCTTGCCGCATCGCGGAGGATCGTCGTCTTACCCGAGCACGGCTCGCCGCAGATAAGCACGCCCTTTTCGGCGTTGATCCGCTTCATCAGCTCCACGGCGCAGCCCTTTACCTCGCGCGACAGGCGCAGGTTGATCGAGCTGATGTCGCGGATATTGATTATACCGCCCGAGCCGACTACCGCAGTGCCGCAGATCCCTGCTCTGTGACCGCCCGATACGGTAACGAAGCCGTTGACAAGCTCGCCCTGTACGCTGTAGACAGAGTAGCGGCATATCCTGTTAAATGAATCCCCGATATCGGTTTTACTAATTATAACAGCCTTGTCCGACGGAGTTTGTAAAAGTCCGCCGTCGTTTGAGGGGTAATATATGCCGCCGCGTGTTGAAACCGCGAGCGGAAACCCTTGCCTTACGCGGATATCGGTGACTTCGCGCGAGATAAAGCCGATATGTGGTTCAAGCGCCGCCCTCAACGGCGGACTAAGGCAGCCGAGAGCCTTTGATATTTTTACTGTGTCCTTTGTCATGATGATTCCTCCGTTGATATCCCCGGGCGCGCCCCGGAATAACAGGTTATTGATACAGTGTATGCCAAAGGGCGTAAAAAAAGACCTTCCAAATCGGAAGGTCGGTTTTATATTTCGGTAAGCTCAGCGGAGCATATCGAGAAGCTCTTGCTCGGAGATTATTTTTATGCCGAGGCTCTGAGCCTTTGTCAGCTTGCTGCCGGCGTCCTCTCCGGCGAGGACATATGTGGTTTTCTTTGAAACCGACGAGCTTGTTTTGCCGCCGTTTTGCTCGATCAGCCTGCTCGCCTCGCTGCGCTTCATCGTGGGCAGGGTGCCTGTCAGAACAAAGGTCATGCCCTCGAACACGCCGCCCTTTTTGCGCTGTTCGGACGGCTTCATCTCGAGTCCGACAGCCTTTAGCTGAGAGATCAGCTCGGCTGTGCTTTCGAGCGAGAAGTAGTTTTCGAGGCTCTGCGCCATTATCCTGCCGAAGCCCTCTATCCTTTCAAAATCCTCGGCTCGGGCAGCCATGATGTCGTCGATGGTGACGAAGTTCTCGCAGATCAGCTTTGCCGCCTTTAGCCCGATATTGCGGATACCGAGCGCGAAGATCAGCCTGTAAAGCTCGTTTGCCTTTGACTTTTCGACGGCGGCGATCAGGTTGTTGGCAGATTTTTCAGCCTTGCGCTCGAGCGACGAAACGTCGCCTGCTGTAAGCCTGTACAGATCGGCAGGGGATTTTACAAGTCCCTGAGCGACGAGCTGTTCAAGCACGGCGGGTCCGAGTCCGTCGATATCCATAGCGTCTCGGCTGACGAAATGGATAAGGTGGCGCATAAGCTGTGCCGGACAATCGGTGTTGGTGCAGCGGACAGCCGCCTCGCCGTCCTCCTTGGAAACGGGGCTTCCGCAGCTCGGACATACAGACGGGAACTCAAACGGCACGGCGTTTTTGGCGTGCTCCGAGACCGAGAGCACCTCGGGGATGATCTCTCCTGCCTTGCGGATGAGCACGGTGTCGCCGACGCAGATACCCTTTTCCTCGATAAAATCCTTGTTGTGGAGGGTCGCTCTGCTTACGGTGGTTCCGGCGAGAAGCACCGGCTCGAAGACCCCGACCGGGGTGAGAACGCCCGTTCTGCCGACGTTTATCTCGACCTCGAGCAGCCTTGTGGTTTTTTCCTCCGGCGGATACTTGTATGCCTCCGCCCACTTGGGATACTTAGCGGTGCTGCCCAAAAGCTCGCGCTGGCTAAAATCGTCGACCTTTACAACGGCGCCGTCGATAGCGTAGTCGTACTCGCCGCGGTTGTCGCCGATACGCCCGATCTCACCGATCACCTCGTCGATGGTGGAGCACACCTTGTAGAAAGAAGTCGGGAAACCGAGCTCGGAAAGGTAGTCGAGGCTCTGAACGTGAGAGGTCAGCGTTACTCCCCTCGCCTGCTGGATATTAAAAACGAATATGTCGAGGTCGCGCTCGGCGGTGATCCCGGCGTTTTTCTGCCTCAGCGAGCCTGCCGCCGCGTTGCGCGGGTTTTTTGCAGGCTTTTCCTCGTTTTCCTCCTGGCGCTTGACAAGGTTTTCAAAGCTTTTAAAGGACATATACACCTCGCCCCTGACCTCTAAATACTCGGGAGCGTTAGGTATGCGCTTGGGCAGGCTTTTTATCGTCATCAGGTTTTCGGTGACGTCCTCGCCCGTTACGCCGTCGCCTCGGGTAGAGCCGCGGACAAACACGCCGTTGCTGTACTCGCAGGACACCGACAGTCCGTCAAACTTAGGCTCAACGACATATTTCGCGTCGGGAGCCGTCTCGCGCACCCTGCGGTCAAAATCCCTCAGCTCGTCATCCGAAAAGCTGTCGTGCAGGCTTTCCATCGGAACCGCGTGGACGACCGGCGAAAACTTCGCTCCGGCGCTGCCGCCCACCCTGTTTGTCGGGGAGTCGGCGCGCTTTAGAGAAGGAAATTTCTCCTCCAGATTTTCGAGCTCCCTGAGCATTTGGTCGTACTCGAAGTCCGAGATCTCGGGCTCGTCCTGATTATAGTAGAGGTTATTGTGGTACTCGAGCTCCTTTGAGAGCTGTTCGACCCTGATTTTTGCTTCGTTAATGTCCATAGCATTATCACCATATATGATTATTTAAAGGCTCCCCCGAAACAAGTGACGGGGGAGGCTTTAAAGTTAGATTTTCATTATCATTTGCGATTACATTTTTTGACCCGCCGTTGCAGAAACGCATAAATCAAATCAATGTTTTCCAAAGGCGGATTTGCGGTGTCGCCGCCGCGACTATCTGCGCACCGCCGAGGTTCCCTTCTCCTTTAGATAAGTCGACTCAAGATCGGCGAGGTGGAGCTTTACAGCCAGCGGATACATATCGTAAGCCTGGCTGATGGCGTTGCTGTTTTTGTCGCCGAACTCGCCCATGTGCCAGCGGATCGCCATAGCCTCGTCAAGCTTGAGGCGCATTTTACGCTCGATCAGGAACACGGACTTCTCTCCGTGACCGTAGGGGAACTGATCCTCGATCGCGTAATACGGCACCTTTTCCCACTGGCCGGTCTCCTCGTTTTTTACGTTGCGGCTCGACACCTTGTAGAACTGCGCCTTGCAGAGATCGTGGAGCAGCGCGCAGATAGCGAAGCTCTCGATATTATCTGTATCCTCGTCAAAGTGCTTTTCCATCATGGTGTTGAAAACGCTGACGGAGTGCATAACAAGACCGCCCTCGCAGGAGCAGTGATACCTTGTGCTTGCCGGAGCGGTAAAAAAGTCGGTGCGCTCGATCCACTCAAGCAGCTCGTCGGCTCCCTTGCGGTTGATGTACTGATTATATATCTCAATAAATTCTTCCTTGGCGGTCATTTTGATACCTCCTATAGTAAATAAGGGCACCCGCGTTTGGAGTGCCCTGTATGTAGCATGATTATTCGGCAGCCTCTTCAACTGCGGGAGCGGCTTCTTCAGCAACTTCCTCAACAACGGGAGCGGCTTCTTCAACAGCTTCCTCAACTGCGGGAGCGGCTTCTTCAGCAGCTTCCTCAACAGCGGGAGCGGCCTTTACGGGAGCCTGCTCGCTTTCGGGAAGGAGAGCTCTCATAGAAAGGCTTACGCGCTTTTTGTCGAAGTCGATAGCAGTGATCTTAGCCTGTACGGTCTCGCCTACAGAAAGAACGTCAGCGGGCTTTTCGATCCTCTTATTGGCGATCTGTGAGATGTGGATAAGACCGTCGATACCGGGGATGATGTTGGCGAACGCGCCGAAGGTGGTAAGACCTACTACGGTAGCGTCAACTACTGTGCCCTCGGGATAATCTCTCTTGAGGATCTCCCAGGGATTGTCCTCGGCGTTCTTGAAGCCGAGAGAGATCTTCTTTGTCTCCTCGTTGATATCCTTAACGTAAACGTCAACGGTGTCGCCGATGTTTACGACCTCGGACGGATGCTTGATGTGAGTCCATGAAAGCTCGGAGATGTGGATCATGCCGAATACTCCGCCGAGATCAACGAACGCGCCGTAGCTTGTGAGCGACTTAACAACGCCCTTGTAGCGCTTGCCGACCTCGCAGTTCTTCCAGAACTCCTCGCGCTGAGCGGCTCTCTGCTCCTTGAGCACGCTGCGGATAGAACCGATGGCTCTTTTGTATCTTCCGCGCTGCGAAACCTCGATAAGTCTGAAATCTACCTCCTGACCTACGAGATCCTCGAGCTTTTCGTCACGTGAAGCAGTTGCCTGCGAAGCGGGGATAAATACTCTTACGCCGTTGTAGATAACGATAACGCCGCCCTTTACGGCCTCTGTTACCTTGCTTGTAAGGATCTCCTGAGAATCGACCTTCTCCTGAAGCTCCTCCCAGCCCTTCTGAGCGTCTACTCTGCGCTTTGAGAGCATGATCGTACCCTCTTGATCGTTTGTCTTCATGATAAGCAGTTCAACTTCGTCACCAATTTTTACTACATCTTCAGGCTTAACGTTAGGATCGTTTGAAAGCTCGTTTACAGGAATAAAGCCTGTCTGCTTCCTGCCGACGTCGACCTGTACTTCATTAGGCGCTATGCTGATGACTGTACCCATTACCCTCTCATTTGTATTTAAGTTTTTGAGGGATTCCTCAAGCAACTCCTCAAAAGATTCTTCAAAATTTGTTGTTTCACCGGATTTGATTTCTTCACTCATTGTATCCAGTACCTCCTTTATTATCCTTGCAGGTGTTGAAGCGCCTGCAGTTACGCCTATCTGTTCGGCAGCGCGCACGCGGCTGAGATCAAGCTCATCAGCGGTTTCGATCAATACCGTGTCGGGGCAGCGCCTTTTACAGATGTTAAAAAGCTTGCCTGTATTGGAGCTGTGACGATCTCCTATAACTATCATAAAGTCCGACTGAGCGGCGATCAGATCCGCCTCGCTCTGCCTAACTGACGTAGCATTACATATTGTATCAAATATTTTTGCATTTGTACATACTTTTTTTATCTTTTTTACAGATTTTTTCCATTCTTTTGTGTCAAAAGTGGTTTGAGCGGCAACAATTACGGAATTATAATTCTTTTGGAGGATTATATCCAAAATTTTGTCCAATTCCGCCTCATTGTTAAAGGTGTAGCAGTCGCTTTTGCAATTGCTGATTATGCCCTCGACCTCCGGATGCTCGTGGTTCCCTGCCACAAGCACTACGTCCGTGCCCGGCTCAGCCTCGGAAACGATACGGTGTATCTTCCTGACAAAGGGACAGGTGGCGTCCTTGAAATCTATGCCTCTTGAGTTGAGCTCGTCGATCACGGATTTTTTGACGCCGTGCGAACGGATAACAAGGGTCTCGCCCTCTTGGAGCTCGTCTATGCTCTCTATCGGGCGGCAGCCGCGTTCTTTAAGCTCGCGGACTACCTCCATGTTGTGGATTATCGGTCCGAGCGTGCATACGGTTTTTCCCTCGCCGATAAGATCGTTAACTATTGTTATGGCTCGGTTGACGCCGAAGCAAAAGCCGGCGGAATCAGCCTTTTTTATTCTTGTATTTTTCAAGATCCTCTTCCCTCATCTTTTTGATTTCGCCCATTATTCTCGACGAGGCGTTCTTTAGCTCGCGCCTGTCGCCGACCGTGGTTAGCCCGAGCTCCTGCGGAGTAAGCGGATCGCCAAAGTGGATCACCCTTTTGGCGAACTTGTGCTTTGGGTTGCCGACTATCGTTATACACGCCGGCACAACGGGAACCTGCATCTGCTGGGCTACGAGCGCGCAGCCGCTTCGCGGACGGAGCAGTTCTCCTGTTTTGCTTCTTCCGCCCTCGATGAAGATGGTCATGGCGTTGCCTTCCCTGATCAGATCCTCGCCGGTTTTTATCGCCTTTCCGTCGCCGGCGCCGCGCTCTACAGGGAACGCTCCCAGCGCGCGGATAAGCGCTCCGGCAAATTTATTTTTGAAAAGCTCGATTTTCGCCATAAAGTAGAGCCTTCTTTTGATGCAAAGCCCCAGCAGCACGGGATCCGAAAAGGACATGTGGTTTGAGGCTAATATAAAGCCGCCGTCCGACGGGATCTTGTCGCTGCCGATGTTTTTATAGCGGTACAAAAGCTTATACGACGGAAGAAGTATCCCCTTGCCGATCGTATAAAGAATTTTTGACTGAGCCATTTATAGTTTCTCCTTTATTACTGAAATGATTTTTGCCACGCTCTGTTCAAAGTCGAGCTCGGTGGTATCGACCGTAACGCAGCCCTCCGCGGGCTTTAGCGGAGCGGTCTCGCGGTGGGAATCGTTGTAATCTCGGGCGATCACGTCCTTTAGTATGTCCTTGTAATTGACATTCATTCCCTTTTCGATAAGCTCCTTGTATCTGCGTCCCGCGCGCGCCTCGGGCGACGCGGTGAGGAATATCTTGACCTGAGCGTCGGGCAGAACCACCGTGCCGATGTCCCTGCCGTCCATGATAACATTGTGGGTTTTAGCCATATTTCTCTGCAAATCGAGCAGGAAGGCTCTGACTTTGGGGATAGCCGAGATCTTTGAGGCGGTCATTGAAGCCTCGGGAGTGCGGATGAAGGACGAAACGTCCTCTCCGTTGAGCAAAACTATCTGCTCGCCCCTGTCGTTGAAGGTGAGGTCTACCGCTATCCTTGTCAGAAGCGAATCGACCTCGGGGGAATCTACGGGCTCTATGCCCTCAAGCGTGGCGGCGTAGCCGACGGTGCGGTAAAGCGCGCCCGTGTCGACATAGATAAAATCGAGCTCCTTAGCCGCGCGTTTGGCGATCGAGGATTTACCCGCGCCCGCGGGTCCGTCAAGTGCAACTGCAGTATACATATATAGTATTCCTTTCTGTTATATAAATCGTAGTTTTTATAAATATGATGCGCTTTGACCCGCAAGCCTTCCCGTGCTCCACGCTATTTGAAGATTGAAGCCGCCCGTGTAGGCGTCGCAGTCGATCACCTCTCCGGCGAAATACAGTCCGCTCACAAGTTTGCTCTCCATTGTTTTCGGGTCGATCTCAGAGGTCTTTACCCCTCCCGAGGTGATTATTGCCTCCTCTATCGGGCGAAAGCCGGTTATGTCGATCGCAAAGCCCTTTAGTATTCCGCAAAGCGCTCGGCGCTCCTCCTTTGTTATCACGTTGCATTTTTTGTCGAAGGGCACTCCCCAGCGCTTGAGCACCGGTACGATGATCTTCTTTGGCAGAAGCTTTGAAAACGAGTTTGAAACGTCCTTGTTTGAGTTTGCCCTGAACTCGTTTTGCAGGCGCTTGTCGAGCTGCTGATGATCGAGCGCCGGTTTAAGGTCGATCACCGCGGTGTACTCGCCGTTTTTGATGTCCCTTATGTGGGAGCTGGCGGACAGCACCATGGGTCCGCTTATGCCGAAATGCGTAAAGAGCATTTCGCCGAAATCGGTGTATACTTCTTTTTTAGAATTATTACTGACTATTTTCAAAGCGACGTTTTTAAGCGCCAGACCCTGCATCGACTTGCAGTCGCCGTCCGAACTCATCAGAGGAACGAGCGAGGGCTTCAATTCCGTAACGGTATGCCCTGCCTGCCGTGCAAGCATATATCCGTCGCCGGTGGAGCCGGTAAGCGGATAGCTTTTTCCTCCGCAGCAGATTATTACGCTGTCGGCGTAGTGATCGCCGCCCCCGCAGCTTACTCCGGCGACGTAACCGTCGTCGAGGATAAGCGACCTTGCCGAGTCGTGAACAAGCTTAACGCCGCTGCTTTTTATATATGAATACAGCGTATCGACAACGTCTACCGATTTGTCGGACAAGGGAAACACCCTGTTGCCGCGCTCGGTTTTGAGCTTTAATCCGCGCCCTTCAAAGAAATCCATGGCGTCGGCTGTGGAAAAATTGCTGACAGCGGAGTACAGGAACCTGCCGTTTACCGGGACGTTGTTTATAAAGGTCTGGACGTCGCAGTTATTCGTCAGGTTGCACCTGCCCTTGCCGGTTATCATTATTTTTCGTCCGACCTTTGGATTTTTTTCTATCAGCGTGACCTTTGCGCCGAGCTCCGCCGCCGTGCCTGCCGCCATCAAGCCCGCGGCTCCGGCTCCGATCACCGCTACCTTTTTACTTATCATCAGGCTTTTTCTCGTTTTCGTCGTGACTAGCGTATACGTCCTCGCGGTTCCAAACCTGCTCGAGCTCGCGGAAGGTCTCGGACACCTCGTCCTTCTTTTTGAGGACGGTGGCGACGATAAGCGCGTTGATTAAGCTCAGCGGCGCTACGAGCGAATCAACGACAGAAGCCATGTCGCTGCGCGCGATAAGCACCGAATCCGCCGAGCTGATGATCGGCGACGCCATGCTGTCGGTTATCGCGATAGAATGTGCTCCGCGCAGACGGGCGAAGTTCATGGCCTCGATCGCCATTTTGCTGTAGCGCGGAAAGGAAATGCCGATGATAACGTCGTCGCTCGTCATTCTGAAAATATGCTCGTATGTGGTGGTGGCGCTGGTGGTGTTTATAACAATAACATTGTTGTCAAAGATAAGCTCAAAGTAATACGCGAGGAAGTTGGCGATAGCGGCTGTGGAGCGCACGCCGAAGATGTATATCCTCTTTGCCTTGCAGATCTCGTCTACCGCGCGCTCAAAGTCCTCGTGCGAGGTCTCCTCTATCGTTCTGCGGATCTTTTCGATATCCTGATTGAGCACGCTGTCGAGGACGTTTCCGTCTCCGATACGGCTCGAGGTGACCTCGATCCTCTGAACCGAGGTGAGCTTGTTGCGGATCATCTCCTGCATAGCCTTTTGCAGCTTGGGATATCCGTCATAGCCCAGCTCTGTGGCGAACCTTACGACGGTGCTCTCCGATACGCCTACGGTCTCGCCGAGCTTTGAGGCGGTCATGAACGCCGCCTTGTCGTAGTGCTCCTCAATGTACAGAGCGATACGCTTTTGACCCTTTGAAAAGCTGCTCATCATCAAATCTATTCTTGTAAGAAGATGTGTTATCATAATCCTTACTCCCGAATTTTTATTGTCTGACATTCATTTTATCACATCATCCTGCATTTTTCAAGAATTTTGCAGGAGAATATCAAAAATTTAATTATATTTTTGAAACCTGAAATCTTTTTGTTGCAAAATATCGCCTTATATGTTAATATAAACTCAAATAAAATTCTAAGGAGTTTCTATGATCGCGATCATTGATTACGGCGCAGGCAATATCCAAAGCGTGAGCAAGGCGTTCAGGCACATTGGCTGCGACTGCTTTATAACCAACAAAAAGGATGAGATTTTATCAGCCGACGGCGCGGTGCTGCCCGGCGTGGGATCGTTCGGCGACACCGTCGACAGCCTAAACAAATTCGGCATCAGGGACGCTGTAACCGGGTTCATCAACAGCGGCAAACCGTTTTTGGGCATTTGCCTCGGACTGCAGCTCCTTTTCCCCGGCAGCGAGGAGAGCGAGGGCGCCGAGGGCTTGGGTATCTTTGACGGAACGATAACAAAGATCCCGGGCGGCGAGGGTCTGAAAATACCGCATATGGGCTGGAACAGCATAAAGATAAAGGACGGCAGCCGCCTTTTTAAAGGGATCGGCGAGGAGCCCTACGTTTACTTTGTACACTCGTACTACCTAAACGCAGCAGACAGGGATATCGTCGCGGCTCAGACAGAATACGGCGTCACCATTGACGCGGCGGTTGAGCGCGGAAATGTATTCGCCACCCAGTTCCACCCCGAAAAAAGCGGAAGCACCGGACTGAAGATCCTGAAAAACTTTGTCGATATCGTAGGAGGTTAAAAGATGTACGCAAAAAGGATTATCCCCTGCCTCGACGTGAACAACGGCAGAGTCGTAAAGGGAATGAGCTTTGTAAACCTCGTTGACGCCGGCGATCCCGTTGAGTGCGCTAAGCAGTACGACGCTCAGGGCGCTGACGAGCTTGTATTTCTCGACATCACGGCGTCGAGCGATTCCAGAAATATCACCATAGACATGGTCGAAAAGGTGGCGAACACCATCTTTATACCGTTTACCGTAGGCGGCGGAATAAGGAGCGTCGACGACTTCAACGCCCTGCTCAGAGCCGGCGCCGACAAGGTATCGGTCAATTCTGCGGCGGTCTACCGTCCCGAGCTTATCAGCGAGGCGGCGTATAAATTCGGAAGCCAGTGCGTTGTTGCCGCGATAGACGCAAAGCGTAACGGCAGCGGCTGGGAGGTATACGTTCACGGCGGAAGGACGCCCATGGGGATCGACGCCGTTGAATGGGCGGTTAAATGCGAAAGCCTCGGCGCAGGAGAGATATTGCTGACGAGCATGGACGAGGACGGTCAGAAAAAGGGCTACGACCTCGAGCTCACAAGAGCCGTTTCCGAAAGGGTCGGGATCCCCGTTATCGCGAGCGGCGGCGCAGGCGCGCTCGAGCATTTTTACGACGCGTTCACCGTTGGAAAGGCGGACGCGGTGCTGGCGGCGTCTCTGTTCCACTTCGGCGAGATACCGATCCCCGAATTAAAAAAGTACCTCAGCGAAAAGGGCATACCTGTAAGATTTTAATACTACTTAAAATTCAAAGGGCTGTCGGCACAGTGCGTGCGGACAGCCCGTTATTTTTTTCAGTCCTCTATGTAGAGATTATAGATCAGATCCATATCGACGTTGCCGTCGATTCCGCTTACCGAGCCGTCGTCGGCGTACTGCCAGATATCGCAGGCCACGGTGTTTGACGACGCCCATTCGGCGTTCCAGATCGAATAGCCCTTCTTTCTTAACAAATCGGTGTTAAGCTTATAATTTCGGGCGTATACGCTGCCGCTCGCGTAGGTACCGACCTTGTAGCCCTTCGCCTTTAGCGTATCGCAGAACACCACCGCCATATTCGTGAGCTCGGTCTGAGTGTTGTTAGAAAGCGAATACGGCTCCTCTATGTCGTAATAGAACGGCAGATCAAGCTTTCTGCCGCCAAGAACCTTCAGGCAAGCCTGAGCCTCGGCTTTCGATTCATTATAGTTATTCGCGCACATGTACCAGTACGAGCCTATCTTCAAGCCGGCCGCCTTTGCCCTGTCATAATAAAGCGTAAAACGGTTATCGGCTGTTTTGCCGAAGCCTGCGCGGATTATTACATAATCTATTCCCGACGCCTTGATCTTTTTAAAATCGACGTTACTGCCCTGCCATGAGGAAATGTCGATACATTTCACCTTGCTTCCGCTGACTGTTACGGTACATTTCGCGGTAACGCCGTTGTACGCCTTTGCGGTGATGACCGCGGTACCGAGAGCCTTCGCCTTTAGCGTGACGGAATAGCCCGAGCGACCTTCTATGCTGACAGCCTTGTCTGAGCTTGACCATTCAAGCGTGTACGGGGTGTTGTATGAGCCTTCGTTAAACGACTCGGTAAGCCTGACGACATCGCCCACCTTGATCTTTGAGGACGAAGCGTTCAGCCTTATGCTTTTCGGAGCGGACAGAATACTGACATCCGCGTACGCCCTGTAGCCGTTCGGAAGCTCGCAGTATATCCGCGCAGAGCCTGCCGATACGCCAACCATTGTTCCGCTAACCTTATCGACACGGACGATGTTCTCGTCCTCCGAATAAAAATATCGGTTATATACGGCCTTGCCGCTTTCAGGATTCGCGTTGAATCTCAACTGCTCTCCCACTCCGGCAGTGACGGAACCGGCATTTAACGAGACGGTTTCGGAAAACTCCTTTACCGTTACCGAACACACTGCGGTCACGCCGTTGATCAGTTCGCAGCAGACCTGCGCGGAACCCAAACCGACCGCCGTTATCATTCCGGTTTCGCTATCAACCGCGGCGACGTTCTCGTCAGAGGAGCTGAAAAACATATTTGCCGCGTACGCGCCGCTGTCCTCCGGGGTACATTCAAGATAAACGCTCTCGCCAAGTCCCGCGGTTATCGAGGAGGCGCTCATTTTAAGCGAGCTCACCTCACGTCCGACGTACACCTCGCACTCGGCTTGCGTACCGTCGGCAGCCGTGCAGGTTATAACAGCGCTGCCCGTCGCGCAGGGTGTGAGCTTGAGGTTTTCCGAAACGCGTACGATACTCTCGTCTGATGAGGAAACAGTGTATTCGGCGGCGTTTGTATCAACCTCAAGAATAAAATTCTCGTTAACGCCCATATATATGATATCCTTACCGAAGCGCACGTGTGTCGTTTCGGACGGTATTTCGGGGTCTGTTTCAGATGAGCCCTCCGTGGCGAGCTCTGTAGGCTCCGCCGTCGTTTCCTCTGTTGTTTCCTCTGTAATTTCCTCTGTTACTTCCTCCGTAATTTCCTCTGTAAAATCCGCTGTCGGGTATTCGCCGGAAGCGTCCTCCGGATAATCGTCTCCGGGGCGCATGCTTTGGTACTCCTCGCTGTGGATGTCGATCAGCCCGGCTATGTGCATTTGGATCGACGTCGCGTCGCCGATAGTAACGAATCCGTCAAAGTTTACGTCATAAAGCCGCAGCTGTTCTTCCGACAGCAGCTCAATATACGCGCAATACCGCTGAACAAGCGTAGCGTCGGAAATGTCAAATTGATATGTACGGTTATCCAAAGCATTATCGTCGTTTTCGGCAGCAAATACGTTAAGGCTGCCAAAGCACGACGCAATTATGAAAAACGACAAAATCAACGATAAAAATTTACTTGATTTTTTCATATAACTCCTTTGTTCTGTAGAAAAAACAATTTGCTTATGTCCATTATTTTACAACATTTGGAGCAATAAATCAAGCAGGCGCGTAAATTAACATATTCTTACAGAAAAATCCCCCGAAGCGACCGCCTCGGGGGATGATGATTTTCAATAATTTACTTGAGTTTGACCTCTCCGTTTTCGATTGAGCAAACCTCCCACCAGTCGCCCGAAAGGTCTGTGGGAACATTTACTATCGTCGGGCTGCCCGAGCCCTGATAGATCTTTACGGTCGCTCCCGACGCCGCGAGAGTACCCGAACCGAAGTAACGGTGTACTTTGTATTCGTAGCTGCCGTTCGTCTTGTGGATCGTGATCGTCTCGGGACCGAAGCCGTCTTGATCATCTACGTCAAGGTCGGCGATCGGTTGTCCGTTTTTGGAGCAACTTCTGTTCATGAAATCGATCCTTACGGATGTTCCGTCGCAGGTTCCGTCAAGGTGCGAATCGAGATCCGAAGGAGCCGCGCCCCACTCGAGGACGATCCTGATCTCATTGCCGCCTATCGTCGGAGAAATGCTGAATTTGTCATTATCGGGACCGGCGTCCGATACATAAAGATCAAAGGTCTCTGTATTGTATCCGTCGGCGCTGATCTCTACGGTGTAATCGCCCGTGTCGAGCTCGGTTGAGTATTTTCCGCCGGGAGCCTGTACCTGAGCGGCTATCTCGCCGTTGGGGCTGTTCTTGCCCTTATGGAAGCTGACGTCCGCCGTTGATACGTTCTGACCGGTCGTTACGTCGATGATATCTCCCTCGACCTTAACCTTCTTTGTCTGCGCATCTCCGGGCTTGGGAACAAGGACGTTGTATGAATCCTTGCCCTTGACAGTACCGTTTTCGTCGCAGCCCAGGGTGATGTGCAGCGAATCAAAATCAAAGGTGAGCAGATATGTTCCGAGCGGTTCGTTATACGCCGATACCGCTATATTTTCCGCGCCAAGCGACTTGAAACGGTCGATTGTAACGCCGGCGTCGGTTCCGCTGATAAGGTAATCAAGCGTATTGAGCCTGATCGCGGTCGGTCTGGCGTAATCATACGGTTTATTGGTATCAGGATTAATTACCTCGGAGTCGGGCGAGTTCGCGTACTCGAACACCGCGTCGTACTGCTGATATTTTACCGTGTATACGCCGCCGGAAAGATTCTCGCCGGTGACGGTGTAGGACTCGCTGTACTTTGCGTAGTTGTTGGCGGCAAAGATGTTCAGCGCGGTCGTATTGAACCCGATCTGCTCGGTGGTCATGGGCTTTTCAGCCGAAGCGCCTCCGTCGAGTCCGAGGTTCTTGTAGTAATCAAGCAGTTCCTTTATTCTTGTCGACTGAGTAGCGTCGTAGCCTCTGTTGAGGATATTCAGCGCGGAATTGATATCGTTTAGGTGTGTGACATAGATATCGGCAAGCCCGATATAGGGTTCCTCCTGCTTTTCATCTTCCTCGATCGCATTCTCATAAAAGACGATAGCATCCTGATAATTTCCTTGCTCAACCATCTTTTTTGCCGAGGATATCTTTTCCAAATACACATTGTTATTACCGCCGGACGGCAAAAACAAAAGCACGCAAAGCAATCCGACAAGTACAACAAGCGACGGTATCAATACCAGCAACAGTTTTTTTGATAAACTCATAATCGTTTCCCCTTCATTTTTTCATATGTTCATTAACCGCTACGTTCGCAACAAATCAAACGACAAAGAGCGAAGCGCCAACTATTTACAGAACCAATAAAAGCAAAAGCAGCAGAATAAGAATCGACGCGCAGCACAGTCCGAGCAGTGCGAGATGAAGCGCGTCAAATTCAAAGACGAAACCGCTTTCCGCCTCATCATAATAACCCCGATACAGTCCCTCTCCGCCGTATGCCCTCAGCTCACGGGAATACCCGTAATAAGGCGCAGACGAGCGCACGAAATTTTCATACTCCTGCTCTATAGACAGGGTAACGGTATCGCCTTCCTCAAAGTGATACCCGCAATAGGAACAGAAACGCGTGTTCTGCGGTGAAACGCATCTGCAATTAGGACATTTCATTTCTATCAAATCCTT
This sequence comes from uncultured Ruminococcus sp., assembly GCA_902767845.1. GTDB lineage: Bacteria > Bacillota > Clostridia > Oscillospirales > Acutalibacteraceae > Ruminococcoides. The sequence goes on along the minus strand of CACXIV010000009.1, from coordinate 6,463 downwards.
CCATCCATTCGCGGTTAAATTTTGATATCCAGAGCCTCAGAAAAATCTGGGATACCGCCGCGATAACGACTCCCAAAAGGATCAGGATAATTCCGAATAACATCATACTGTTCAATTTAACCACCTACCCATTCTCTTCCGCTGTATTTTTGATACAGCTTTTTTATTGAGGCAAGGCTCTCGCTTGAAATAAAATACCTTTCGTCCTCAGACAACTGATTATACAGGCTGCACGCCTTTTCGCAATATGTAAGCGCATTGGGATCTGACGTAAGATCGGCAAGCTGCGCCAAAAGAATATATGATCTGCAGTCGTCGCGGATCTGAGCCGCCTCCAAAAGAAGCTTTTTGCAGTCCTCGTACTTTGAAACCTCGTTTAAGGCGAGAACCGCCTGCGTGTAATTGATAGTATCGTTTAGATGAAGATTGTACTTTTCCCTGAGCTTATTATAGCACATCTCGGCAGACGAGTAATCCGACATACTGCTGTTCCTTACAGCAAGCGCCATATGCGCCGACGCGAGCTTTCGCAGCGCTCCCGCGGTTTCTTTTACGCGCAGCGCCGAATCATAGGCGTCAGTCGCGGAGATATTCAGCGCCATACAGGCGTCGCCCTTTATGATATATGCCGAGTAAAGATTCTCGGGATCTTCGGAAAGTGAACCGGCGTTAAGATCAACGATACCTACCGCGCCGTTGTAATCACCGTTTTCATAACAAAGCTGGGCGTTAAGCACCGCGGCGGCGGACGACCCCGGGAACGCGCTGTTGAGCCGGTCGACAGCTTCCTGCGCTTCGGAGAATCTTCCGTCTCTGATGAGCGCAAGCGCGTGATCGCGGTAATAAAGCTCGGACTGCGATATCGACAAAGCCTGCTCGTAATACTGAGCGGCGTTGGTAAAATCGGAATCCTCGTAGTAGCAGTCGCCGATCTTATGCAGTATCTCTGCCTTTTGTGTTGAATCTATCAGCGAAGAATAATCGGAGTTGTTGAGAAGCTTTCTGCCTGCCGCCTCAGCCTGAGAGGTTTCGCCGTGATTCGATTCGCTGACAAACTCTGAGTACTCCTGCTCAAACCGGGTTTTTACTCCGGAATTAAACCCGTTAACGGTGAGCAATACCCCGGATACGACAAGAGCTACGGCGACGATCCACGAAACAAGCTGAACCAAAACGTATTTTTTATAACGTGAATCCTGTTTTTTGATATTGTCGATCGCCTTGAGCATATCTTCGGCAGAAGCGAACCTTTTATTAATATCGTACTGCATAGCCCTGTCGATCACCGCCAGAAAACCGTCGGAAAACGGCAGTGAATAATCGCTGATAGAAGGCATGGCGCAGGTAACGTCAGGCTTGACGCCCGTCATCAGGTGATAAAACGTCGCGGCAAGGCTGTAAATATCGGTTCGTCCGTCAAGCTCGCAGTAATAGCCTTGACCGTATGAATAATATTCAAAAAGAGCGTACTGCTCGGGAGACGAGTAGTTTTTGCTCATTCCCTTTATCTTGCCGGCCGCGCGCAGCGAAATACCAAAGTCAATTAAGCAAATGTCTCCTTCGGCAGTTATTATAATATTGCCGGGCTTTATATCGGTATGAAGCACGGCGGGAGTTCGCGAGTGGATGTATACCAAAACCTCGCATAGCTGCCTGAGCCACTTGATTAACTGGCTTTCGGAAAAATAATATCCGTTGTTTATGTAATAGTTGAGATCGTAACCGTTGATGTAGTCGATGACCGTATAGATATCGCCCTCGAAGCGGATGAAATCATACACCTGAGGGAGGTTTTGATGATGGAGGCTCTTTAAAATATCGACCTCGTTGCGGAGCGCGGAGATGTCGTCGTATGAATTTTTAAGTTTTTTTAACACTACATATTTTTGGAGCCTGAGATGATAGCATAGATAAACTACGCCCATTCCGCCGCTGCCAATCTCCTCTACTACCTGATATGTATCGTTGATTATTAAATTTGAATACAGCATGTCGATCACCGGGTCACGAGGTGTTTATTCTGACAGGGCACACTTTCCCGAAGAAAAGTGTGCCCGTCAAATAATTATTCAGTGAATGTAATTAAGACTCCGCTTTTTTCTTGTTGTTCTTTCTTACTGCCATTACGACGCCAAAGGCGATTCCGCCGAGGACTAACGCGCCGACAATAATTACAAGCGGCAGATTATAACGGAAGAGTCGGGCAAGCCATGAAGCGCCGAGGATGAATCCGGTTACTTCTCCGTCCTCATTCTTGTTGCCGGCCTTGTCGGTTACAGTAACCTTGAAATCTCTTTCGTTATTGTTTCCGTCAGCCTGCAGGCTGAGCTTGAGCTCGATATTGCCCGAGGTTTCGTCCTTATCGTAGCTTACGAATCTTTCTCCGTCAAGCTCAACTGTAAGGTTCTCGCCTGTTATGTTCGCGTCCTCGCAGCTTACGATAACCTCTTTTTCGGCTTCCTTGTAATACTCGTTGGAATCAATACCCGAGATAGTTACGATAGGAGCGGTCTTGTCTACAACAAACTTAACCGGGCAGGTTCTGTTTTCTGTTTCAGACTTATAAGCGGTCTTGTTGCTTACAACATTGTCAAAGTGATCCTTTGAGCTTACGGTAACGGTGTAGTTGCCCTCGTTAACGAAGTTCTGCTTAAAGATCTTGTAGTCGTAAGAGTACCACTGGTTCTGTCCGCCGGAAGCGGTGATTGTGTAGTCGGTATCTTTCTTGAGCGTCTGTGACGCGTCGTCGCAGTTGACCTGTATGTCAGGATCGGAAACCTCGTTGACGTTGATCTCGGTGACAACAATGTCGGGAGCGTTGTTGGTGTAGAACTTATCCTCAACAAGCTGCTTTGTTGTTTCGTCTGAGATCATGAAGGTTGAACCGAATCTGTTGACCGAGAACACAACTTCCTTGTGATCCTTGTTGCCCGCAAGGTCGGTGATGTCGGCGGAAAGATCATAGATACCGTCGTTCTTTGTGATCCTCTCAAAGTCCGCGTAGGTGACGATCTTGCTGAAGCCGTTTCCGGCGCCTTCCGAAACTGTCAAATCGTCAACAGTCTCGGCTGCCTTGCCGAAGTCGATCCTCTTAAGGAGGTAAGTAGCGGTATCAAAGTTCTGGTCGAAATAGTGGATCTCGGGAGCTATTGTGCCGTCGTAAGCGGTGAGATCCTTTACGTTTACGATCTCGATCTTGTCGATCTTCTTGTCAACGTAGAAGTCTCCCTCTCTCTGCTGAACAGCCTCGTTTAGCGCCTTATCCTTGAAGTCGACGGTGAAGGAGTATTTGCCGTCGTCGGCAAAGGTTATTGTCGCCGTAGATACATCGCCGGAGGTCGACCACGCGCTTACAGAAGGCGGAGTCGCGGGCGTGCTGTTGTCAGCGCCGAACGCGGTCTGCTTGATATCAACATAAGGAGTATGGAAATTGTGCTCCTCAATGCGGATGGTAGCGGTTCTTGTGACATTGTAATAAGGTCTGGGATTATTTACGTCAAAGGTGATCGAGATCTTGGGAAGAGTCTGGTCTACCGTGAACTCGGATTCCTTCTTGTTGTTGTTGTCCGCCTCATTGCCTGCGCGGTCGGTGAACGCGCTTGTCATCTCGTAATCGCCGTCGTCATGGAAGGTGACCGTAGCCACGTGGGTGATGGCGTCGGGATTGCTTACGTCTACGCTGTAGGTGGTGTTCCAGTTCGATACTCCCGAGATAGGCAGAGTTGTCTGTCCGGGGTTGTGCGGATTACGGATGGTGAGCTTGAAGTCGTCGGGGTTGAAGTTGCGCTCCGTGACGGTGATCGTCGCTACGCGGTCGGTCTTGTAATAATCGCCGTTGTCGACCTTATTGCCTGACGCGGGGCTGAACTGTACGTCGATATGGGGAGCGGTCTTGTCGATGCTGAACTTATACTTGGCATGAGAAACGTTTGTATCCTTGTTGCCGATTCCGCATCTGTCGGTGAGGATCGCCTCAACCGTGATATCGTTGTAGTTGTTGGAGATAACGATGTTTCTGCTTACCTTTGTAACAAGGTTGTTCTCGGTGCCGAGCACTGTCCAGTCGCCGGCAACGGAACCGTTCATATCTACCTGGCAGTCATAGCGGTAATCGTTGATCTCGCCGAAGTTGTCGGCATAGATCTTGAACTCTACGCTCTTGATACCGGCGAAGCTGCTCTCGGCAAAGATAGTGAGAGTTACGTCGTGGTTGTAAAGCGGATTGTCCTTGTTATCTCTGTTGGAGGGCTCGTTGACAGGAGTGATGGTGAGCTTGGAGTTAGCGACATGCTGATACTCTGTCTCGTCGATAACACTGTCAGGAGTGAATACCGACATTCCGTCGGTCGCGACTCCGGGGGTAAAGTCATACGCCTGTCTGTTGTTCTCTACATTATCGACAGCGTAAGCGTAGATCTGACCCTTGAAGCCTCTCTCAATGACAAAGGTCGCCTGATTTGTGTTGAGTCTCTGATACATCGCTACCTGCTGCTTGGAGCCGTTGATATCCTTCTTGAAGAGAATGATATCCTTTACGCCGGAAACAGGGATATCTGCGATGATATTGTCTGTAGCCGTTACGGTCACGATGGTGTCTACCTGGAAGAAGTGACCGTAATTTGTATTTACAACACCGTTTGCCTTGTTGTCGTTCTGAGCCTCGGGCGCAACGGCGTCGGTGAATGTAAAGCTGTTGATAACGGGATTGTGCAGATCTACAAAGAAGTTCCTTTCTCCGGAGAACGAGATACTGTTGTTGCTCGTTACGGTATAGGCGATTTTGTTCTCTCCCTCTCTCATAAACGCCTTAACGGTGTTCGGGTTAAGAACGACATGGATGCCTGACAGATCTGTATCCGCGTTGTTGTCATTGAATGTAGTGAAGTTATAGTTGTTCTGCGAGCCGTTGCATACGCAGTAAGCCGAAACGTCGGTTCCGTTGAGAGTTACGCTGAACGAGTGGAGTCTTGATACTTCGTCGTTCGCGTCAAACTCGAATGTGGGATTATTGGAGAACCATACGTTGTCGCCGTCCGTGTAGCGGTTGTCGCCGGTGAGCTTAACATTTGAGATCTCCGGAGCGTACGCTGAAGCGACGATGTCGTCTTTGCCGAGGGTAACGGCGTATTTTACGTTTTTGTCAACCTGCGCGGTTACATTTCCGGGAACATATTCGTACCGATCGTACTGTGAGTTGTCAAAGTTGTCCTTGCACCAGAATTTGAGATCCTTGTACGAGCTCTTGGTCAAAGCGATATAATTATTGTCTGTTTTATGGAGGACATAAGTGATCTTATATTTTTTTCCGCTGAGAGTATCTCCGTCGGAAACGACTAACGAATCGTCTTTTTCCGTTACGCTTAAGCCGCTGTTAGACATAAGGCTGATACATGAGTTTGTAAGACCGGCGGTGGGGCCTTTGTCCTCGATCGTAACGGTAGCCTCAAGATCGTTGTTGGAGAATATACCAAACGAAAGAACATTGAGAACCTGATCGCCGATCGAAGTAGGCGCCTTGTGGATGTCCATGGAAACATAATCCGGAGCGGTCTCATCAATATAGAAGGTATCTGTGAGCTCATTCTCGTTTCCGCACATATCAACAGCGGAGATCGTGAGGTCATACTTACCCGACTGATGGATCTGCTTGGCGTCGATCGTGATGGTCTGCCTGATGAACTTGCCGTAAGCGTCCTTATCGGAGGAGTTGTTGCTTACCTTAACCGTAGCCTTAGGCTTTTCGGCGTTGTCGGAAGAGGTAACGTCCTGAGTGTCATTGAACACGAGCTTTGTTTCTACGGTCTTGATACCCGAGAGGCTGTTCTCGAGCGAAGCCGTGATGGTGCCGTTATCGCTTGTTGCCTTAAGGACTCTGATAGTAGTTTTTTTGTTTTGCTCTGTATATTCATAAGGAGAGAAGGAGTAATCGGGATCGGAATATTCAAGTTTTTTATAATCATTGTTTACAACGATCTCAAAGTTGTTCTTGTCGGGTTTGATCTCCTTGCCGTTGAGCCTTACCTCGACTCCGCTGTTTATCGCAATAACGCCGGTATCGTGGTCAAAATTATCAATGACCTTCGCCGAAAGAAGATACTGAGCGCACGCTGAGAGCGTTATTGTAGCTTTATTGCCCGAAACCGTTACTTTTTCGTCGCCAAGCTCTGTATTTCCGTTGTAGAACTTGACAGACTTGATGCCTGTTGAATAAACATCATCTGCAAAGGACACTGTAACATTGATATCAGAATCGCTGTACACGCCGTAATTGCTGTGGGTGTCGCCGGAAGTCTCGATAGAATATCCGGTGATCTGAGGAGCAGTGTTATCAACTATAACGTCAAACGAATTATATACGCCGTTTCCGCTGAGGTTCTTCGCGTATATAACCGCCGTATACTCTCCGCTTTCGAGCTGATCCACGGAAGGAGTCTCGATCTCAACCTTGTCGATCGAGGTTTTC
>CACXIV010000008.1 GCA_902767845.1 uncultured Ruminococcus sp. | reverse complement strand
ACGACGGACACCCTTGCCCTCAGCTATCACTTCCTACTGCCAAGCGTGTAGTGGACTTTCACCACCGAGTTACTACCCATTCCGGGCAAACCAAAAAACACGGCTCGCTCCGGTATCCCCGGACGAGCCGTGTTCAGTTTACATAGCAAATCGCGGCGCATTTTATCTCGGCGCAGCCGCCCTTTTTCAGCGTTACGGCGCACTCGCGCATGGTGTTGCCGGTCGTGATTATATCGTCGATCAGCAAAACGCGCCTTCCCTTTAGCTTATCTGTATTGACCGTGCGGTACACGCCCTTTACGTTAGCCCTTCTCTCCTTCCCCTTGAGCTCGTGCTGGATCTTGTTCCTTTTGAACTTTTCAAGGAGGTCGAGGTAGGGCAGCCCCAAAAGCGCCGCGCAGTCCTTAGCGAGCAGCTCGGACTGGTTGTAGCCCCTCTCGATTTTTTGATCGCGGTGCATGGGCACGCAGGTGACATAATCAAAACCGAGGTCGCCGGAGCAATTAAGCGCCGTTACCACGGCGAACGCGAGCTGTTCGGAATACTGCGCCCGACCCGAGAATTTGAACCTCTTTACCGCTTCGGCGTAACAGTCCGTGTACAAAAACGGCGACACGCAGCGGAAACCGCCCTCGATATATGAGATAACGGGGATCTCCGGCAGACCGGCGCCGCAGTCGGCGCAGGCGTAGCGCTCGGGATCGATCACAATGTCGCAGTACGGGCATCTCGCAGGAAAAAAGGCGGTTTTCACCGCCCTTTTAAATCCGATATTCTTCATTACAGACCGAGAGCGTTAAGCTCCTGAGCGGTAGCCTCAACGAGTCTTTCGCACTCCTTGGCGTTGCTGCCGACCATTCTGCCCATTCCGGCAAAGCCCTTTGTAAGGCCGTCCAGAGCGGAATTTTTCATGGCGTTGCCCATGCCTGCCTTCTCCTGCTTCTGAACCTGGAACTTATTTGTCTCCTTGCCGAAGCCCGAGTGCATGATCCAAACCTGGTTTCTGTCGTCAAGCGCCGGGAATGTGATAACATAAACGAGTCCGTGCTTTGTGAGCGAGGGCTCGCCTGCCGAGAACTTCTTGTCCTTGATAGCCTCGTACAAAGACTCGATCGTGTATTTGTTCTGTGTTTTTACATTTTTTACTTTAACTCCGAATGCCATAAAAAAAGATCCTTTCAAGATATTGCATATACTGCACTTTGATTATACTATATAAAACTCCAAAAATCAATATACAACAGAAAAATCGCCCTGCCTGAGCAGGGCGTATCACTTTTTATTTCAACAGTTGCTTGATCCTCTCGACCGCTTCGATGGTTTTGTCGCGGTCGCCGAAGGAGGTCAGGCGGAAAAAGCCTCTGCCGTTTTCGCCGAAGCCCTCGCCCGGAGTGCCGACCACCGCGGCGTTTTGGAGCAGATAGTCAAAGAACTCCCAGCTTCCCATGTTTCCGGGGCATTTGAGCCAGATATACGGCGAGTTTTTGCCGCCGGTGTAGTATATTCCCAGCTCGTCGAGAGCGGAAGCGATGATCTTGGCGTTGCCGCTGTAGTAATCGAGGTTCTCCCTTATCTGGATCTGACCCTCGGTGCTGAACACCTCCGCCGCGGCGCACTGAACAGGCCACGAAACTCCGTTGAACTTGGTCGCCTGACGGCGGTACCACATTGAGTGGAGGCTGTGTCCGTCGCGCTCAAGCTCCTTGGGGATAACGGTGTAGCCGCAGCGCGTTCCCGTAAAGCCCGCTGTCTTTGAAAGCGAGCAGAGCTCGATCGCGCAAGTCCTCGCGCCCTCGATACTGAAGATCGAACGCGGAGAATCGTCCCTGATAAACGCCTCGTAAGCCGCGTCGTAGATGATAACGGCGTTGTTTTTGTTGGCGTAATCCACCCAGATCTTGAGCTGTTCCGCGCTGTAGGCGGCGCCGGTGGGATTGCCCGGCGAGCAAAGGTAGATAATGTCCGCGGTCACGTTATCGTCAGGCATGGCGAGGAAATTATTTTCCTGATTCGCGGCGGCGTAGATTATTTTTCTGCCCGCCATGAGGTTGGCGTCGACATACACCGGATATACCGGGTCGGTGACAAGCACGGTGTTGTCCCTCGCGAAAATGTCGCCGAGGTTGCCGCAGTCGGATTTAGCGCCGTCCGAAATGAATATCTCGTCCGCGCCGACGCTTACGCCGAAGCTTTTGTAATAGCCCGAGACCGCCTCGCGCACAAACTCGTAGCCCTCGTAATCGGGATAGCCCTTGAAGGTCTCCTTGTGCCTGAGATCCTCGCAGCCCTTTTTCATAGCCGCGACTACGATCGGGGCGAGCGGCAGGGTGACGTCGCCGATACCGAGCCTGATGATCTCTTTGCCGGGGTTTTGAGCGGCGAACTCGTTTGTCTTTCTCGCTACGTCCGCGAACAGATAGTTCGGCACGAGCGAATCAAAATTGCTGTTTATTTTCATAACTGCACTTCCTGTTCTCCGTAAATTACATTTATCATTATATTATCAGGCGGAGTGATTGTCAATAGATTTTGCATTTTTTGACGGTCAGAAATTCAGTTATGCGCTGTTTTTTCTTTTCTTTTCCAAATAATCAGGCTCCATTTGCAGGAATCGGCATTATACTCCTGCAAACGGAGCCGTATTTTTATTTTTATATCAGAGCCTCGGCGACGTCTGATCACCTGTCTGTCCTACCGGCAGCTCGCCTGTGCGGTACATTGTCAGCAGAGCTTTAAGGTCTCCGATCTTTTTTGAGATGCTTTCGCCGGAATCGGTGTCGAGCACCATCATCCTGTGCTTTTCGGTCTCGACGATCTCGGAATCCGAGTGGATGTCGCGGTTATCGGCGAGCGCCTCGTCAACGCTTTTGAACGGATGATGAGCCTTTAGGCGAAGTCCGTGGGAGTTGTAGATCAGCGTGTAGCCGGCTATGCCGGTAGTGCTGTGATATTCCCTGCAAAAGCCGCCGTCGATAACGAGCAGCTTTCCGCCGGCGCGGATGGGCAGCTCGCCCTTGACCGTCCTTACTGGCGTGTGCCCGTTGATTATGTGCGCGGACGACCGGTCGAGCCCGAACTCGCCGAGGATCATGTCGCAGGTCTCTTTTTGATAATAGTAGTCGTAGTAGGGGTTCTTCTCTTCCTTCCACGCCGCCTTGTCCGGGATAAAGGCGCGCTCAAAGGTCTTTATGTTCCTGCCGCAGAGCGGTGAATTCGGCGCGCACCAGAGGTACCACATAAAGTCGAGTCCGATCTGCTGCCTGCCGCTCTCGAAAAACGCCAGCCGCGCAATCTTGTCCGCCATATCGAAGTACGCCCTGCCGCTGTGCTTTTCGCCGAACATGGTGATCTCTGCGAGCCTTCCGTCCTTATCGAGCGGAACGCAGCCGTGATACAGAAGATTGCCGTTATATACCTTGTACATGCCGCCGTTGTTGTAGAGGAACTCCACCTGTTTTTTAAGCCTGTGGCTGTTCACAAAGGAATCCCTGAGTCCGGCTATGACAGCCGATTCCCCGTCCGACAGCCTGTACGGGTCGTCGGGATCGAGAGTCGGGAAATACGCGTCCCCGAGCCTGTACTCTGTCCCCTCGGATACGACCGTGCCCTTTTTTGTATCTATCGTGTGGAGCAGGAGGCGGTTTTCCATTTTATAGTCGGGGTTGCGCTTTATCACCTGCCCCTCGAGCTTGAACTGGATGACCGATATCGCCTTCAGCGCCGCCTTCATCGGGCTAAGCCCGGGATACGCCTTTGACGCGAACAGTATCAGCGCGCGCAGGCTGATCCCGTAGGCGCTTTCGAGGGTATTTAGGGTGTTGTACTTTATGCTGTTCCTGACGACGTTGGCTATGCACGCCTCGCTTCCGCACGCCGCGCCCATCCAGAGGATGTCGTGGTTCCCCCACTCGATATCGAGCGAATGGTGATCGGAGAGCAGGTCGATTATCTTTTCCGCGCTCTGTCCCCGGTCGAAGATGTCGCCGACGATATGCAGCCTGTCGACCGCGAGCCGCTTTATCAGTCCCGCGAGCGAGATTATAAAATCGTCCGCGTTGATGTCGATTATCGTGTCGAGGATGTTGTTGTGATACCGAACCTGGTTATCGTCCTCGTCGCGCTGGGCGTGAAGGAGCTCGTCGATTATGTAGGCGTAGTCGGGCGGCATCGCCTTTCTGACCTTGGAGCGCGTGTATTTTGAGCTCAGGACGCGCGCGATCTCTATCATCTGCTCAAGGGTAGTTCTGTACCAGTCCCTGTCGGTGCCGCGGCTGCGCTTGATAAGGCTCAGCTTCTCGGAAGGGTAGTAGATCAGCGTGCAGATCTCCTTTATCTGATCGTGAGAAAGCACGCCGCCGTAGAGGGCTTCGACCTTCTCCCTGATAACGCCGGAGCAGTTGTTCAGAATATGGCAGAACGCCTCGTACTCGCCGTGGATATCGCTCATAAAATGCTCGGTGCCCTTGGGAAGATTAAGTATCGCCGTGAGGTTGATTATTTCGCGCGTGAGCGAACGCACGGACGGATATTTTTCCGAAAGAAGTTCGTAGTATTTTTGCTCGCCGGTCATGTTAACGCCTCCCGTGTTGATTTATTTACAAGTGTCTGTCAATATCTTACTCTGAAGCCCTTTTCGCCGGAAACGGCGGAGACCTCCCTGCAAAGGACTCTGTCCACCCTGATATACCTCGCGTTTCGGATCGCGTTCTCGATCCTGTCGAGCTGATCCTCCCGACCCTGGACTTCCATCGTTACCGAGCCGTCGTATTCGTTGCGCACCCAGCCGGTCACGCCGCAGGCGTTGGCCGCGTACTGAGCGGTATAGCGGAAGCCAACGCCCTGTACGATGCCGAAAAAATTGTAGTGTCTGCGTACAGTTTTCATTTTATCACCAATGGTATCGGATGACCGATATACGTTAAAAAAACAAGCGGCAGAGCATATGCCCTGCCGCCGCGGTGCAATTTTAATAATTCGAGGACATCAAAAATCAGTTTGTGATGATCTTCTCGGAATCCTTGTCAAAGATGTGGAGCTTATCAAGGCTGAAGCAGATCTTGATAGTATCGCCGACCTTAGCCTTTGACGAGGGATCAACTCTCGCTGTGATGGACTGACCGGCAATATTGACATAGAGATAGATCTCTGCGCCCATAAGCTCGGTTACGTCAACAACAGCGTCAAAGGTCATTTCTGCCTTGGCGATCTCGTCGGCCTCGTCGTGAACGTGCTCGGGACGGATACCGAATACTACTTCCTTGCCTACATAATCGTCAAGCTTGCCGCCGGCGCACTTGTCGTCCGGAACGGGAACCTTGTACTTGTCAAAGTTGAGGGTGTACTTGCCGCCGTCCTTGGCAACTGTAGCGTTTACAAAGTTCATCTGAGGTGATCCGATGAAGCCGGCTACGAACATGTTGTCGGGAGCGTCGTAAAGATTCTGAGGAGTATCTACCTGCTGGATAACGCCGTCCTTCATAACAACGATCCTGGTACCGAGCGTCATAGCCTCGGTCTGGTCGTGGGTTACGTAGATGAAGGTGGTGCCGAGCTTCTGATAGAGCTTGGAGATCTCTGTACGCATCTGAGCACGGAGCTTAGCGTCCAGGTTTGAAAGAGGCTCGTCGAGGAGGAATACCTTAGGATCACGAACGATAGCACGACCCATGGCAACACGCTGTCTCTGACCGCCGGAGAGAGCCTTCGGCTTTCTGTCGAGGTACTGCTCGATACCGAGGATACGGGCTGCTTCTTCTACTCTTCTCTTGATCTCCTCCTTGGGAGTCTTTCTGAGCTTAAGACCGAACGCCATGTTGTCGTAAACGGACATATGAGGATAAAGCGCGTAGTTCTGGAAAACCATCGCGATATCTCTGTCCTTAGGCGCTACGTCGTTAGCAAGCATGTCGCCGATGTAGAGCTCGCCCTTTGAGATATCCTCAAGACCCGCGATCATTCTCAGAGTTGTGGACTTACCGCAGCCTGAAGGGCCTACAAAGATGATAAATTCTTTGTCGGCGATCTCAAGGTTGAAATCCTTAACCGCAGTTACGTTGCCGTCATAAATTTTGTAAACATTTCTAAGTGATACATTTGCCATAAACAATAACCTCCGTTAGATATAAATCTAAATTTACAATATATAATATACCACTTTGCGCAAATATTTACTATACGGATTTTGACTAAATATTATCTAAAGTTTTTATGTAAAATATTTACGCCGTAAAAAACAAAGCCTCATTTTAGTGTATTTTGCCAACAAAAATTGCCTCTATTTCTAATTTTGTCAATTTTTTAGCGCTTCCTATGGGCAAATTGCCATCAAGATACAAATTTCCGACCGATATTCGTTGAAGGTGCACAACTTTTAAACCGCACGCGGCAAACATTTTCTTTACCTGGTGGAACTTACCCTCGCAAATCGTGACGATACCTGTAGAATTTTGACTGTTTTCGGCGATTTTGAGCTTTGCCGGCATGCAGCGCGTACCGTTTTCGAGGACTATGCCGGCTTCAAACCTTTTTATCATATCCGGGGTGATCTCGGAGTCGAGCTCGGCTACGTACTGCTTTTCGACATGCTTTTTGGGCGAGAGCATCCTGTGGGCAAAATCGCCGTCGTCGGTGATTATCAGCAGTCCCTCGGTGTCCTTGTCCAGCCTCCCAGCCGGAAAAAGCCCGTCGCGTCTGAGCTCGGGCGGAAGAATGTCGATCACCGTTTTCGCGGTGTTGTCCCTCGTCGCGGATACTACGCCGGCAGGCTTGTTTAGCATTATGTAGATGTGTTCGTCGCCGCAGACAGCCTGTCCGCTCAGCTCCACCCTGTCGGTTTCGGGGTCGAGCTTTTTTTCGGGAGATCTGCAAACCTCGCCGTTGAGCGTGACGTCGCCGCGCCTGATCCGCTTTTGAGCGTCGCTTCGGCTAAGCGTGCCGCGCGAAGAAATGAATTTGTCAAGTCGTTCCATTTTTACCGTCCGTCAGCGGTCTTACCTCGTCTCCGTACACCCGGCTCGTCAAATGGCCGCCGATCAGCCTGCCGTCGTTTATCAGCAAGACCGCGTAGCCCTCGCCGCTGCCGCCGGGCGAATACTTAAAGATGAGCCTTTCCGCTTTTTGTCCCTTGTACGGGCTCAGATCGAGCCCGATCTTTTTTTGAAGCTCATTGTATTTTTCTGTTAAGGAATTAAATTCCTCGGGTATGGTTATCTCGTCGCTTTCGGTCAGCTCGGCGTTTTCTATCCCGAAGGAGCGCAGTACGTCAAGCTGCTGTTCCTCTGTCAAAGCCGCGACCGAATACTCGCCGAGCTCGTCGCAGGTGGCGGTGTCGGCTTTTGCTCCGCTGTTTTTTACGACCGCGAAAATCACCAAAAATATTATCAGTGCCGCGATCAGCGAGTACCGCAGCGCCTTGCCGCGGTTTTTTGCCTTGAATCTCAATACAAACATAATTCCCTCCGCTTTGCGTATATTGATACATATGCGCAAAACGGCGCGGTTATGCTATAAATAATTAAGTAATTCCTCGGGGGAATCGGCGATCGCTATCGCTCCCTCGCGCTTCATCTCCTCTACCGAGCCGTAGCCGTAGCTTACGCCGATAAAATCAATGCCGCAGAGCCGCGCGCCGGCGGCGTCGAACCGGCTGTCGCCGAGCATGACTACGTCAGCCCTGTCGCGCGAGATATCTCCGCCGAGCTGAGAGAGCGCGTAGGGGATCAGATCCTTTTTGTCCTTTATCGTATTGTCGAGCGTTGAGCCGACTATTTTGTCAAACAGCTTTTCTATCCCGAGCAGGGCGGCTACTCCGTCCGCCACGGGCTTTTGCTTTGAGGTGCAGATGGCGCATTTGACCCCGTTGGAGCGAAGGGCATTGACCACCTCGGGTATGCCGTCGTAAACGCGGTTGCGGTATTTTCCCTCTTTGTCGTAATATTCGCGGTAAATACCGGCGCCGCGTTCAGCGGTTTCGGGATCGAGTCCGCAGAGGTTGGTGAAGGTGTCGATAAGCGGCGGTCCGATGTAAAGGGTGTAATCGTCAAGGTCGGGCTTTGGCACGCCGAGAGTATCGAGAGCGTACTCGAGCGACATGCGTATCCCCTCCGCGCTGGCGCTCACCGTGCCGTCAAGGTCAAACAAAACATACTTATACTTCATCAAACTTTGAATCCGCCTTTTTCTGGAATTTTTCCGCGTTCACGCTCACCCTTGTGTGGGTGCCGCGGGCTATCTCGCCGGCGCTGTCGCGCGCGGTGAGCTCAAAACAATACATCCTTCCCTCTGTCTTTACCAAGACCGCCTCGGCCTCTACCTCGGCGCCTTCCGGGGTCGGGCTGATATGCTCGATATTGATAGCCGTGCCGACCGTGGTTAGCTCGTCGTTCTCCAAAACGCTTTGGGCGAGCTGAGCCGCGGCGCCCTCCATAAGAGCGGCTACCGCCGGGGTCGCGAGCACGTCAAGACTTCCGCTGCCGACATGCGAGGCGAGGTTTTCTTTTTTTACCGTCAGTTTTTTTGTAAGCTTTTTCGCCATAAAATCACCTTTATGCTAATTATTGCCATTTACATAATACTATAAAACGCGCTGATTTGCAATAGAAAAAACGGCAAAGGCGGTTTGCTTTTCCGCTTTGCCGTTTGGCTTTAATGTGTGTTCCGTTCAGGCTTTTTCGGCGTTCCGTTCAGTCGCCGTATTTTTCGCGCCGTCATCGCCGCCTGCTTTGAGCGCTCAGTTTTGTCCGTAGAAGGAATCGAGCTTTTCGAGCTTTGAGAACATCCTGTTGTTGAAGTGGTGGGAGAAAATTTCTCCGGCGTTGGCGGCAAAGCTCGCGACGTGATAGAGCACGACCTCCTCGGGCTCTCCGCTTTCGCCTGCAAGCTCGGTCATGAGGTCCTCGTTTATTACCGGCATAACGGTTTTTACGATCGGCTCCGCGGAGTTTTTGATCAGCTCGTATTTTTCGTCGTTCACCGGCTTGCCGAGCTCACGGGTCGTCTTTTCAAAATTGCGGAGGATCAGCCCGGTAACGTCGTCGGCAGTCTGCCCGGACGCGGCGTCCTCAAACACCTCTCCGAGCGCGTCCGCCAGCTTTTCATCCGATTTGATATTTTCCGCAAGCCGAGCGAAAAACGCGCTGAGCGCCTTTCTTTCGGCTCCGGCGAGGTTTTCGTACAGGCACATGAGCCTGCCGGCGGTATCCTGAAAGCCGTCGGCGTATTTTTCGCGGCTGACCGCTCGGGCGATGAGGTCTGAGCACTCCGCGAGGAACCCGGGCAGGCTCGCGCTTTTGAAGTCCTCGATATAAGGCTCAAGCGCGGTGAGCTGCTTAGTCATTATAGTTTCGCCGGGATCGCCGATATCGAGAACCACGCCGTTTCTGCCGAATCCCCAGCCCTCGGGCAGAAGGTGAGTGACCGCGTCGCCGCTGTTGATTATATTGCGGACATTGGCGTAGGCTTTCGGCGAGGATGAGACGTTCGGAGCTTCAAAGGTGTAGACGTAAATGTCGTTTTCCGTAGTGCGAAAGCCCTTCGGATCCTCGTTGAGCGCGGCGCCGAACAGGTTTGCGACCCCTCCGCCGCGGCTGAACCCCGTGACCCATATCTTGGCTTTTTCGATATTATTGTCGCGGATATACTCCCTTACCCTCCGCGCGACCTTCTCCGCTGAAGCCGCGAAGCCGTCCGGATCGCCCTGAACTCCGGCGGCAAGGCTCGATGTCCACTCGTTGCCGTAGCCGTCGCCCCTGATCGCCGCGAGGATGACCGGCGTGCCGTCGATATCCCTGCGCGCGATGAGCAAACCAACAGTATCGTGTCCGGTTTTGTCGAGCTCATACGCGGCTATGTCGGAAAAGCCGATCTCGCGAGGGAGCTTGCCGAAGCGCTCGGACGGGTTTTTCGATACTCCGACCATTGTCAGCGCGACCGCCGCGGACATTGTCCTGAGGTGCTCGTTTTCAATTTTGCCCGACTGTGAAAAATAATCGTCGCTGTAGTAATAGGTCTTTGATTCCGTGGAATCATAGGTGTACATAATGAACTCGCCCGTGATGACCTTAGCCTGCGTTTTACGGGCGGAAGCGGCCGGCGCCGCCGATTGGATCGCCTGATCCGATTTGTTAAGAATAGCCTTCATTCCTACACCTCCCTGACGCGGAGCCTATTTTTCATGCTCCTCTATCATGCTTTTGAGCCGGCCGATGATATCCTCCTCGGAATAACCGATCTTTTTGCTCATATCCGTTATCGTCATTTTTTTGATGAGCGCCCTGCCGACCGGCGTTTTGATGATCTTGAACCTGTCGTCAAGCTTTACCAGCTCGTCCGGCAGCCACGGGTACTCCCTGAGGATGTCTGTGAGTTTTGTGCTTCCGTTGAATGTCATAACAATACCTCCCATTCGGTTTTTTAGTACGTATCTTAGGTTTTCCGATTGGATTTTATCACTTTGCTTTTTCGTTGTCAATATATTTTCCGACTTTTTTTCAAGGCGGTTTGGGCGTGTTTTTTTGTTTAAAAAACAGAGCGCCCGAACACGGCTTTTTCGGGCGTGAAAAAGCCCCCGAAGAAGCTCTCCGGGGACGCTTGGTTATTTTGTGTGGCACGACGCGCCGACAAACGCCGAGAACAGCGGATGGGGCTTGTTCGGACGGCTCTTAAATTCGGGATGGTACTGCACCCCGACATAGAACTCACGGTCTGTCAGCTCAACGGTCTCGACAAGCCTGCCGTCCGGCGAAAGTCCTGATAAGGTAAGTCCCGCGCTTTTGAGCTTTTCCCTGTACTCGTTGTTGAACTCATAGCGGTGGCGGTGACGTTCGGATATCTGCTTTTTGCCGTACGCCTTAGCCATCGTCGTGTTGTCCTCAATGACGCAGGGGTACGCTCCGAGCCTCAGCGTGCCGCCCTTGTCGGTGTCGTCGCTCTGGTCGGGAAGATAGTCGATCACCTTGGGCGCGCTGCGCGAGAACTCGCCCGAATCGGCGTTAGCTATATTCGCCACGTTGCGCGCGAACTCTATCACGGCTATCTGCATACCGAGGCAGATACCGAAGTACGGCAGATCGTTTTCACGCGCGTACTTCGCGGCGGTTATCATGCCCTCGATACCTCTGCGCCCGAAGCCTCCGGGGACGATTATGCCGTTGACTCCGCCCAATATCTCGGGAGCGTTCTCCTCGGTGATATCCTCGGAATCAATCCACTCTATGTCCACGCTCGTGTTCAGGTAAAAGCCCGCGTGCTTGAGCGCCTCGGCGACGCTGAGATACGCGTCGTGAAGCTCTACATACTTGCCTACCAGACCGATCCTGACCGTGTTTTCCCTTGACTTTACGCGCTCGACCATGTGCTCCCAGTCGGTGAGGTCGGGCTTGCGGGATTTAAGGTTCAGCTCGCGGCAAACAATGTCGGAAAGATGAGCCTTTTCGAGCATGAGCGGAGCCTCGTAGAGCACCGGCAGAGTGAGGTTTTCGATAACGCAGTCCGGCCAGACGTTGCAAAAACCGGCGATCTTGTCAAAAATAGTCCTGTCGGTTATCGGCTCGTCGGTGCGCAGGATGATGATATCGGGCGATACGCCGAACCCCTGCAGCTCCTTGACCGAGTGCTGGGTGGGCTTGCTCTTGTGCTCGCCCGAAGCCTTTAGATAAGGAACGAGGGTGACGTGGATATACAGCCTGTTGTCCTCGCCGACCTCATGGCCGACCTGACGGATCGCCTCGATGAACGGCTGGCTCTCGATATCGCCTATCGTGCCGCCGATCTCTGTTATAACGACGTCGGCGTCAGTCTTTTTGCCGACCGAATATATAAAACGCTTGATCTCGTCCGTGATGTGCGGAATGACCTGTACGGTCTTGCCGAGGTATTCGCCGCGGCGCTCCTTGGCGAGCACGTTAGAGTAGACCTTGCCGGTGGTTAGGTTGGAGTATTTATTCAGATCCTCGTCGATAAAGCGCTCGTAGTGGCCGAGGTCGAGGTCGGTCTCGGCTCCGTCCTCAGTGACGAAGACCTCTCCGTGCTGATACGGGCTCATGGTGCCGGGATCGACGTTGATGTATGGGTCGAGCTTTTGAGCCGCGACCTTGAGTCCCCTCGCCTTGAGCAGACGTCCGAGCGACGCCGCGGTGATGCCCTTGCCGAGTCCCGACACAACGCCGCCTGTTACAAAAATATACTTTGTCATGGTAAGACCCCCTTACAGATTCGTGTAGCCCATAAGGCTGAGATCCACCTCGCGGGCGCAGTCGCGTCCGTCGCGGATAGCGCGGACTACGAGCGACTGACCGTTTCTCATATCGCCTGCGGTGAACACGCGCTGAGCGGAGGTTTGATGGGTGTTGTTTTCGGTAGCCACGTTTGTGCGCGCGTCGGTCTTTGCGCCGAAGGCTTCCGTGACGTAGCTTTCGCTGCCCAAAAATCCTGCGGCGATAAGCACGAGCTCGGCGCTCACCTCGCGCTCGCTGCCCTCTACGGGCTTCATTGTGAGCCTGCCTGTCTTTTTATCGGTCTCGGGCTTGAGGCTCATCAGCACCGCTCCCTTTAATTTTCCGTCCTTGTCCTTTACAAATCTGCTGACGGTGGTCTGATATATCCTCGGGTCGCTGCCGAACACCTCAGCCGCCTCCTCCTGACCGTAGTCGGTTTTGCAGACGCGCGGCCACTGAGGCCACGGGTTGTTCTCAGCCCTTTGGTCGGGGAGCTTCGGCATCATCTCGAGCTGGAGCACGCTTTTAGCTCCGTGGCGAACGCAGGTACCGACGCAGTCGTTGCCGGTGTCGCCGCCGCCGATGACGATGACGTTTTTGCCCTTGGCGGAGATGTAGCCCTCTTTAAGTCCGTTGTCAAGGAGCGCCTTTGTGGTTGATTTCAGAAAGTCAACGGCGAAGTACACGCCCTCGGCGTCCCTGCCGTCCACCTTGATGTCGCGCGGGTTAGACGCTCCGCAGGCGAGGATAACGCGGTCGAACCGCTCCAAAAGCTCCTTGGCGGTGATGTCCTTTCCGACGTTCACGCCTGTTTTGAACTCTACGCCCTCGGACTTCATTATCTCTACCCTGCGCTCGATGAACCTTTTTTCGAGCTTCATGTTCGGGATTCCGTACATCAGCAGGCCGCCTATCCTGTCGCTGCGCTCAAAGACGGTGACGCTGTGACCGCGCCGGTTGAGCTGATCGGCGGCGGCGAGTCCCGAAGGTCCCGAGCCGATAACGGCGACCGTTTTGTTGGTGCGAACCTTGGGCGGCTCGGGCTTTGCCCAGCCCTCGCGGTACGCTCTTTCGACTATTGCGTACTCGTTGCCCCTTACCGAAACGGCGTCGCCGTTGGCGGAGCAGGTGCATGCCTTTTCGCAAAGCGCGGGGCATACCCGTGAGGTAAATTCGGGGAAATTGTTTGTGAGCCTGAGCCTTTTGTACGCGCGCTCGTATGAGCCGCGATAAACGAGGTCGTTCCATTCGGGGATAAGGTTGTTGAGCGGACAGCCTGAGATCATTCCGCCGATATTCATTCCCGACTGGCAGAACGGCACGCCGCACTCCATGCAGCGAGCGCCCTGTCTGCGCTGTTCCTCCTCGCCGAGCGGCTCGTGGAACTCGTTGAAATTCTTTATTCTTTCTTTTACGGAGAAGGCCGGGGCGTCCTCTCGCTTATAATCCATAAATCCGGTAGGCTTTCCCATTATTTCTCCTCCTTTATCATCTTGTAAAACGCCTCTATCCTCGCCTGGTCGGGATCGAAGCCCTTTGCCTCGTTCGAGGCTATCTCGCGCGTTATGCGCTTGTAATCATAGGGGATGATCTTCTTGAACAGCGGCAGGTAGCTCGGGAAGTCCGCGAGGATGCGCTTGCCCTTTTCCGAGCCGGTAGCCTCGACGTGCTCTTTGATTAGCGACCTGAGCCTTTCGATATCGGACTTGTCGCTGAGCTCGGTGCACTCCACAAGCTCCTTGTTGAGCCTTCTGTAGAGGTGGTGATGCTCGTCGAATACATACGCTACGCCGCCCGACATTCCCGCGGCGAAGTTTTTGCCGGTTTTTCCGAGCACCGCTACGCAGCCGCCCGTCATGTACTCGCAGCCGTGGTCGCCGACTCCCTCGACGACCGCCTCGGCTCCCGAATTGCGCACGCAGAAGCGCTCGCCTGCCACGCCGTTGATGAAAGCCTTGCCGCTTGTCGCGCCGTAAAGGGCGACGTTGCCGATTATGATGTTCTCCTCGGCCTTGAATTTTGAGCCCTTGGGCGGATAAACCTTTAGCTTGCCGCCCGACAGACCCTTGCCGAAGTAATCGTTGCTGTCGCCGGCGAGCTCGAGCGTGAGTCCCTTTGGAATGAACGCGCCGAAGCTCTGACCGCCGGAGCCGTTGCAGACCACCGTGAACGTATCGTCCCCGAGCGAGCCGCCGTAGCGCTTCGTTATCTCGGAGCCGAAGGCTGTGCCGAGCGAGCGGTCGGTGTTTTTGACGTCTATCTCTATCTTCTGAGGTTTATTTTTGCCGAGGTCGAACCTTTTTTCAAGCTGTCTTGAATCGAGCGTTGAGCCGAGCTTGAAGTCGTAGAGGCTCTTGTCGGTATAGTGTATTTTTTCATTATCCGAGCCGCCGATGAGAGCGGAAAGATCGATCTTGTTCTCTCTTTCCGAGAGTCCGGCGCGCTTTTTGAGCAGGTCGGTCCTTCCGACGAGCTCGTCGAGCGTGCGCACGCCCAGAGCCGCCATATACTCCCTGAGCTCCATAGCGATAAAGCGCATGAAGTTGACAACGTATTCGGGCTTGCCGGCAAAGCGCTTTCTCAGCTCGGGATTCTGTGTGGCGACGCCGAACGGACATGTGTCAAGGTTGCAGACGCGCATCATTGCGCAGCCGAGGGTAACGAGAGGAGCGGTGGCGAAGCCGTATTCCTCCGCGCCCAATATCGCCGCTATCGCGACGTCGCGGCCGGTCATGAGCTTGCCGTCGGTCTCGATGACCACCTTGTTCCTGAGATTGTTCATGATCAGGGTGCGGTGAGCCTCGGCGAGTCCGAGCTCCCACGGGAGTCCGGCGTTGTAGATAGAGCTTCTCGGAGCGGCGCCGGTGCCGCCGTCATATCCCGAGATCAGGATAACTCCCGCGCCTGCCTTTGCCACGCCCGCGGCGACCGTGCCGACTCCGCATTCGGAGACGAGCTTTACGGAAATACGGGCGTTTTTATTCGCGTTTTTAAGGTCGTATATAAGCTGCGCCAGATCCTCGATAGAGTAAATATCGTGGTGAGGCGGCGGCGAAATGAGCGATACGCCGGGGGTGGAGTGCCTTGTCTTGGCGATCCACGGATAAACCTTGTTGCCGGGCAGGTGTCCGCCCTCGCCGGGCTTTGCGCCCTGAGCCATTTTTATCTGGATCTCGTCGGCGGAATTGAGGTATTCGCTCGTCACGCCGAAGCGTCCCGACGCCACCTGCTTGATCGCTGAGCAGCGGTCTTTCTTTGTGCCCTTTGTCAAAAGCCGCTCGGGACTTTCGCCGCCCTCGCCGGAATTTGACTTGCCGTGCAGCGAGTTCATCGCCAGAGCGAGCGCCTCGTGCGCCTCACGGGAGATCGAGCCGTAGCTCATGGCGCCGGTCTTGAAGCGCTTTACGATCTCGTCTACGCTTTCGACCTCGTCGATCGGAACAGGATTTTCGGCGTAATTGAAATCGAGAAGTCCGCGCAGGCTGACGGGGCTCATCTCATCGGTTATCATTGAGCTGTACTTTTTGAACAGCCCGTAATCGCCGGTGCGCGTCGCCGCCTGGAGCGTGTGGATGGTCTGCGGATTGTAAAGGTGCTCCTCCCTGCCGCTGCGGAACTTGTGGCTTCCGCGCGAGGGGAGCTCGGTTCCGGTGCCGAGTCCGAGCGGATCGAACGCCGCGGTGTGGAGGGCGTCGACGTTCTTTTCTATATCTGTGATATCGACTCCGCCGACCCTGCTTACGGTGCCGGTGAAGTATTCGTCGATAACGGCTCGGCTGATACCGATAGCCTCGAAGATCTGTGAGCCGAGGTAGGACTGGATCGTTGAGATACCCATTTTGGACGCGATCTTTACGATTCCGTGGAGCACCGCGTCGTTGTAATCGTTGACCGCCGCGTAGTAATCCTTGTCGAGCAGGTCGTCGTGGATGAGCTCGTGGATAGTCTCCTGAGCGAGATATGGGTTGATCGCCGTGGCGCCGTAGCCCAGAAGCGTTGCGAAGTGGTGAACCTCGCGCGGCTCGGCGCTCTCTAAAACGATCGAGAGCGATGTCCTGCGCTTTGTTTCTACAAGGTGCTGGTGAAGCGCTGATACCGCCAGCAGCGACGGGATCGCGAGGTGGTTCTCGTCAACTCCCCTGTCGGACAAAATAAGGATGTTCGCGCCGCCGCTGACCGCCTTGTCAGCCTCGATAAACAGGCGCTTTATCGCCTTTTTCAGCCTTGTGTTCTTATAGTAAAGAGCCGGGATGACGGCTACCTTAAAGCCGCTCTCCCTCATGTTTTTGAGCTTTAGGATATCGGTCGAGGTGAGGATTGGATTGTGTATCTTGATGACCTTGCAGTTCTCGGGCTTTTCCTCGAGGATATTGCCCGACTCGCCGAGATAAACGGTGGTCGAGGTCACGATCTCCTCGCGGATCGCGTCGATCGGAGGATTGGTTACCTGAGCGAAAAGCTGCTTGAAGTAATTGAAAAGCGGCTGAGGCTCGTTTGAAAGCGGAGGGATGGGGCTGTCGGTTCCCATTGAGGCGATCTGCTCCGCGCCGTCGCGCGCCATGGGAAGAATAGAGGTCATGACCTCCTCGTATGTATAACCGAACGCCTTTTGCAGCCTTCTGCGCTCCTCGCGGTGATGCTCCTCGACCTTGGCGTTGGGGATCCTGAGCTCCTTTAACCTTATTAAATTGCCGTCAAGCCACTCGCCGTAGGGCTGCTTTGAGGCGTAGCGGGTCTTGATCTCCTCGTCGTCGATCAGGCAGCCCCTGACCGTGTCGGCAAGGAGCATTTTGCCCGGGCGCAGACGGTCTTTTTTGACTATCTTTTCGGGCGCTACGGGAAGCGCGCCTACCTCTGAGGAGAGGATGAGGAAGTCGTCGTCCGTTATGTAATAGCGCGAGGGACGAAGGCCGTTTCTGTCGAGCACGGCGCCCATCACGTCGCCGTCCGAGAACAGGATCGACGCGGGGCCGTCCCACGGCTCCATCATAGTCGCGTAATACTGATAAAAGTCCTTTTCCTTGCGGTTCATGGTGCCGTTTCTGTCCCACGGCTCGGGGATCGTTATCATTACCGCGAGCGGCAGATCCATTCCGCTCATTACAAGGAACTCGAGGGTGTTGTCGAGCATGGCGGAGTCGGAGCCCTCTGTATTAACCACAGGCATGACCTTGTCCAAATCGCCCTTGAGGTGTTCGCTGCGCATGTTTTCCTCGCGCGCGAGCATTTTGTCGGCGTTGCCGCGAATAGTATTGATCTCGCCGTTGTGGACGATCATCCTGTTGGGATGAGCGCGCTGCCAGCTTGGGTTTGTGTTGGTTGAAAAGCGCGAGTGAACAAGCGCGATGGCGCTCTCAAAATCATCATCGCGCAGGTCGGAAAAGAAGTTTCTGAGGTCGCCGACAAGGAACATTCCCTTGTAGACCACGGTTCTGCTCGAAAGCGAAACAACGTAGGTGTCCTCGTTGCTCTGCTCGAACACCCTGCGCGCGACATACAGCCTGCGGTCGAAATCGAGTCCTTTTTTTACTCCCTCGGGACGCGCTATAAAGCACTGCTGGATGTTGGGCATGCAGTCGAGAGCGCGCTGACCGATAGCGTTTTCGTCGTGGGGCACCTTTCTCCAGCCGAGGATATTGAGCCCCTCCTTTTCGGCGATGATCTCAAACATCTTTTTCGCCTGATTGCGAAGCAGCCAGTTCTGAGGGAAGAAGAACATTCCCACGCCGTAATCGCGCTCGTCTCCGAGCGATATACCGATCTGAGCAGCCGCCTTCTTAAAGAACTTGTGCGAGATCTGGAGCAGGATGCCCACTCCGTCGCCGGTTTTTCCGTCGGCGTCCTTTCCCGCGCGGTGCTCGAGCGTCTCAACGATAGTGAGCGCGTTCTCCACGGCCGCGTGGGACTTTATTCCCCTGATATTGACTACCGCGCCGATACCGCAGTTGTCGTGCTCAAAGCGCGGCGAGTACAGTGTGTTCTCTTTCATGTCCATCTTCCTTTCATAGGCACACATTATTCATCAATACGAAAGCATTATACAACCACGGTGCATAATTGTCAACAGGAAATTGCAATTTTTATTCCGATAAACTTCAATTTTATTCTATTTTATCAATATTTTGAATTATTTGCAACGAGTTATTGCAGGAATAATAAATGAACTTGCAGAATTGTATTGACAAATACATTCCTATGCTGTATACTTAGCACATACTATAATCAATAGGTATGCCCACGGGCGCGCCTTGATGCTTTGGAGGTAATCATATGTGTGGAATCGTTGGCTATGTCGGACCGCGCGACTGTACGGAAGTGCTCGTTTCGGCTCTGACAAAGCTTGAATACCGCGGGTACGACTCGGCAGGTATCGCCGTTTTTGAGGACGGCAAAATAAAAGTAGCAAAGTCAAAGGGAAGGCTGACCGACCTTGTCAAAAAGATGGATACCGAGGGCAGACCCCTGGGTCACGCCGGTATAGGTCACACCCGCTGGGCGACTCACGGCGAGCCGTCCGACATCAACTCCCATCCCCATTCAGGACGACGGGTGACGATCGTCCACAACGGAATAATCGAGAATTACAAGGAGATCAAGCAGTTCCTTATCGAGAACGAGCGCACAGACTTTTTGAGCGATACCGACACCGAGGTCGTCGCTCAGCTTCTCGACTTCTATTACGACGGCAACCCCGTGCGCTGCATACGCAGGGTGCTCCACGAGATACGCGGCTCGTTCGCCCTCGGAATAGTGTTCGCCGACAGACCCGAGACGGTCTACGCCGTAAGATGCGAGAGTCCGCTGATCGTCGGTCAGGGCAAGGGCGAGGCGTTCATAGCCTCCGACGTTCCGGCTATTATTAAGTATACAAAGGATTACTATCTGCTTGAATACGGCGAGATAGCCATTTTGAAGCACGGCTCGGCGAGCTTCTGCGACTTTCACGGCAGAATGATCGAAAAGGATCTTAAAACCGCCGACTGGGACGAGGACAGCGCCGAAAAGGGCGGCTACGAGCACTTCATGATAAAGGAGATCCACGAGCAGCCCACCGCGGTAAAGACGACCGTCACGCCGCGCATTGAGAACGGCATGCCCGATCTCAGCGAGTGCGGAATAACTCCCGAATACCTGAAAAGCATTGACAACATTTTTATTGTCGCCTGCGGCACCGCCATGCACGCCGGAATGGTCGGCAAATATGTTATAGAAAAGCTGGCAAGGGTTTCCGTCACCGTCGATATAGCCTCGGAATTTCGCTACCGCGATCCGCTGATCGGCGAAAACGACCTTGTTATCATCATCAGCCAGTCGGGCGAGACTGCCGACTCAAAGGCGGTTCTGAATCTGGTCAAGGGCACAAAGGCAAAAACTCTCGCTATAGTCAACGTCAAGGGCAGCTCTATCGCCCGGGAGGCGGACATGGTCATCTACACCCACGCGGGTCCCGAGATCGCCGTCGCCTCGACAAAGGCGTATATGGTTCAGCTCGCGGTTATGTATCTGTTCGCGTTTGAGACCGCCTTCGCCAAGGGAAAGATCAGCGAGGAAAAATGCAGGGAACTCACCGCCGAGCTTGTAAATATCCCCGGCGTGATCGACAAGGCGATCGACGAGCTGGTGGACGACTGCCAGTTTATCTCGACGAAGCTGATAACCGCCGACAGCCTTCTGTATATCGGCAGAGGTCTTGACTACGCGCTGTCGATGGAGGGCTCGCTGAAGCTGAAGGAGATATCCTACATACACTCCGAGAGCTACGCCGCCGGCGAGCTAAAACACGGAACCATCTCGCTCGTCACCGAGGGCATGCCTGTGATCGCGGTGGCTACGCAGAACACCCTGCTCGAAAAGACCGTATCCAACATCAAGGAGGTCAAGGCGAGGGGAGCCATGACTATAGTTATCTGCGACGAATCCGCGGAGCTCGACAAGGACGCCGCCGATTACACGATCAGAGTACCGAGGATAACCGAGGTGCTGATGCCGATGGTCGCCACCATTCCAATGCAGCTTTTAGCGTACTACACCTCGGTCAACAAGGGCAACGACGTCGACAAGCCGAGGAACCTTGCGAAGTCGGTAACTGTCGAATAATTGCAATTATTTTGAATTTTATATTCATATTTACTCTGTTTTTTTCGCATAACAGCGGCATTTTCAAATAATTTTGCAGGAATTTTTAAAAAAGTTGCAAAAAGGTATTGACAAATCAAAAAAACGGGTGTATACTTGCACCATTGAAAACAGCAAGGGCGCTGCGAACTCGGTCAACGGGTTCTCGGCGCCCTGTTTTCATTATCAGGAATGGAGTGAACAATATGAAAAACGCAGCGTCCTTATTCGGAAGATATGTTTTCAATGACAGAAAAATGCAGGAAAGGCTGCCCAAGGCAACCTATAAGGCGCTTCAAAAGACAATTCAAAACGGCGAACCGCTTGACCTCAACGTAGCAAATGTTGTAGCCAACGCGATGAAGGACTGGGCGGTAGAGATGGGCTGCACCCACTACACCCACTGGTTCCAGCCGATGACAGGCGTTACCGCCGAAAAGCACGACAGCTTTATTACCCCGAGCGGAAACGGAGAGGTCATCATGGAGTTCTCCGGCAAGGAGCTGATCAAGGGTGAGCCGGACGCCTCGTCGTTTCCCTCCGGCGGCATCCGCGCCACCTTTGAGGCAAGAGGCTATACGACATGGGATCCCACTTCCCCGGCTTTTATCAGAGACGGCACGCTGTATATCCCGACGGCGTTCTGCTCCTACACCGGAGAGGTCCTCGATAAAAAGACTCCCCTGCTCCGCTCGATGGAAAGACTCAGCTCGCAGGCGGTCAAGGTGCTTAACCTTCTCGGCAAGACCGACGTTAAGCGCGTGACCACCACCGTGGGTCCCGAGCAGGAATACTTTTTGATAGACAAGACGATGTACGACAAGCGCCCCGACCTTATTTACACGGGCAGAACGCTGTTCGGCGCTATGGCGCCCAAGGGTCAGGAGCTTGAGGATCACTACTTCGGCTCGATCAAGACAAGGGTAGCCGAGTATATGCGCGACCTTGACACCGAGCTTTGGGAGCTGGGCGTATACGCAAAGACAAAGCATAACGAGGTCGCTCCCTCTCAGCACGAGCTCGCGCCGATCTTTACCACCTCGAATATCGCGACGGATCACAACGAGCTTTGCATGGAGGTCATGAAAAAGACCGCCGAGAAGCACGGACTTGTTTGTCTGCTTCACGAAAAGCCCTTTGCCGGCGTAAACGGCTCGGGCAAGCACAACAACTGGTCGATCTCGACCGACTCGGGAGAAAACCTGCTCGATCCCGGAAAGAATCCCGAGGATAATTTGCAGTTTTTGCTCTTCCTCGCGGCGGTAGTAAAGGCTGTAGACGAGTATCAGGATCTGCTCAGGATCACGGTCGCCTCCGCAGGAAACGACCACAGGCTCGGAGCCAACGAGGCTCCGCCGGCAATCATTTCGATGTATCTCGGCGACGACCTCGGCGCGCTGGTCGAGAGCATTATCGAGGGCAAGGACTACAAGAGCCACAAGGCGGCGCGCATGGAGACAGGCGTAGACGCCCTGCCCGATTTCAAAAAGGACAATTCCGACCGTAACCGCACCTCGCCGTTCGCCTTCACCGGCAACAAGTTCGAGTTCAGGGCACTCGGATCATCGCTCAATATCGCGTGTCCCAACTACATGCTCAACACGATGGTAGCCGAGGAGCTCAGCGAGTTCTACGAGGCGCTCAAGGATTCGTCCGACCTCGAGAGCGATCTCAGGGCGCTTGTTAAAAAGGCGTTCACCGAGCACCAGAGGATCATCTTCAACGGCGACAACTACTCCGACGAGTGGGTCGAGGAAGCCGAAAAGCGCGGACTTTGCAATTACAAGAGTCTGCCCGAGGCCATGGAGCACTACATCGACAAAAAGAACGTCGACCTGTTCACCTCAAACGGTATCGTTACCGAGGCCGAGATCCACGCGCGTTACGAGATCGAGCTCGAGCAGTATTCAAAGCTTTTGAATATCGAGGCTCTGACAATGCTCGACATGGCCAAGAAGAACATCGCGCCGGCGGTAATGGCGTTCGCCAAGGAGCTTGCGCAGGGCGTTGAGCTTAAAAAGAGCGTATCGTCCTCACTCTCGACATTCGCCGAGGAAAAGCTGCTGCAAAACCTGTCCGACCTGCTCGAGAAGTTCGTCAAAAAAACAGACGAGCTCGAGTCAGCGGTAAAGGCTGCCGCAGAGCATACCGATAACCTTGACAGGGCAAAGTATTACAGAAATACCGTTTTCGCCCTTATGAACGAGCTAAGAGAGCTCGGAGACAGCATGGAGACCGAAACCTCCGCCGAATACTGGCCGTATCCCTCCTACGGAGAGATCTTGTTCGGAGTATAAGCTCTGACGCTGTTAAGACTTTTCCGCCTGTTTTAAAGTACGCTTTACAACAGCCGCCGTTAAAGGCGGATCAAAAAGCTATCTTCCGATAGGCTTACATATGACAACGCAAAGGCGCGTTTTCCTACAGAAGGGGACGCGCCTTTCGCGCTGCCGAATCTTGTTTTATGGAGTGATTGATTATGAGTGAATCTGTAAAAGAACTGGTTACTCAGATGACCAACGAACAGCTTTTTGCCGTGTGGTTTTTGATCGGCGCGGCGCTGGTTTTCTGGATGCAGGCAGGCTTCGCGATGGTCGAAGCGGGCTTTACCAGAGCCAAAAACACCGGCAATATCATCATGAAGAACCTGATGGACTTCTGTATAGGCACCGTTACCTTTATCCTTATCGGCTTCGGTCTGCTTATGGGAGAGGATCTGGTCGGACTGATCGGTAAGCCCGGATTCGATATTTTCTCGTCCTACGCGAATTTTGATTTTTCAAACTTCGTATTCAACCTTGTATTCTGCGCCACCACCGCCACTATCGTTTCAGGCGCTATGGCTGAGCGCACAAAGTTTTTGTCCTACTGCGTTTATTCGGCTGTTATCTCCGCCGTTATCTACCCGATCGAGGCTCACTGGATCTGGGGCGGCGGCTGGCTGAGCAATCTCGGCTTCCACGATTTTGCCGGATCCTGCGCCATCCACATGGTCGGCGGTATCTCTGCTCTGATCGGCGCGAGCCTCCTCGGCGCCCGTATCGGCAAATTCAAGAGAGACAAAAACGGAAAGGTCACAAAGGTCGGCGCTTTCCCGGGTCACAACATCGCGCTCGGAGCGCTCGGCGTATTTATCCTCTGGCTCGGCTGGTACGGCTTTAACGGCGCCGCCGCGACCTCCGTGGATCAGCTCGGCTCTATCTTTCTTACAACTACAGTCGCCCCCGCTCTCGCGACGGTGACATGTATGATCTTTACATGGATCAAGTACGGCAAACCTGATGTAAGCATGTGTCTTAACGCCTCGCTCGCGGGTCTTGTAGCTATCACAGCCGGATGTGACGTTACAGACGCTCTCGGCGCGGTAATCATCGGTATCGTATCTGGCTTCCTCGTTGTATTCGGCGTATGGCTGCTTGACTACAAGCTCCATATCGACGACCCGGTCGGCGCTGTCGCGGTCCATATGATGAACGGTATCTGGGGTACCTTGGCGGTCGGTCTTTTCGCCACCGACTCGGCTCCCGGCTACTCTATCGCAAACGCCTCCGGCGTCAGGCTGACAGGTCTTTTCTACGGCGGCGGCTTCGAGCTTCTCGGACTGCAGCTTATCGGCTTTGCTTCCGTCGCGGCATGGACGGCAGTCATGATCACCGTGACCTTCCTTGTTATCAAGAAGATCATCGGTCTGCGCGTCAGCCGCGAAGAGGAGATCACCGGTCTGGACGAGACAGAGCACAACATGCCCTCTGCATACGCAGGCTTCGCCATGATCCCCGAATATGTTGAGGAAGGCGACGCTCCCGTTATCGTCAGCGGAGAAACTCCCGTTGCCGAGGCTGTCACGGTCACAAAGGTACCGACCTTTGACCTTGACGAAAGCAGACCCAAGATCACCAAGGTCGAGATCGTCTGCAAGGAATCCCGTCTTGAGCCGCTCAAGAACGCTCTTATGGCTATCGGCATCACCGGCATGACGGTAACTCACGTGCTCGGCTGCGGCACTCAGAAGGGCAAGCCCGAGTATTACAGAGGCGTTCAGATCGAGGCTAACCTCCTGCCCAAGGTTCAGGTCGACATCGTTGTCTGCACCGTTCCGGTAAGCAAGGTTATCGAAGCCGCTAAAAAGACGCTGTACACCGGTCATATCGGCGACGGAAAGATCTTCGTTTATGACGTTGAGGACGTCGTCAAGGTAAGAACCGGTCAGACAGGACTTGAAGCGATGAAGAACTTTGACTCCATCTGATAATAAATAAAACAAAAACCGTACTCCCGATTTGAGAGTACGGTTTTTGTTATGCTTCGGCGATCAGCAGGCCGTATTGCCCGAGCTCGCCGTTTTTGAAGCCGTTATTGTACAGGATTTTGCCCGACGCCGAAATTTTGCAGGGCTCAAAGCCGGCGTTGATGAAAACGTCGACCGCGCCCGATTTTCTGTAGCGGATCAGTCTTGGAGCCTCATCGCTCACAAAAAACTCAAATTCGTTGCTCGTCAGTTCCGCGCGGCTGTTCCTCAGACGGATAAGCGCGGAGATCTTTGACTTTATATCGTCGTATTTGCCGCTGTCGATCTCGTCCCACGGCATGGTCATACGGGTATACGGCTCGCGAACACCCTTCATGGCGATCTCCGTGCCGTAGTAGACGCAGGGGCTTCCCGGCATCGTCATGATCAGCGCGATCTTCTGCAAAAGCTCGTCTGTGTTTTTGCTGACCTCGGCGACGCGCGGAGTGTCGTGGGTATCGAGGAAGTTGAACAGCGCCCCCGTTACCTGCTCGGGGTACATGGTGCGGCAGTAATTCAGCGAATAAATGAGGTCGGTAAACCCGAGATCGGGATTTTTGAAGAAGTCGGTGACGCTTTCGGGCAGGGGATAATTCATGACCGAGTCATACTCCCTGCCTCCGAGCCACGAGAGCGAGTCAGTCCAGATCTCACCGAGGAAAAACAGGTCGGGATTCACCCTTTTGACCTCGTCGTTCAGCCCGCGGATAAAGGTGTGCGACACCTCGTCGCCGACGTCGAAGCGGATACCGTCGATCTTCCAGTCCTTTGCCCAGTGTACGCAAAGGTCGGTAAAATACCGCGCGACCTCGGGGTTGTTCGTGTTCAGCTTGGGCATGGGCGCCCAGAAGGAAAAGGTGTACAGCCTGCCGTCCTCTGTGGTGAATTTACGCTTCGCGAAGTCGTCGCTGTTTATGAAGAACCAGTCGTAATAACGCGAGCCCCTTCCCTTTTCGATCACGTCCTCAAAGGCGAAAAACCTGTGACCGCTGTGGTTAAAAACCGCGTCGAGCATCACCCTTATCCCCATCGAATGGGCGGTATCGACGAGCTCGATAACGTCGTCCTCCGTACCGAAGTCGGGATCGACCTGCCAATAGTCAAAGGTGTTGTATTTGTGGTTCGTGTCCGATCTGAAAATAGGCGTAAGGTAGATCCCGCTGAACCCCAGCTCCCTGATATAGCCGAGGCGTTCGGTGATGCCGCGGATATTTCCGCCGTAAACGTCGTGCCATTCCGGATCTGAAAAGTCGCCCCATTTCCTGAATTTTTCGTCGGGCGGCGAGGTCTTTGAACGGCAAAAGCGGTCGGGCATGATCTGGTACCATACCGTGCGCTTCACCCAGCCCGGAGGCGCTATGACATCGGAGATATTCAGCCACGCGTACTTGAAATACTGCATCGACTCACGGTCGTTTTCCTCTGCCGGACAAATCTTGTTCTCGCAGACGACATAGGCTTCGCCTTCGCTTTCAAGCTCAAAATAATATCTCAGGCGCTTGTATTTCGGCTTGAGCCGCGCCGTCCAGAGATAGTGGTATTTCAGCTCCGCCAAAAAGGACATCTCCGACCTGACGCCGCTCCAGCGCTCTTCGCCGCGGAGCTCGTGGATAAAAGGATCCTCGCTGATTATATACGCGCGGTCGACGTCCTTGCCCGTCCTTATATTGACAACGACGGTGTCTCCGTCAAGCGCGTAGCAGTATTCGATCGTAGCGCGGTGAGAAACTGCCGCGATATTCATATAATCACCCTCTAAGGCAAAAAGCTTTTACGCCGCGTAGCAGAATCCGTATCCCGCGTAATAGGTTACGGTTTCGGAGTCGGCGCTCTTTGAAACGGGAGCTACGGTGATCACCCACGCCGGGATACCGTCGGGAGTGTAGCCCTCATATGAGCTGATGATCTGCGCTCCGCTGCCTGCCTGCTGCCTTACCATGGCGATAGCCTCCTCCTCGGTGATATCCGTGCCGGAGTAGCCGTCCGAGGACTGGTCGTCTGAATCGTAATCCTCATCCACGCAATAGCAGAAGTCGTTGCCTACGTAATATGTCACATACTTAGCGTCGCCGGTGGTGACTCTTGATACCGTGATGATCCACGCCGGTGATCCGTCGGGAGCGGTGCCCTCATACGAGTTTATAACCTGAGCGGCGGTGCCTTCCAGCTGCCTTACCTTTGCGGCCGCTTCCGACTCGGAAATCAGTCCGTCGGAGCTTGACGAGGAGCCGTCGTCCGACTGGCTCGACTGACTGCTGTCGTTACTGCTATTGGTTCGGCTGCCGTTATCATTCTGCTGACTGCTGCCGCTCGTTTTAGAACTTTTGTCGGCTGTTGTAGCCGCGACGGTTGTAGCAGGCGCGGTCGTTGATTCTGTCTTTGACTTGTCCTCTCCGCAGCCTGTCATTAATACAGACGCCGCCATGCACAGGCATATAAATGCCGCTAAAACTGATTTTGCTCTCAAAATAATTCCCCTTTTCATGTTTTATTGCCGAATATGGCTTGGATTTATTGTAACACATCAGATTTCAAATGTCACTATTCAAAACGAAAAACTGTCTACGCACCTGAAATATATTTTTATTTCTTTTTTATATTGAGATTAAGCTCGAAATATGTTATACTTAATAGGATATGGCAAATGAACCGCATGCTTTTGAAACAGCATAGCTTTGAATCGGAAAAGGTGATAAAAATGAAATTAGGTATAGTAGGACTGCCGAACGTCGGCAAAAGCACGCTTTTTAACGCGATAACTAACGCCGGCGCCCAGAGCGCGAACTATCCGTTCTGCACGATCGAGCCGAACGTGGGCGTTGTTTCGGTTCCCGACAAGAGGCTCGACAAGCTTGCCGAGATGTACGATCCCGACAAGTACACCCCGGCTACGATAGAATTTGTCGATATCGCCGGACTGGTAAAGGGCGCCTCCAAGGGCGAGGGTCTGGGCAACAAGTTCCTCTCGAATATCCGCGAGTGCGACGCCGTTGTCCACGTTGTCCGCTGCTTTGAGAACGACGATATTATCCACGTCGAGGGCAGCATAGACCCCAAAAGGGATATCGAGACCATCAACCTCGAGCTGATACTGTCGGATATGGAAATGCTCGAAAGGCGTATCGACAAGACGAAAAAGATGCTCAAGGGCGATAAAAAATATCAGCGCGACATCGACTTTTATCAGCGCGTGCTCGAAGCCCTTGAAAACGGCAGACCCGCCAGAAGCGTCGAGTGCGACGACGAGGAAAAGGCTCTGCTCGGCGAGGTGGCTCTGCTCACCTCAAAGCCGGTGATCTACGCCGCGAACATGAGCGACGAGGATTTCTCGAACGGTATCGAGAGCAATCAGGGATATCAGGAGGTCAAAAAAATCGCCGCCGCCGAAAACTCCGGCGTGCTCCCGATCTGCGCTCAGATCGAGGAGGAGATCGTCGAGATGGACGACGAGGAAAAGGCCATGTTCCTAAACGACCTCGGACTTGAGGAGAGCGGACTCGACCGTCTTATCAAGGAATGTTACGCTCTGCTCGGACTTATCTCCTTCCTCACCGCAGGCAAGCAGGAGGTCAGGGCGTGGACGATCAAAAAGGGCACAAAGGCTCCCCAGGCGGCAGGAAAGATCCACTCGGATTTTGAGCGCGGCTTTATCAGAGCCGAGGTCATCGCCTATGACGATCTGGTATCGCTCGGCAGCATGGCGGCAGCCAAGGAAAAGGGACTTGTCCGCAGCGAGGGCAAGGACTATGTAATGAAGGACGGCGACGTCGTTCTGTTCAGATTCAACGTATAAGCGCAGGATACGCAGCGCGCCCCGGCAGTTAAGCCGGGGCGCTTTTTTACGTTATTTCACCGTTTTGCTTCCCGATCAGCATCCGCAGCCGCAGCCGTCGTTGCCGCCGCAGCCGTTGTTACCGCAGCCGCCGTTGTTGCCGCAGCAACCGCAGATGATGAGGATAAGAAGAATAATCCAGCAGCAGCCGCCGTTGTTGTTTCCAAACAGATTCATACCCTTGCCTCCTTTCCTTTACACTACATACTATTGCGAAAGGAAAATAGTGTGAATCAAAGCAGGGACAGTTTGCAAATTTTACAGCCTGTATCGCCGGATAAGAAAAACGGAGCCTCCCCCGCCGCAGACGGCAAGGGAGGCTTTAGTCGATTTATTTGATCAAATCAAAATTCGGTCATCGGGTTGTACTTGACGCCGTTTATGCGGCACTCAAAGTGGAGGTGCGGACCGGTTGAGTAACCGGTGGAGCCGACGTAACCAACAGGCGTGCCGGCAGTGACATACTGTCCGGGAGATACCACAACGCTGCTGAGGTGAGCGTAGATGGTCTCCTTGCCGTTGCCGTGGTCGATCCAGACATACTTGCCGTAACCGCCGCCGCAGCCGCAGCTTCCGCTCTTGCCCCAGTTGTGAGGACAATATGTGTTTGTATAAGCTACGGTACCGTTAGCCGCCGCGACTACGAGAGCGCCCATGATGCCGCTGCCCGCGATGTCGATCGCGCCGTGGTTGTATGTGGTTCTGTCCTCGTTCCACTCGGACGAGAGATAGTAGAAGCCGGGGGTCGGCCATGTGTATCCCGAAGGAGACGGAGTTACCGAGGTTCCGCCCGAGCTTGAAGAACCGCCCGAACCTGAGTCGTCGGTATCATCATCGCTGCTCTGCTCCGAGCCTGACGAGCTGCTTGAATCCGATGAGCCGGACGAGCTTGACGAAGAGCTGCTCTGCGAACCGCTCTGCTGCTGTTGCTGCTGAGCCGCCTTTGCCTTGGCAGCCTCCTGCTCGGCAAAATACTTGGCGATCTCGGACTCGATCTGAGCCTTTTCGTCGCCCGAGTTCGCGAGGAAGGCCCTCGCCTCGTCGGTCTTTGTATACAGATCCTGGAGGATCTCCTTGTTCTCCTCAAGGGTCTTGTTGAGCTCGTCGAGGTCGGTTTTGAGCGAGGCCTCGTTCTTTTCGAGGTCGGCCTTGTTTACCTCGAGAGTTTCCTTTTCCTTGTTGATCACCTGAAGCTTGCCGTTGATTTCGTCGATAAGCTCCTGATCGCATTTTGAGAGGCTCTTTACAAGCGTCATTTTGTCTATCAAGTCAGAAAAATCCTTGGCGCCGAGAATGATCTCAAGGTCGCTGGCGCTGCCTGCCATATAGATCGCTTTAAGTCTTTTGCAGAGAGCGTCTACCTGACCCTCGATATCGCTGTTGCCCTGCTGGATCTTTTTCTGAGACTCTGTGATCTGTTCGTTCAGCTCAGTGATCGACTGACGGGTAACTCCGATTTTTTCATCAAGATTCTCGATTTTGCTCACAAGAGCGTCGTTGTACTTCTCTTTCTCCGAAATATCGTCCTGAGCCGAGTCGAGGATCTTCTGATACTCCTTATTCTTGCTGTCGAGCTCCTCGAGTCTTTGCTGAAGAGACTCCACGCTTTCGGCGTTAGCGGAAACGAAACCCGTCGCGACGGGAACCGCGATAATGCACACGCTCAAAAACGCGCTGATAATTTTCTTTGCCTTAGTCATATTTTCTCCTTTCCGCTGTTACCAGCCGAGAATTTCATTACCTTCCATTTTCAAATACTTTCTGATCGAGATAAAGCCGCCGCAGAAGCCCACGAACAGTCCGAATATCACAAACGCCGCCGCGACATACGGCAAAACGTCGAGATACGGAATGAACTGAAAAATCGACTGCGCGTTCTCGATAACCATTCCTATACCCTGATATACAAGCGCCAGAACTCCGGTGGAGATAGCCGCCGAGATAAGTCCCAGCACCATGCCTTCTACAAGGAAGGGCATGCGCACAAAGGCGTTTGTGGCGCCGACGGATTTCATTATGCTGATCTCAAAGCGGCGCGAATACATTGTGGCTCTGATCGTGTTCGCTATGATGAACAGCGAAATTATAAGCAGCGCCGATACCACCGCGATCGAAATTATACTTACAAGATTGCTGATCCTGGTCATCTTATCCGCGAAATCCTTGCGGTTAAGAATATTGTCCCTGTCAACGCCCTCGATCTTCTGTATCTCCGCGACGGTATCCTCATACTTTGAGAGGTCGTCCATCACGATAATAAACGAATCGGGAAGCGGGTTTCTGTCCTCGATCCTCGAGAAAAGGCTGTCGCCCAGAGTCTTTCTGTACTGCTCGAACGCTTCCTCCTTTGAGTAGAAGGTAGCTGACTGGACGTTGGGGACCTTTTCGATCTCTTTTCCTACATATACGGCTTCAAGCTGGGAATAGCCATCCTGGATATAAACTATCGTTTCGTTGCTCTCTCCGACCTCGTCCACAAGCTTTGAGACGTTCATCGAAAAGAGCGCCGCCGCGCCGGTCAAAACGAGGCAGCTTATGAGCACGCAGACAGACGCGATACTCATAATGCGGTTACTCCACACGTTTCTGAAGCCCTCTTTAACAAGATAGCCAAAGCCTTTCATATCATCTTCCTTTCATCAGTCGGGCACGATCACTACATTGTCGGGATACTGCGGCGGATCGTCGCCGTAATCATCCTCGTCGTCGTAGGTCTCGCCGTCGTAATTATCGGTGATCTCGTCGTCGGTGAGATCGATATCCTCCTCGTACTCGCTGTACTCAAGGGTATAGTCGTCGTCCGAGTCATATCCCGAAGGCGCAATCCCGCCGCCGGTATCTCCGATAACCTTGCCGTGGTCAATGGTGACCACCCTCTGGTGGAACTCACGCACAAGCTCATGCTCATGAGTAACTACGAGCACGGTGGTGCCCATGGCGTTGATCTCATTGAGAAGCTCGATTATCTCGTGCGAGAGCTCGGGGTCGACGTTGCCTGTAGGCTCGTCGGCTATTATGATTTCGGGGTTGTTAACAAGCGCTCTGGCAAGGCTTACGCGCTGCTGCTCGCCGCCCGAAAGCTCGCTCGGCTTGTTTTTCATCTTGTCCTTGAGCCCTACAAGGTTTAGGACGTAAGGGACTCTTTTTTTGATCGTCGCGGTGTTCTCGCCTACCGCGCGCATGGCGAAGGCGACGTTGTCGAACACTGTCATTTTTTCGATCAGCCTGAAATCCTGGAACACGATACCCATATGACGGCGAAGATAAGGAACGTCGCGCCTTTTCATCTTTGACAGCTTGTTGCCGTTTATGATGATCTCGCCCTCGGTAGTGGTCTCCTCGTGCATTATCAGCTTCAAAAACGTACTTTTACCGGCTCCCGACGCGCCTACGATAAACACAAACTCGCCCTTGTCAATACTCAGGGTGACGTTGTGCAGCGCGTGAGTGCCGTTAGGATATGTTTTTGATACATTCAAAAAATCAATCATAGATACACCTTTTGTCGCGGCGGGCGGCACAAAGCCGCGCCCGATCCGAAAAGCCACCGTTAACGATGATACCGCGCGGATCGCCGACCGCAAATATTTTTATTTTCAAGTATTACCAACTGTGGGATCCCACCGCGGCAATAACCGAAAGCCGCTCCAAAAAGGGCGCAAAAAGCCCCTAAAAAAACATGGCGTTAAAAATGCCAACGCCCTGAACGCGCGAAAAGGCGCGTTCAGGAGCAGAATTTTTATCTTTTAATACTTGGCGGGACTCGCGTTAAGGTACTTTTTGACCATGAGGGCTACCTTGAATACGATAGCGTCCTCGAACTCGCGCAGGTCAAGACCCGTGAGCTTCTTGATCTTTTCAAGCCTGTAAACAAGGGTGTTGCGGTGAACGAAGAGCTTTCTTGAAGTCTCCGATACGTTGAGGTTGTTCTCGAAAAAGCGCTGGATGGTGAACAGGGTCTCCTGATCGAGGGTCTCGATCGAACCGCGCTTGAACACCTCTTTGAGGAACATCTTGCACAGGGTCGTGGGAAGCTGATAGATAAGACGGGCGATGCCGAGGTTATCGTAGCTTACGATGGTGCGCTCGGTATCGAATACCTTGGCGACCTCAAGCGCCGACTGGGCTTCCTTGAAGGAACGCGCGAGATCCTTTATGCCGGTTACGGTGGTGCCGATACCGACAACGCAGTGGGTGTAGAACTCGCTCGAGAGAGTGTCCGCGATAGAGCTTGCGAGCTTTTCGAGATCGCGGCCCTCCGTGTCGGGCTTTACCTCTTTTACAAGAGCGATCTCCTCCTCGTTGATGTTGATGACAAAATCCTTTGACTTGTCGGGGAAAAGATTTTGAACGATATCATAAGCAGAAACATCGGTCTTGGACACTATCTTGATAAGCAGACATACGCGCGATACCTCGCTGTTGAAGTGAAGCTCTCTCGCCTTGAGGTAAATATCGCCGGGAAGAATGTTGTCGAGGATTACATTTTTGATGAAGTTTGAGCGGTCGTACTTTTCGTCGTAATACTGCTTGATGCTCGCGAACGAAACAGCCAGCAGGTGAGCGTACTTCTGAGCGTACTCGTCAGTGCCCTGGACAAACACGGCGTAGTCGTACTTCGCGCTGTTGCCGAAAGATTTATATGTGTAGCCGCTGATAACGAACGGAGCTGTTGAGCTGAGCGTTTCCGAATTGATGCTCTCGTTGACCTCTCCGATTTTTCCGAGCTCCGAGCAGGCGATAACAACAGAAGTTTCGTCGATAACGCCGATTGTTCTGTCAACCGCATCCTTCATCTGATGCACTATACCCTGAAATAATCTGTTAGACATATCTCTTACCTCTTTTTCTGCATAAATTTTGTATAATAGGCTTAAATAGCGTTTTGGGCGCAGTTATTTAAATTACCCTCATATACATAATACACAAAATCTCAGAAAAAATCAACCTCTATCAACAAATTTCTCGGAATTTTTTTGGGGATTTTGCATTATTATCCCCGGGTACAACGATATAATAACACATCTATGTGACAGATATGTGACAGATTTGTAACAAATTTAATTCTGTAAAGCAAAAATACGGCAGTGCGCAATAGGTTATAATTATTGTAATACGCAGCGCGTTCAAAACACGCGTAAAACGTGAGTATAATCAACCCGGTTTGGAGGATCGTTATGTTTCAGGCAATTACCGACTTTTTCGGCAAGGTTGACGACTTTATGTACTACCCGATTCTTGTGATCGTGCTTGCCGCGGCGGGACTGTATTTTACATTCCGCACCAAATTCGTTCAGATCAGGCTTTTCGGAACGGCGTGCAAGCTGATCGTTGAAAAACCCGCTTCCTCGCAAAAGGTTTCTTCCTTTCAGGCGCTGATGGTTTCCACTGCGTCACGAGTCGGAACGGGCAATATCGTCGGAGTCTCCACGGCTATCTGCATCGGAGGACCCGGCGCCTGCTTCTGGATGTGGCTGATGTGCATAATCGGCGCGTCCTCGGCGTTCATCGAGAGCACGCTCGCTCAGATCTTTAAGCAAAAGGATAAAAACGGCAACAGCTACGGCGGTCCTGCATATTATATAGAAAAGGCGCTGCACCTGCCGGTCATCGCCGCGGTGTTCTGCGTATTCCTGATCGCGACCTACGCGTTCGGCTTCAACCTGCTCTGCTCTTATAATCTGCAGTCGTCGTTCGCGGTATACGAGTTCTACGACAGCTTCTGGACACCGGTGATCGTCGGCGGACTGCTCGCGGCAGGCGTCGCGTTCTGCATACTCGGCGGCGGCGGACGTATAATAAAGCTGACCGAAAAGATCGTTCCGGTCATGGGCGTCGCTTACGTGCTCGTTTCGCTTATTATTATCTTCGCTCACGTCACATATATTCCCGAGGCATTTGCCTCGATCTTCCGCGACGCGTTCGATTTCAGGGCTATCTTCGGCGGACTGAGCGGTTCGTGCATGGTGCTCGGAATCAAAAGAGGACTGTTTTCAAACGAGGCAGGCGTGGGCTCGGCGCCCAACGCCTCGGCTTCCGCTGACGTAACCCACCCGGCAAAGCAGGGCTTGGTTCAGACCGTCTCGGTATATATCGACACAATGCTCCTCTGCACCGCCACGGCGCTGATGTGCCTCTGCTCGGGAGTCGCGAACACCGACGAGATGGCAGGCGCGCCGTATGTTCAAAACGCGGTCTCGACCGTGTTCGGCGGCTTCGGTCCCGTTTTCATAACGATAGCCATGGTGCTTTTCGCCTTTACGACCCTGATCGGCAACCTGTACTACGTGGACAACGCGCTGGCTTACCTTAACAAAAAGCGTCCGCCTTCAAAGAAATTCATGACCTTCTTCTACCTGATCTGCGTAGCCGTCATCTTTGCCGGAGCGCTCGCGCCGATGGATCTGGCGTGGAGCATCGCCGACATAACCATGGGCGGCATGACGCTAATAAACATACCCTGCTGCGTTATCCTTTCCGGTGTTGCGATCAAGGCGCTCAGGGATTTTGAACAGCAGAAAAAGAAACGGCTCAACCCGGTTTTCAGGGCTAAGAATATCGGTCTTGACGATTCTCAGCTGAGCTTCTGGAAATAGAGCCGCGCAACGGAGCGATTTTATGAAACCGAGATCTGTCACGGCGGAGTACGAGATAAAATCGAATAAGCTGAAAAAGCCCGTCACGGTGGGGCTTATATCAGATCTTCACGAGCGTGACGCGGACGACATTTTCGCTCTGCTCAAGGGAGCCGAGCCCGATTTGATCGCCGTCGCGGGCGATTCGTTCGAGCGCTACAGCGGAAAATACCTCGAAGCGCGCCGCAGGCAAAATCCGGTAAAATCCGCCTGCTTTGTCGCGGCGTACCATATCGACCGCGCGATAAGATTCATTTTCAGGGTCAACAACTCCCCCCTGCCGGAAAATTCCTACCGGTTTTTGCGCCGATCCGCAAGGCTCGCGCCGGTGTTTCTGAGCCTCGGCAATCACGAGGAGGAGCTGCTCGGGGAGGATATGGATTTCTTTGCCGCCAACGGCATTACCCTGCTTGACAACTCCTATGTAAAAACGGTCGTAAACGGACAGGAGCTCATCATCGGCGGACTGTCGACCGAGTACGACGAAGACCTGCCCGAACGCCTGTCAAGGGAAAACGGTTTTAAGATCATGCTCTGCCACCATCCCGAATACTACGAACGCCTGCTCAAAGACAAAGATATCGACCTGATACTCTCCGGCCACAATCACGGCGGACAGTTCAGGATATTCGGCAAGGGGCTGTTGTCCTCATCAACGGGACTGTTCCCGAAATACGACAGAGGCTTGTTCGACGGACGGCTGGTCGTATCGGCAGGCTGCGCGAACACCACCGCCATACCGAGATTTTTCAATCCGCGCGAGGCGGTCATCATCAGGCTGCTGCCTGACTAAAACTCTCCGAAAATATGGAAGAAATAAATTACAACGGATATTTTACGTTACAATGGCATATCACCCACCGCTGCAACCTTCGCTGTACGCACTGCTATCAGGACGATTATTCCGCCTTTGAAGACCGCGGATCAATGAAAATCATCCTTGATCAGTATACCGAGCTGCTGAAAGAATACAA
Source organism: uncultured Ruminococcus sp. (assembly GCA_902767845.1). GTDB lineage: Bacteria > Bacillota > Clostridia > Oscillospirales > Acutalibacteraceae > Ruminococcoides. The sequence continues at coordinate 14,310 of CACXIV010000008.1, read as the reverse complement.
TTTCAAGGGATATCTGAACGTCACCGGCGGAGAACCGCTCACTCACCCCGATCTGTTTTGGCTGCTCGGTGAAGCCCGAAGCCGCGGCATGACAACAGCCGTGCTCACAAACGGCACGCTGATCGGCAGGCGCGAGGCAAAAAGGCTGAAAGCGTGCGGAGTCGATTATGTTCAGGTCAGCCTTGACGGAACAAAAAAGGGTCACGACAGGATCCGCGGCGAAGGCAGCTTTGACCTCGCCGTAAACGGGCTGCGTGAGCTTGCCGCGCAGGGCATTTTTACCACGGTCTCGTTCACCGCTCAGCGCGAAAACCTCGGCGAGCTGAAAAAGCTGGCAAAGCTCTGCGGCGGCATCGGCGCGGACAAGCTTTGGTACGACCGCGTGGTCATACCTGCCGGGGAGGACGACGGCCGCCTGTCGCTTACGGCGGACGATTTCGCCAAGCTCAGCCGTCAGGCCTCACGGCTTAACAAAAAGGGCATGGTCTCGTGCGCGAGGGCGCTGCAGTTCATACCCTGCGATAAAAAGTCGATATACCGCTGCACCGCCGGCGAAAGGCTGCTCGCCGTTCTCGCGGACGGCACGGTCATGGCGTGCCGCAGGCTGCCCGTAAAATGCGGAAGCGTGCGCGATTCAAGCCTGCTGCGGATCTACCGCTCCGATCCCGAAATATTAAAGCTCAGGAGCGCGCCCGTGCCCAAGGCGTGCGAAGGCTGCGAGTATTCACGGCTTTGCGGCGGCGGAGCAAAGTGCGTTACATTCGCGAAAACGGGCAGGTACGATCTGCCCGACCCGGATTGTCCCTATCTTCGCAAATAGCAACGGCAGACGTTCCGCGGAGCGCGCTGCCGTTTTTTGATACCGGCGACTCCGTTTCGGGACGGTTCCGCAAAAAATAATCAACAAAATTCACGCAACCGATTTGTGCACTGTTTACAAAGAGCAAAAATAACCGTTCTTTTCGCGCGCGATAGCGCAAATTCAGCGCGGCGCCGAACTTGCCAACCGCGAAGAACTGTGATATAATTACCTTGTCAAACAACGGAGGTGACGGCTTTGGTACTAAAGGAATCAGGCGAAATGTATCTTGAAACGATATATGTTCTCAGCAAGCAAAAGGGCTTTGTCCGCGCGATCGACGTCGGCGCGGAGCTGGGCTACTCAAAGCCGAGCGTGAGCCGCGCTATGGGTATTTTGCGCGAGGGCGGATACATAACGGTCGGCAGGGACGGCGGTCTGTCGCTGACCGAGGCGGGGCTGGAGGTCGCCGAGCGCACCTACGAGCGCCACACCGTTTTGAGCGAGCTGTTCATGAGGCTCGGCGTTGATGAAAAAAACGCCGTTAACGACGCCTGCAAGATCGAGCACGTCATAAGCTCAGCCACTTTCGCGGCGCTGAAAAAGCACCTTAACGATTACAAATAAGCGAGCCGACGGGTTTTTGCCTGTCGGCCGTTTTTTTATCCATACCTATTGACAAACCGAAAAATATATGATATATTACACTTGTTCGGTTAGCTTAGGGTAACTGAACAGGGCGGAGACATCCCGTGAGGGTGTTTGTTTTTTGAACACAAGTTAGCATTTGCTAACTACAGTTTGTTCGGCAAAGCTCCGCAAAAAACGTCAGCGGCTCGGCGTTTGTCTGATTTGCTTATTAGTTTTACATCCCCATAAATACGCATGAGCGTCCGCTTTGCCGCGGGCGTTTCTGCTATATAAAAGGAGAACGGCATGATAAAAACCACATTAAAGATCGACGGAATGATGTGCTCCATGTGCGAAAGCCACATCAACGACACTGTACGGCAGGCATTTAAAGTAAAAAAGGTCAGCTCCTCGCACAAAAAGGGCGAAACGCAGATCATCAGCGATTCGCCGCTCGGCGACGACGCCCTGCGCGAGGCTGTCGGAAAGACAGGCTACAGGGTTTTGGAGATCAAAACCGAGCCATACGAAAAGAAACGCTTTACTCTGTTTGGGAGGTAATTATGTCAATAGTTCAATTTAAAAATGTCACAAGGGTATACACGAGCGGAGAGCACGAGCTAAAGGCGCTCGATAACGTGAGCTTCTCGCTTGACGAGGGCAAATTCGTGGTTATCCTCGGACCGTCCGGCGCCGGCAAAAGCACGCTGCTGAACCTTCTGGGCGGTCTTGACAGCCCCACCGAAGGCACCATAACCGTGAACGGCAGGGACATCAGCACGCTCTCCGACAACGAGCTCGCCGACTACCGCGCCGCGACGGTGGGATTTGTATTCCAGTTTTACAACCTAATCCCCACGCTGACCGTATATGAGAACGTGGAGCTGGTGTCGTCTATCGCTCCCGACGCGTCAGACGCAAAGCAAATGATCGCCGAGGTCGGACTGAGCGACCACCTGCACAACTTTCCGTCCGAGCTTTCGGGCGGCGAGCAGCAGCGCGTGTCGATAGCGAGAGCGCTTGCGAAAAATCCTAAGATCCTGCTCTGCGACGAGCCGACCGGCGCTCTCGATTCAGAAACGGGAGTTATGGTGCTCAAGCTGCTGCTCGGCATGGCGAAAAACTACGGCAAGACCATTGTGATCGTCACGCATAACCAGAGCATAGCTAAGATGGCGGACGTTGTCATCCGCGTAAAGAACGGCAAAATCCGCGAGAAATACGAGCAGAAGGAGCCCCTGAGCGCAGACGAGGTGGAGTGGTGATGCTGACACGAAAATTATTCAGGACAGCGTGGAGCTACAAGGCGCAGTTCATCTCGATGATCCTGATGATAACGCTCGGAATGGGCATGTTCCTCGGCTTCAACATGGAGTGGAAAACGATCGAGGTCGATACCGGCAAATTCTTCGATCAGACCAAATACGCCGATTACCGCCTGTATTCCGAAAAGGGCTTTACAAAGGACGATATCAAAAAAATCTCGGATATCGAGGGAGTCGACGCGGCGACGCGTTATTTATCCGTCAACCTTGATATAAAGGGCGAAAAGAACAAGAGCCTCGCGCTGGACGTGAGCGAGGATTTCAACGTATCGACCTTCGTTGTGACGGACGGCGCCGAATATGACGAAAACGGCAGCGGCTTTTGGCTCAGCGATAAATTCGCCGCCGCGAACGGTTATAAGACGGGCGATACGCTGACGCTTGAGTTCCAGGGAACTGAGATCGGCGGAGAGATAGTCGGTCTTATCAAATCGGGCGAGCACATGATCTGCGTCGCTGACAAAAACCAGATGATGCCCGACTACAACACCTACGGCTACGCCTATATCTCCCCCAAAAAGCTGCGTTCCGTCTTGGAGGAAAAGATCAAAAGCGACTTTGCCGACGAGCTTAAAAAGTCGAACGTACCAGAGGAATTTATTGACGACAGCATCGCAAAGCTGTTCGTCACCGACTACATGCTCACCGAGGCGACCGACAAGGCGTTCGCTCAGATCAACCTGATCTCCGGGCTGCAAAAGGAAACGCTCGAGGACAGGGTCAGGGACGCGCTCGGCAGGACGATCATGGTGACTCCCAAGGAGGATCACGTCGTCTGCAAGGAGTCGAGCGGCGAGGCGACCGAGGGCAAAACGATGGGCTCGGTGCTGCCGGTGCTGTTCCTCGCGATAGCGATACTTACAATGGTTACGACCATGCACCGCGTAGCGACTAAGGAGAAAACTCAGATCGGCACGCTAAAGGCGCTGGGCTTCAAAAACCGAAGGATACTTCGCCACTACACCTCCTACGGCCTGTTTATCGGCATAGTCGGAACGGCGCTGGGAATGGCGCTCGGTCTGGGCGTTTGCAAGGCGATAATGAGCGAGGGCGGCATGATGGGCACCTACTTTGACATGCCCGACTGGGACGCCGCGATACCGTTTTTCTGTTACCCCGTTATGGCGGCGACGATCGGACTGCTCACGCTCATAAGCTACCTTTCGGTACGCAGGCAGCTCAAGGGCAGCGCCGCTGACGCGCTGCGCCCGTATACTCCCAAAAAAATGCGAAAGATATTCTTTGAGCGCTTCCGCTTCTGGGACAGGCTGCGCTTCGGTACAAAGTGGAACATCCGCGACCTCAGCCGCCACAAGAGCCGTTCGGCTATGACGCTGTTCGGGATCGTCGGCTGCATGGTGCTGATGGTGGGCGGCCTTGGCATGCGCGACACAATGTCCGGCTTTTTGGAACTGCTCGATAACGATATCTCAAACTACACCACAAAGATCAATCTGATCGACAACGCCGATCTTAAGGAATCCAAAGCGCTCTGCGAGGAGCTGGGCGGCGATTGGGAGAGCCTGACGGGGATCAGCCTTGACGGGGATACCGTAACGCTCGACATCATCAGCAACCCCAACAGCCTGCTCAACGTAATCGACGAGGACAACAACAGGATCAGCCTCGGCGACGATGGCGTTTATCTCTGTCTCAGACTGAAGGACAGGGCGAATATCGGCGATGAAATAGAGTTTTCGCCCTACGGCTCAAAGGACACCTACAAGGCGAAGGTGCTCGGCTACAACCGCTCGGTCATGACCGAAAGCGTTACCATGTCCGACGCGCTCGCCGACAGGCTCGGGATAGACTACTCCGTTTCCTCGGTCTACACCGACAAAGAATCCGGCGAGATCGGCAGCAGCGACCTTATCTCGGGCAAGCAGGACAAGGCGCAGCTTATGGACACCTTCAACAGCTTTGTGGAGATCATGGACGGCATGGTAGTGATCCTCGTGATCGCGGCAGCCCTGCTCGGTATCGTAGTGCTGTACAACCTCGGCACGATGAGCTATCTGGAGCGCTCGCGCGAGCTCGCCACACTAAAGGTGCTCGGCTTCCGCAACCGCGCGATAGGCAGGCTTTTGATATCTCAGAACATCTGGCTGACCTTTATCGGCGCGGCGATCGGACTCCCTGCCGGTATCGGCGTGCTTCAATGGATGATCGTATCGCTCGCCGGAGAATATGAGATGAAGCTGATGACAGGACCGCTGACCTACGGGATATCGATCCTGCTGACCTTCGGCGTTTCGCTTTTGGTGAGTCTGATGGTCGCGCGCAAAAACCGCAGGATAGATATGGTCGAGGCGCTTAAAGGCGCGGAATAACCCGGCGCAAATAAGGTCTTGACAAAACATAAAAGTGTTGATATAATAAAAAAGTAAGCCGAGGCTAACCGCGTCGGCTTTTACACCATGCAAAAGTTAGCTTTAACTAACCGCCTGCTCCCCTGCCCCGCGACGAATTATCCGCGCAGAAACGGGGTATATGGTTAGCCTGAGATAACTATATGAAGCACAAAAAGGAGGATCGCTATGCCGCTTACTCTTGCCGTTACAGGCGAAGAAAACATCATCAAACGGATCGGCGGAAACAGTGACGTCCGGGCGCATCTGCAAAACCTGGGCTTTGTTCCGGGCACCGTTGTAACGGTTGTCAGCTCAATGGGCGGCAACCTGATCGTCAATGTCAAAAACGCGCGTATTGCCGTTAGCCGGGAAATGGCGCAGAAGATATTTATTTGAGGAGGTAAAACATGAGTACATTAAGAGAGGTCGCCGTCGGCGGCACCTGCAAGGTCAAAAAACTCCGCGGCGAGGGCGCGGTAAAGCGCCGCATCATGGATATGGGCATCACCAAGGGCGTTGAGATCAAGGTGCAGAAGGTCGCTCCTCTGGGCGATCCCATGGAGGTCACCGTAAGAGGCTATCAGCTCTCTATCCGCAAGGCTGACGCCGAAATGGTCGAGGTCGAGTAAAAGATCGCTGTCATCCCGACCGAAAGGAACGCGCGGAGGCAGCTTTCTCCGCGTCGAACCGGCTGTATTTTTCAGGGGTATCCCCCCACAGGCTCGGAATGACATTTTTATTTATCGATCGGTTAGCAAAACCTAACCGCAAACAAACCGTAAAAAACCGCGTTTGACGCGCCTTTGATTATTATTACGGCGTGATACAAAGGCGAACTGAAAGCCGGTAGACCCGGCGGAAATGAGGAACTTTTATGAAGATGACGATTGCCCTCGCGGGCAACCCCAACAGCGGTAAAACAACGCTGTTCAACGCTCTGACCGGCGCGAATCAATTTGTCGGCAACTGGCCGGGCGTTACCGTAGAGAAAAAGGAAGGAAAGCTCAAAAAGCACTCCGACGTGACTATCACCGACCTTCCGGGCATCTACTCCCTCTCCCCTTACACAATGGAGGAGGTAGTGGCGCGTAACTATTTGATCGAGCACCGCCCCGACGCTATTTTGAATATCGTCGACGGCACCAACCTTGAGCGAAACCTGTATCTGACCACTCAGCTCTGCGAGCTGGGTATCCCTGTTGTCGTTGCCGTCAATATGATGGACGTCGTTGAGAAAACAGGCGTTAAAATCAACACAAAGGAGCTGGCGCGCGCTTTAGGCTGCAAGGTGGTTGAGATCTCCGCTCTTAAAAACAAGGGCGTCGCGGAGGCTGCCGAGACAGCAATCAGGGCGGCAGAGGAGAAAAAGCCCGTTCCCATGCACACCTTCGAGGGCTCGGTCGAGCACGCTATCGCTCATATCGAGGAAGCCTGCGTTCACGATATGCCCGAGGAGCAGCAGCGCTGGTACGCGGTCAAGATCTTTGAGCGCGACGAAAAGGTGATCGAAAAGCTCGGTCTTGACGAGGCGACAAAAAATCACATTGAAAACGACATCAAGGCAGTCGAGGAAGAATATGACGACGACGCCGAGAGTATCATAACAAACGAGCGCTATCTGTATATCGGCAAGATCATCTACGGCGTTTACAAGAACAAGCAAAAGGGTCAGCTCTCTACCTCCGACAAGATCGACAAGGTCGTTACCAACCGCTGGCTCGGTCTGCCGATATTTATTATTGTGATGTTCCTTGTATACTACATCTCGATGGTCGGCGTAGGAAAGCTTGCTACCGACTGGATGAACGACGGAGTATTCGGCGACGGATATCACCTGTTCGCTATCGGCACGGCACAGTCCGAGGAGCAGGCCGAGGCTATCGGCGTATTATCGGGCGCGGCGGAAGCCACGGAAAACGACGCGGTATTGGAAGCGCTCGATTTTGAGAACGAGGATTACGACGCGGACGCGGCGATCGCAACCGTTAAAGATTTTGCGGCAGGCGTTAAGGACGACGACGAGTTTACATATGAGTCCGAGGACGAGGATACCCTTGAGATAACCGAGGAGACCGTTTCAGGCGAGGATGTAAAGGCTGCCGCGGAGACATTTGAAAAGAACGAGGGCAAATCCGACGATCCGTCAGAATTCGGAGTATGGGTCCCCGGTATACCTTCGATCGTGGGAGGCTGGCTTGAAGCCGCTAACGCTCCCGAATGGCTGTCGGGTCTGATACTCGATGGAATCATCGGCGGCGTAGGCGCGGTGCTCGGCTTTGTGCCGCAGATGCTCGTGCTCTTCCTGCTGCTGGCTATCCTTGAAGCCTGCGGATACATGGCGCGTATCGCGTTCGTGCTCGACAGGATATTCCGCCGCTTCGGTCTTTCGGGCAAATCGTTTATCCCGATCCTTATCGGAACCGGCTGCGGAATCCCCGGCATTATGGCGTCGCGTACTATTGAAAACGAGCGCGACCGCCGCATGACTATCATGACTACCACCTTTATCCCCTGCGGCGCTAAGGTTCCCTTTATCGCGATGATCGCCGGCGCGATCTTCGGCGGATCGCCGTGGGTCAGCACAGGAGCGTACTTTATCGGCATGGCGGCGATCATTATCTCCGGCATAATGCTGAAAAAGACAAGAATGTTCTCCGGCGAGCCGGCTCCGTTCGTAATGGAGCTTCCGGCGTACCACATCCCGACCGTCGGCAACGTGCTCCGCTCGATGTGGGAGCGCGGCTGGTCGTTCATCAAAAAGGCGGGCACGATCATCCTGCTTTCGACCATCGTACTTTGGTTCCTGAGCCGCTTCGGCTGGATCGACGGCGCGTTCACCATGCTTGCCGAGGAGGAAATCGGCAACAGCATTCTGGCGGCGATCGGCAACGGTATCTCATGGATATTCGCTCCGCTCGGCTGGGGCAACTGGCAGGCGGCTGTCGCATCAATCACAGGTCTTATCGCGAAGGAGAATATCGTCGGCACCATGGGCGTGCTTTACGGCGGAGGCGATCTCTCTGTTTGGGCGACGCTCGCTACCGTATTCACAAGCGTTTCGGGCTTCTCGTTCCTCGTATTCAATCTGCTTTGCGCTCCCTGCTTCGCTGCTATGGGCGCGATCAAGCGCGAGATGAACTCCGCGAAATGGACGGCGTTCGCTATCATTTACCAGTGCGGCTTCGCGTATGTGATCGCCCTCTGTATCAACCAGATCGGCAGCGCGTTCACGGGCAATTTGAATATCATCGGTCTGATCGTATCCATCCTTCTTATCGCGGGTATGCTGTTCATGCTCTTTAAGCCCTACAAGGAATCGAAAAAGCTGACAAAGAAAGTGAAGGTAAAATAATGCTTCAATGGCTTGCAGGCAATTTTTGGACAATAATAATATGCGCGGCGCTTGCAGGTATAGTTGCCGCCATAATAATCAACATGGTCAGAAAGAAAAAACAGGGAAAATCGGTAGTTTGTAACTGCGGAAACTGCAAGAACTGCGCCATGCACGGCGCGTGTCACAAGAAATAGGCGCTTTCCGAGGCGACCGACCCTGTCGCAAAACCGAAAAAGCTTTTATCACAACATCACCCGTCCGGAACCGATACGGCTCCGGACGGGTGAATTTTTTGTTACTGTAAAAATCTGAAATCATGAAATAAGAATACATGCCCGTCGCATGAGGTATTCCTGCAACTTTATATCAGGGGTATCAGCCGATACCGAAGAAGCTCAGGATATTGAAGCCCGTGGGCAGCGGAATGGTGCACATATAGATCGTAGCGAGAACGACGCCGATGATCGCGATGATAAGCACTACCGCGCGGTTAGGCAGGCTCTTGAAGATACCTACGACACCGAGCAGGAACAGCACTACGGAATAGATGACGTTGACCAGATTATAGGCGTCGCCGTGGGCGTTGTCCGTCTTGCCCTCCTCGAGCAGCTTCTGCGACTCGGCGATAAGCTCGTTGGAATGGGTAAAGTACTTATCGACCGTGCCCTCGACCTGGAAGGGTGAGACCATGTTATCGTCCATCTGGTTGATGGCCTCCGTCATGATTTCGCTGCTGTTTTGATTGATGTATGTCTCCATCTTACTGCGGTAGATCTCCGCCTCAGCCGTGCTGCCCTTCATTTCGGCGACCTCGGCGTCAAGCGAATAGTCGATAGCGGTGTTCCACGCCAGCATATCTGAAAGATAAAGCTGCATTGCCGCGTTGTATTCCGCATTTCCCTCGGCGGCGAGGTTGTTGCTCTTTGTGTAGTTCGTCGCCTGATTGCCGCCGTGAAGCGAGCCTATCCATGTTGCCCAGGCGGTGAGCAGGGCGGTGATGCCCAGGAATACCGCGCAGAGAACCTCGATACGGTTTGATGTAAAAAATTTCTTCTTTCCGGGAGCCCCGTCCTTGGCGGTCTCTTCGGCGGCTTCCGCCTCGACAGCCTCGAGCTCTTTGATTTCTTCTGACATATTGTTCCTCCGTCTTTTTGCATATTTTTGCGTAAAACGCAAAAACATTATAGCATATTGCCAATCCGATAACAAATGATTTTTTTTGCGTGCTACAAGATTTGGTTAATCTGCCGTCCAAACGCCAAAATGAAGACGGACACTTGTAAAAAATCCCGACAAACCGCGAGCCTCGGATCGAACAGGAGTGATCGAAAGCGTGAAATACAGAAATTCGCTATCTCTGACCGCTATTCTTTTTCCTTGCTTATATTTCCAAAATCAAAGATCGGTAAAAAAATACACAGTTGCATTTATAGTATTGTTCGGATATAATTTAGTCAGAGCAAATGAAGGGAGGATGATTCGTGGCTGACCGAAAAGAAATCAAACAGACGATCGTATTCATCGGCTTTTTGATTGTGTCGGGAGTATGCTATCTGTTCACCGGCACGGACAATCTGTTTTTGAACACAGTTATGTTCAGTGCGAATTTTCTGATCTACTCCGGGCTGCTGCTTTACCGGATGCAGTCAGTCCGTTCAAGGCTGCTGCCGACAAAGGCGCGCGCGTATATCCTCGCGGCAGCGTTCCTTATGCTATTGTATCTGACGCTGCGGGTGTTCAAATATCGGATCGCCGAAGCTGACGCGATACCGTCACGGTATGCCGTATATGCCTATTGGATCCCTCAGGTGATGATCCCGACGCTGTTTTTGATGACCTGTATCCGGATCCGCCGCGGAGAACGGGAGGATGATCCCCACCGTGAAATGCTGCTTCTGATCCCCGCGTTGATACTTTCGGTTTTGGTGATGACGAACGATCTGCACGGATTTGTCTACGCTCCAAAGGTCGGGATTTCTCAATTCGCCGTCAAAACCGGGACATATTCTCTCGGGATCGTTTTTTATATGATGTATGCGTGGATGGGTCTGACAGCGCTTGCAGGTTTTATCCTGCTGTTCCGTGAAACGAGAAAACGCCCCGTCCGTATGACGGTCATGCTGATCGCTGTTCTCTTGATATGGATAACGCTGGTTTTAGTCTGTGTTCTCTTTTTTAACAAGCACAAGATACCGGCTATGTTCAACGTCCCCGAGGTACACATCTTCTGTATGCTGGGCGTTATGGAAATTTGTATACGTGAGCGGTTGATACCATATAACGAAAATCACAGCGGCTTTTTCTCTCAGCTCGATCTTCCTGTGATGATCGCGGACAGGAAGTTTGAGCCTGTTTTCAAATCCGCTGTCCCCGTCACGGCGGCAGCGGAACAGTTGTCCGCGTCCGTTACCGCGCCGGTCTATCTCGACGACGATACGCGGCTATCGGGTATGCCGATACAGGCAGGCTATGCCTTCTGGACAGTGGACGAGACCGATCTGCACCGTGAGAACTGCCGTTTGAAAGAAGCCAACGATATCCTCAGCGAAGAAAACGACCTGATCGCCGTAGAGAACAAGCTGAAAGAAAAGCAGGCGCATTTTGATGCGCAGAATCAGGTGTATGACAAGATAGCCCGAGCGCTCTATCCGAAGCAGAAAAAAATCGAAAAATTGTTAGCCAACGTCGAGCATGACACGCCCGGGTTCAGCAAAGCCCTTGCCGAATGCTGCGTCTATAACGCCTATTCAAAGCGCAAGAGCAATCTGATACTTTTGTCCGAAGAAACGCTCCCGAAAAGCAACCGCGAGCTGTTTCTGTCCTTGCAGGAAACGACGCGGTTTTTGGAGTGCTGCGGCATACATGCGGCGGCTGTCGGCGAGGAGTATTCCGACCTGCCCTTATCCGCGATACATAATTTATATGATACCTTTGAAACGCTGATCGAAGCCTACCTGCCGTATATGAAGCGCATGACCGCCTCGCTGACAAAGAACGGAATCCGTCTGGCGATCGAAGCGGAGCGTGATCCCGATTTGCCGCCGACCCTGCTCCCTGTCGAGCGCAAGTCGAGCGACGACCTGACCTTCCTGACGGTCAACGCGACGGGAGGTGAGGCGGTATGACGAGCCTACAGTCTATCAGCGGCTCGCTGCTGTATTATCTGATCGGCATTTTTGTGATCCTGCTTATGATCGGTCAGACCGCCGAGCTGTTTCAAGCCATCCGATACAGGCGCGACAAAATGCACCTGACAGCTTCCGTCATCAACCTTCTGCTGTGCTTTGCGCTGTTGATCGTTATTATGGACTTTGCCATAACGCGATTCATCTCGCCGGAGGACGAATGGATGTTTCAGGAGTTTGAATGGGCGATATTCGATCAGCCATGGCTGTGGAGCGTATGCGGAGAGCTGATTGGCTTTGCTGTTCTGATCCTGCTGTTCCGCGGTAATCTCAGATACCGAAAGGAACACCTCACGCCCGACGCGATCCGTCAGACGGTCGATCTGCTTCCTGCGGGAATCTGTATCAGCGACGATACGGGAACCGTCCTGCTTTCCAATCTCAAAATGGATATGATATGCCGCGAGCTGACGGGACACCTTCTCTCAGACGCGAACCGCTTTACGGCGCAGATCGAAGCGGACGGCGAGGAACAAAATAACCGCTTTTTTGTCAAGCTCCAAAGCGGCACGGTGTATCAGTTTGAGCAAAGCGCCTTGACCGAGAGAGGCAGAGAATACAACTGCCTGACGGCGATCGACGTGACCGAGCGCTACCGCGTGACCGAGGAGCTGAAGGCGAAGAACGCGCATTTGCAGGAGATCAAGCGCCGTATGCAGGCGGTAAGTGACCTGTCGGGCGATATGTTCGTCGCGCAGGAAGAAGCGGCGGCACGCGCTGCCCTGCATAATCAGCTCGGGCAAGTCCTGCTCATGGGTCGGCATTATCTGAAACACCCGGACGACACCGACGCGAACCTTGTCTATATCACGACGACGCAGATGAATTCATTTCTGCTCGGCGAGTACAAGGAACCGGCGGATGAACAGAATGACATGCTGACAGAGGTGTTATGGATAACACAGTCGATCGGCGTTACGGTGGATATCAACGGCAGTCTGCCCGAACAGGCAAGCGCACGCACGATCCTCGCTCACGCGATACAGGAGTGCGCCGCGAACACGGTCAAGCACGCCGGCGGCGACCGTCTGAATGTGACGCTCGGCGAAAATGAGATCGTCATTACCAATAACGGTAAACCGCCGAAGGGCGAGATAGCCGAGAGCGGCGGTCTGTTATCTCTGCGCCGCAGCGTAGAAGAAGCAGGCGGCACAATGACCACGCAAAGCCGACCCTTATTTTGCCTGACGATAGAATTATAATTCAACATCAACACTGCCATCCTGACGTAAGCTGAGGGTGGCAGTTTTTGATATATGGTACAGATGGGTGATATACAAAACGGCTTAAAATAGGTTATAATATAATAGAATCAGTATATTATTTATTGCATTTTTAAGGAAGTGATGTTATGAGCAAGCCTGTAAGGGTAGTAGTCGCGGACGATCAAAATATCTCGCGCGGATTTTTTGAGATGTACGTCCGTTCGGCAGTCAATTATACTCTATCGGCAGGACTTCGCACCGCTCAGGAAGCGGTCGAATACCTCGACTCGAACGTAGCCGACCTGCTGATTTTGGATATAATGATGCAGGAGGGAGTAGACGGACTTACCGCCGCGGGGCAAATCAAAAAATCACACCCCGAGGTAAAAATAATCCTCACCACCTCCGCGTCGGAGACAAGCTGGGAACAAAAGGCAAAGGCTATGGGCGTAGAGAGCTTTTGGTACAAGGAATACGATAACAGAAGCCTGATAGATCTGATGGACAGGACCGTGGTAGGCGAGTCGGTGTATCCGAGCGATAAGCCCGAGGTGAAGTTCGGCAAGATCAAGCGAGGGGATCTGACCGAGCGCGAGCTCGACGTCCTGCGCGAGCTGACAGCGAGCCTTACGAATGAAGAGATCGCCGAACGCCTGCATATCTCGCCCAACACCGTAAAGCGCCATATCCAGAATATTATGGTGAAAACAGGCTTTTCAAACAGGCTGGAGCTCGCGATGAACGCGAAATCCCTCGGCTTGGTCGTCAGCGAAAAGGATCGCAAGCGTGACGGTTGATATCCCCGACGCTGTTATAATACAAAAATACGCAGTTGATAAATATCCGGATTCACGAAGAAAAGCTAAATAAAACATATAATCCAAAGCTGCGATAAATAATTATCCTTCTATAAGCAAAAGAGCTTTGGAATATATAAAAACGGCAGACATACTTTGAGGTATATCTGCCGTTTTGGTTTACATAAATCTTATATAAATATTTCAAATCATAGAATCAACGGATTATATGCTGTTTTGCGAAAAAAATACTCTTTCATTGAATGAATATAAATCAGAGGTATTATATTTTGAGAATTTTACTGATGAAATTCGGACAGGCGCAGAAAAATCCGAACCCGTCTCCGACAGGGAGAAGGTTCGGATTACCTTCGCTTGGTGCGCCTGACAGGACTTGAACCTGCACCCTCGCGGACCAGAACCTAATGGTAACGTCACCTTGGTGGAAGTATGGTCTACTGCCCATCGCACGAATAATACGATTCTTTTATTCTATATTACTCTATAAAACACCTTCTATTCCATCCTGTCACACCGCACGGTAGCCCTTGCGGCGCCGGTGGGAGTGCAGGTAAACAGCGTGAGGTCATACTCCCCCGCTGTCAGCTTATTCAGCTCTGTGGGCTCCAAGGTCTCGACCTTTTTTACAATGTAACGTATGATCGAACCGTCCGCCTGTGTCAA
>CACXIV010000007.1 GCA_902767845.1 uncultured Ruminococcus sp. | reverse complement strand
AACCCCCGTTGGGCTTGGGACTGCTACAGAAGATTCATCCAGATGTATTCCGACGTAGTTATGGAAGTTGGTAAGAAGTACTTTGAAGAGCTTATCGACCAGATGAAAGACAAGAAGGGCGTTACTCAGGACGTAGAGCTTGACGCTGACGACCTTAAAGAGCTTGCTACCCAGTTTAAAGCTGAATACAAGGCTAAAATCGGCGCGGACTTCCCCGACGATCCCAAGGAGCAGCTGATGGGCGCTGTTATGGCTGTATTCCGTTCATGGGACAACCCCCGTGCAAACGTATATCGCCGCGACAACGATATCCCCTATTCATGGGGTACTGCCGTTAACGTACAGTCAATGGCATTCGGCAACATGGGCGACGACTGCGGTACCGGCGTTGCGTTCACCCGTGACCCCGCTACAGGCGAGAAGAAGCTGATGGGCGAGTTCCTTACAAACGCACAGGGCGAGGACGTTGTTGCAGGCGTTCGTACTCCTATGCCTATCGCTCAGATGGCTGAGAAATTCCCCGAGGCTTTCGAGCAGTTCACACAGGTATGCGCTACTCTCGAGGACCACTACAGAGATATGCAGGATATGGAGTTCACCGTTGAGCACGGCAAGCTCTATATGCTCCAGACAAGAAACGGCAAGAGAACAGCTCAGGCTGCTCTCAAGATCGCATGCGACCTCGTTGACGAGGGCATGAGAACAGAGGAAGAGGCTGTCGCTATGATCGATCCCCGTAACCTCGACACACTTCTCCATCCCCAGTTCGACACAGCCGCTCTCAAGGCTGCTACTCCCATCGGCAAGGGCTTAGGCGCTTCTCCCGGCGCTGCTTGCGGCAAGATCGTATTCACGGCAGAGGACGCCGAGGAGTGGAACGCGAGAGGCGAAAAGGTAGTTCTTGTTCGTCTTGAGACTTCACCTGAGGATATCACAGGTATGAAAGCTTCACAGGGTATCCTGACAGTAAGAGGCGGTATGACCTCTCACGCTGCCGTTGTTGCCCGCGGTATGGGTACATGCTGCGTATCGGGCTGCGGCGATATCGCCATGGACGAGGAGAACAAGAAGTTCACACTCGCAGGCAAAGAGTTCCACGAGGGCGACTACCTCTCGATCGACGGTTCTACCGGTAACATCTACGACGGCGCTATCGCTACTAAGGACGCCGAGATCGCAGGTGAGTTCGGCAGGATCATGGCTTGGGCTGACAAGTTCAGAACACTCAAGGTAAGAACAAACGCCGACACACCCGCCGACGCCAAGAAGGCAAGAGAGCTCGGCGCCGAGGGTATCGGTCTTTGCCGTACAGAGCACATGTTCTTTGAAGAGGACAGGATCGCCGCGTTCCGCGAGATGATCTGCTCCGATACAGTTGAAGAGAGAGAAGCCGCGCTTGATAAGATCCTTCCCTATCAGCAGGGCGACTTTAAGGCTCTCTACGAGGCTCTCGAGGGATGCCCCGTAACCATTCGTTTCCTCGATCCTCCGCTTCACGAGTTCGTTCCCACAGAGGAAGAGGACATCAAGAAGCTTGCCGACGCTCAGGGCAAGAGCGTTGAGGACATCAAGGCTTTGATCCAGTCGCTCCACGAGTTCAACCCGATGATGGGTCACCGCGGATGCCGTCTGGCTGTTACCTATCCCGAGATCGCGAAGATGCAGACAAAGGCTGTTATCCGCGCCGCTATCGAGGTTCAGAAGGAGCATGCAGACTGGAACGTTAAGCCCGAGATCATGATCCCGCTCGTATGCGAGCTCAAGGAGCTCAAGTTCGTCAAGAAGGTCGTTGTTGAGACCGCTGACGCTGAGATCGCCGCTGCAGGCGTAGAGCTCAAGTATGAGGTCGGTACAATGATCGAGATCCCGAGAGCTGCTCTTACAGCTGACGAGATTGCTACTGAGGCTGACTTCTTCTGCTTCGGTACTAACGACCTTACTCAGATGACCTTCGGCTTCTCAAGAGACGACGCAGGTAAGTTCCTCACAGCTTACTACGATACAAAGATCTTTGAGAACGATCCCTTCGCTAAGCTTGATCAGACAGGCGTTGGCAAGCTGATGGAAACAGCCATTAAGCTCGGCAAGCCCGTTAATCCCAAGCTCCACG
Organism: uncultured Ruminococcus sp.; assembly: GCA_902767845.1. Lineage (GTDB taxonomy): Bacteria > Bacillota > Clostridia > Oscillospirales > Acutalibacteraceae > Ruminococcoides. The sequence goes on along the minus strand of CACXIV010000007.1, from coordinate 50,780 downwards.
TTGGTATCTGCGGCGAGCACGGCGGAGATCCTTCTTCCGTAGAGTTCTGCCACAAGATCGGTCTTGACTATGTATCGTGCTCACCCTTCCGTGTGCCGATCGCAAGACTCGCTGCCGCTCAGGCTGCTGTAAACAGCAAGTAATTCGCGGACTTGACACCGCGCTCCGCCTTTGGAAAGCTCAAGTTTTTACAACGGCGGATCAAAACAGTGTGATTTACAGTAAATATATTTTGAGGCTGACCAAATGGTCAGCCTCATTGTTTTTTAAAAATCAAGGGGGCGGTCAGCGACCGCCCCTGCAAATCTTAAATACTTACGCTTTCTTTTTAAATTCGGCGAGCTTTTCCGCCGCGTATTTCTGAATATCCGCCGCGTCAAGGATATCTACAACATTGTCGCCGTTTACGTCGCCGGCGTAAAGCTGTTCTTCGGTAAACTCCGCCTTCTGGGCAGAATACTTCTGGATCTCGGAAGCGTCGAGGACATCAACCTCGCTGTCGCCGTTTACGTCGCCGATCACTACCTCGGGAGCGGCGGCTTTTGTTCCGGTAAGCCTAATGTTATTGAGCACGACCTCTCCGCCTGTGGGTGTATCCGTATAACTGCCTCCGTTGACCGTGACCGTAGAGCTCGGCGTCAGCTTGAGGATAAGCGTTTCCGCGTTCTCGGCTCCCTCGGGAAGCGCGAGGCCGTCAAAGTACGCCGTAGGTATCTTTCTGCTATCGGCAGGGATCGTAAACGCCGCGCCGTCGATATCCGCAAAGGATTCGCCGTCCGTGCTGTAGGAGAGCTGCCACGTCGCCGGAGCCTTGTTTGAGCCGCCGAAGTACGCGGTAAGCCTGAGCTCCTTGTAATCCTTTGTATTCACCGCGAACATGATAAACGGGCTTCCCCATTTGTTCTTGGAGCCTGCCGCCATGATCGGAACGATTTTATCGCCGCTTTTGCCGTATTCCGCGTCGCTCCACTCGAGAGCGCGGTTTGAAGTTCCGCTGACGGACATGGTGAGGGTTCCCTCGCCCGTTGTGGCGGCATAGCCGTTATCGGCGTTGCCGTATTCCTTTAGCTTGTCGCCGGCGAGCTTGCCTGTGCTGTCAAAATCCCACGCCGCGATAACATCGCCGTCCAAAGGCTGTGTGGGCTCCTGAGTCGGTTCCTGCGTCGGCTCCTGAGTGGGTTCCTGTGTCGGTTCCTGAGTCGGATCGGCTACAGGCTCCTGCGTGGGCTCCTGAGTCGGCTCAACAGTAGGAGCTTCGGTCGCGGATTCGTCCGGATCGCTTGTCACTTGGCTTGCGGACGTACTTTCAATGTTTTCGGTATTGTCCTCCGCGCTTGCCGAAAAAGCTCCCGACATGAAGATCACGCCGAAAATCAGCGCTGCGGATAAGAGTACCGCTATTGTTTTTTTCAAAATATTCATCCTTTCATTGCACATTAACAGCGTATAGCCACCATACTATTATAACATATGCTCCGGATTATTTCATTGTAGGTTTTGCAGAAAAAAACAGCGCAAATTTGTACAATCATCACAAATATTATCCTATTGACACAAAAACGGCCGGCAAAAGCCGACCGTTTGTTGTTACAGCGTAATGCTGAAAATAATTATTATCTTATGCCTTCTTGGGGAAGGAGTTGATCCTTTCCGCAGCGTACTTCTGGATCAGTACCGCGTCGAGAGCGTCTACCGCGCCGTCATTGTTTACGTCGCCGATATAGAGCTGCTCCGCGTCAAGAGTTACTTTCTCTGCGCTGTACTTCTGAGCCATAAGAGCGTCAAGAACGTCAACTTTTCTGTCACGGTTGATGTCGCCGATCATGAATTCGGACTTGAGAATGGGGATGATCTGCTGGGGAACTACCCATTCCTTGCAGCGGTTGCAGTATACGCCGTCGGTAAGACCGGTCTCTGTGTATGTAGCAGGCTTGCCGGGAACAGTTACCTCGTCATGACCGAGAGTGGGAACTGTCTGCTGAGCAACGATAACCTCGTGACATACCGAGCAGTGGCTGCCTGCGGTAAGTCCTGTCTCTGTGCAGGTCGCGGGAACCGCGGGATCTGTAACAGCGGTGTGACCCTTTGCGGGTACTGTCTGCTGTGCTACGATAACCTCGTGACATACCGAGCAGTGGCTGCCTGCGGTAAGGCCTGTCTCTGTGCAGGTCGCGGGAACTGCGGGATCTGTAACTGCGGTGTGTCCCTTTGCGGGAACTGTCTGCTGTGCTACGATAACCTCGTTACATACCGAGCAATGGCTGCCTGCGGTAAGACCTGTCTCTGTGCAGGTCGCGGGAACCGCGGGATCTGTAACTTCGGTGTGTCCCTTTGCGGGGATAACGCGCTGAGCCAGCATAATAGCGTTACATACCGAGCAGTGAACGCCGGCGGTAAGACCGGGTTCGGTACATGTAGCGTCAACCTTGGGATCATTTACCGCGGTGTGTCCCTTTGCGGGGATAACTTCCTGAGCCTTGATGACCTCGCCGCAGAGTTCGCAGTGAGAGCCTTCTGTAAGACCGGCTTCTGTACATGTAGCGTCATATCCGGCATCAACTACCGGGCGATGGTCAACAACCGTGAACAGCGAACCGAGAGTTGAGATGTAATCATAATTCTCCTGATTAAGTCCATTGGCTTCGGAGTAAACGATGTACTCGTCCTCTGTCTTTGTGTTGACAAACGACATTACGCCAAATTCCATTTCAACATCCGTGGTGCCTCTTGAGCCCTCGGCGATATCGAATACGATCTTTGCTATAGGAACGAGCTTGCCGTTCTTCTTGAGGGCAAAGCCGGAGTAGTTTGCTACCGCGAATTTAAGTCTGCCTTCTCTTACATATGTAACGTCGCCGGAGCCGAGAGCTACGGGGAACGCCTGAGTATAATCATACTCTTCAATATCCTCGTCCCATTCGCCGTTCTTTGCCGGATCGAAGCTGAGGACGTCGGGATCGTACAGGATAGCGAACTGAGTCGCCTGCAGGCGAAGGCCTGTGATATCGGCGTAGTACATGATAGTTACGGTGTCGGGAACTCCGTTGCCGTCGCTGTCGGTGTATGTCTTGGAACCTGAAGTGAACAGGTTTGAAATAGCGTTGACTGTGAAAAGATCGTCGGGTCCCAGTACGGGAATAACGAGCGATTCGGCTGTTACCTCATTTTTACCCTCTGCGTCAGAGAAGAGCTTTTCGCAGCGTGAGCAAACGTAATGAGCTCTTGTTCCTGTCTGCTCCACGGTCGCGGGAACCTTGGCAACATACTGCAGGTCGTGACCGAGAGCATCTGTGGTCTTGTGAGTTGTGCTGATAACGTCTTTGCAGCGTGTGCACTTTACGACCTCATCATAAGAACCACCGTGTGTGCAGTCAGCCGGCACAACGTTCTCCTGAGTAGCTGTTCCGGGAACGTGACCGAGAGCATCTGTGGTCTTGTGTGTACGGCTGATCTCCTCGCCGCACTCTGTACACTTAATGACCTCGTCATATGAGCCGCCGTTTGTGCAGTCAGCCGGTACAACGTTCTCCTGAGTCGCGTCGCCGGGGGTGTGCACATGCTCGGGCTCGGGCGGAGTTACAGTGATAGTAAAGGTCGCGCCCTCTTTTGTCTGATAGTCAAAGTTTCTGAGGTCGAGCTGAATAGTAACAGTCGACTCGTCCTCTTCTACCTCGAAGATGCAGTTCTTGCCGTTGAATACGGCAGGAATGGGCTCGCCTGTGGGATAGAGCTGCTCTTTTTCCGAACCCCAGTTGACGCCCCAGGGATTGGAAACGGGATTGCCGTCATCGTCAACCGAGTTGGCGGCAAACTTGATGTTGTAGTTATCGAAGGCGTAGATATCTTCCATTGTGATCTCCCATAAGCCGGGTTCGATCTCCGTCATAGCGTTGGAAGTATCCGAGGGATCCCAGTTAACGCCGTTGAGGTATGTGTCCTCGCCGTTACCTGCTGCGATAACATTGTTGATCTCGATGCTTGTAACAACGGTGATGTCGCCGAGAACATTGATCTCGCCTGTTGCGGGGTTAAATGTTACGGTGAGGTCGCCGAGGCTGTTTACATCAAATGTATAGTTGCCGCCTGTGTTGGGCCAGCACTGATATTCATCATGATCCTTGATGACCTTGAGCTGGAGCATTTTCTGAGGCTCAACGTCTGTATAAGTCCTCTTGTAAAGACCGTCCGCGGGATCATATGTCATATCACAGTCGGGGTTCTGAGCCCACCAAACGCCGCCGAATACCGCGTCGGATGAACCGATGACGCTGTAAATATCGGAGGGAACGGGGATATCCTCAGCCACGAGATAAAGACTGAAATGATCGCCCGCAAACTCATATGCGCCGTCAGCGTACTGAGCATTCATATTGGTGAGAGTACCGTCTGCGTAGCGGTAAACCTCGCCGCCCTCGGTATCGCTGGGGATCTTGACCGTTACGGGCTGTTCGGGCTGATACTCAACGCCGTTGTCCGTAAGGTTGATGTCGTACATAGCAACGATTTGCTTGCCGTCAGCCGCGAGAGCGGCATTTGCGCCGTCATAGTCGGCTCCGCTTGTTACAACGTCGACCGAAAGAGTAGCATTGGGGTTGTTGATGTTGACAGTAATGCCTGTATCGGAATCTACAACATCTACATAAGGAGGCTCAGTTGTGGGCTCCTCGGTTGTGGGCTCCTCGGTTGTGGGCTCTTCACCATGGACACCGAGAACCTCGGCAACATAAGCAGGAGCCGGGATCTTTGTTGTGCCGTCTGTGATGAACGGACAGGGGATATCCTCGGATGTCTGAACATCATCGCCGTAAGCCTCTATAAAGTCTGCGTTATCAGCCATATACTGGTCGTAAACATCCTGAGGAGTTACGCCGAGTCCCTGGCAGATAGTCATATTGTTATCATACTGGAAAAACGCGTTGTTAACGGGGTTTATAAGATAACCCTTAAGCGCGTTTGAAAGCTGCTGAGCCTTGGGCTGATAGAACGGGAACAAGCCGGGCATCAGCTGTCCGAGTGATGAAATAGTAGCCTTGGGACCGCACTGAGTATTTGTAGTCCATGCTGCGTAGTGGTCTACCTTGTGAGAATCCTGAGAGTTCTCTCTGCTTACTACGCCCTCATAAGGTGTAACAATAACGTGATCACCTATGCACTCAGCTGTCATTGTGAGGTCAACTGTCTGGAAACCGCCGTTCGCGGCTGTTGAGAAGATGATACCGTAGTCGGCGCCCTCATCAATGTTTCCGAATGCCGAGAGGTCAAACGAATAAACGTTATTACCCTCTGATGTACACTGTGTGATTCTTCCGCCGAAGCTCGGAACAGTGAACTCGCTTACGTTTCCGTAAACCGGATAAGCATAGCAGTAAACATTAGCTTTTCCGCTCTTCTGAATCTTAACACCGGAAGGGTCACCCCAAGTTCCGTCAGTCGGGAAATCGAAGTAGACCTTTTGCTCCCCTTCCGCCGCGCTTACAGGCACTGCCGAAAGTATCGAGAAACATGATACGGTCAGCAATACAGCAAGCAACAGGCTGAGGAGCTTTGTTGATTTTCTCATTGGAATTCCTCCTTTAAAATGATGTAGATGCAACCTGGTTTTTCAGCGTTTTAATGCCCAAAAACGCGCAAAACAGATTATAACTCAATTATATTGTAACATAGTTTTAACCACTTTTGTCACCAAATTTTTACCTGATATTTTGTGCATAATGTATATTTAAAAAGCGGAATCAAAGTGACCGGATCGCGCTGTCGCCGCCGCGACATAATATGCGTTCCCGTCAGCAGGAACTTTTTGTTCCGGGCATCCGCGTGATCGGTTCGCGCCGCGCTGTCTGCCCGTATCGCGCTGTCGCCGCCGCAACATAATATGCGTTCCCGTCAGCAGGAACTTTTTGTTCCGGGCATCCGCGTGATCGGTTCGCGCCGCGCTGTCTGCCCGTATTGCGCTGTCGCCGCCGCAACATAATATGCGTTCCCGTCAGCAGGGAACTTTTCGTTCCGGGCGTCCGCGTGATCGGTTCGCGCCGCGCTGTCTGCCCGTATCGCGCTGTCGCCGCCGCGACAAAACGGCCGGGCAAAAAGCCCGACCGTTTTTTTAGATCATTGATTCTCCGCTGGGGAGATATTATTTCTTTTTAGGAAATTCCGAAATTCTTTCGGCAGCGTATTTCTGGATCAGGGTAGCGTCGAGGACATCAACGAATCCGTCTCCGTTTACATCGCCGAGGAATATCTGCTCATCCGTAAGAGTAGTTTTTTCTGTCGCATACTTCTGAGCAAGGATCGCGTCAAGAACGTCGATTTTACCGTCGCGGTTGACGTCGCCGATATCAAACTGCGAAACAAGCTTGGGAATAACCTGCTGCTGTACTACCCACTTCTTGCAGCGGTTACAGAATACGCCTTCTGTAAGACCAGTCTGGGTATATGTTGCAGGTCTGCCGGGCTTAACGATCTCATCGTGACCGAGCGCCGGGATGACCTCGTTGCCCGAGAGGATCTCGTTGCATACCGAGCAGTGTGTGCCTGCGGTGTGACCGGGCTGAGTACAGGTCGGAGCGAGCTCCGCGTCCTCAACAGGGGTGTGTCCCTTTGCGGGGATCTCTTTGATGCCCATGATCGTGATTCCGCATACCGAGCACTTAAGGCCTGCGGTGTGACCGGGCTCTGTGCAGGTAGCGTCAACCTTGGAAACGCTTACATTCTGGTGACCCTTTGCCTCTATTACCTCGTTGCCCGAGAGAACCTCGTTACATACCGAGCAGTGTGTACCGGCGGTGTGGCCGTCAACCGTACAGGTAGCCGGAACCTCGGGATCATTTACAACGGTGTGTCCCTTTGCGGGGATTACCTCGTTGCCCGAGAGGATCTCGTTACATACCGAGCAGTGTATGCCTGCGGTGTGGCCGGGCTGAGTGCAGGTAGCCGCTGCCGCAGCGTCATTTACGGGAGTGTGTCCCTTTGCGGGGATCTCGTTCATTCCCATGATTTTGATTCCGCATACCGAGCACTGCAAGCCTGCGGTGTGACCGGGCTGAGTGCAGGTAGCGTCAACCTTGGGAACGCTTACATTCTGGTGACCCTTGGCGACAATGGTCTCCTGAGCCACAAGAATCTCTCCGCATCTTGCACAGTGGCTTCCCTGAGTCTTTCCGTCAACAGTACATGTTACCGGAACAGCGGGATCTATTACTTCGTCGTGACCGAGCGCAGGGATGACCTCCTGAGCTACGATGACTTCGCCTGTAACGGCATTGTGCTTACCTTCTGTAAGACCTGATTCGGTACAGGTAGCAGCCTTGGCGGGATCAATAACGATCTCATCGTCAACAATGGAACGGAGTGTTCCGATAGAAGTGATATAGTTGTAATTATCCTGATCAAGACCGTATGCGTTTGAGTGAACGATATACTCTTCCTCGGTTTTTGAGTTGAGGAATGTAATGGTGCCGAACTTCATGGTTACGTCGGTCGAGCCCGAAGCGCCGGGAGCTACGTCAAATACGACCTTGGCGATCGGGATAAGCTCGCCGTTCTTTGAAAGGCGGAAGCCGTCCCACTTTGAAACCGCGAACTTGATCGAGCCGTCCAAGTCAAAGTTGGTATCGCCGACTCCGATAGCAACAGGAAATGCCTGTGAGAAATCATAATCTTCGAGATCCTCATCCCAAACGCCGTTCTTGGATTTGTCGACCGTCAATACCGAAGGATCGTAATCAACAGAGAACTGGATGTTCTGCAGGCGCATTGTCGAAACAGACAGATCCGCGAAATATGTGACCGTAACGGTCTCGGGAGTTTCGGCATAATTCTTTGTGGCTGTCGCCCATAAGTTAGAGATCGCGTTGACTGTCAAGCCTGTTCCGGGATCGGGATTTGATACAGGCTGAGTGGTGGGCTCGGTATCGGGAGCCACTGTGGAGGGCTCGGTATCGGGAGCCGCTGTGACAGGCTCGGTTGTGGGCTTGGGTGTGGGAGCCTCTGTTGAGGGAGCTTCTGTGGGGTTCTCATCTGAGGGCTCGTCAACATAGCTTCCGATATCTCCGCTCTCGCCTACGATCGCGTTGTAATCGGTCTCGTTAAAGCCGTTGGCGATCGTATAGGGGAAATACTCTGCTTCAGTTTTGGGATCGATAAAAACGATCGAACCGAACTTGAGGTTTGTAACGGTCGTGCCCGAAGCGCCGGGAGCAACGTCGAATACCGCCTTGATGATCGGAACGAGCTGACCGCTCTTTTTAAGGCGCAATCCGTCATACTTTGTTACAGCAAACTTTACAACGCCGGGAGTATCGGGGTTAACGTCCGCGAGTCCGCCGGCTACGGGGATCATATTGTTATAATTGTACTCCTCGTAATCCTCGTCGTATTCCGCGTTCTTGGCGGGATCGAGGGTAAGAACAGAGGTATCGTACTCAAGCGAGCACTGGATACTCTGGAGCCTTAAATTGTCTACATCCGCATAGTAAACGACCGTAACGGTGCTCGGGATGCCGCCCTCGTCATCCGAGCTGTATGTTCTCTGCGCGGAGCTGAAAAGGTTTGAGGTCGTTTTTACGGTAAGGGTAGTCGCGTCGGGATTTACGGGCTTCGTAGTGGGAGCTTCCGTGGGCTCTGCGGTCGTGGGAGCGATCGTTTCGGGAGCCTCTGTGGGAGCCTCTGTAGTTGGTTCTACAGTGGTCGGAACCTCGGTAATGGGCTCTTCCGTTGCCGGAGCATCTGTGGGTTCCTGACCGTTCACGATGATCATAAATCTCGCGCCCTGCTTTGTTACAAAGTTGAAGTTTCTGAGGTCGAGTCTGAATGTAACTACCGACTCGTCATCCTCTACCTCAAAGATGCAGTTTTTGCCGTTATAGGTCGCGTCGATCCACTGACCTGTGGGGTAGATCTTCTCGACCTCGCTGCCCCAGTTTATAGCCCAGGGGTTTGAAACCGGGTTTTCGTTCTCGTCAAGAGAGTTAGCCGCGAATTTGATATTGTAGTTATCAAACGCGTAGATCTCCTCGTAGGTGATCTCCCAAATGCCGGGCTGAACCTCGGTCATCATATTGCCGGGGTCGCAGGGATCCCAGTTGGAATCGTTGAGGTATGTTTCCTCGCCGTTACCTACGGCTACAACATTGTTGATCTGAATACCCTGCGGAACGGTAACATAGTCGCCGAGAGCGTTAACGACCTCATTGACGGGGTCGAATGTGATCGTCAGATCGCATTCCTGGTCAATATTGACAGTGTAGTTCTGATCTGTGCCGGGAGCGCCCCATGAGTAGTTCTCGTCGTGGTTCTTAATAACCTTGAACTGGAGCATCTGGGTAGGCTCAACATTTGAAAACGTGATTTTGTAAAGGCCGTCTTCCGGATCAAGGGTCATTTCGGTGGTGGGGTTCGCCGCGAACCAAGTTCCTCCGAAAACCGCTTCCGATGAACCGAAAACGCTGTATACGTCGCCAGCCTCGCCATCGCCCGCCGCTGATACGGTCAGCCCCGCAAAGCAGGAGCATACCAACATCACAGCGAGCAGTAAGCTAATGAACTTAGTTAATTTTTTCACAAAAAATCCTCCTTTTTATAAATATTTACATATACATTGTAACATACTTTGTTATGATTTTGTTACCAAATATTTTATAATTATTTTGTCTATTTTGCATATAGAAATATCCCTGTTGACAAGCGGTCAACAGGGACGTTTCCATTTGTTTTTTATTGTTCCGAAATTAGAATTATTATCGCGTGTTATTATCAGTATTCCGCCGGAAATATCCCTGCGGATACGGCGCTGTCGGCTTCCGTTTGGGGCGATCCCGATGAAGCCGACATTTCTCTGAACGCCAATACCGCCGACATCACGATAAGAACCGCTATCAGGATCAGGCATTTTATAGTTACCGCAGCCTTCATTTTACCGCCTCCCCTTTTGTTTGAGTAAATCATATACCGCGAATATTAAAAAATCCTTAAACGGTAAAATTGATCGTACAATTCATGTACAGCGGCACCTCGGCTCTGATACGCTCTTCTATCAAAGCCTTTTCGCCGTCGGTCTTTTGATCCGCGATATTTATGGTGAACACCGCCCTGCCCGGATTGACGTTGAGCGTGTAATCGCTCAGACCGAGATTCTCCAGAAACTCGGCAAAGCCGCTGTCGGTAGTGTCGCCGACTATGGTGCGCTCAAGGTACATCAGCGCGTCCCTGCGCTCCTGAGCGGTCTGCCCGGACATTTCTCTTCCGAAAAGCAGCTCGCGCCGGCTGAGTCCGTAGCTCTGCGCCGTTGAGATAAAGTATTCTCTTTCGAGCTCGTCGAGGGTATCAAACAGGGTGTTGAGCCCTTCGGCGTACGCTTTAAGCTCCCACACCGTTTCGTCGTTATCGTCAAGCTCATACAGACCGAGCGGAAGCAGCTTTTGCTTCATTGATAAAAAGCTCTCCATCACAGCACCTCGATCGTAACGTCGCCGGGACGGAAAAACTGCGAGCCGCTCGCGGTTTCGGCGTGCATGCTGCTGTCGAACTCGTAGAACTCGATACAGCCGGTGTCGTAAAGGTATTTTCCGAGCCTTGAAATGTAAAGCGTTTCGCCCACATCAAGCGTACCGATGAAATCGGTAAAGGCGTTCGTGAGCAGCGTTCTGACTTCGTCGGCCTCGTAACCGGGCTTTGGCTTGACCGAAACTATCATATCATAATCAAGATAATACGCCCTGTTGACCGAAGCGGTAACCCCGAGCGGACGGTTTGCGTTTATCAGCCTTGTCGCCTCGGCAAGAGCCGCGTCGGTGACGTCGTTGTCCTTGCGCGCGACGAATACGCCGACGTTACCCGTGCCGTTGTACCTCTCGAAAGTTCCGGCCTTGTCGATACCGTCTACGCTCACGGCGAGCTGCTTGTAGAACGCGGCGTTCGCCGGATTCGGGCGGTTGACGTACGAGTCCATGATCCTGCGCCTGAGCGTGCTGTCGCTCTCCTCGTCATCTCCGCCTCTGAACACCGAATTTGACACGGCGTCGATACCGACGGGGATATTCACCGGAACCTCGGCGGTGCCGTAGGCAATATTGCCGTTGTAACCGGGCAGCTCCGCCTCGGCGCCGACCGTCACCGAATATGTCGCCTGAGGAAGCACGGCGGCCTCCGTCGTGTAAACTCTCACGGGAACAGCTCCGTTTGTCGCCGCCACGGTACCGGCAGGGATCTCGATCGGATAATTCAGCGTCTCGTTAACGCTGAACGTCAGCGTGCCGGTCGCCTTTGTCGCCGCCTTTCTGGTGATACCTCTCTGCTGGGCGAGGCGGTCGAGGTATTCGCCCGACGCGGTATCGGCAAACATCTGGCGTTTCAGCCATTCAAGGCTTGTTTCGGCGTTGTAGATCTCTCCTGCCAAAACCCTGAGCCTGATCGCGATGTCGCTCGCGGAGTCGATCTCAAAGCCGCTCTCCTCCTCATATTTTTCCTTCATTCTTGTGTATATCTCATCATACGTTTCCAATCAAACGCACCTCCTCTGTTCTGCTCTCGCCGCCGATCGTTATCCTCAGCGTAACGCTTTCGCCTATATCAAGCACCTCAGCCGAGGTTTTCGGGAACCTCGCGAGAGCTTCGTTGACGCTCAGCCCGACCCTGCGCAGGGCGAACCCGTCATTCGGATCATAGCTGTAATCGCATCCGAGCGATCGGTCATAAATAAAGCTTCCCTTTCCGACAGACGCGCAGATAACCGCGCGCTGAAACTCCGCGTCGCGTCCGCTGAGCCTTATCATTCTGCCGGCGCTGTTCAGAGCGACGTCGCCGCCGCTTAATTTAACGTCCGTCATATCAGATCTCCCTGCCGTTTATCAGCACTCTGCCGTCATTTTTCAGCACGATGCTCGCGCCGCCGCTTGAGCTGAGCATGAGCTCGCCCTCCTGCAGTCCTTCCGTATCCGCCAACACGCCGAGCGATACCTCTCCGTCGTCGAGCGGCAGTACCACCGCACACTCGTTTTTGGGAGGGATGCTCGCGATCCCGTAAGGCAGGCACATCCTAAGGCTTCTGTGCTCGCCCGAGGCGGTGACGGCGGTGCCGTTCTCATATACGTTTCCCTTGACCGCGTTGGGCGGCGCAAGGGAATTTTTTGTAATATAGCTAAGCAGCCACATCAGTTATTCTCCTCTCCTTCTAAAGCTCCGAGCACGACCGTGGTCAGCTCTCCGTTCTTTGTGAGCGTATAGCATATACCGCGCACCGTAAGCCCCGATATCCTGCCGAAGGCGGGATCGTCAAGCTCTGCCGAGGCTCCGAGGATATCGGTAACGCAGCCGCCGAAGGTTATCTTTATGCTTCGGCTGTCAAGGTTGCTGCGTTCTATGATATTGTCCGCGGTGCCGATGCTGTTGTTCTCCGCGACCGCGTTTACGTACCTGACGCGCTTGATATATTCACATTCGGGGTTCGGGTTATACATTGACGAAAGGTACCCAGCGGTCGGGCTGACCTTGAGCCTGACCTCAGAGATCAGCTTGTGACGGCGCTTATTTTCTTTTATGGAATAATATTCTATGCCACCCGAGCCGAACCTGACCTTCCTGTCGTTTTTGAAGCCCCTGAGGTACACCTTTCCGCTGCCCGAGATCCTTAGCCTTGAACCGTAGCGCGTTTTACAGAAAAGCTCGAGCGCCTGCCACTGGGTCATTCCCTTGTCGATCCTGAGATCGCCCAAAACCGGCGTTTGGTCGGGCTCGGCGTCCGTTATCCCGAACGGCTTTAGGTGCTTGAAGTACATCAGCACGGCGGTCGGATTGCGGTAGCTGAGCGGCTCCGCCTCGTTGTCGAGCAGGACAGCGGCGGCGCTTCGCGCACAGAGCCTCATAACGACTCCCTTGTCGCGGCGAAGCCTTGAAAGCTCGTCCAGCTGTCCCTCAAACACAAGCTCAGATCCGTTGTAAGCAGATATCCTGTCGCCCTGACCGAAGATCTCTCCGTCATAGGCGCAGTTCAAAACAAGGCTGTCGGCAGGCACGTCGAGGTCGCTCTTCCATGCCGCAGTCAGCACATTAAGGTCGTCGCGCAGCTTTCCGTTTTTCAGCTTGATCTCATATCTCAGCACAGCCTGATCACCTCTCCGTCCGCGACCTCGTCGGGGCGCTTTATCTGCGGATTCAGCCGCACCAGCTCGTCGATAACGAGCCCGTATCTGTATGAGATGTCCCAAAGATTCTCGCCGTTCGAGGCGATATGGGTGACCGGAGCGCCGCTGTCCTTTTCGTCCATTACCTCCCTGAAAACAAAGCCGTAGGTCAGCACGTCCTCCCTTGGGGTGCCGATCAGCTTTATGCTCTCGAACACGGCAAAGAACGGCTCGGTATTCTCTATCGCCAGCACTCCGGCGCCGCCCCTTTTGAACAGCGCGTAAAGCGACTCGAACTGCTTTACGCAGTCGCTGCCGTAAAGCTCGCCGACGCCTTTTACAAGCATATTTTTTCTGCCCGTATCCTGGATCGCGGAGCTGCCGTTCGGCACAAGATACTCGCTGACCGACTTGCCGCACTCGAACGTTATCTCGCGCGGGTTATGGCGCCACTCGTACCCCATAAATCTCATCGGTATCAGCTTCATCTCTGCCTCGCCTCATCTTCCTCGCTGAGTCGGCGGCTGTACCTTCTGCTCTCTAGCTCAAGCATCTCGCTGAGCGCCTCGGCGTTGATATTCGCGCTGTCCTCCGCGATCATTTCATAGTTTTCATCATACATTTTCAACACTCCTGTCCGCAGCGTTTATCACAACGCTGTACACGGTTTTTTTATCGGGCAGCAGATCGGCTGTTACGCTCTCCACCGCGCAGCCCGTGTACTCAACGCTTTTTCCGCCGCCCTCAAGCCCAACGCTTTGCAGGGCGTTTCCGCCCAGCGCGTCGCTGATGTCAAAACGGGTTTTAAGCTCTATGACGAACGACGGGTTCTCAGCGGAATACACGGGCTTGTCCGTCAAAAACTCCTCGATTTTTATAAGGTTGTTTTTTCTTTTGCAGACGGCGGACAAGACTCCGCCGACCGCGCTGCCGTTGAGTTTTACGGTCACTCCGCTTCCGCGGATGAAGTTCTGATCAATCATTGTTCTCCTCCCCGTTCACGACAAATTCCAGCCTGAGGCTGACCCTGCGGAACACCGCGCTGAGGTTCGGGTCAAACTCGATCGAGCCTGCCTTGAGCTCAGTGACGATATTATCCGAGTCGGATTCCCTGATGACCTTCAGCATATCACCGGCGATCTCGGAAAGTCCGCTGCCGTTCTGACCTGCCGGGGCGTAGATCCTGATCTCGGCGTCGGCGGTGTACATATCGCCCCTCGCGCCGGACAGCGCCAAGCCTCCGAGGTAACCCTCGGAGAGCTCGGTGCTTGTGACGCAGACGGATGCCAAAAACCCCCTGATGGGAGTTTCGGTGAATCCCGCGGTGAACTCTCTGATAAAGCGCACGCCCTCAAATCGTGAATCGGCCTTTAGGGCGTTAATAATCATATCCATACGCCGTTTTATCTGAATCATATTCATCCTCCATCTGCTCTGTATAAGCTATCAGGATCGCCCACACATAAACGGGCTCGTCTCCTGTCAAAAAGGTCTCCTGCCTTTTTACAATATATTTATTACCGGCACATTCTATTACACTGACATCCTCAACGATCTGATCCGAGGGCTTGCCGATGTAAAGATATTTCTCGTTGCTGTAAGCGCCGAGGACGTGCCTTCTGCCGCCGATATAGATTTTGTTCTTATATCTGATAGGCTGCACAAACGCGCGTGTTTGCGTTATTTCGCCGCCGTTATTTATCGTCACGGCGCTGCCGTACCGGTTTATCATGGCGGCGACCGAATTTAGTATCCCCATATCCTCACATCCTGCCGAAAATAAATTCGTCTCCGCGCAGCAGATCGCCGTCGGCTCTTTTCAGCTCGAGCCAAAGCTTTTCGCCGGAGCCCTTACCGCCGCCGGGCGACGAGATCTTGACGTCGCCCGCGGTAAAAGAGGTGATATCGGCGCCATTGCACAAATCGTACAGCCTGTAAGCGTAAGCCGCGCAGAGGATCTCGAGCCTCTGAGTCTGCTCGGCGGTGGGAGCGTCGGTGACGGAATGAGCGGTTATATAGTCCGCCGCGCACTCCAGGATAGCGCTCTGCGCCGAAAGCTCGTCGCCCGTGAGTCCCGAAAAAGCGGAAAATCTTGCCGTAACATTTGCAATGTTCAAGCGATCACCCCGATCAGGAAAGCGTCTTTGCGGCTTCCGTAAAGATTTTTGAGAAGCCTGCGGTGCAGGTCACCGCGGCTCTCTCGAGCTGACGGTCGATCAGCTTGTCGTAGTCGGTGACTACGCCGCCCGCGCGAACCATCTCAAGCGCGCAGTTTTTGTCGAGACCGATGATCTTGCCGCTCTGCATCTCGGGCGCGTGAAGAAGCGCGGCGCCGAGCGGAGTCACCATCTTGCCGGTGCCCTGGAAATCCATGCCGGCGTGGGAATCCTGCATCTGTGAGAGCGCGAGGATCTTCTGCATCTCGGCAGTGGGCGCGAGGATGGTGTTGAGCTCGTAGGGAGCCATGTTTGCCCAGAGCTTTACAAGGTCGTTGTAGGAGATCGAGCCGGAGGTCGTCACCGCTACGTTGGAGGCGGCGTTATTGTTGCCGTCGCCGTTTACGAGCACGCCGATGGCGTCTCTGAGCTGAGAACGGGCGATGTAGGCTCCGATCTGGTTAAGAGTCACCGTGAAGAGATCGAGCCTCTGGAAGCGGAGCGCCTCGTATGACGCCACGAGCATCCTGCCGCGCTTGTGAAGCTTTACAAGGTTCTCGCGGGTCTTTACGGTGGTCTTGGGGATGAACGCGCCCTCGTTTACGATCTTGAGCTCCTTGTCGTCCTCCGAGGGAGTTGAAGCGATGCTTCTGTAATCCATGCCCTCGATATCCGTGACGGTAGCAACGATATTGGGCAGGATGTCGGCGCGCTCCATTCCCTGAGCGACCGCTCTGCTCACATACTCGGGAAAGAGAGCAGCCGAGTTTGAGCTCTGGAAGAACTTTTCGACGCAGTCGCTTCCGCTGCCGCTCACCCTGATATCAAAGCGCTTGAGCTGTCTTGAAAACGCGTCGAGTCCCTCAAGCGAGGTGCCGGCGTAGTTTTCGGAAGGATCGAGCTTTTCAAGCGCGGCGGTAAGTCCGCCTCCGGTCTGATACATACCTTTTTCAATCGTGATATTTTCAAAATTAGCCATTAGTATTCCTCCTTAAAGAATGATAGAGACTTCTGTGGCGCTTGAGCTGAGCACAAGCACCTCTCTGCCGTTTTCGTTCGCGGCGACCTTGCCGGCGGAATTGACAGCCACCTTCTGATAACCCGCGGTGATCTTTGCCGCCGCGGGAAGGACAACAAATCCGGAAAGCTGTACCGCCGCGTAGCCGTCGCGCACGTTTACGCACACGCCGCAGAACACGTCGTTATTTGAGCAGGGACCGACCTCGCCGTCGCCCGTCATCTTGACCGGTACGCCCGCGGAAGTAAGTCCGCTCGCGGCGTTGAATGTGAGAACGTTCTCACCGAATCCGTTAAAATTAACACCCATAATATACCTCCATATCAAATGCTGAACTCTTTGTTGCTGTCAGCGTTGGTTTTGTTTTTCTGACTGAAAAGCTGCGGCTTGGGCATGACGCTCTCGCCGAGCTTGTTTTCAAAGGCTGTCCTGAGCTCTCCGAGCTGCGCCACCGAAAGGTTTTTGGTGATACACTCCACTGTATCTCTCGAGATCTCCGGCTGGACAGCCGCCGACAGGCGCAGGACCTCGCAGGTCAGGCTGTCGCGGTAATAAACGCCGTCCTTCGCGCTGGATTTAAGGTTCTCGATATACTCCTTGAGCTTGGCGCATTCGGCGTCTCCGAGGGTAATGCCCCCGGCTTTTTCTATTCTTTTCAAGATATCTTCCATTTTACCTTCCTTCCTGTTTACGGACTTTGTCACGCCCGCCCGTCTTTGGGACGGGACCGCTACAAAGCTCCATTCGTAAGCGTCGACGGGGTCGCGCAGTTCTCCGCAGCAAAGCTTGCCGCCGTAGGACTCTCCCTTTTTGTGAGAGCAGTAATTTATGTCCTCGCCGCAGATGCTGCACGCGGTTTTGCCGACCGCGCAGCCAACGCTCACCTCCTTGATGATACCGCTGTCGATAGCGGTGATAACGCCTGCCGTATCGGGACTTACGGGGATATACGCCCTCGCCTTCAGGCAAAAGTAGTCGTCGCCGGTAACGGTTTTTTTGCCGCCGACGCTCTCTACCGAGCAGGCGAAGATCCTCGCGGTCTGATTTTTGGCGGACGGATCGTGGTCAAAAATACCCGTCTTGCCCACAAAAAGCTTTTCAAGCTCAAAGAGCGCCTCCACGGTGAACCTCTCGTTATCCCTGTCAACGTCGTTGTCGCAGAGGACAACGGTGAAGGCGTAGACCTCCTCGGCGCTGAGCTCGCGGCGCGTGTACGCGTTGATCAGCTTTAGCTCCTCGTCCGTGGGACGGCTTGTGAAGCCTCCGATCCGGGCGTCCTTGGTGACGGTTTTGCGATTATTCATCTGATTCCTCCAAACCCAATTGACTTTCTATCTGCATAGCGTTGGCGTTGTTGAGCCTTGCTCTGGAAAGCTCGACCTCGTCCTGGAGATTGATGTTGTCCCAGACTATATCAAAGCCGCAGTTGTAGCCCGACAAACGCAGGTGCATGCCGACTATCTTTCTGATCGCGGGCTCGACCGCCGCGCGGTAATACTCGAGCTCGCTGGTGAGAATGTCAGCCTGCTGAGCGCTCATCCGCTCGGTGCTTGACCACGACAGTCCAAGCAGGAACGGCGGTATGCCGAGCTTTGCGACGATCTGCTCCAAAATCACCCTGACGGGCACCTCGCAGTCGGGAAGCTGATTGTCCGCTCCGATCGCCTTTATGCTCACGTCGCCGAGCGACACAAAGTCGCAGACCGTGTCGCTTCGCATCGCCTTTTTCCACTCGTCGGCGATCTGCCGCGCGCTTTCCTCGGTGAACACCCCGTTATCGCCGGGATTGTAGGTGACGGCAAAGCGCACGTCGCCGATCCGCTCCCAGTTGGTTTTCAGGGATCCGAGGATCTTGAGCAGCACCGAGCTGACGAACGGCAGACCTGCCAGCACCGAAGTCCCGCGGGGCTTTCCCGGCTTTTGACCGAGCAGTCCGGCTACAACGAGCTGCGGATACTTTACCGGCACGCAGGCGCCGGATTCCCTTCGGAACACAACGGGCTCGAGCGGACTTTTGTCAAACGCGAGTCCGGCGTCGTCGAGCGAGGCGTTGTAGAGAGAGGCGATCCCTCTGCCGTCGGGCGAGGGGATCATCTCGCCTATCGCCTCGCCGTAGGTCAGCAGGCTGTCGAGATACGCCGCGGCAAAGCTTTTCAGCCCCATGCCGGAGCTGTTGACCGCGACGGTCTTTACAAAGACGTCGGCTGTATTTTGAGCCGAGCCGTCCCCGGTGACGACCCTGAAGCCGCCCGTAAGCCTGACGATCTTGCCGAGAGCCGCGTCGATCAAGGGCACCGCTTCCCTGAGCGCCGAGTAAAGCTCGCGCTCCGCCTTTGTCAGCGACGGAGCGTTCCAATATTTCGGGAAGCCGTCGGCGACGGCTTTTTTGGGAACGGTCTGAGCCTTCGGCGGATCGCCGCTATGCTTTTTTCTTCCAAACACAGGTTTCCTCCTATCTTTCGGCGGCGAACACAAACGCGCCCGAGCCGCCGTCAATGATTGTCGTAACAAAATACCGGATATCGTCCATGGCGTGGTCGTTCTGTTTGACGGGGACGTCGTCGCGCTTTGAGCTGTCCCACTTGTACAGCGAAAATTCACGCCTTGCCGCCGCGCACGCGTCACATATTTTTACGGTGCCGTCCTTCAGCGCCTGAGTGACGCGCCGTATCCCGTTTACGACGTTGTTTTGCGCGGGTTTTACATTGAACCGCCCGTGCCGTTTTATGACCTCGATAAAGCTTGCCGCGGACGGATCGACCGCCACCGCGGAGATATTCAAGCCCCGGGTCAGGCGGCACAGCGAGTCGTAATGCTCCTCGTCGGTTTTTTGGTACCCCTCCGCGCGGGAGTCAAAATAATACTCGTCGAGCCGGTACCACGTTTTGCACTGTCTCCCCCACAGTCCCATTGAAGTGGGGTTGACGGTACCGTAGTCGCACGACACAGCGTACTGATCAAATTCTCCCGCGGGTCTTTGGCAGTACATTTTTTCGTCGCTCATGAACGGATAGACGGCTCCGAACACAGCCACCCACCTGCCCAGCACAAAGCGCTCGTAAAACACCCCGGTGTAGAGGTTTTCGTATCTTCGCTTTACGCGCTCGCTCAGGGCGGGGTTGTCGTCCATTGTGAAGTGCAGGTGCAAAGCGTTCTTGCTCTTTGCCTTTTTTATCCATTCAAGGTAGAACCAGTGCTCGGGGTACTCGGGGTTGCAGTTGAACCAGAACCGGGAGCCGTTGACCGAGCATCTCGCCAGAGCCTGCTCCACAAACGAGCGCGGCATCAGCGCGACCTCGTCGAACAGCACTCCCGAAAGCGTCATTCCCTGGATCAGCGACGCGGAGGATTCATCCTTTCCGCCGAACAGGTAAAAACGGTTTTTAACGCCGCCGTAGGTCACGGTCAGGATATTGCGGCTGAGCTTTTCCTCGCAAAGAAAGCCAAGTGAGTCAAGCAGGGGGATGATCGGAGTTACCATGTTTCTCCGAAGCGAGCTTATTGTCTTTCCGCACAAGGCAAAATCAGAGCCGCCGCCCTCGTAAAAGCTCCAGATAACAAAGGAGAGCGACATGCAGAAGGTCTTTCCGCTCCTGACCGCGCCGTCGCAGATTATCGCGTCGCGGCGGTAATGAGGGGAGTTTTTGTGCCACCAGCTAAGCACGGTCATTTGCTTTTTTGAGAACGGCTTAATCACCGCCTCCACCTCCGCCGTCTGCCCTGCCGATCGCGTCAAACAGGTTTTTTACGCCGCTTTCTCCGCCGAGGCTCTCAAGCTTTTCAAGCGCCTTGAGCCGGTCGAAGAACTTGATCTCGATCGAACCGTCCTTTGGTTTTTTTATCTCGGAGATCATAAAGAGATCCATGCTTTTCAGCTCGGCGGCGGACAGCTCGCCGTTATACAGCAGCGACGCGGCGTCGGAAGTATCGCCGAACGCCAGGCGCCAGTAGCCTGACGTCGCCAGTGAGCGCGCCAGCTTTTCACGCGTTTTGCAAAGCCTTAAAATCTCGTTTTGGATATCGTCCCTCGATAAAAGCCTCGCGCCCCTCAGCCTTGAGTTGATCTTGTAGCCGGCGAGCCTCGCCGACAGATCGGCGTCGCCTGTTTCCGCAAAGCAGATACAAAAATCCCTTTCCCTGTTCTTTAACTTGTTTCCGATAAATCTCACCTCCGGTTTTGAAGGGACGGGCGAATCCGGGCGCACGGTCAAGATCCCTGCTCGCGTGCTTTTGAAGGACTTTAATTACAAAAGCAAGTCCCTTCACTTACACTCCCAAAACGCTGAAAATTGCATACTTTTATGCAATTTTTAAAAAACTTTTTTCCGAATAGCTTAAAGAAATTATTATGTAGCAATATTTCATTATTAAAGTGTAAAAATATGAGCCGCCGGCATTTTCGCCGACGGCTCTTGATCATTTAGTCATTCGATTTTATGTCACTCGTTTGTTACGGAATTATATCAGTTCCAGCCTGTTACCTTGTAGTGACCGAGGCTGTTCTTTGTACCGTCCATCCAGTAGCCTGTGTAGGTACCGAAGTCCGTGATATCCTCTGTCTGAGCGCCTGAGCCGTTATTGAGGATAACGCCTACCGCGCCTTTGGGAACGTGGCAGAGGAACTGAGTCTCGCCGTAATCGTTTATCTGAGTCTCCGCCTGAGCTGCGCCCGGCCACTCGCCGCAGATGGCGTTGCCGTCAGCGTCCCAAGCGTAAACATAAGCCTTGCCCCAATTGAAGTTGTCTGTGAGCAGGAAGCTTACATCCGAGGGTACGGGATCGGTGGGCTCGGGATCGGTGGGATCGGTGGGATCAGTGGGATCGGTGGGCTTGGGATCGGTAGGATCGGGATTATCCGAACCGACATATGTGCCTGTGAGCTTGAGATCCTCATCAAACTCAGCCGCGTACTTCTGGATCAGAGTAGCGTCCGCTACGGTAACGATACCGTCGCCGTTGCAATCGGCCGCGACCTTCTCGTAGTTGTTGAGTTCGACCATCTCGGCGGCAGCCTTCTGAACCACCGTGGCGTCGGCAACTGTGATGATGCCGTCAAAGTTTACGTCGCCGACAAGGATCCTCTTTCCGGGATCGGGTACTGTGGGATCGGTGGGCTTTGTATCGGGCTCCGTGGGATCGGTGGGATCTGTGGGATCAGTAGGATCAGTGGGATCGGTAGGATCCGTGGGCTTTGTATCGGGCTCGTCGCCGATCTCGCCGTAGAGATATACGACGTTGAAGGTTCCGGGCTGATAATTTCCGCTCGCGTTGATGGGCGCGATAGCGTCTGTTCTGCCGGAGATCGGAGAGGTCGTGTATGATGTTGAGCTTGTTACCTTTGTCTTTGATGTAGTCTGATCGGCAGCGATCTTCTGACCTGTAGCGAGGTCGATGTGGCTTACGATCATTTTGCTGTTATAGGTGACCGCCTTGTTCTGCACCCAAACCTCGCCTGCGGCAAAGTATCCGGGCTCGCCCTGTCCGGGCTCCTGAGTAGCGCCGCTCGCGGGAGCTGTTGTCGGGTGGAACATTACATATGCTGCGGGAGCGTTAACGGTACCTACGTACCAGTTGCTGCCCTCAGAGGTCATCTTGGGAGCAGCCGACCACTCGCCGTTGGGGGCGGTGCCGTCGTCGCAGTAAGCATAAAGTCTTACGTCTGACCAGTTGCTGTTTGAATTATAGTAGTGCACCTTTGTGGTCGTGCCGAATTTCTTGAATACGAACCTGATGTTGATATCGTCGCCCGTGAAGGTTCCCTTGATCTTTGCGGGGAACTGGTCGGTATCGAGCTCATAACCCTGGAGTGTGGGGATCGCGACATCATAGGTATCGCCTGCTCTGAGCTTCTTCTTGGAGGGATCCTTGAGAGCATTGCCGCTCTGATCGACATAGCTTACATTGAGATAGCCCGAGATGATGCCCGCGTTGCTGTACTTATATGTAACGGTCGTATTTGTGTTAGCAGTGATTGTGCCCGAGGTGTTGCCCTCTGCACCTGTGAGGTTGTAGTCAAACAGAAGTGTCGAGTCGGGAAGCGTGTGATACTTGTTGCCGGCTCTGTACTTGGCTGTGCTTGTCTTGAGCACGGTGCCCTTGTCGTCAACATGGTTGATCGTGAGGGTTCCGAACGACTCGGTGTACTTGAGGTTGTTGAAGGTCGAAGACTCAACCAGGATGGCCGCCGACTTAGCGGGGATCGAGTAGCTGTTCGAATTAACTGTGCCGAGGCTTGTAAGACCGGCCTGCTTATCCTTGGCTACGATGACCCAGCTGCTCGCGCCGAGGTTGGAGATAGTGTAAGACGAGGTGCCGCCGTTTACGAGCACGCACATCTTGCCCCACTGTCCCGAGGTGTTGTTGGAATAGGTGTAAGCAACAACGTTGCCCGAGGATGACGGGAATGTGGGCGTTGAGAAGCCCGAGCCCTTGAGAGGAGCGTAGTTCTTACGGATCTGGAGGAGTCCCTTATAGTACTGCGCGAGGTTCGAGAACGAGCTTACGCGGCTCCAGTCGATCTGGTTTACGGCGTCGGAGGCGTTGTAGCTGTTCTTGTTGCCCTTCTTGGTACGGCCAAACTCCGAGCCCGCTGTCATGAACGGAATACCCTGAGAGGTCAGCAGCAGCGCCATTACCTCTCTTACCTGAGTACGGTATTTTTCGGTCGAGCTTTCGCTTGTAACGGTGTAGCTCGAGGAGCCGTTACTCTTAAGGATCTTATCCCAGAGGATAAGGTTATCGTGAGCGTCCGCGTAGGCTATGGTCTGCGCGGGCGTCTGAGCGGAGTAGTTCTTACCCTTTACGCCGTTTACTACCGCAGAAACGTTTGTGGATGTGTTGCCCTGAACAAAGCCCTTGCCGGAGCCGTCGGTGTCGCCCTTGATAGCGTCGCGGTACTTGTCGTTGAACATACCGATCCTGCTGTTGAGCGATGTGATCCTGTTCGCGATAGCGGAGTTGGGGCAAAGACCGCACTCTGTGTAGTCGGAATTCCACTCTGCAGCCCAAGGCTCGCCGTACATGAGGATCTTTGAGCTTACCTGGTCAAGGTTTGACCGGATAGCGTTCATTGTTGTGATGTCATGGAGACCCATGAGGTCGAAACGGAAGCCGTCGATATGATACTCGTCTACCCAGTAGCGGCAGGACTCGATCATATACTTCCTGAACATCTTTTTGTCGGAAGCGGTCTCGTTTCCGCAGCCTGAGCCGTTTGAATACTGGCTCGAGGACTTCATTCTGTAGTAGTAGCCGGGAACGGTTTTGTTGAAGCAGGAGGCGGTGGAGTAAGTGTGGTTGTAAACAACGTCCATTACAACCGAGATTCCTCTGTCGTGAAGCGCCTGGATCATCTGCTTGAACTCTTTGATCCTTACGTTGCCGTCGTAGGGGTTGGATGAATACGAACCCTCGGGAACGTTGTAGTTCTGAGGATCATAGCCCCAGTTACGGTTTGAGGAAGAAGCGCCCTGATCCTCGTCTACCGACTCAAAGTCGTAAACGGGCTGGAGCTGTACGCAGTTGATACCCTGCTCAACAAGGTAGTCAACGCAGGTCGAAACGCCGTTAGCGTCGCCGTTGAGCTTTGTGCCGCCCTCTGCGAAGGCGAGATATCTGCCCTTGTTGTCCTCGCTTACGCCAGAATTGGACGAAATCGAGAAGTCGCGGACGTGGACTTCCCAAACAACGGCTTCCTGGGCACTGTTGAGGAGAACGTGACTGTCGTTGCTCCAGCCGTCGGGGTCGGTCGAATCAAGGTCAACTACCATTGAGTGTTTTCCGTTAACGCCGGTTGCCTTTGAGTAAACGTCCTGTGTTTCGTTTGTTGCACCGTTTATGGTAACAAGATAGGTGTAGTACTGATTCTTGTGATCACCGCTGAGCGTGTATGACCAAACGCCTGTTGAGGAATTTTTAGTCATCGCGTACTCACCGATAACGCCGGCGCCGGACTCGTTGTCCGAACCGGTCTTGTAGAGCTTTACCTTTACAGCCGTGGCGTTAGGCGACCATGTTTTGAAGGTGGTCGACGCCGCGGAATAGGTAGCTCCGAGGTTTGCTTCGTTATAGGCGTTGTTTGCCTGAGTTTCAAGGAAGGACTGGTTGCTGTATGAACCTACGCCTTCCGAGTCGTCGGTTGCCGCGGAAGCGGCGACAACGGCGGAACTCATGACCATCAAAGCCGAAAGAACTAACGAAAGCGTCTTTTTGAATTTCACTTTTCATCACTCCTATATCCTTACCGGCCTCGCAAATCGGGGAAGCCGGCAAAATATTTCATACAATTTGCCCAGTATGATAATTATATTTTATCAAACTAACACATAATTATATTTCTAAATGAGAATTATCACAAAAGCCTTTGATACAAAGATTAATAGTCGTTTTTGGTTAATGTGTATAGTTTCCCAAACAATTTTTAACACATATGCTTTTTAAATAGAATAAACGGCCGAAGACCACATCGGATCTTCGGCCGAAATCATTTTATATATTCACGAGCCCGCGGATTCGTAGGCTCTTATCCCCCTGTGCCAGACGATCACGCCGAGCGTCATCAGCACCGCCGCCGCGAGCACCGTCATGCCGATATTGAACAGCGGGTTTTCTCCCGTCAAAATATACAGCGCGGGATAATACGCCGTCAGCGCGAACGGTACGATATATGTTATTATGTTCTTTACGACCTCGTTGTAGATCGCGGCAGGGTACTTCGCGAAGTCGTTTACCATGTAAAACATATATATAACGCTTCCGCTCCGCTTTGTCCAAAACGCGACGGAAGCCGTGACGGTCTTTATGCCCGTGTAGATCAGCGTGGCGAACGGTATTACCAAAACCGCAAGCAATACCTTTAAAACGCTCCACTCAACGCCGAGCCGGGGCAGGGTCACGCATACAAGCGCGATACCGACGATCAGCTCGCCGAGCGCGTCGATCTGTATTTTTTCGACAAGCACGTGGAACAGCGTGTTGACCGGACGCGTTAGGTACTTGTCAAAATCGCCCTTGCGCACGATAAAATAGCCGATATTCCAAAGATTGTCGAAAAACAGGTGGTCGATCCCCTTCGGGATGAGCGAAAAGCCGTAGATGAACACTATCTGATCAAGGCTCCAGCCCATCAGGCTCGGGATATTGGCGAATATCAGCCACAAAAACAGCAGGTTTGAGCACTGCACCAGCAAGAATCCGATCACGCCGACGATGAAATCACCCTTGTACTCCATCATGCGCTTTAGCTCCTGTGCAATAAATATGCGGTGGATCCGCATGGCTCTTCTTATTTTTCTCATGCTAACCCCCCTGTACGCAGAGGCGTTTTACCGAGAGCCTCCAAAGCAGCTTTGACAGACCCCAGAAGGCGATCATCCAAAACAGCTGCAGCCCGAGATACCAAAGCGTCTCGATCCCCGAGTACATCCCCATGTATATCATCACCGGGGTGTAGTTCAGCGAGGCGAACGGCAGCAGCAGGATCACCGTACGCAGTCCGGCAGGCAAAAACGCGAGCGGGATTATAGCGCCCGACAAAAAGCCGACTACACAGTTTTTCATCATATTGGCGCCCCAGAGGTACTTTATTACGAACGCCAAAAATCCGAAGCATATGTTGAAGAAAAAGTTGATCAGGTACGCCGCGGTACAGCTTAGAAGATATATCAGGAAGCGCACGACCGAAAACGCGACCGCTCCCGAGATAAGCCAGCGCACCAGCTCGGCGATGACCAGAAGCGGCACCATAAGCACGATCTCGGTCAGCACCTTGTTGCCGAACTCCTGAAACAGAAAGGTCGAGTTATAGCTCACCGGCTTTAGCAGGCGCATGGCGATCGTGCCGTCGCGCACCTCCTCGCCGACGCTCCATGAGGCGTCGCTGCCGATGATACCGTTCGTCAAAAACATCAACACTATGTAGACGACCATCTGCTCAAAGGAAAAGCCGTTGATCTCGTTTTCTCCGCCGGAGTTATAAACGGCGTTCCAGATGAAGAACGACACCGCGCACGCCAGCGCCTCGCCCAGCAGGAAGAATATAAAGTTGACCCGGTACGTCGCGGTCTCCTGCATGCCGGCGTTAATAAAAGGCAGATAGAGCTTTAGTTTTCTTTTCACTCCTCCACCCCCTGCTTGTACAGGCGGCGGATTATCTCCTCGATATCCGCGTCCTTTACGTTAATATCGCTCACGTTCACTCTTTGCAGGGTGTAGCCGAGCACGTCGGAGATCGGAGCTACGGAGCTGTTGAACCTTACGGTTACGAGCGCTCCCTCCTGCTCCACGCTGAGATCATCTTCGCCGAAGCCGAACTTCTCCGCGTAGCCGAGGCGTTCGGAAGCGTTTTTTGAATCGGTTTCAAATTTCATCTCGCGGATCTGACCGTATTTGTCCTTCAGGCTCGAAACCGAGCCGTCAAACACCTTGCTGCCCTTGTCGATCATCACTATCCTGTCCGACAGCAGCTCGATATCCGCGAGGTCGTGTGTCGTGAGTATTACCGTGGTCTGCTCCTGACGGTTGATCTGCTCGATAGCGCTGCGGATATTATCCTTGACAACTACGTCGAGTCCGATCGTCGGCTCGTCGAGGAACAAGACCTTCGGGCTGTGGAGCATTGACGCCGCTATATCGGCGCGCATCCTCTGACCGAGCGACAGGGTGCGCACGGGACTGGTGATAAAGCTGTCGAGCTCGAGCACCTCGTTGAGGAACGCCATCCGCTTTTTGAAGCTGTCCTCAGGCACCTCGTAGATCTCCTTTAACACGCCGTAGGTCTCCCTCAGCGGAAGATCCCACCAGAGCTGGGTGCGCTGTCCGAACACGACGCCGATCTCCTTAACGTAGCTTTTGCGGTTGACCGTGGGGTTTTTCCCGTTGATCGTACATCTGCCCGAGGTCGGGGTAAGTATCCCGGTGAGCATTTTTATCACGGTGCTTTTGCCGGCGCCGTTCGGTCCTATAAACCCGAGGATCTCGCCCTTGGGAACATCAAAGCTGATGTCGTTCACGGCTACGACCTTCTCGCTTTTGGGGCGGAAAAGCGACTTAAAGCTGCCCTTGAGCCCCGGTTCCTTTATAGTTTTCTTAAATTCCTTTCTCAGATTCTCTACCTTTATCATAAGAATCCTCCGTCGATCACTCTTTATTGGAAGAGACACGTGATCCCAATAAACAGTGAGTATTGTTCGGAAGAACTCCCCGTTGTTCTTCCTCGCGGTAACGAACCGCGTTATTTGATTATACAATATTCCAAAAGAATAATCAACATATTATAACCATGTTTTGTACTTAACCGACAAGTTGATCCGCACTTTTTGTGCATATGGTAAAAGTTGAAATTTTTTCACTTTTAATTCTTGACAGGAAGAAAAGAGAGTGGTAATATTTACGTGACATTTTTTCACAAAGAGTGTGATAAATTGGAGTACAAGCTTTATTCGGAGGAGGACTCCTGCGGGATAGAGGTTCTTCGCCGCGGTCAAAGGGTGAGGGTGATTCCCGATATCGGCGAAAAAGAAAAGCTCAGCGAGCTTGTGGCGCTGCTGAACGAGCTCGGCGCGGACGAAGAACAGCTCGATTACATCATCGAGGATCATCTAACATTTTTTAGCCGATAGTCTTTATTATCGCCGAAAAATGTGCTAAAATATATTCGGTGATTTTTATGATTTGCGATATTTGTCCGCGCAAATGCGGAGCGTTAAGGACAGAGCATGTGGGCAAGGGCTTTTGCCGAGCCGGCACCCTGCCGGTGGTGGCAAGGATCGCGCCGCATTTCGGCGAGGAACCGTGTATCAGCGGCAAAAACGGCAGCGGCACCGTGTTTTTCTCGGGCTGCACCATGCGGTGCAGATTCTGCCAGAATTACGAGATCTCGAACGAAGTCAGGGGAACCGCTCTGACTCCCGAACAGCTCGCCAAGTGCTACAAGCTGCTTGAGGAGGACGGCGTGCACAATATCAACCTCGTGACAGCCGACCACTTCGCGCCGGCGGTCGCCGAGAGTCTGAGGATATACAAGCCCTCCGTCCCTGTGGTGTACAACTGCAGCGGCTACACCTCACCGAAGATCCTGAACATGATGAAGGGCTTGGTGGACATATACCTGCCCGATTTCAAATACAGCGACGACAGGCTCGCGGAAAAGCTGTCCTCGGCGCCGGATTATGTCGCGACAGCCCTCGCCGCCATCAAGGAAATGCTGTTCCAGGTCGGCGAGCCGGAGTTCGGCGACGACAAAATGATGAAAAAGGGCGTTATCATCCGCCATCTCATCCTCCCCATGCACACAAAAAACAGCATAAAAGCGCTTGAAATGATAAAGCGCGAGTTCGGGGATCAGGCGCTGGTCAGCCTCATGTGCCAGTATATCCCGTGGGGCGAGATGAAAAACGACCCAAAGCTGGGTCGAACAATAACAAAAAGGGAGTACGACAAGGTCAAAAAGGAGCTTTTCAGCCTCGGGCTCGACGGCTTCACCCAGGATCTGTCATCCGCTTCCGACAAATACATCCCCGAATGGGATCTCTGATAATACACGTCCAAAAACGCCGCTCCGGTAAGAGCGGCGTTTGCTTATTATGTCAGCCGCGAATTACCGCGGTTTCGTATTCAGTGTTGCTAAGGGTGAAGCTGTCAGTCAATCCTTCCGTGATATATGCCTTTTTGTCCGCCGTCAGGATAACGCAGTCAAAGCTGCCGTCAGCCGCAATAAACTCCCTTGCTTTGTCGGCGCCCATAACGAACAGCGCGGTCGACAGCGCGTCGTTTTTTGTGCCGTCATCCGAGACGACCGTCACCGAGGTTATGCCGTTGTCGGCAGGATATCCGGTTTTCGGGTCGATAATGTGGCAGTATCTCTTTCCGTCGCGCTCAAAGTACCTCTCGTAATCGCCCGAGGTGACGACTGTTTTGTCGGAGCACGCGATCACTCCCATGTACTTTTCGGTATCCGCTGGGTCGGTGATACCCACTCTCCAGTCCTCGCCGTTCGGCTTTTTCCCGTAAGCGAGAACCGATCCGCCGAGATTCAGCACAGCGGATCCCACGCCGCGGCTTTTAAGCAGCCCCTTTAGCTTATCGGCGGTATAGCCCTTCGCAACGGCGCCCAAATCGAGCTTGAAGCCCTCGGGCAGGATCTCGGCGCTGTTTAGGCTGACTCTCTTATAATCAACGTTTTTCAGCAGAGATTCAAGCTCCCCTCGCTCGGGCACGCTGTAGTTTTTGCTGATGAAGCCCCATCTCTCGACGATCGGATACACGGTTATATCCAGATATCCGTCCGTCATTTCGCAAAGCTCCAAAGACCTGCTCAGCAAACCGAGGGTGTCGTCGTCGATGACGGCGGTACCGGCATTGTTGATACGGCTGATGTCGCTTTCGGGAGCTGTTGAGGAAAACAGCCTGTCAAGCCGCTGTATCTCGGCTTCCGCCGCGTCAAGGTCGGTCTGACTCCCGTAGATATCGAGCTGCATATAGGTGTCCATAGCGAACAGGCTCGCGCTGACCTTACCGCCCTGCGGAGCGCACGCGGCAAGACACGGCAGCAATATTAACAAGAAAGACAAAAAAACTTTTTTCATAAGCGGATACTGATAAAGGGCGCGAAAAGCGCCCTTTGTCATGTTCTTTTCCAGATCGACGGCGCGAACAAAATCAGCATCGGGAAAATCTCGAGCCTGCCCGCGAGCATGTCGAACATCATTACATATTTTGAAAGGTGGCCGAACACGGCGTAATTGCCGACCGGTCCGACAAGCGACATGCCGGGACCCGTGTTGTTCAGCGTAGCGGCTATCGAGGTAAAGCTCGTCAGAAAATCCTTGCCCTCGATCGAAATAATCAGGAAGCTGACAATGAATATCATCATATAAAGCACAAGGAAAACCGATGTGCTTCGCATAACATTGTGGTCGATCGCCTTTCCGTCCATCTTGACGGCGCGGACGTTGCGCGGATGGATAAGGAGCTTGATCTCCTTTTTGGCTTCCTTGGCGAGCAGAACGATTCGCGAAACCTTGAAGCCGCCGCCGGTGCTTCCCGCCATGGCGCCGATAAACGTGATGATAATGATTATCGCCTTGGCGAGCATAGGCCAGTCGTTGACGTCGCCTATGCCGAAGCCCGTGGTGGTGATGATCGACGAAACGTAGAAAAAGCTCTGGTGGAACGACTCGTGGACGTCGTAATGATATCGCGGAAGGATCGTAAAGCCGATCACAACGGTCGCGGTGACGATGATGCCGAGGTAAAACCACAGCTCCTCGATCTTGAACGCCTGCTTGAACTTACGCGCGATAAGCAGGATATAAAACGAGAAATTGATGCCGAAAAGCATCATGAACACGGCGATGACCGTCTGGAAATAGTAGGTGTCGTACGCCGCCATATTCGTATTGCGAACGCCGAAGCCGCCCGTACCGGCGGTGGCGAAGCTGGTGTTGATCGCGTCGAAAAAGCCCATTCCTCCGCAGAGCAGAAGTATGCACTCCAGCGCGGTGAGTCCGAAGTATATGCCGTAAAGCAGGGCGGCGTAGGTGCGCATATGCGGCACCGCCTTGCCGATTATCGGGCCGGGGCTTTCGGCCTTCATAAGGTAGATGTTCTGCTGTCCGCCGAGCTTTGGGATAAGCGCGAGCAGGAACACGATAACGCCCATGCCGCCCAGCCAGTTCATAAGGCTGCGCCAGATCAGCATGCCGTGGCTCAGCTTCTCGACCTCAACAAGGATGGTTGCTCCCGTGGTGGTAAAGCCCGACACGGTCTCAAACAGGGCGTCGGTAAAGCTCGGGATCTCTCCGCTGAGGAAAAACGGGAGGCAGCCGACAAGCGACAGCAATATCCAGCTCAGCGCGGTGGCCGCGAAGCCGGCCTTCTGGTACAAGACCATGTTCTTTTGTTTTTTGAATTTTACGCAGAACACGCCCACAAGAGCGCTGCACGCGCCTATTATCAAAAAGTACAGTCCCTCGTGCTCGCGGTAGATAAAGGATGTTACCGTGCCGACCTGCATGGCGATACCCTCTACTATAAGCACCCAGCCGAGAATATAAACAATGATCCGTTTATTCATAATCAAAAATCAACGCCTGTTCAAAATATCGTCAAGGTCGCTCAGTCCCTTGTGCTTGGTAACGACTACGACCCTGTCGTCGGGCATTATGCAATCGCTGCCGGTGGGAAGAATGACCTTTCCCCTTCTTGAAATGCAGATGACCTGCAGGTCGTCCCTGAGGTTTAGCTGAGAAAGCGGTATCGCGGCGAGTCTTGTCGTGGATTTCGCCCTGAACTCAAGCGCCTCTACCCTGTCCTCGTTGAGCCTGTAAAGCGTTTCCACGTTGCTGCCCATCGAATTCTGCATAGCTCTGATATAACGCGCGATATACTCGCCGGCGATGCTCTTAGGATCAATAACGCGCTCGAGCCTGAGCTGAGCGATGATATTGTCAAAGGAGCTGTTGCTTACCTTTGTGATGACCTTCGCCTTTGACACGCTGTTGACGTACATCGAGATCAGGATGTTTTCCTCGTCGTAATCCATAAGCGCGACCACTCCGTCGGTGCGGTCGACCCCCTCGCTGAGAAGAAGATCCTGATCCATGCAGTCGCCGTGGATGATCACCGCGTCGTGAAGCGTGGCGGCGAGCTCCTCGCAGCGCTGCTGATTGCGCTCGATTATCTTTACGCCGGCGCCGGTCTTGAGCAGCTTTTGAGCGAGGTAGAAGGATATTTTTCCTCCGCCCAAAATGATAACGTCGCGGCATCTGCCGATCGAGATACTGGCTTTTTTAAAGAATTTCGCGGCGACCTCCGGCTTTGAAACGATAGATATTTTATCGCCGGCTCTGATGACAAAATCGCCGTTCGGGATATAAACCTCGTTTCCGCGCTCAACGGTGCAGACCCTTACCTTGCCCTTCTGGATATCTATCCTGCTGATCGCCTTGTCGGCGACCATCGAGCCCTGCGGTACCTCGACCTTGATAAGCTCGGCGGCTCCCTTTGAGAAGCTGTCGATCTCGAGCGCGCCCGAATACCTGAGCAGCCTGCTTATCTCAAGCGCGGCGGTAAGCTCGGGATTGATGGACATCGAGAGTCCCATAGCGTCCTTTACCCTGAACAGATCGTTTGTGTATTCGGGGTTGCGGACTCTGGCGATGGTGTTTTTAGCGCCGGAATTTTTTGCCAAAAGACAGGTGTAGAGATTCACCTCGTCGCGCGCGGTCGCGGCGATCACCAGATCGGCGGAGGAGACCTCAGCCTCCTTCAAGGTTTCATAGGTGGCGCCGTTGCCCTCGATCCCCATAGCGTCTATGGAATCCGAAAGCCGCGTTACCGCCGCCCTGTTGACGTCTATCAGCCTGATCTGATGTCCCTCGGAGTTAAGCTCTGTCGCTATCGAGGTGCCGACCTTTCCGCAGCCAACAATAATAATTTTCATATCCAACCCTCTAAGATAATAACAGATAAGGGAGATCTAAACTAATCTCCCCACTTAATGTAACGTCATAATACACCTTTTACAGATAAAAATCAATATTTTAAAAAATCTTTTTGTCAAATAACATGTTTTGTACTTTCAAAAAGCAAAATAATATGTTACAATTAAGGAGGTTATGATGTTATCATTTTATACTTTTTGATCTTTGAGGTGATTTTATGAAACGCAAGGACTATTTATCATGGTCGGAATACTTCATGGGAGTGGCGTTGCTGGCGGCAAAGCGCAGCAAGGATCCCAGCACGCAGGTCGGCGCGTGCATAGTAGACAGGAAAAATATCATTCTCTCAACCGGCTACAACGGCTTCCCCTACGGATGTTCGGATGATGTTTTTTCGTGGGATCGCGAGGGCGAGGACACAAAGTACAACTATGTCGTCCACGCGGAGCTAAACGCGATACTCAACGCCGGCGGCAGAGATCTAAAGGGCGCGAGGCTTTTTGTAGACCTTTTCCCCTGCAACGAGTGCGCCAAGGCGATAATCCAGTCGGGCATTTCCGAGGTCGTGTACCTGTATGACAAGTACGCCGAGACCCCTGCGACGATAGCTTCCAAAAAAATGCTGCAGTCGGCAGGCGTAAGGCTGACCGCCTTCAAGCCCAAGAGAAAAGAAATCACCCTCAGCTTTGAAAAATGAGTATGGACAAACCGAGACTGCAAAAGCAATTTGAGTTCTGCCTTGAGGCGGACAAGGAAAAACGGATAATGCGCCGTACCCTGCTCTCTGACGGCAGGGAATGTGAAAACGACGCCGAGCACGCGTGGCACGCCGCGCTGATGTGCGTGCTCCTGAGCGAATACTCCAACGAGCCGATCGACGTGCTTCGCACGGTGACTATGCTGCTGATACACGATATCGTCGAGATCGACGCCGGCGACACCTACGCCTACGACGAAAGCGCAAAGCTCAGCCAGAATGACCGGGAGCTCAAAGCGGCGGAGAGGATATTCGGCATACTCCCCGAAGATCAGGCAAAGAAGCTCAGGGCACTGTGGGACGAGTTTGAAGCCTGCGAGACTCCCGAATCCAAATTTGCCCACGCCATGGACAACATCCAGCCGGCTATGCTCAACAACTCCACAAACGGCAGGGTCTGGGAGGAAAATAAAATCAAACTCAGCCAGATACTCGAGCGCAATAAAATAACCCCAGAGGGTTCAAAAAAGCTCTGGGATTATTCTATGAACAACTTTATTACGCCAAGCGTAAAGAACAAAAAGATAATAGACGACCGATGATTCGGCAAACAAAAAGAGGCGGAACCCCGCCTCTTTTAAATTCTTATGTCATTATTCAACTCACCAAAGGCTTTGAGCTTTCAGCTGCGTTGTGACCCGCCGTTGATCAAAGCTAAAATATAAATCAAACGCTATAATAGGCGGAGCGGATGCAACTTCACGTTGCCGACTTATTCGTACTCGCAGACGCTTGCCCATGAGAGCAGGAGCTCTCTTTCCTCGGGCTTGCCCTTTACGGACTGCGAGGCGGCGACGATCGGCATCCAGCGCTCAACATACTGACGGGCTGTGTCGGTCTTTTCGCAGAAGAGCCTGAGATACTGCTCCGCAAGCTCCCTCTGATCCTTCAGGATAAAGGTGAGGTATGTTCTCGCGGCGTCGGCGGCTCCGTTGCCCTGGGTAGCGTGAGCCCAGTCAAGGATATAGGGCGTTCCGTCGCCGGAGATTATGATATTGCTCGGAGTGAAGTCGCCGTGGCAAACCTTGTCGTGATTCTTCATCGACGCGAGCCTTGTGTGGAGCTCATAGCGCGTGGTCGCGTCAAGGTCGGTCTGGCTGATCTTATCCTGCATCTTGTCCTTTAACCTTTTGAGGAGAGGACATTTCTTCGAGAGGATCTCCATCTGGATATCCACAAAGAGGTCGAGATACTCTCCGAGCCTGTCGGGATCTTCTTCCATGAGCTGCTCCAGCGTCTTGCCCTCGATGTAGTCGGAGATGATAGCCCACTTGCCGTCGATCTTCCTGACTTCCTCGATCTTGGGGATATTGAGGCCGGTTTCCTCTACCCTTGCCTGATTGAGCGCCTCGTTAAGAATGTCGGACTTCGGGAAGGACTCGTCGAAAACCTTTACGGCGAGGTCTCCGTCCCTGTATATAACCTTATTTTTTCTCTCTGCCAAAACATTGTCAAATTTCATTATACTTGCCCCCTTCCAATCAAACGGCGTCCTTGTTGTTGCCGTAGTACGCGTTGAGGTACATCTGCCTGATCTCGCTTATGAGCGGATATCTCGGATTCGCGCCGGTGCACTGGTCGTCAAACGCCTGCTCCGACATCTCGTCAAGGGTCTTGAGGAAGTATTCCTCGTCGACGCCGTAGTCCGCGATGGTCTCCTTGATGCCGACCCTCGCCTTGAGGTCGTTGATACCCTTGATAAGGTTCTCTACGCTCTCCTTATCGTTCTTGCCGGCAAAGCCCAGGAACTGAGCTACCTCCGCGTAACGCGCGAGGGTGTGGGGATGATCGTACTGCGAGAACGTGCCCATCTTTGTCGGAACCTCGGACGAGTTGAAACGGATGACCTGCTCGAGCATAAGGGCGTTCGCGACGCCGTGAGCGATATGGTGGAACGCGCCGAGCTTGTGAGCCATTGAGTGACATACGCCGAGGAAGGCGTTGGCGAAAGCCATGCCCGCCATCGTAGCGGCGTGAGCGACCTTTTCACGGGCGAAAGGCTCGTTTTGTCCGTTGTCGTAGCACGCGGGCAGGTACTCAAAGATGACCTTGAGCGCCTTGAGCGCGAGACCGTCGGTAAAGTCGGTCGCCATTACGGAGGCGTAGGCCTCGAGAGCGTGAGATACCGCGTCGATACCTGATGCCGAGGTCAGCCCCTTGGGAGCGCTCATCATGTTGTCGGCGTCAACGATAGCCATGTTGGGCATGAGCTCGTAGTCCGCGAGCGGATATTTGATTCCCGTATCCTGGTCGGTGATAACGGCGAAGGGAGTTACCTCCGAGCCGGTGCCCGACGAGGTGGGAACAGCGATAAAGTAAGCCTTCTCGCCCATCTTGGGGAAGGTGTAGATCCTCTTGCGGATATCGACAAAGCGCATCGCCATGTCTTTGAAATCCGCGTCGGGATGCTCGTAGAGCACCCACATGATCTTGGCGGCGTCCATGGCGGAGCCTCCGCCGAGCGCGATGATAACGTCGGGCTCGAACTTGGTCATGGCTTCGGCGCCGCTCTGAGCCGACCTGAGCGTGGGATCGGGCTCAACGTCGGAGAATACCGTATAAACAATGCCCATTTCGTGAAGCTTGTCGGTGATGGGCTTGGTGTAGCCGTTTTTGTAAAGGAAGCTGTCGGTGACGACGAACGCGCGTTTCTTGCCCAAAACGTCTTTAAGCTCCTGCAGGGCAACCGGCATGCAGCCCTTCTTGATATAAACCTTCTCAGGCGCTCTGAACCAAAGCATATTCTCTCTCCTCTCGGCGACGGTCTTTATATTGATAAGGTGCTTTACTCCTACGTTCTCGCTTACCGAGTTGCCGCCCCATGAGCCGCAGCCGAGGGTGAGCGACGGAGTGAGCTTAAAGTTGTAAAGATCGCCGATACCGCCGTGGGAGGACGGTGTGTTGACAAGGATACGGCAGGTTTTCATGTGAGAAGCGAAGGTGTCGATCTTCTCTCTCTCGTTGACCTCGTCGATATAGAGCGAGGAGGTATGGCCGTAGCCGCCGTCCGCGATAAGCTGTTCCGCCTTGGCGACCGCGTCGTCAAAGTCCTTTGCCTTGTACATGGCGAGCACGGGAGAAAGCTTTTCATGAGCAAATTCCTCGCTGATATCGACCGACTCGACCTCGCCGATCAGGATTTTTGTCGATTCAGGGACCTCAACGCCTGCCAGCGCCGCGATGGTAACGGGCTTTTGTCCTACGATCCTCGCGTTCAGCGCGCCGTTGATGATGATGGTCTTTCTGACCTTTTCGGTCTCCTCGGGATTAAGGAAGTAGCAGCCGCGCGCCTTGAACTCCTTTTTGACCTTGGCGTAGACCTTTCTTGTGGCGATAACGCTCTGCTCGGAAGCGCAGATCATGCCGTTGTCAAAGGTCTTGGAGTGGATGATCGAGTTGACCGCGAGCAGGATGTCCGCGGAGTCGTCGATGATCGCCGGGGTGTTGCCGGCGCCTACGCCCAGAGCGGGCTTGCCGCTCGAATACGCTGCCTTTACCATTCCGGGGCCGCCTGTGGCGAGGATGATGTCCGCCTCCTGCATAAGCATATTTGTAAGCTCAAGCGAAGGAACGTCGATCCAGCTTATGATGCCCTCGGGGGCGCCTGCCTCTACAGCCGCCTCAAGAACGATCTTAGCCGCGGCTATGGTGCTTTTCTTGGCGCGGGGATGTGGGCTGATGATGATACCGTTCCTTGTTTTAAGACTGATAAGCGTCTTGAAAATCGCGGTCGAGGTGGGGTTGGTGGTCGGTATTACCGCGGCGATAACGCCTATCGGCTCGGCTATCTTCATTGTGCCGAAAACCTTGTCCTCCTCGATCACTCCGCAGGTTTTTGTATTTCTGTAGGTGTTGTAGATATACTCCGAGGCAAAGTGGTTCTTGATGACCTTGTCCTCGACAACGCCCATGCCGGTTTCCTCAACAGCCATCTTGGCGAGCTCTATCCTCGCTTTATTTGCGGCTGTGGCGGCGGCAAGGAAAATCTTGTCAACCTGCTCCTGAGTGTATGTCGCGAATACGCCCTGAGCCTCTCTGACTCTCTCCAGAGCCTTTTTAAAGCTCTTGGCGCTCTGTACAACAGGATAATCCTTATTACTCATAAAATCTCCCTTTCTGACGCGAATACGCGGCGATCCGCATAC
Organism: uncultured Ruminococcus sp.; assembly: GCA_902767845.1. Taxonomy (GTDB): domain Bacteria; phylum Bacillota; class Clostridia; order Oscillospirales; family Acutalibacteraceae; genus Ruminococcoides. The sequence continues at coordinate 13,147 of CACXIV010000007.1, read as the reverse complement.
GCGTAAATATCAAAATCACCGAACAGTTCGCTCATAACGGCTGTTCGGTGATTATTAACGAAGCTGTATTAAAAATGTTTACTTATCTCGAAAGCTCCTCGAATTTGATTCCGTTCTTCTGAGCGTAGTTGAGAGCGTATGAACCGGTGTACGCCTTGATCACAAGCTCGTCCGAGCACTCCTTGAAGGTGTCCTTGGGGATCTTTGTGATCGTAACGGGGATCGTTACCTCTTTAAGCGAAGCGCACTGGAAGAAGCAGAACTGGGGAAGCGATGAAAGCGTGTTGCTCTCGGGGATCACAACGCTTGTAAGGCCTGTTCCGCAGAACGCGTATGAGCCCATCTCCTTGAGAGATTCGGGAAGCTCTATGCTCTTGAGCTCCTTGCAGTTGAAGAAGGCGTTGATGCCCAATACCTTGAGGTTCTTTGAAAGCACGGCGCTTGAGAGATTCTTGTTGCCGGCGAACGCGTAGTCCTGGATCTCAGTTACCGTATCGGGAACAGTGAGCTCGGTAATGTCCTTGCCGTAGAATACGCTGTGTCCGATGATTGTTACGTCGTAGCCCTGGAAGTTGGAGGGAATCTCTACCTTTCCGCCGTCCTTGTAGAATCTTGTGAGCATAAGCTCCTTTGAGTTGATGATGTAATAACCGAAAGTATCATCTTTAAGGTCGGGCTCGGTTGTGGGAACAACATAACCGGGACCGTCGTCCTTATTACTCTTGTTATTTGTCTTGTCTTTGTTACAGCCGCAGCCGCCGAAGCATACCGCCGCCGAAACGCACATGAGGCACGCTAAAAGCGCGCAGAGTATTTTTCTCATTTTTTAGGATCCTTTCTTTTCATTTATGTTTTGGAATCGATTGCGCATGTCGATTACAACTATTCTACCATTTTAGCGGAATAAAATCAATGAGTTTTTGATATTTTTTATAATTTTATTATAGCCCGGCTTACGCGCGTGCGCGCGCGTATACATTATATACCGTTAAATTCCGCTCAAAACGCCGCCGAAAACCCAAATCAGGCTCCGAAAATGTTACGCTTGGCAGGAAAAATATTACAATTTTACAAATTCTGTAACCATTTCATTCAAAATAGTTCTGTATTGGAAATAAATGTTGGTCAACGTGCCTGAAAATCCCTCAAAATGAAAAATTATGGGGCTAAAGGGTTGATTTTTTGAAATAAAGGTGATATAATTGTTACAAATTTGTTAACAAGTGGTTCGCGGGCTGTAATATTTCCGCGTTCAAAACAATATTACTTGTTACTTTTGGAGGTAATAAAAATGCACAGGTTCAAGAAACTGGTCGCTGTCACATTGTGTATTCTCGTGATCACGAGCGTATGCGTTTTCGGCAGCAGTGTGTCAGCCGGCGCAAGCGGAACAGGCGCAGGCCTTGCGGAATACGCGCTCAACGCTTATTATGAGGGCTGGGCTTATTCATGGGGCGGTACTTCCCCCGGAGCGGTCGACTGCTCGGGACTTATCTATTCGTACTGCGGCGGCGAGCGTATCGCCATGATCGAAACCTGCACCGAGCAGGGCTCGGTAGACGCCGGTATCCCCAGGATCCACGGTCTCGGTCTTTGGAGACCCGGACACGTAGGCGTTTATATCGAAAACAATATGGAAGTTGACGCCAGAGGCGACGAGTGGGGCGTATGCTACGACGAGATCGGCGGCTGGAACAACTGGACATACTGGTTCAAGCTTGCGGCTGTATCGTATCCCACATACGGTTGGGAGAAGTTCAACGGTAACTACTACTACTATGAGGACGGCCAGTATATCGTAAACACATCAAGAACTATCGACGGTACAACATACTACTTCGACGGCAACGGACATTCAAGCACTACCCCCTCTAACATGTCCTCTACCGCGGACGACACACCGTCATCATCCGGTTCTTCTTCATCCGGCTCAAGCGCTCCCACAACATGGAGCAACGGTTCATCCGGTGAAGAGGTAGAAAAGATCCAGACACGTCTTCAGGAGCTCGGCTTCTACAACGGCCCCATCGACGGCGAGTTCGGCGACGCTACAGAGCAGGCGTACCGCGCCTTCCAGGAAGCTGCCGGCGTAACCGTTGACGGTATCGCGGGTTCTGACAGAGACGTTCTTTACTCCGACGACGCTCCCCGCGCCACGGCTACCGAGGAACCGGCTGCCGAGGAGGAGACAACAGCTCCCGCTGAGGAGGCGACAGAGCCTGCCGCTCCTCAGGTGATCGTACAGAACGGCGATTTCAGCGAAGAGGTCATCAATGTTCAGTCCAAGCTCCTTGAGCTCGGTTACTTCGGACTTGAGCCCACAGGCTTCTACGGCGACATCACCGAGGAGGCTGTAAAGGCGTTCCAGCTTCAGAACGGCCTCGAGGCTACCGGAATCATCGACGACGCTACATACGAGCTCCTTTTCAGCGATAAAGCCGCGGCTAACCCCACGCCCGTTGTCAATGTTGAGGAACAGCAGGACGCGGCGGTAAACGCCGGTTCGGGTCCGAGCCAGGTAACATCCGGTCTGCTCGATCCCTCGGGTCTTATCCTCTCGAACGAGACAAACCAGACCTACGCTAACACGGCTTCCAACGTAGCCGACAAGACAAGCAAGGTAACAGAGCAGGCTCTCGCGAGCTCGGCTTCCGTTATCCCCTCTTTCGCGGCTCAGGTCAAGAGAACAGCAAACATCTGGATCTGGTTCGTACTTGTAGCGGTGATCCTCGGCGCGGTATCATTCTTCATGCTCAAGCGTGACAGAAAGCAGACGCGTTATCAGAGATATGTCGCTAAAAAGAAAAAGGAGTCGGCAAAGGCGCAGCTCAGCGCGAGATGGTGATCGGGCGTTCCCCGAAAGCTTTTCGCAATGACGATATGTAAAAACAGCTCCCAGCCCGGGATCGGGCAGGGAGCTTTCTTTTGCGTTTATTCAAGCCACAGACGGACATACGCCGCGATCGGCGACATAGGCGGCAGCGGCTTTATACCGAGGCAAGAGAATCTGCTCTTGCTCTCGTAGCCGAAGCCCTCCTCCGAGCCGGTCAGGTAAACATTGATACCGAGGCGCTTTGCTTCGCCGCAAAATCCCTCGATCTCGGCTCCGTCGGTGCGTATGGTGCCCGAATGGTAGCTGTCGAGCAGGATCGCCTTGAAGCCGTCGTCGAGCCGCGGATAGACCATGCCGGGGTACGGCCTGAGGAAAAGCACGCTTTTTTCGGTCGGCGCGCCGAGCACGGGGAACTCGCTTTGGGACTCCGAGTAATCGGGATTCGGGACGAACGCTCCGTCCGCGATATATCCGTACGGCTGATTTTTCAGGCTGAACAGCTCGTCGGAAAACGGCAGATGCGGCAGCGCTCTGATCGCGCGGTGGACGGCGGTATATTTGTCGGAGCCGTTTTTGTAGGCGATGAACACGCCCTTCCCCTGCCCCGATCCGATAAAGCTGACTGACGCGCTGAAATTTTCAAAGCCGTTCGAGCGCGGATCGGCGAGCGGATAATTTGCCGACGCGAGCACTATCGGGGTCTCGCAAAGCCCGAAGCGCAGCGACAAAAACGCGCCGGTGTACTGCAGGGTATCGGTGCCGTGGCAGACGATGACTCCGTCGAAGCGCGAAAGGTCGTATCCGCTGATACTTTCGTAAAGCATGCCGAGGTTTTCGGCGCTGAGGTTCTCGCTCAGTATCGAGTACGGCACAGCGGTCTCGAACTCGGCGCCGCCGTATGTTTTGTTGTACATGTCGAGCAGCAGAAAGCCGTTGCTCTCATCAGGCGAAAGCACTCCGTCCCTGCTTGAGCAGGCAATCGTGCCGCCGGTGAACACAGTCAATATTTTCATAATACCACCGTTTTTGTTATGAGTTATGAGCTTTTGTTTAAATGGCAAAAGTTGAGAGTCAAATAACGCTTAACTCTCAACTCATAGCTCTTATTTGTTCAGGTCGTTCATTACCATACCCGTGATCATCTTGGGGTAAAAGTAGGTCGATTTCTGAGGCATTTTCTCGCCAGCCGCCGCAACGTCGCGTATCTCCGTGACCCTTGTGGGGTTGAGGATGAACGAGCACTGGAACTCGCCCCTGTCGACCTTCATGATAGCCTCCTCAAAGAACTTGGTGTAGGTCAGGTTGATCTGGTTCGCCATGTTCTCCTTGTCGATACCCATGGTCTTTTCAAGAATTAGCGAGTGGAGCACGCTTACGTCAAGCTGCTGTGACGCCGGGCTGAGGTCGGGAAGCACCTTGGACATCACGCCGATATCCTTTAGTACCAACAGATACCACTCGCCCTTGCCGCAGTAGAAGCCGAACGCCTTATTGCCCTGCTTATACTGCTTGCCGAGCTCGGAATTGATATTGCCCACGCTCGTAAACTTTTTGATGTCGAAATACTCCTCGCAGCCCCTGAGCACCTCGTCCCTGTCAAAGTTCTCGAGGTCGCGAACCATGCGGTGGGTCGGGAACACCACAAGTCCCGGATGCTGCATATCGACAAGGTAGATCATCTGGTAATCCTGCGGATCGCCCTCCTTTGAGATCCCGTTGGCGCGGCAGTAGTCGCGGTAGTTGAGTGCTGTTTCGTAGCGGTGATGGCCGTCCGCGATATAGAGCTTTCTGTCCGCGAAATCCGCGGTGAGCTTTTGGATGACCTTTTCATCCGTGATTATCCAGAGCTTGTGGGTGATGTGGTCGTTATCGGTGAATTTCTGATCGGGATCGCCCTTAGACAGAGCGTCGATCGTTTTCAGTGTTGTGTGCTCCTCGTCCATGTAGAGCGCGTAGATCTGACTGAAATTGCAGTTCGTCGCCTTCATGAGGTTGAAGCGGTCGGTCTTTGCCTTTGACAGCGTAAATTCATGAGGAAGGATAACTCCCTTTGAGAACTCCTCCACCTTTACGCGGACGATTATTCCCTTTACGCTTGAACGCTTGTTGTAGGCGTTAAATTCCTCCTCGTAGATATAGACGGCAGGTTTGTCCTCGTGGACAAGCACGCCCTTTTCGCGCCAGAGGTCGAGTATCTCTCCGGCTTGCTTATAAACGTCCTCCCCTTCCTTGGGAAGCTCAAGCCTGATGACGTTATACTCGTTCTCGGCTATGTAGGAGAGTCTTTCCTCCTCGCTGATGATGTCGTAGGGCGGACAACAGAGCTGAGCGATCTCCCCCGCGAGCTCGGTGTTGTATCTCATTCCCCTGAACGGTTTGATTTCTGCCATAAATATTACCCCTTATATATTATATTTCTTCCGATCGTATGCTTGACAAATCAGTATCCGTTTGCCTCGGCGGCGTAAACCGCCTGTGAGTAGGTATAGCCCTCGAAGATGAGCTTGTCCACAAGCTCCTCCTTGGTGTATTCTCCGCCGGCAAGCAGCTTTTTAGCCTCGTTTGAAGCCTGCTCGTTCCAGTCTACTCCGCAGTTGTCAGCGGCGTATTCCGCTTCCTCGGAAGAAAAGCCGTCGTACTCGAGCCGGTCGATAAGTCCGTTGTAGGAATATCCGCCCGATTCGACGTATTTTTTAGCAGCCTCTACCGCGGAATCCGATCCGGAGCCGGACGACTGAGAGGCGGACGTCGCTCCGAGCACCGCCTGATCGTGGGTGAAGCCCTCGTACTCGAGCTGCTCGACAAGGGCGTCATAGTTGTAATCCGCATAGCCGGACAGCGCCTTGGCGCGCTTTACCGCCTGCTCGTTCCAGTCGGCTCCGCAGTTGTCAACACCGTATTTAGCGTCATCCTCGGCGTAGCCCATGCTGACGAGCTCGTTGTACAGTCCGCTGTAGGAATAGTTCGCGTTTTGTAAAAATCTCTTTGCCTCGGCGACCGCGGCGTCCCTTGCGTTCTCGTAGGTCTGGCTTTCTCCGTCCGAAGGATCGCTCGGATTTGCCGCGGACGGTTTTGTATCCGATGTTTTAGGAGCGGTCGTCGTCGCGGATGAGGACGGCGAGGTTGTCGCCGTGTTTTCCTTGGTTTCCTCTCCGCAGGCGCAGAAAAGAACGCATAAAACGGCGCACAGCGAAATAAGTATCAGCTTTTTCACGTTCAAAACTCCTTTGCTTTTGGATTTTAAGGCCGTGCCTTATCTTTTATTATACTAAAAAGCAGGGTCAAAAATCAATATTTTTCCGAATTTTCTTGCTGTATATGGCAATTTTTTTACCGGTGTGCTATAATTGTTCGCGGAAGTGATTTTATGAGAGACATTTATCCTGATTTTTACAAGCGATTCAAATGTATAGCGAATCTTTGCGAGGACAGCTGCTGCAAGGACTGGGATATCGACGTTGACAGCGAGACCGAAAAATTCTACAACACCGTAAAATCGGAGCTGGGCGACAAGATCCGCTCGCTGACCTACACCGACGAATACGGCGAGAGGGTGTTCAGGTCGTCGGACGGCAGGTGTCCGTTCTGGAACGACGACATGCTCTGCGATATTTATATCGGTCTCGGAGAGGAGCACCTCAGCCGCACCTGCGCGAACTTTCCGCGGGTCAGGGTGGACTTCGGCGATTTCAGGGAGAACATCCTTTCCTTCGCGTGTCCCGAGGCGGCGAGGTTCATGCTCGCCTCCGACAAAAGCGCCTATGCGGATTTCGGCGGCGATTACGAGCTTGAGAGCAGCGAAAACGACGACGATTACATGAGCTTTCTGCTAAAGGCGAGGAATCGCTCGGTCGAGCTCCTGACAAACAGCGGCGAGCCGTTCGCCTACAGGCTTGCGGACTGCCTTGAATTTAACGCTCAGGTTCAGAGCCTGTTGAACGGAGAGGAGCCCGCTCCGCTTGAAAGCGGCTCCGACAACGGCACGGACTTTGTTTTTGAGATGCACAAGCGGTTCGAGATAATGAGCGGCGACTGGCGCAAGGCGCTCGGCGAAACCGCCGACAGAGCCGATTCGCTGACAATAAGCGCGGACTTTGAGAAGGATTTTGAAAAATTCGCGCTGTACTATATCTACCGCTACTACCTTGAGGCGGTGAACTCGAACGACGTTATGTACTCGATAAAGCGGATCGTCTGCGCGTATATCGTAACGGGCAAGATGGACGCATACTTTGCCGGACTCGGATATCCCTTCAGCCGCATGAGGGTGCTTCAAAGATACTCCAAGGAGGTAGAACATTCCTACGACAACACCGAGGCGCTCAACGCGGAATTTGACAAAGACGAGCGGTTCAAGGCCGAGGATCTGATCGCAGTCCTCGAAAACATGGTATAAAATTCACGGCTGACTCAGCAAGTCAGCCGTTTATTTATTGCTTCGGAGTCATTCTGCCGAATAGCTTGACAAAACGGCAGCTCGTCGTCCTTATCGGGCGCGGATCATTTTGAAATACTTTTTATCGCGCTTTATTACCCCTTTGGAGATTTTGTAATATCACGCTCCAAAAACAGGGTGGTCAGGCGCTTGGAGCTGTTTTGTCATATTTAGGCGGTTTTTGCAGAAAATCGCGTCGGTATATTTCTAATACAGAAAAAACAGGGCGGTCAGCGACCGCCCGTAATTATTTTCCGTTGTGCCGTGTTTACGCGTCGGTATCAGTTCCCGAACCCGTTTCCGCCCATATTGCCGTTGGGAGGAGTCATTCCGCCGCCGTTCATTTCGCCTCTTCCGCCGGGTCCGCCCATCATCTGAGGCTCGGGGATCGAATCCACCTGCTCGCCGTTGATTATGATGGTGCCGCCGTTATAGGTCGCCGTTCCGTCGTAGTCAAAGGACGAGGTCTGAGCCGTGATGTCGATATATCCGCCGCTGACGGTGATGTTGCCGTTGCAGTCGATCGCGTCGGTATCTCCCTGTCCCATCACGATGGTAAGCTTCCCGCCGTTGATCTCGACATTGGGAGTGCCTGCCGACCTGCTCTTCTGCGAGCCGTTGATTCCGTCGTCGGAGGCGCTGATCGAGATGGTGCCGTCGTTGATCTGAATCGAGGTAGCCTCGAGTCCCTCGGACGAGGTGAGCTCAAAGGTTCCGCCGTCGATTTGCAGATATGTCATCGCCCGGATCGAATCGCTGCCGGCTTCTACGGTAAAGGTGCCGTTACAGATATAGACGAAGCCGACCGAATCGTCGTCGCTGTTCTCGCTGTGGAAGGCGTCCTTTGAGGACGAGATATTGAACGTGCCGTCGTAGACCGCGATAGAATCGTTCGCCTCTACGCTGTCGAGCGCCGAGGTGATGTTGTATGTGCCGCCTGTGATCTTGACGTCGTCCTTACCGCTGATTCCGTTGCCCTGAGCCGAGCTGATCGTCAGCGCGGCGGTTCCGTTAAGGACGATATCGTCCTTTGAATAGATGACCGCGTCGGTATTGGTGTCGCCGTCCGCGGTGAACGCGCCCGTTACCGAAAGGCTGCTGTCCGCGCTTGTGGTGATAAAGCATTTATCCGCCGACACTATATAAATCGCGGGAGCGCTGTCGTTGGTGACGCTAACCCCGTCGAGCACGAGCTGCACCTTGGCGTTGTCGTCCGCCTCTACCTTGACAGTGCAGTTTTTCGCGCTGCCCTTGATAACATAAACGCCCTCCTCGGTTATCGAAACGGTCTTGCCGTCCGAAACCTCAAGGGTCGTTGCCGAGGAAGTATCGGCCGTCTGCTCAAGGTCGCGCTTTGTAAACATATTTGTCGTGTCGATTATTCCGTTTTCATATCCGGTAAATGTGACCTCCTCGTCCTTAGAGTCCGAGGAACTGTCCGAGGAACTGTCCGAGCTCTCCGCTTTTGAACTCGATTTGCTCTCTGTCTGCGTCGCCGAGGCGGAGGCGCTGCCGGTATCCGAGCTGCCGGCTCCGTTACATGCCGCGAACGAGGTGATGATCAGCGCCGCGATCATTATTGCAAAAGTTTTTTTCAACATAAGTTTGACCTCCTTTTTTGATTATGGCATGATTATAGAGAGTCAAACTTAAATCAACCTTAAAAATAAAAAATTATTTCATTTTGGAATAGATTTTTTCGACCGAGGCGATTATCTTGCCGGCGGCCTCGGCTCCGTCAAATACGCTGACGTAGCCCTGTATCGCCTGCGCCTTGGCGTAGAGCACCTTGGCGCGGCGGTTCACGAATATCCGCGCCTCGCGCTTGCCGTTTTTTGCCTCCTGGATAGTATTCGCTCCGGCGGAATTGCCGTCGAGGGCGACCACCACCGACGGTCTGCGCTTGAATATCTCGTAAGCGAAGCTCTTGTAAAGTCCCATGCCGGTTGGCTCTATCGACACCCTGACGCCCACGTTCGCACGCCTCAGCCGCGAAGCCTCCGACGAGGTGATCCTGGTAGGGACTATCGCGAATATCTCGAACCTGTCCGAGGCGAGCTCCGTCAGCTCGCGCTCGTAAACCGTGAGGCGGTTGCCGATAACAAAGCAGGTCTTGTCGGGATCGAGCCCCTCGACGAGCTTTTTTAAAAGCTCGCTCAGCCGCGGATTCCTCCTTGTGGAGCGGCGGCTTGAATTGAAGCTTCCGCCGAGCAGGATGACCGGCACCTTGTCGGTCGGTATCTCCCTGATACGATCCTTGAGGCAGGTCTCGCTGTCGAGCTTTTGCGGCGAGATTATGATCTCGCTTTCACCGGGAGCGTATCGCTCTATCCTTTCGTTCAAAAAGCTCTCTGCGTCGGCGCCGCCGAGCATTTTGTCAAAGCTGTCGGTTTTTCTGTTAAATATCTCCATGCTCCGCTCGAGAACCCTGCGCTCGCTTTCGCGCATTTTGAGCATGTCGTCGTAAGACAGATCGAGCAGCCTTTCGAGCGCGAGCTGCTCGTCGATCGAATCGGTGCCGTAGATAGCGCCGCCGTCCGTGCCCTGAACACAGCTTACGCCGCCCCTCAGGTACTGCTTCAGCGGATGGTTTGAAAGCGCGGTAAGGTTGTTTAGGCGGACGTTCGAGGTTAGCTGGAACTCAAGCACGGCTCCGCTCTCTGCGAGCTCCCGAATGAGCTGTTCGCCCTTTTTGGAGCGGAGGTTGGCGGTGTACAGTCCGTGGCCTATCCTAAGTGTCGGCATTTTTTGTCCCTCGGCGAGCGATTCCCTGACGCAGCACAGGCTGTTTGCGACGTTGTCGCGAAGGCTGTCGTTCTCTCCGGCGTGGATACGTATCACGAAGCCGTCGTTTTCCGCGGCGATCGACACGAGCTCCCTCAGCACGGGCTTTAGCTCGCGTATATCGTTGATCTCCTCACCGATAATATCGCTTCCGGCGACATACGGGTCGGCGGCGACCGCCCTTATCACTCCGAGTCCGCGCCGAACGTCCTCGTACATCTGCGCCCTGTCACGGACGATAGTCAGCGGTATTCGCCTGACCGCCGCCAAAAAGCGGATCGTAACTCCGGTTTCGCGCGTGATCAGCGGCATAACGCGGTGCACCTTTCCGAGCATCCGCGCGGCGGCTTCGGGCTTGACGAGGGTGGTGTCGGAAATCTCAAGATAATCAACGCCGCGGCTTTTGCTGCTTCTGGCGATCCAAAGCAGCTTGTTTTCAAACAGGTCAAAGCCCCTATAGTCGGGACTTTTGCCGTCGGCTATCATCATGCCTACCGCCCGGGCGATATCCGCGTCGGGGATCTCGCGGTAGTTTTTCAGCGAAACCCCGTGATTCGCCGTCCTGCCCTTGGTAAAGACATAGCGGTACAGATATACCTTTTCAAGATTTGTGAACACCGCCTGGCCATCCTTCAGGATAGTCAGCGAGGCGCGTATTTTGGGGATATTGTAGGACGCGTTCCCGAGGTTATTTAGAATAAGATCGGCAAAATTTATAAACGTGTTGTCGTCTATCTTTCTGATATGGTATTTCCCCGAGAGCGGATAATCACGGAACCTCTCGGCTACTTCGGCGCGCTGTTTTTCGAGCATGGTTTTCTGCTCCTCGGTACAGCGGAGCCGGAGCTTTTTTATATAGTAAAGAGGGTAATTGATCTGGTGATAGATCCCGAGCGCGATAAGCAGGTCGGCGTCGAGGTTGGCGTTCATGTGGGTGTGAAGGTCTGTGCGGAATTTATACTCGCGGCGGATGTAGGTTTTTACGAGCGTTTTTTTCTGATCGAGGCGGTAATCCTTTGTCTGGCTCATCAGCGTTTTTGAGATAGCCGGGATATACGCCTTGCGCTCGATCTCGCCGTCGGGATAAATATTCGCTACCTTTGTGTCCGCGAGCCTGAAAACATACACCTCGCGGTTGCGCTCGTCAACATAGCAGGGTACCTCTCCCCTGATGACCTTCAGACCGTCGTCGCCGGTGCTCAGCGTCAGTCCGCAGAGGTTTGCGAGGTTGGTTATCAGGTTGCCCTTCGCGTGGTACGGAGTGCGCAGCAAATAACAGAGCCGGTTTTCCTCCATGCTCAGCTCGACGATTATGTCCTTTTCCTTGTCAAGATAAAACTTTCCGAAATACGCCATTCGATCACCCTCAGCCTTTTTATCTATGATACAACATCAGCGGTTTTTTTGCAATACGGCAGGCTTGCGCGATTGACATTATTTTGCGCTGTGTTATAATTTATTTATCAAGAGTAGAAGGTGTTTGTATGTCCGTTAAATATGATACCGTTGTGATAGGCGCGGGTCCCGCCGGCTCGTCGTGCGGAATAGCCCTGCAAAGAAGAGGCGTAAAAAACTGCGTTATAGACAAGGCCGTGTTTCCGCGTCATAAAACCTGCGCCGGAATGGTCACGGGCAAGACCTATAAGCTGATAAACAGGCTGTTCGGCGAGCACGACACCGACTGTCTGTTCTGCGACACAACGTCGGTGATAAGGCTGTTTCAGCGCCGCGAGGAGCTTGTGTCGGCTCCGCTGTCGGCACCTGTTCGCCTTGTAAAAAGAAAGGACTTTGACAACGCCCTCGTCAGCCGCTACAGGGAGCTGGGCGGAACGCTTTTTGAGGGAGAAAAGATCCTCAGGATCGACTACGCCGCGAATAAAATAAAGCTCAAAAGCGGCAAGACCATCAGCTACTCCAACCTTATCTTTGCCGACGGAGCGCTAAGTATCGCGCACAAGCGGCTTGATTTCAAAAAGGAAAAGCTGGCGTTCGGTATCGAGGCGTATGTTCCGAGGGAGCTGTTCCCCACCGACAGCGCGGACATTTATTTCAAATACATAGATAACGGATATGTGTGGGTATTCCCCCACGGCGACACTGTCTGCGCGGGTCTTGGCGCGCCCTACCGAAAGGGAGTCGACTACAAGGGCGTTTTGGTGGGATTCCTGCGCGAATCCGGAGTCGATCCCGACAGCGCTAAATATATCGGCGCGTTTTTGCCTTACGGGAACCCTGTTCCGCAGAACAAGCTGCCCGATAATGTTATGCTTATAGGCGACGCCGCCGGCTTTGCCGACCCGATCACGGGCGAGGGACTGTATATGGCGCTGAGATCGGGTATCTGCGCCGCCGAGTCGGTGCTTACTAAGCGCCCCAAGGAAAGCTACCTAAACAGCGTAAAGCCGCTCAGGCGCGCCGTGACCGACGGCAAAAGGGCTCAGAGCTTGTTCTACTCTCGCGCGCTGTTTCAGGGTTTTTTGAACAAGGCGAGGGGCAGGGAAAAATTCGTAGGCTTCTTCTTTGACAACGTGGTCGAGGAATATAACTACGGGTACCGCCAAATGGCGAAGCTCGCGAAAGACTATAAAAAGAGCAAATAAAAAATCAGGATCGGCGGTTCAAACGTCGATCCTGATTATTTTTTAGCTGTTGTATTATCACCAAACGGGCGGTACCGGGCTGTCGGCGCCGATAGAATCCAAATCATTCAGACTCCTATACGCGTTGTTTCTGTCGGGCGCGGAGGTTGTGATAACATCTTCTTCGTCAAATTCCGTTATAGTCAATACGGTTCTCTTATATTCCTGTTTCATAATCAACCCTCCTGTTCCGGCGCTTCCACATTCGCGTTATAGCTCGTGTAGCAGCCACCCAGTGTGTTGGATCTTCCGCGGTATTCGCTGTATGCCACGCGATCAAGGCCGTTTGCGTCTGTGTATCTGATGTACGGACGCGCAAGCACGTTTCTATCGTAGCCTTCTCCGTTCTTATAGGTGATAACGAGGGTGTAAAGCAAATATTTATCGAAGTTCCTGTGATCCTCAATGACAACTCCGTTGCTTTCGTTAATTATCTGCGAGGTGCAGACGACATTC